>NZ_CP152041.1:600000-880000 GCF_038630765.1 Bacillus sp. FSL K6-1033 | reverse complement strand
ATCTCCAGGTTCGATTGGCATTTCACCCCTACCCACACCTCATCCCCGCACTTTTCAACGTGCGTGGGTTCGGGCCTCCATTCAGTGTTACCTGAACTTCACCCTGGACATGGGTAGATCACCTGGTTTCGGGTCTACGACCACGTACTCATGCGCCCTATTCAGACTCGCTTTCGCTGCGGCTCCGCATCTTCTGCTTAACCTTGCACGGGATCGTAACTCGCCGGTTCATTCTACAAAAGGCACGCCATCACCCGTTAACGGGCTCTGACTACTTGTAGGCACACGGTTTCAGGATCTATTTCACTCCCCTTCCGGGGTGCTTTTCACCTTTCCCTCACGGTACTGGTTCACTATCGGTCACTAGGGAGTATTTAGCCTTGGGAGATGGTCCTCCCGGATTCCGACGGAATTTCACGTGTTCCGCCGTACTCAGGATCCACTCTGGAGAGAACAACATTTCAGTTACAGGGCTGTTACCTTCTTTGGCGGGCCTTTCCAGACCTCTTCGCTTATATCGTTCCTTTGTAACTCCGTATAGAGTGTCCTACAACCCCAAGAGGCAAGCCTCTTGGTTTGGGCTGTTCCCGTTTCGCTCGCCGCTACTCAGGGAATCGCATTTGCTTTCTCTTCCTCCGGGTACTTAGATGTTTCAGTTCCCCGGGTATGCCTTCTCATACTCTATGTATTCAAGTATGGATACTACTCCATTACGAGCAGTGGGTTTCCCCATTCGGAAATCTCCGGATCAAAGCTTGCTTACAGCTCCCCGAAGCATATCGGTGTTCGTCCCGTCCTTCATCGGCTCCTAGTGCCAAGGCATCCACCGTGCGCCCTTTCTAACTTAACCATTTCTTACTTTAGAAAGAATCACTATGTGTGATGAACTTTGCATTGCATTCAATGTGAATGTATTACTTATTGTTATCTAGTTTTCAAAGAACAATCCTGTCTCGCTAGAGACATGTTTGAAGGAATGATCCTTCAAAACTAAACAAGACGAAAAACGTACGCTGCTCCATATATCCTTAGAAAGGAGGTGATCCAGCCGCACCTTCCGATACGGCTACCTTGTTACGACTTCACCCCAATCATCTGCCCCACCTTCGGCGGCTGGCTCCATAAAGGTTACCTCACCGACTTCGGGTGTTGCAAACTCTCGTGGTGTGACGGGCGGTGTGTACAAGGCCCGGGAACGTATTCACCGCGGCATGCTGATCCGCGATTACTAGCGATTCCAGCTTCACGCAGTCGAGTTGCAGACTGCGATCCGAACTGAGAACAGATTTGTGGGATTGGCTAAACCTTGCGGTCTCGCAGCCCTTTGTTCTGTCCATTGTAGCACGTGTGTAGCCCAGGTCATAAGGGGCATGATGATTTGACGTCATCCCCACCTTCCTCCGGTTTGTCACCGGCAGTCACCTTAGAGTGCCCAACTGAATGCTGGCAACTAAGATCAAGGGTTGCGCTCGTTGCGGGACTTAACCCAACATCTCACGACACGAGCTGACGACAACCATGCACCACCTGTCACTCTGTCCCCGAAGGGAAAGCCCTATCTCTAGGGTTGTCAGAGGATGTCAAGACCTGGTAAGGTTCTTCGCGTTGCTTCGAATTAAACCACATGCTCCACCGCTTGTGCGGGCCCCCGTCAATTCCTTTGAGTTTCAGTCTTGCGACCGTACTCCCCAGGCGGAGTGCTTAATGCGTTAGCTGCAGCACTAAGGGGCGGAAACCCCCTAACACTTAGCACTCATCGTTTACGGCGTGGACTACCAGGGTATCTAATCCTGTTCGCTCCCCACGCTTTCGCTCCTCAGCGTCAGTTACAGACCAGAGAGTCGCCTTCGCCACTGGTGTTCCTCCACATCTCTACGCATTTCACCGCTACACGTGGAATTCCACTCTCCTCTTCTGCACTCAAGTTTCCCAGTTTCCAATGACCCTCCCCGGTTGAGCCGGGGGCTTTCACATCAGACTTAAGAAACCGCCTGCGAGCCCTTTACGCCCAATAATTCCGGACAACGCTTGCCACCTACGTATTACCGCGGCTGCTGGCACGTAGTTAGCCGTGGCTTTCTGGTTAGGTACCGTCAAGGTGCAAGCAGTTACTCTTGCACTTGTTCTTCCCTAACAACAGAGCTTTACGATCCGAAAACCTTCATCACTCACGCGGCGTTGCTCCGTCAGACTTTCGTCCATTGCGGAAGATTCCCTACTGCTGCCTCCCGTAGGAGTCTGGGCCGTGTCTCAGTCCCAGTGTGGCCGATCACCCTCTCAGGTCGGCTACGCATCGTCGCCTTGGTGAGCCGTTACCTCACCAACTAGCTAATGCGCCGCGGGTCCATCTGTAAGTGACAGCCGAAACCGTCTTTCATCCTTGAACCATGCGGTTCAAGGAACTATCCGGTATTAGCTCCGGTTTCCCGGAGTTATCCCAGTCTTACAGGCAGGTTACCCACGTGTTACTCACCCGTCCGCCGCTAACATCCGGGAGCAAGCTCCCTTCTGTCCGCTCGACTTGCATGTATTAGGCACGCCGCCAGCGTTCGTCCTGAGCCAGGATCAAACTCTCCGAAAAAGTACAAAACCGAAGTTTTGTTTTTCGTCAGCGTTTGACTGACTACCTATGATGTATCATAGGATTTTTTATAAAAACTCGAATTAACAGGTACGTTTTGTCTTGTTTAGTTTTCAAAGATCATCTTCGTTATCGCTCAGAGGCGACTTTCTTAATATAACATTTGAGCACCGTGTGCGTCAAGTGTTTTTCTGAATTTCTTTTTGTCCGCTTTTCTTTCAAAGCAACTCAGTTACTCATTAGCGACGTTTAATAATATACCATCATAATATTCATACGTCAATATCTTTTTTAACAAAATATCCTCGATGATAGATTTTTTGCCCCTTCGTCTCAATTGGCTCTACTAGCACAATTCCTTTTTCCACAAAGAAATCAATCATCACACTAAGATCAGGTGTGAAATGTTTGAGATCAGGATGTGCAAGAAGCTCGCCAAACAGCCAAATATCCTGCTGTTCCATGACATGACGCAAATGAGCCGCACCAATTTCTGCTTTTGAATGAATCAAGAAATCATTCGCTAGGAATAAAAGTTCTAACCGTTTATGAAGACTTTCGTGGCTTTCAATCAACTCTGAATAAAGTTTATATACTTCCGGTTCCATATGACGTACTTGGTTCCAAACGGTCACTTCTGGGTGGAAGCCTTTATCAATCACTTCAATACGCGCAAGATGATGCAGGGCATGCACAATGGAATTATATGCATCGAGGAATTGATTTGATTCAAAAAATGCTTTTCCTTCTATATATCTGCGAATGAGCTTGCCATATTCTAAACCAATTTTGAGCTTACGGTTAGAAAACGGGAATGTACTCAGTTCATCAATCAAGTTGAAAATATATTCATTTCGATCAAACAGGACTTTTCCGTTTAAAATCCAATCAATAATCCGCCTGTTGGTACCTAAGGTAATCCATTCCTTCAACTGATCATCTGTGACAACATTTAAAGAAGCTGTCTGGTGATCGGATTCATAGTGCTTAATAAATAACGGTTCTTCCGCATCCTTTACGATGACTAGAAGCGCTGCATCAAAGTTATCCGTCTCAGAAGATACTTTATGCCTTCTTTCTACTATAATCACAGCTAATGTATCTGGATGACTTGCTCTCTCTTGATAAATAGGACGGAGAAGATTTTCCATAGTGATTCCTCCAATACTCGGGTGTAAGGTTCTTCTCTAATGCTATGTATTTCTCCTCATAGAATCAAAATTCCTTCAATACATGAAAAAAGATCGTTGAATCATTATAAGCAATTTATTCACAAAACTCTATAACTAATTCAAACAGAAAGGTAAAATGTGCTATATTGGAGATAAGGGGGACTAGGGATGGCGAAATACTCCAGTAAGATTAATAAAATCAGAACATTTGCACTTAGTTTGGTTTTTGTTGGTTTTTTGATCATGTATATCGGTGTGTTCTTCAAGGAATCGGTCTGGCTGTCGACCTTCTTTATGCTACTCGGCGTGTTATCGATTGGATTGAGTACAGCCGTTTACTTTTGGATCGGTATGCTTTCTACGAAGGCAGTCCGTGTCGTATGTCCAGGCTGTGAGAAGGAAACAAAAGTGCTTGGGCGGGTGGACATGTGCATGCATTGCAGAGAGCCACTTACACTCGATCCAGCATTAGAAGGAAAAGAGTTTGATGAATCCTACAATCGAAAAAAGTCATAAAAATAAGCTGACCATTCAACTGGTCAGCTTTTTCATTAATGATTTTCTTTTTTTGCACATTCTTGACAAGTGCCATAGATCTCCAAGCGATGATGACTTACTGTAAAACCTGTCACATGGGATGCAAGCTGTTCTACTTCATCAAGGCCAGGATAGTGAAAGTCAACAATCTTTCCGCAGTTTTCACAAATCGCATGGTAATGGTCAGATGTCGCAAAATCAAATCGGCTTGAGGAATCCCCATACGTTAATTCTTTTACTAATCCAGATTCCCGGAAGACTCGTAAATTGTTGTAAACCGTTGCTACACTCATATTAGGAAATTTCCCTTCAAGTGCCTTATATATATCGTCCGCGGTTGGGTGTGTCATAGAATTTACGAGAAACTCCAAGATGGCATGGCGCTGCGGAGTAATTCGAACACCGGTTTCTTTTAGAGCGTCTAAAGCATCTTTTAGTTCGTGAGCAGCCATTTCATCATGCACCTCTCTTTTCAAAAATATTCTTATATTATAATCTTTATAAATAGTGTACCCCCAGAGCCGAAACTTTGTCAATTACAATCCTCTTTTTTACCTATTCTTCTATACAAAAAAGACCGGCACGACTGCCGATCTCATCTCGTCAACATATTAAGCGTGAGCTTTCAGTTCCTCAAGCGCTTCTTCCACATGATCTTTCACCTTTACTTTACGCCACTCTTTCACAAGCTTTCCTTCTTTATTAATAAGAAACGTTGAGCGTTCAATTCCCATGTATTCCTTACCAAAGTTCTTTTTCAGCTTCCACACATCGAAAGCTTCAGACAATTTTTGTTCGTCATCTACAAGAAGCAGGAAAGGTAAGTCATGTTTTTCTTTAAACTTTTGGTGCTTGTCTTGACCGTCTGGGCTTACGCCGATAATCACAGCATCTAATTCCGCAAAGCTTTGATGGCGGTCACGAAAATCACAGGCTTCCGTTGTGCAGCCCGGCGTCATATCTTTTGGATAAAAATAAAGGACAATGTGTTTCCCTTTAAAATCAGAGAGCTTTACTTTCTCTCCATTATCACCAAGTAATTCAATATCAGGTACTTGCTGCCCCACTTCGATTGTCATGATACAATCCCTCCAACCTATTTTTTCATTAGCCTATCCAATTTCGAGAAGATATTCAACTAAGGACGCTTGCATCGGCATGTTAAAATAATGATAGACGACGTGATACGTTGAGATAGGAGGCTATTTATGAAATTCACCGAATCAGAAAAATTACATCAAGAGGCGCTGGAGCATATTGTTGGAGGGGTTAACAGCCCATCTCGTTCATATAAAGCAGTGGGCGGCGGGTCACCTGTTGCAATGGAAAAAGGCGAAGGCGCTTATTTTTGGGATGTTGACGGAAACCGTTATATCGACTATTTAGCAGCATACGGCCCAATTATTACGGGACATGCTCATCCTCATATTACAAAAGCCATCACGAAAGCAGCCGAGACGGGTGTCCTTTACGGAACACCAACGAAGCATGAAGTCACTTTTGCTAAGATGCTGAAGGAAGCGATGCCTGCTTTGGACAAAGTTCGTTTTGTCAATTCAGGTACAGAAGCTGTGATGACGACAATCCGTGTCGCTCGCGCTTATACAGGCAGAACAAAGATCATTAAGTTTGCCGGATGTTACCACGGCCATTCTGATCTTGTGCTAGTTGCGGCCGGCTCTGGACCTTCCACTTTAGGAACACCAGATTCAGCGGGCGTGCCTAAAAGTATTGCCAATGAAGTCATTACCGTTCCATTCAACGATATAGACAGCTACAAAGAAGCATTAGACCGCTGGGGTGATGAAGTAGCAGCTGTTCTTGTTGAGCCAATTGTCGGGAACTTTGGTATCGTAGAGCCTAAAGACGGTTTCCTGCAGCAGGTTAATGACCTGACTCATGAAAAAGGGGCTCTAGTCATCTATGATGAAGTCATTACAGCTTTCCGCTTTATGTATGGTGGTGCACAGGACTTGCTTCAAGTAAAACCTGACCTCACTGCATTAGGTAAAATTATCGGCGGCGGTCTTCCAATCGGCGCTTACGGCGGCAAAAAAGAAATTATGGAGCAAGTCGCCCCGCTTGGACCAGCCTACCAAGCTGGTACGATGGCAGGTAATCCCGCCTCTATCCTTTCTGGTATTGCATGCTTGGAAGTGTTAAAAGAAGACGGGGTCTACGAACGTCTTGATCAGCTCGGGGCCATGTTAGAAGAGGGAATTTTAGCCCACGCAAAAAAACATCAAGTAGATATTACAGTGAATCGTTTAAAAGGTGCTCTCACCATTTATTTTACAAAGGAAACGATTGTGAACTACGAGCAGGCTGAAAATACGGATGGTGAAATGTTCGCCCGTTTCTTTAAATTCATGCTCGCACAAGGTATTAACCTCGCGCCTTCTAAATATGAAGCATGGTTCTTAACCATTGCACATACTGAAAATGATATTTCTGAAACGCTCAAAGCAGTAGATCATGCGTTTGAACAACTGAAACAATCATAATGAGGAGAAAAACAGACGTAAATTCATGCGTCTGTTTTTTTATTTACCAGCTCTTGATTGTCAAAAGCGAGTGAATCTGTTACATTTTTTCTCAATACCTTCTTTTGATGTTTTCATGAACTTTCAAAAATCACTTGAATATTTCGGAAGACCGCTGTATATTACTTAGTTGTTTCATCAAAATATTTATGATATATGACAAGTGGTCATCTATTATCGAAAAGAAAGGAATGCAGGGACAAAACCAATGAAACTTGGAGCCCGTATTTTAAAAACCGGTATTGCCATTGTACTCGCGCTTTACCTGGCAACATGGCTTGGGTTGCCGACACCCGTCTTCGCGGGAATTGCAGCTGTATTTGCTATCCAGCCATCTATTTATCGATCATTTTTAACGATTGTTGATCAAGTGCAAGCCAATATTATTGGAGCAGCACTTGCCATTACGTTCGGTCTGCTTTTTGGCACAGGACCAGTCATCATCGGCTTAACTGCCGTCATGGTCATTGCGATTAATTTAAAGCTTAAGATTGAACACACGATTCCGATTGCACTCGTAACCGTCATCGCGATTTTAGAAAGTGCAGGGGATCATTTCCTTTCCTTTGCCTTAATTCGAACAGCAACTGTGGTGTTAGGCGTACTTTCTTCATTTTTAGTGAATTTGATTTTCCTGCCGCCAAAGTATGAAACAAAGCTTGTTCATCACATTATGGAAAATACGGAGGAGATTTTAAAATGGATCCGTCTGAGCTCCAGACAGTCTACTGATCATTCCACTTTAAAGGATGACATCGATCAAATAAAAGAACGTATGATCAAACTAGATCACATTTACTTGTTATACAAAGAAGAACGAAGCTATTTAAAGAAAACAACTTATGTCAAATCTAGAAAGCTTGTTTTATTCAGACAGGCAATCATGACGTCTAATCGAGCGCTGTACTTGCTGAAAAAGCTTCATAAGTTAGAAAATGAAATTCATTTGATGCCAGAGCATTTCAGAGAGAGCTTAACAGATGAGATTGATTATTTGCTTTATTGGCATGAACGTACCTTGATGAAGTTTGTTGGAAAAATGAAACCGCAGGACGATGATTTTCAGAATGAATGCTCTCTTCGTCTTGAAGCATTAACGAAATCATTTATTCAGCATCAACAAAATCAAGAAAACGACTTGCTGGATTACAATATGCTGAATGTGATGTCGAGTATTATTGAATACCGTGATGAATTGGAGCATCTAGATACTTTGATTACAAGCTTCCAAACGTATCACCCAAAAGATAGTGAGATTGAGACAGAAGAAAAAGAAGCTTAAATACAAAAGCCCGATTCTAAGAATCGGGCTTACATTTTTGACAAAGGGCTAAAATGATCTTTATTTTAGCCCTTTGTCTTCTTTTCAGCGTAGTTGAAAACCCTTGAAATCAAGGAAGGACGAGTAATGGAGCGGAGCGAATGCCATATTCGTGAGCACCAGCACTCAGGACTGACAAAGAATGCGGGGTTTGTCTACACGCTGTGACCGATTGTTAGAATCGGTCTTATTTTATTTTCTTCATTTTAGGATCAAGGGTGTCTCTTAATCCATCTCCCATCAAGTTAAAGCCAAGAACCGTCAGCATGATCGCAATCCCCGGGAAAAATAAAGTCCATGGCGCTTGTACGAGATAAGGTCTCGCATCTGCAAGCATTTTCCCCCACTCTGGACTTGGCGCTTGTGCACCTAATCCTAAAAATCCTAAAGCCGCCGCTTCAATAATGGCAGTACCAATCGCAAGCGTCGCTTGAACGATGACCGGCACCATACTATTTGGCAGTATGTGACGAAGAACGATGCGGCGGTGTGACATCCCGACTGCCTTTGCTGCTAAGACGTATTCTTCTTGCTTAATGCTCAGCACCTTTGAACGAACGAGCCGGCCAAATGTGGGGACGTTAATAATCGCTATGGCAATAAGGGCATTTTGTAAGGAAGGTCCTAAGATGGAAACGATCGCAATCGCTAATAGAATGCTAGGAAAAGCGAGTAAAATATCAAATAGTCTTGAGATGACAGCATCCAGTAATCTACCGCCGTAACCTGCCATCAACCCAAGCAATGTCCCTAAAATAACCGACCCGAGAACGGAGAAGAAACCCACCCATAATGAAATCCGAGCTCCATGCACGACTCTAGAAAATATGTCTCTCCCGAAATCATCCGTACCAAACCAATGCGCAGCTGAAGGGGCACTAAATCGTTCGCCTAGTGACTGCTCGTTGATTCCATAAGGAGCAATGAGCGGTGCAAAGATTGCTAGGATCAGAAATAAAAAGACAATCACAGTGCCAATGACCGCCAGCTTGTGCTGAAAGAACAGTTTCATCGATTCAAGAATCAGTGATTGAGAGCGTTCTTCCTTTTGTTTAGGTGCTTGAAGCTCTTTTTGCGCTTCCATGTCGTCACTCTCCCTTCTCTAGTATTTAATCCTCGGATCAATGACTGCATACAAGATATCAACAATGAAATTGATCAGCACAAATATGAGCGCAACAACAAGAATGCCAGTTTGAATAACAGGATAATCACGATAGCTAATTGCATCGTAAATATACCGCCCAATTCCCGGCCAAGCAAAGATCGTTTCTGTTAAAATGGCTCCGCCTAGCAAGAGACCTGTTTGAAGACCAATAATCGTTAAAATCGGAATGAGCGCATTTTTCAGCCCATGCTGATAAATGATGAAAAATGAACGTACCCCTTTTGCTTTTGCTGTTCGAATAAAATCTGAATGAAGGACTTCCAACATACTTGCCCTCGTAATCCTTGCAATAATCGCAGCAGGAATCGTTGCGAGAGCGGTACTTGGTAAAATTAAATGCTTGATGCTGTCAAAGAATTGATCAAATCGCCCTTGCAAAAGCGTGTCCAGCGTATGAATATAGGTGATCGACTCTACCGGATTTCTGACGTTTTCTCGTCCTGTAGTCGGCAAAATACCTAATTCAATCGAGAATAGCCACTGTCCCATTAAGCCTAACCAGAAAATCGGCATGGACACCCCAATGAGCGCAATAAACATGGCCACATAATCAAAGAAAGAATGTTTAAACCATGCACTAATGATTCCGGCATTCACACCGACAATAATCGCCAGCAACATAGCGAAGAAAGTCAATTCTAATGTAGCGAATAAGTAAGGCTTCATTTCCTGGGCAATAGCCGCTCCTGTTCGTATGGAAGTCCCTAGATCGCCTTTTAAAAGCCCCAGCATGTAGTGACCATATTGTACGTACCACGGCTGGTCTAAACCAAGCTGAATCGTCAATTGCTCTACTGCTTCTTTCGTTGCCCGCTGTCCTAAGATGACCTGCGCCGGATTTCCAGGGATAAACCGAATAATAGAAAATACAACTAAGGTCATTCCGATCAGTACTGGAATGAGCATTCCTGCTCGCTTCATACAATAAGCAAACAAACAGCTTTCACCGCCTTTTCATTGTTTGGATAAGGGAGATCGAACGATCTCCCTTATTTGCTTATTCGAAATATACGTCAGTCAATGCTTCGGAACCAGTCGGATGCGGCTGGTAGCCTTTTAAATCTTTAGATGCGGCAAGCATTGGAATTGAATGGACTAATGGAATCCAAGGTGCTTCATCATGAATGATTTCTTGAGCTTCTTGATATAATTCATTTCGCTTCTTTTGATCCGTATCGGTCTGCGCTTCAATGAGGATGTCATGCATTTTATCGTTTTGGAAGAATGTATAGTTGTTACCGCCAATACTGTCTTTATCTAATAATGTATAGATGAAATTATCAGGATCGCCATTGTCCCCTGTCCATCCTAATAAGAACACATCTGCTTCGCCTTTACTTGCTTTATCTAAATAAGTGGCCCAATCATATGTGACGATTTCGGCTTTGACACCAACTTTTTCAAAGTTTGACTGAATGACTTCAGCTACCTTCATCCCGTCTGGCATATATGGACGCGGCACAGGCATTGCCCAAAGCTTGATGCGAAAACCGTCAGGGAAGCCTGCCTCTTTCAATAGTTCTTTTGCTTTTTCCGGATCATATGGATATGGCTCAATCTCGTCATTGTAGCCTTCTAATGACGGAGGAAGTGGATTTTTTGCTGGTTCAGCAAGCCCTCCATAAAACGACTCGATGATTGATTCTTTATCAACTGCATAATTGAGTGCCTGACGAACCAACTTGTTATCAAGCGGCTTTCTCGTCACTGTCAGCCCGATATAACCTACGTTCATGGATGGTCTTTCAATCAGCTGGAGCGCTTTGTCTGTTTTAATGCCATCTAAATCGGACGGATTGACGCCATCCATTAAGTCGATTTCGCCTGTTTTAAGCGCATTTAAACGAGCAGAGTTTTCAGGAATAGAGCGGAAGATGATTTGTTTCAGTTTTGGTTTATCTTTTTGCCAGTAATCTTCGTTCTTTTCTAAGACAATACGGTCGTTTTGCTTCCATTCTTTAAACTTAAATGGTCCTGTGCCCACTGGGTTTTCTCTAAATGAATCACCGCTTTTTTCAACTGCTGCAGGACTAGCGATACCAAATGGTGACATGGCGATGTTTTTCAGAAATGTTGCTTGCGGGCGTTTGAGTTGAAATTCAATTTCATGCTCTCCTTTAACGATGATGTCTTTAATGACATGCCCTTTATCTTTTTTATAGCCGCCAAACATGCCGTAGTAAGGAAATTTTTCGGCATCTCCATTCATCCAGCGGTCAAAGTTGAATTTCACTGCTTCTGCATTAAAGTCTGTGCCATCGTGAAATTTCACACCTTCTCTTAAGTAGAACGTGTACGATTTTCCGTCCTTCGCAACATCCCATTCTGTTGCGAGGCCCGGATGGATGGTCGTGTCTTTTTCACCGTAATTCAAAAGCTTTTCAAACATATTCTCTGTGACCTTGAAGGTTTCGCCTTCTGTTGTTGTAATCGGATCAAGTGACGTAGAGTCCCCTCCTCTGCCGAATACGAGAGTGTCTTTTGTGGCTTTTTCTTCTGATGTTGATGAAGATGCACAGCCACCTAAAAATAACGCAAGTGCCAGCACAAAAATGAAACTACTGAATAACCATGTCTTCTTCATTGTGTTCCTCCTTTTGATATAAATAGCACGCAGCTGCATGACCTGTTTCCTCCTCATACAAAGGCGGAACAGCTTGCAAGCATTGCGCCCACCTTTTTGGACATCTTTTATAGAAAGGACAGCCATCTTCTGACACCAGGGTGGATTCTTCCGCTGACACATCCTGCGTTTCCAGCACGTGATCCATATGTGGAATGGATTTCAGAAGAAGCGATGTATAAGGATGAAGCGGCTTGTGAAATACGTCCTCCGCAGGACCCATTTCTACAATACGGCCAGCGTACATCACTGCAATTCGGTCGCTCATATACTTGACAACGCCTAGATCGTGAGAAATAAACAAGTACGTCAGAGAAAGCGTCTTTTGCAATTCGAGCATTAAATTCAATATTTGCGCTTGAACCGATACATCTAAAGCGGAAACTGGCTCATCGGCAATCACAAGACTTGGATGAGTAATCAGCGCCCTAGCAATTCCAATACGCTGCCTCTGACCGCCGCTGAATTGGTGCGCATAACGGTCTCCATAGGATGGGTCAAACCCAACAATGTGCAGCATCTCCTTTACCCGCTTTTGTCTTTCTGCTTTTGTTCCATGTTTATGAACAATGAGCGGTTCTTCTAAAATGTCTTTGATTTTCATTCGTGGATTTAAGGAAGCGTATGGATCTTGGAAAATCATTTGAATGTCTTTTCTGAAGGAACGCATGTCTCGTTCTTTCAGAAGCGTCACTTCTTTTCCTTTCATTTGGATTGAGCCAGAAGTCGGTTCGATTAATCTCATTAAACTTTTGCCAAGGGTTGATTTCCCGCAGCCAGATTCGCCCACAATGCCGAGCGTCTCCCCTTCTTTCACGTGAAAGGACACTTGATTTAAAGCCAAAGTCGTCTGTTTGTGTTTAGAAAAAAATGCCGATGTGTCATAACGCTTCGTCAGTTGATTCACTTGCAACAGTGGGTGATTCAGTGTCTTCTCCTCCTTCCATTAGAAAACATGCGACGCGGTGATTGTGTGAAATGGATTGTAAAGATGGGTCTTTTTCAAGACATTGCGTCATTTGATATGGACAGCGTGGTGCAAATTGACAGCCGGACCGAATAGCTCCTGGCTTAGGTACATGACCCGCAATAGACATGAGTTTTTCTTTTTTCTCTTTAAATGATGGAACAGAGGCGAAAAGACCTTTCGTGTAGGGATGGAGAGGTTTTTGGAAAATACGGTCAACGGTTCCTTCTTCTACGATTCGACCGGCATACATAATCATGACACGCTGGCATATTTGCCGCACGACGCCTAAATCATGAGTAATAAATAATATAGCGGTGTCCATCTCTTCATTTAACTTTTTGAGCAAACGAAGAATTTGTGCTTGGATGGTGACATCAAGTGCAGTCGTTGGTTCATCTGCAATCATGAGCTTTGGGTGACACAGCATCGCCATCGCAATCATCACACGCTGACGCATGCCGCCCGATAGTTCATGTGGATATTTTTTGAGTAATGACGCTGCTTGTTTCAGGCCAACCGTTTGAAGCAAATCTACCGCCTTCACTTTTGCTTCTTTTTGGTTGATAGTCTGATGTGTGAAAAGGGCTTCTGTCATTTGCTTGCCGATGGTCATGAGTGGATTGAGAGAAGTCATGGGTTCCTGGAAAATCATTGAGATGTCATTCCCTCTGACCTCTCGCCATTGTTTCTCCGACAGTGACAGCAGGTTTTGACCTTCAAATTGTATGTGACCTGTTGTTTCTGTTTGGTGATTCAGCCCCATTAAAGACATCGATGTGATGCTTTTCCCGCAGCCAGATTCGCCCACAATACCTAAGGTTTCTCCTTTTTGAATAGAGAATGAGATGTCATGGACGATCGGCACTCTCTGCTTTTTTTGCTGAAAGGCAATGGACAGCTGTTTGACATCTAGCAATACTTCTTGTTCTTTCACATCTTCACCACCCCGTCATACTTTTTAAAATTGTATTGAGACAAGCTGGGAAATATGTCATGTTTTTGACAAGTATAAAAAAGCCTATCCGCTAGAATCGGATAGGCTTCTACTAATTTAATGTTTGAATGGTAAATAGATGGCGATAGTGGCTGTCTCGGTTCATTAATTCCTCATGTGTTCCTTTTTCCACAATCTCGCCTTGTTCCATGACCACAATGAGGTCCGCATGTGTAATCGTTGATAAACGGTGCGCAACAATAAAAGTTGTGCGATCTTTTGCCAGCTTTTGCATCGCTTCTTGAATGTAATGTTCACTTTCTAAATCAAGTGCAGACGTCGCTTCGTCTAAAATAAGCAGCGGTGGATTTTTAAGAAATACCCTCGCAATTGAAATTCGTTGTTTTTGACCGCCTGATAGCTTTACGCCACGTTCTCCTACCTTTGTGTCATATCCTTCGGGAAGAGACATGATGAACTCATGGGCATTAGCCGCTTTGGCCGCCGACACAATTTTCTCAAAGGATGCTTCTGGGTCTCCCACAGCGATATTTTCTTTAATGGTGTCACTGAATAAGAATGTATCTTGGAGCACCATCCCGACTTGATTCCGCAGGCTTCTTGCCTTGTACTCTTTAATATCAATGCCATCAATTTCGAGTGATCCGCTTGTGACATCATAAAATCTTGGAATTAAGCTGACGAGCGTCGACTTCCCTCCGCCGCTCATTCCTACAAGCGCAACGGTTTGGCCTTTTTCTACTTTCAAGGAGATATTGTGTAAAATCTCTTCCTGTGTATGTTCGTAACGGAACGACACATCTTTAAATTCTACCTCTCCTTTTAAGTGATTGGCTTCTTTTGCATTCGGCTTGTCTGTTACTTCATACGGTTCATCAATAAACTCAAAAATACGATCCATTGATGCTACTGACTGAGTTAAAGTCGTCGATGAGTTAATGAGACGGCGAATCGGGTTGTACATCCGATCAATGTAGCCGACAAAGGCAATCATTGTCCCAATTGAAAGCGACCCGTTAATGACGGTATAACCAGCAAAAGCAATGATGAGCAGCGGCGCAATGTCTGTGATCGTATTGACGACAGCGAATGTTTTGGCATTCCAATTCGTATGATTGATCGCTTTGTTTAAGAAATTTTTATTTTCATCGTGAAAATTCTCTTGTTCGTATTCTTCAATCGCAAAGCTGCGAATGACAGGCATTCCTTGTACTCGCTCATGCAGGTGCCCTTGTACCTCAGCCAGTGCCTGCGACCGCTCTTTTGTCAGCTTGCGAAGCCGTCCGTAAAAATACTTCACTGCTAACGCATACAGCGGAAAAATAATGACAGACACAATGGTGAGTTTAAGATCCAGTGTACACATAATGGCTATCACAATCAGGACGGTCATCAAATCAAGCCAAATGTTCATAAGCCCTGTGATGACAAATTCCTTTGTTTGCTCCACATCGTTGATGACCCTTGAAATAATTTCCCCTGTTCTCGTGTTGGCGTAATAACGAAGGCTCAACTTTTGAATGTGCGAGAACAATTTTTCCCGAATATCAAATAATACCTTACTGCCTGTCCACTGCGCATAGTATTGTCTGTAGTACTCAACAGGCGGTCTCATCACTAAAAATAATACAAGCATGATTCCCATAATAATAAAGAGAGTGGATGTTTTTTCTTCAGCCGATCCAGAGCCTTGAATCACATCATCAATGACATACTTTAAAAGCAGAGGCAATGTTAAGGGAATCGAGAACTTAATCATTCCGATCACCATTGTCAATGCAATCTGTTTTTTATACGGTGTTACAAAAGCCATGTAACGTTTTATGACCCCCATGTAAATCTCCTTCCCAATCTATCAGTGCCTCTTATCCGTACGCAATCAAAAACCTGTTGGCTTTGAAAAGCCAAACAGGTTTTAGCTGCTGTTACTTATTTTGTATAACGCAAAAAACGTTCATACCACATATCCACAAATTCTGGAGCAAACGGTCCCTTCCGCTGGTGAATCCAATGCAGTAATGTATTTAGATGCTCTCGTAAGATACTATCGATTTCTTTTGGATAATTCATCTGCCTCTTATGATCTGCATATTCATCCTCATCCAAAATATTATACGTCATGTCCGGAAAGACTTTGACATCTAAGTCGTAATCAATATACTTAATCGCCTCTTCATCTGTCGCAAAAGGAGAGCTGATGTTGCAGTAATAATACACCCCATCATCTCGAAGCATCCCAATGACATTAAACCATTGTTTTGCATGAAAATAGCAAATAGCCGGTTCTCTTGTCATCCATGTTCGGCCATCGGATTCAGTCACCATTGTTCGATCGTTTGCACCAATGATACACAATTCCGTTGCTTTCAGAATGGTGGTTTCATTCCAAATCCTGTGGATCAAGCCATTATGTTTATAGCTTTGAATTTGGATGGTTTCTCCTTCCTTGGGATAGCCCATATTTTCTCCCCTACTTTCTATAACAAACAAACCTAACAGTCCAAAGACCTAATTTCCCAACTAAACATGTCTCTATTATATTATACCGTTACATCATTAAAAAATGAAATGAAAAAGCCATTCAACCCAATTGAACGGCACACTCTTTTACATCACGGTTGAGCTCTTCTCCATTTGCTTATACGAATTGATGACTTGTTTAGTCTGTTTTGTAAATAGTGTTTGGACTTTTTGCAGTTCCTCTCGTTTCTGTTTGATTTGATCATGAAGCTTATGCCGCTCTTCCTTTTTTTCACCTTGCAGCAATCGTTTTTCTGTCTCTAAGTACAGATCAAGTTCTCCTTGTACATCGAGTAGCTGATCCATAAGCTGCATTTGTTCTTTGACAAGCTGATCGAAATCAGACATCTAACTCCTCCCTTTCCTTCGATTCCACTTTTTGTATCTATACCATTTCTTGAAAGAAGGAAGAAGTCCTTTGACTGTTTATGTAGAGGTTTTACAGGTTTTGTCGGATGGTGGGGAGAGGCAAAAAGAAAAGCACTTCATTCGTAGATGAAGTGCTTCCCTTTGTTTCAGTGATTAGCTGTTTTGTTGTTTGTTTTGCTCAGCTTTTTGGTTGTATTTTTTTACGTGCTGTGCGTCAGTCTCGCTAGCGAATTCAGTGCCATATTGACCGCCTTGTGCAGCAGCTTGGTTTTGTTTTTTCACTTGTTGTGCGTTTGTTTTGTTTTGTTGTTTATCCATCATTATCACCTCCACGCACATTAATTTGTGCAGAAGGTGTACATCTTATTCATGTTTTTTTTAAACAAGCAAAGAACGTCCGCCATCGACGATAATCGTCTGTCCTCTAATCATATCTGCTTTGCCTGATACAAGGAATTCTACACTGTCGACCATGTCTTTAATTTCCACCATACGGCCTGCTGGTGTATTTTTCTTAGCATCTTCTAATAGCTCTTCACGATTTGGGAAGTGCTTGAGTGCATCTGTATCGATGGCGCCGCCTGATACGGCATTCACGACGATATTTTTTTGTGACAGCTCAACGGATAGGTAGCGTGTCAAAGCTTCTAGTGCTGCTTTAGATACACCGACCACCGTGTAGTTTTCAAGGTAGCGGATAGAGCCTAGTGAGCTAATGCTGACGATATGTCCGCCGCCGTTTTTCTCCATTAATTTGGCTGCTTCTTGTCCGCAGAATAACAAGGCTTTCGCATTGATATTCATGGTCCAGTCCCAATGATTTTCTTCAAGATCCATGATTGGGCGCTGAACGCCAGATGCCGCATTGTTCACAAATACGTCTAAGCGGCCAAACGTTTCGTCAATTTGCTGGAACATGTCTTTGATTTTCTCTGGCTGACCAACGTTGGCTTTGACAACTAAAGTTTTAACACCCATCGCTTCAATTTCTTCAGCTGTTTCAAGTGCTGCTTTTTTGCTTCTTGCATAGTTAATGACAATGTCATATCCTTTTTCAGCTAGGCGAAGGGCTACTTCTTTCCCGACACCTCTACTGCTGCCTGTAATTAGTGCACATTTACGCTTGTTCATTATGGTTCATCTCCTGATTTGAATAGTTTTCGTCCATTCGCTTCACACTAATAGGAAAGTTCCTATTAGGAGGTTACATTCATGTATGTCGGACGCGATTTAAGCCAGCTTGGCATGATGTCAAAGGATCAATGGAAAGATACTGAGCTTGCTTTTTTTCATCATGCTTTCCAACAAATTTTACCTTATTTAAACGAAGAAGGGCAATCTAAGTATCGAGAAATCATTTCTGAAATTGAAAACCGCGGGGGTCTGCACCGAAATGAAGCCGATTATACCCATGGTACAACGGTTAAATATGACTAGGCTGTTCAAGTGCCATCTTCCATATTTTTTGATGTGAGACTGGCAAAGCATATGCCTCAAATTCTTCTGTTGTGACTTTTTTCAGCATCGTGTCATCAGATACAGAGGTCACACGTCCAAAGAAAACAGAAATATTCCAGATGAGGTGGGTAAATACATGTTGAATGGTGCCTTCTAAATCACCAAGTTCTGCTTGTACACCCGCTTCCTCTTTTAAGAAATCAATCAGCTGCTCTTTTTCCGTTTTTCTTCCCTTCATTGTTTCCATGTTTGGGAACTCCCATAAATTCGCAAGCAGACCTGTACTTGGACGCTTATGAATATAGAGGTGGCCTGCATCATCAAATAACACCACTGCTGCCATTGATTTCGCAGTCGGCTTTTTCTTTTTACTTTTCACCGGCAGCTCATGCTGAACGCCTTCCTCAAGTGCTGAGCAATGCATGTTTACAGGACAAATGAGGCATGCAGGAGAGGTTGGGGTGCAAATAAGTGCACCTAGCTCCATTAGCCCTTGATTGAATTCTGACGGCTTTTCCCGGGAAATGAGCTGATCAACCGCAAATTCGAAAATGTTTCTCGTTTTTGGTTTTGCAATATCATCCCATATGGACAAGATACGGGAAATGACCCTCATCACGTTGCCGTCTACCGCAGGGTATGGCTTGTTATAGGCGATACTCAGCACTGCGCCGCTCGTATATGGGCCTACACCTTTCAGTTTTGAAAATTGTTCTTTCGTATCAGGGACAACGCCCCCGTAGGATTCATAGACTTCTTTCACAGCTGCCTGTAAATTACGTACCCGTGAGTAGTAGCCAAGACCTTCCCATGCTTTCATGACCTTTTCTTCATCAGCTAAAGCAAGATCTTTCACCGTCGGGAATTGCTCCATAAACCGATTGAAGTACGGAATGACCGTATCCACTCTCGTTTGCTGGAGCATCACTTCTGATACCCAGACGCGATATGGATCTTGATTTTCACGCCATGGAAGTGTCCGTTGTTCTTTTTCATACCAATCGATTAAATCATGCTGAAAACCCGCAATATCTTTGCGGTCCAGCTTTTCTTGAATGTCTTTCATCTCTATACTCCTTCTTATCGAACCGAGAGCTAACGTTCTGAAAAGAACCTTATTTGTTGTATACTGTTTGTAGATACGTTAACATGTTACATTAAATCGGGATAAAGCAAAAGTGATTTTGCACATAGTCTTGATGAGAGACGTATACTTTTTATGATTGTTCCTAAGCATGACAACTAGGAGGTAATCAATTGGACACTGGTACTCATGTAGTAATGGGCATTTCTCTTGGGGGACTTGCGCTTTTAGATCCAGCCGTCAGCGCAGATCCACACATGGCACACGCCGTGATGATCGCGACCATCGCCGGCTCCCAAGCACCAGACATTGATACTGTGCTAAAACTAAAAAATAATGCAGTTTATATAAGAAATCACCGGGGATTTACTCATTCCATTCCGGCTGTACTGTTTTGGTCATTGCTAATTCCGGCTGTGATTTTCCCATTTGTGCCGGGGGCAAATTTACTTCACCTTTGGTTATGGACACTATTAGCCGTCGTGCTTCATGTGTTTGTCGATATTTTCAATGCTTACGGCACGCAGGCCATTCGTCCATTTTCAAAGAAATGGGTAGCGCTTGGGATCATTAACACGTTTGATCCGTTTATCTTTTTTACACATCTTGTCGCCATTGTCGTATGGGCGATTGGCGGGCATCCCGGCTATACGTTCATTACGCTGTATGCCGTGATTTTCTGTTACTATATCGTCAGGGTCATCATGCAGCTTCAGATTAAACGTCAGCTTCGTGCACGATTCGATGAGATTGAGGAAATAATCATTTCGCCTACAATGAAGTTTAGACAATGGCGTATTGCTGTGAAATGTAAATCCTCTTTCCATGTTGGACGCAGTATGAATGGTGAGATTATCATTTTAGACACCTTTAACCGTGTGCCGGTCCCTGATACTGAGATTATGAAAATTGCCAAACAGGATGAAAACATTTCAGCCTTTCTCTCCTTCTCCCCTGTCTACCGGTGGGAAGTGGATAAATACAAGGATCATTATGAAGTTCGGTTCATTGATTTGCGCTACCGCAGCAAAGGTCACTATCCTTTTGTTGCGATCTGCCATATCGACATGGACCACCAAATCAAAAATTCCTATACCGGCTGGATTTTCAGTGAAGAAAAACTGCAAAAAAAATTAAGACTCGGCTCTGTGTGAGCGAGTCTTTTTTTGTTGTGTAGGGCTTGGATTTAAGGGGGAAGTACATTATTGATTATTCATTTTGTGTAGATTTTGAACTGGATAGGTAGTTGAATTTGTATAAAACAAAGAAACTGTGATCTATGCACTCATGTAGAGTGCGACCCGGATACCACGCAATTGAGTTTAACGCTTGCCAATTTCAATCCACGCACTCATGTAGAGTGCGACCTTCTGGCATTATTAAAGTAACCAAGCCATTAACATTTCAATCCACGCACTCATGTAGAGTGCGACTGCGATTTCCCTAATTATAACATTTTTTAGGTAATGATCGTCAAAACCCTTAAGTTTCTATATAGAACTTTGTTTTCACTCCTAAAAAATATACATTTTTTCTCAATTTTGTCGAATGAAAAGGTGCGAATGTCCCGGGGATTTTATGTTCACCTGACATTCGCACCGACTTTTTCTAGTCTGAAATCTATTTGAATCTTGATAATCATATTTATTATTTCAGCAACAACTTTGAATTTAATTAAATACATGGCTACTGAGAGGCAGAGTTATGTTTTTCACAATTATTAATCTACACACTCATGTAGAGTGCGACACATGTCAAAAGGGAAAAATCATCCCCTGAAGGGATTTCAATCCACGCATTCACGTAGAGTGCGACAAAGATGATGATGTTGAGAGGAGTTTAGCCAAATATTTCAATCCACGCACTCACGTAGAGTGCGACGCAAAGCAAATTAACAGCCTAGCGGCTTAGGAGGATTTCAATCCACGCACTCATGTAGAGTGCGACTGCGATTTTCGCCCTAATTATAACATTTTTTAGGGAATGATCGTCAAAACCCTTAAGTTTCTATATAGAACTTTGTTTTCACTCCTAAAAATATACATTTTTTCTCATTTTTGTCGAATGAAACGGTGCGAATGTTCCAGGAATTTTATGTTCACCTCACATTCGCACCGACTTTTTCTAGTCTGAAATCTATTTGAATCTTGATAATCATATTTATTATTTCAGCAACAACTTTGAATTTAATTAAATACATGACTACTGAGAGGCAGAGTTACGTTTTTCACAATTATTAATCTACACACTCATGTAGAGTGCGACAACTAAACAAGAATTGATTATTCAAACAGAATTATTTCAATCCACGCACTCATATAGAGTGCGACCCGAATACTGCGAGACAAACACCTCCGCAAAGCATTTCAATCCACACACTCATATAGAGTGCGACAGTAAAATTCCAAGTCGAAGTTCCGTTTACTTTATTTCAATCCACGCACTCATATAGAGTGCGACTGCGATTTTCGCCCTAATTATAACATTTTTTAGGGAATGATCGTCAACACACACAAGTTTCTATATAGAATTTTGTTTTCACCCTTAAAAAATATACATTTTTTCTCATTTTTGTCGAATGAAACGGTGCGAATGTTCCAAGGATTTTATGTTCACCTCACATTCGCACTTAGTCTTATGAAATGACGTCGTCCATTTTAAGTCTTCCATAACCCGCATTTGTTTTAGCACCGATTCCTTCGTGTTCTAAAGCGCCTAGTAAGATGGTTTTGGCGAGTTCGAGCCATTCCACTTCTTCTGGTAGATTCTTTTTTGTTTTCAATAGAAGTTGAAAGCGGCCGTTGACCACCGTTAAGAAATGAATAGGTGTTGGTGAGTCATCGTCTCGAGGGGCTGGAACACTTCCCCCTTTGTTTATCTTATCTAGCTTGACGCTGTTGTAGTCTGAATGATGTGGTGTCATCACATCTACTTTGAATGCTTCTCCTACCGTCTCAGGCATCATGAGCGCATCATGAAATTCGATGATACCAGCACGTTCGTTTGTTCCAAACAATGTGTTGTAATCACTACCACCTTGTTTTAGTTCTGGAAAGTTTTCACCTAATACAGAGTGGGCATAATGAGAGGCTACGCCTTTTAAAGCGGTTCCTGGTAAATAAGGAATGCCGTATATCGGGTGTAATAACAATCCCGTTTCAAGTACACCCTCTCCTCCATGTCCAATGACTAACGGCGATATGGACTTGACTAGGCATGTGGGGTTCGTATCGGTATAATATCGCTCCACAAATTTTTCATACAATAAGCGATTTTTTCCCCATTGCTTTCGATGTAAACTAATCACATTTTCATAAAATGACTGCTTCTTCGAACTGTCCTTTATGACTTTCGACAATGTAGAACCATCAATCTCCCATTTGCTTTTGTTTAAGGTTAATGACAGATTCATTGGATGTCCTCCACATTTTCCGCCCCTTGTTCCACCTTTAAAATAGATTCCGCATATCTTTTGAACCAAATAGATGCACTTAATGCTTGTCTTGATTTGATTAAGTAATCTCGATTAGAAGCTGACCAACTTTCTTGTAAATCTAGCGTTTCTTTTATATCTTGAACGAATTGTTGATAAACATTTCCTTTTTTTGATTTTGCTTTAAAAAATGTAATGGTGAGCCTTAACCCATTTGTTAAGATCATTGAGGCGAATCTGTGACAGAGTTGTCCATATTGATTTGAGAAATTCTCCTCATTCGTTTTGGCATTCATCACATGTTGATACGCTTTCTCAGCATAATGATGTTGAATGAGTTTCATGATCCCTCCCCTCCTGTCATACGCCAGGATACTCTTCCTTTACCTACGTTTGTGTTTCCACCTAATTGAAGATACATCTGTTTTTCTAGTTGATTTAAAAGTTGATGTCTAACAGATAAATCATTGCTTCCATCGACACGATCACACCACATGAGCCCATAAAATATGGCTTCTGCCGGTACATACTCTTCATACCAGAGAGCACCTTTACTAACTGTTTGGGTTTCATGATCAATTCTAATTCGAGGTGTCACTTCAGAATTCATGGTGACAATGTATTGAAAAACGTCATCGCTTACAATCACAAATCGTTCTATCCAAAGAGTTTGTGATTGTTTATCGTCGAATAAAAGTTTGGCCATCTTTTTAGCAAAATCGGTTAGTTGTTGAGATTTTTTGGCTGCCCCTTGGAATTCACCTAGATATAATTCGTCATTCTCTACTAATTTAGAATTCATGGTGACTAGCGTGCTTGATTCTTCTATGAGATCAGGGATATCCAGTGATACACCTAATGCTTTTGCATCGCGGGCTAATCTTTTTAATATGAGTGGACTTGCCACATATCCAAATGTACCGTATCTACTCGCCACCGGGAATGAAAATAACCGGCCATCTGTCATGACGACTGCTCCTGCGCTTCCATCTTGATCTCCTTGTGTACCAAATACTTGTTGTACGAATGTGTCTTGTCCTTTCGCGCGATAATGTTCACGCTGCACGCCTTTGATACTGCTTCCAGGTATAATCGGCCATTCTGTTACTTTTTCTCGTTGAATGGGCATATCAATCACGCCAACTCCTTCACCCGCTCCAATATGGAGGGGGGATAAACAATGTATCCAAAACCAACGGCTTGCTTCCATCATCTCACTCCTCTTATTCATTCGGCTTCCATGTTCCCCAAAGTGCTAACCCGCAGCCATCTTCACGATCAAACGCTTCTTTACGCCGGTTACGATCGGATACTGATTGAAGCCACATTTTTTCGGCCAGTTCTGCTGGATCTCCTTCTTCTACTGTAAAGAAGTAAACGCTACCCGCGGGGACTAAGCGTCGTATTGCTTTTTCACGCCCTTTGTCTTTATTCGCTAAACTCCATCCAGAAATTGGCTGCCAATGTGGAACAGAGGCCCAAACCAATTTCAGTCGTACATTTGTATCAAATAGTGGTTTTGACATGAGCTGTTCATCCAGCCATCCGGGCTGCCATCCTTTACTGAAATAAGCAGGTGTCGCCAATATCATGCGAACATACGGCTTGTTTTTGAGCGATTCTTTAATAGCATCCGGACATGTCCAATCTTGTTGGTATACATGTGGCCGGTCTTTTATATGAGCCAGCCGCCGTTCACCACCGATTGGGTGAATGCCTGAGAAAGGCTTTAATTCTTCTGACTCTTCAGTAGATAAATCTATTCCTGCCTCCAGTTTAAAGTCATCTGGGAATAAGAGCGATTCAGTTGAAAATAGATGCTGATCTTTTGCCTTTTTCCTGCCAGTTTCCACCTCAATTTGTGTTCGTTCCTGACGCTGTAATGCTGGAATAAATGCCGGTGGTGTTTCCTTTTTGAAAGAATGATTTTCCTTCTGCATGTGTTGGTATTCAGTCAAGGCTTCCTTCACCTGACTCTCATCCACTGCGTCTGTCAGCCAGTTCACCATCCACTTTAGTGATACAAAAGCAGGCGGCGATTTCATTTTTTTACGAGCACCAGCTCCAATTGGTGGCCATAATGCCTCACTAAAACGGCCTGTTTTTCCTGTACCAAAAAAGCCCTGTCCTTCCGACATCATTGGCTTTGGTCTCACTTGATACATGCCATACTCATCATCGAATAACTCAAGGTCATGAGGCATTGGCACATATAAATGATCATGCCAACGATATAAAGGACCTCGCACAAGAGATTTTGCATAATAAGAAAGTGGCGTGGTGTGTTTGATTGATTGTCGTTTCTTCGCTAGAGCTGTACGAAGTGTTCCTGCGACCACACTTGGCGGAACATCGTTTAGTGAACGCGCCCGTATACCCGGTACACTTTGAAATGGGCGTGCATCACGAATAAGCAGCGGGTCAAGCGGTTGAATGTGAAACCATCTTTCAGGCATGTCCACTTACCTCCTCTAGTTGAAGAGCAATGATCATACATTCAGCGATTGTATGTAATTCTTCTAATGTATTCTTCTTCGGTATATACTTCGCAATCAATTGATCGATCCACTCTTTCGTTTCTTGCTCTGTTTTTGCTTCCGTTTTCTTTTTGAATGCAAGACGTCTTATCTCTAGTGGAATGAGTTCATCTAAAATTGCTGGCTGTTTTTTAAATGAAGACTGTTCGTATGTTTGATACAACTCTCGTAAGCCATATGCAAAGCCAGATGTGAAATAAGACTGTTTTAACCACGTCGTCATCTCTTGGATAGAGGCCACTGGATCTATTTGAAATGAGACTGAGATATTCATTGTGTCTCCTCCGCCTCGCTTTTGGAAATGAATCGCTAATGAATTTCGCTCTTGTTTTGCATATTGTTCAGCCTGGCGTGCCATACTTCTTACTTCTTCAAGAGGCTCAAGCATATGAACGATGGCGATGCCAATTGAAATCGAAGGAGGTGTCTCACTATGTTGATGAGCCTTCATCGTTGAAACAAATTCTCTTTGTAATTTCCCAGCTGCTTCTAAGCATTTGTGAACCGGTACATAAGCCATGACATCATCTCCACCGCCATAGATCAATGTACCTTCACATTTGGAAATAATCCCACGAGCCTTTGAAGCAAAAGTTGAGAGCGTTTTAGAAAATGCAATATGGCTTTCTACATGCTGTATATTTCGTAGTTGGCTGCCCATCTTATCTCCATCCGCCATGAGAAAGGCATAGTAAGGTGAAGGTGCTGGTGGTTTAACCGGCTGGCCGTGATGCTTGCTGTATTCACCTTTGAAATATTTTTCGAGCAGCTGTGTGATGTCATTTTTCGCTTCTGTTCGTGTGGTCCCGACAAGTCCACGTTGTTCAAGATAATCTTCTATTCTTCTATCATAAAAAAGCGATGCCTCACTCAAATCAATAGGGGCTACTGTTAGATTCATATTCTCAAGATACATTTCTACATCTTTCACATATTGAGTGGCAGCTTTCTTCATCTGTTCATTTTCTTCCAACATGTTTTGATAGGGAGCAAATGCTTTATCGCAGACTGATGGAAATGTCATACTCGGGTGCTTATGTAAGGACAATCGTTTGATCACTGAAATCGCATCTAATGATTCATGTTCACCAATTCCCCATTTTGCTAATTGCGCCACTTGCTGTGGTGTTTTTTGCTTTTGGAAAACTGATTCCCGGCCACCATCAAGTGATGATTTTGGTTCACCGAATAACGCCCCTGGCTCATTTTGTTTAAAATCTCTTAAAGTCTTCCTTGCAGCCATTAAACCTTCGACTTCTTGAAGAGCCATATGATATGGACTTGCGGACGCATTTGCCGCTTCCTCTTGAGTTTGCATCTCAGTCCACACAGCATAAAATTCTATTAAATCATCTACTTGTCGATTCCATGTGCCTATTTGAATATAAGGATCCACAATCCCTCTTACGAAGTCTGCGTATTCCTTCCATTTGTTATATATTGCTTTTTTTACTTGTCTTGCAACGGATGAAGGTTGTTCGTGTGAGATTTCCCCCAATATTTTATTTGGTGCGTTGTTTGTTTTTGCAGAGGATTCGTTGAACACAGGGAAAATAAGCGTTCCACCCAGTTCTTGAAATTTCTTCGCACCTGCTTTACTTAATTCAGATAGAAGAAAAGAGCCAAACCATAAATCACGCGTCCGCCTTGCTTGCGCAATAAATTCTTGAACAGGCCCTATCGAAAATAGCATTAATGTTTGTTTTTGTAATTCTTCTGACAAAATGTTTGCACCTCCTTGCTATGTAAAAAGGCTTGAATCGCCGATGAGTGCGTCCGGCCACTCTCGTCTTGTAATGGGTTTTTTGAGTAGGTGGCTGTTGGATAGATACTTTGTTCATCTGTCACATCGGGCAAAGGCTTTCTGTCCCCTAAAAGCGATAAAGCTTCGATCTTTGGTTGTTGCAACACCATCACCATGCCCACTGATTCCTTTTGATTAATAGCCAATGGTTTTAAGATGAGTGGTGAAGCCAAACGATTTTTATTTCGCGGGACTAACGTCTTTGTATTAGGCTCCTTTTGAAACCATTTTCTTTTTGCTATTTCTTCTTTGCTTCGCTTCTTATCTTTTTTCGATTCCTTTTTAAAATTAAAAACAATCGGCATACCAAATTGCGCCCTAGGAAAAGCGATATATCTCTTTGGTTTATTTGAAGGATACGGTAATTGATGATCAGGATGTGACATATTCGCTAGATGACGTATGGAATCTGCCTCAGGCCAATAACTTCTCCCAACCTCCCCATTTTGGATATTATGTTTTTTACGAAATTCAATGTATGTATCCATTGTTCTCGTCCAGGATACATGCGTTTGAGAAGCTTTATTTTGTAATCTAAACTCCCAGCTTAGCGTTGCCCATTCACGAGGCACTTCGGGAATAGAGATAGCATATTGACATATCTTCTCTTTAAACCATTGATCAAATCGCTCCTTACTGACTTCTTGCTCTTTAGGAGAAAATGTTTCACAGTATAAACTCCCACAACCACGTCTCGTTCTTGCACCAAGTCCCCCAAAATTGATCCACGCCCATAGTGCGGCTTCGATTTCATTGCCTAACTTCTTTTTGTCTTGTGAAGTCATTGAAGCACTCTCGGTCAAATAAACATTCATTTTGAAATATCCCATAAACATTTTATTTGGTGTTTTTTGGAAAATATATGTTGGAGGGAATTTGATTTGTTTTTGTTCTTTAAATATTTCTTCAACGATTACTTTAATTAAGCTACTTTTTTCTGTATGACCAAATATCTCTGCTTCTCTTTTAGATAATTCATTCGCATTTCTGCATACAGCTCCTCGAGTTGCACGCCACCAGAAACGAAGATGACCACGAATTGAACTTTCTCGAATCGGTCTGTCTTGATCAATTGAGTTTGATTGGGGCCCTCCGCCAAACATTGGCGTAACCAAATGAATAGTAAGCGGCTCTTTAAAAAGTTTTTGGTCTTCATGAATTTTCGTGTCGATCGCATGTTTCACATCATGCCAATTCGTTTTGGGTTTACTAGATTCCCTTGTCATGTCGCTCTCCTTTCTTCACTTTGTTATCTGTTTCTGAAATAGCTCGGCATATGCATAGTGAGGGAAAAACATGGGATTGTTGATGAGCATTAGCAATTGATTTAATTGGAAGTTTAGCGTTAACAGCTCATTGTGATCAATACGTAATTCACTGAGTTTGTTCGAAATCACTTTGTCTTTACTATCATCTTCATTATTTTCAATATTTTCTTTCTTTTCTTCATCCTCTTGTTCCTTAGATCTTTCTGGATCATAACAATTTAATTCATTAGCCCACCATCCTAGGTGTTCACCTTCATTAGGAGCTCTTAAATGAAATACACTCTTTTGTTTCATAAGTATAAAATCAAATGCTTTGTCTAATATTTCAAACATCTTTGAAGATGAATTTGCTGTTTGCCTTTTTAAATTACTTGCTAAAATTAAAATAGGACGTGTTCGTTTCTGTGTATCATTTTCAACCATGACAACCCCTTGGGCGGCCATCCTAGCTATTCCTTTTGTTTTCGGTACTAATTTTTTTATATTGTCAGACCAAACTTCTAATTTATCAACATCGAAATTTGAACTTTTACATTCAATAGCAACCGCAACCGCCTCAATCGGTATAAACTTCAACGAATTGTGTTGGAACACATACGGTGTATACTGTTCATCAAATACGGCAATATCGACTTCGTTAGAATGATTTCCTTCTGAGTCAATAATGATGACACCTTGTGCTAATGAATATTTTTTAGGAATGATTTTCCGAAAAAACTCCAACCACATCACTTCTCTAGAATCTCCTGTCAGCCCGCCATGATTAGAAGCAAAGTCTACTTCTTCGGATATCATGCTGTTTAATCTTTGATAATTCTCTAAGATCAGCTGCTCAACTTTACCGGTTCGCTCCGTTTCACCCAAAACAATTCCTCCTTCATCATTCACTACGAATGGATAAAATTTGAATCTAAATGACTACTTTTCATTTCGACTTATTTTGAGATTTTTTAAGGTTTATTTAGGAAAAAGAAGAAGAAAAAAACATGACTGCAAGGAGTCATGTTTTCACTGTACAAATGAACAGTATATTTGATGGCTATTTGAAAGAGGATATTGTAAGAAGATGGATTTGAGGTGGCTATACCCGTTTAAGAGACAATCATTTAAAATCGCGCACTCTTGTAGAGTGCGACTTGATGGATATAAACAACGGTTGCAGATGGAAATTTCAATCCACGCACTCTTGTAGAGTGCGACAGCAAACCTTGAAACAGAATATAGACCATTGAATGATTTCAATCCACGCACTCATATAGAGTGCGACAAATATAGTGAAAGACGAGACAATAAATATTTTTATTTCAATCCACGCACTCATATAGAGTGCGACTGCGATTTCTGCCCTAATTGTAACATTTTTTAGGAAATGATAGGTAAAATCCTCAACTTTCAATAAAGAATTTTGTTTTCTCCTTCATGAAATATACATTTTTACCCATTTTTGTCGAATAAAAAGGTGCGAATGTTCCAGGGATTTTATGTTCACCTGATATTCGCACCGAATCTCTCTTAATCCTATTTAATTAAAAACTATTATTGATGATAATCATACTTATTTCGCTGTTTCATCAACAGCTTTGAATTCATTTAAAACATGGACTACTGGGCCAGTCCGGGGGTGCTTGGTTTATGATGCTGCCAATTCAAATTTTCAATCCATCCACTCTTGTAGAGTTCGACGACTATGACAGCCTATATGAAAGTAAAGCGTCAATATTTCAATCCACGCATTCATGTAGAGTGCGACAACACACTTTGCACATACCCAACTATCTACACATTATTTCAATCCACGCACTCATGTAGAGTGCGACCTATTCACTTCAGATGAATTTGCGGAGCTATTCGATTTCAATCCACGCACTCATGTAGAGTGCGACTGCCAAAAAAGAAATACGTGAGTAATGGCGGTTCATTTCAATCCACGCACTCACATAGAGTGCGACTGCGATTTCTGCCCTAATTGTAACATTTTTTAGGAAATGATAGGCAAAATCCACAACTTTCAATAAAGAATTTTGTTTTGCCCTTTATAAAATATACATTTTTTCTCAATTTTGTCGAATGAAAAGGTGCGAATGTCCCGGGGATTTTATGTTCACCTGACATTCGCACCATCAGTTCCTCTTACATCTTCGTCATATATTCCACAATAAACTCCCAAAAGCCAGGTCCTTCTTGGTAAATCAGCCGGTCTATTTTTTCGATGAGTTTGATGTAAAGTTCTTGTTCGAGGTCTTCTCTTTCTTGATATGCCGTGTTTTGTAGTTTCTTTTTGATCATGGGTGTGAAGGTTTCAATGAGTTCTTCCATTTCTCCATTGGTCATTTTGTCTTCTTGCACGGACATCTCCCCCTGTTTCTTCTTTTAGTTTGTTGAGCGCTTTTTTGTGGATGTTTGAGATGTTTTGTCTTGATTCGCCCAGCCGGTCGGCTATTTCCTTCATCGTTTGGCCTTCGACATAAATATGGGTTAGAACCATTTTTTGTTTTTCTGTGAGTTGCTGATAGGCCTTGTACAATCTTGGGTCTTGCAGGTGCTCCCCTAAGTCTTGTTGGTTAAAGAGCACAGCTTCATACGTATCTGTTTGAACAGGGTCTTTCACTTCTTGCGTATCAGGATGATCGAGTATGAGCGGAAAACGATGCTGCTTTTTTTTCACTCGTTTGTCAAAGTCGACTGAAAAGATGCGGATCATTGTGGAAATATACTTGATGATGCGGATTTTTTGATAAAACTGCTTGAACTCGGAATCTAGTTTTTTCGCATTTTCCTCGTTTGGCTCTTCCATGACTTGCCGGAGCAGCTGCTGGTTTTTAGGATTGCTTAAAAATTGCTGAATGAGCGGGTGGTCAACGATTTCCTTCCATTTTGCTTTCAATAACAGCCGATAATCCATGTGCATCCTCCCCTTTGTTCTCTCTACTTGCATTAAGTGGACAAAAGTTAAAAAAAGTAAACTTTGTGAAACGGGTCTAATGGTTCATTTTCTCCCCCTTTGATTTCCTATTTCTTCTTTCATACCACTTATAGAGAAGACGAGCATCCGCTGGGAGGTGAGACAAATGGAGACCTTTTTTTCGGAGGAATGGCTGAAGCAGCTCGGTCAGGCTGGCTTTCCTGCCATTTTGACGGTTTATTTGCTGACACGTTTTGAACGAAAGTTTGATGAATTAAGCAAGCTCATCCAACGATTGGTCGCTGTTCAAAAAAATGATGAATCAGATTGACATCTTCTTGATTCGTTTCACCTTATGAAAACGAGGGCGAAATGAAAGACCTTTTGTCACCTCACACAATACGATGTTGAAAGGGGATTTTATCATGAGTGAAAAGCAAAATGGTGTACCGCAGCCGATTCGAGGAGAAAAAGGAGCAACGGTCAAAATTCCACGTAATCTCGAGCGAGACAGACAAAACCCAGATATGCTCACGCCACCAGAAACCGATCATGGAACGGTTTCCAACATGAAATATTCTTTTTCTGATACGCACAACCGTTTAGAAAAAGGCGGCTATGCCCGCGAGGTAACGGTGCGTGAACTGCCAATCTCTAAAAGTCTTGCCTCTGTGAACATGCGGCTAAAACCTGGTGCGATTCGTGAGCTGCACTGGCATAAGGAAGCGGAATGGGCGTACATGATTTATGGGGAAGCCCGAATTACATCGGTTGATGCAGAGGGGCGGAATTTTACAGAGGATGTGACTGAGGGAGATTTATGGTACTTCCCTTCTGGCTTGCCGCACTCTATTCAAGCACTTGAACCAGGAGCTGAATTCTTGCTTGTGTTTGATGATGGTTCCTTCTCTGAAAATAGTACGTTCCAAGTGACTGATTGGCTTGCGCATACCCCAGAGGAAGTCGTTCTCCAAAACTTTGGAATGACAAAGGAGCAATTTGAGAAGCTGCCAGAGAAAGAGAAGTATATTTTCCAAAAAGGAATTCCTGGTTCCCTTGAATGTGACAAGGTGCAAACAGAGCAAGGAGAAGTCCCGAACTCCTTTAAATATGAGCTGTTAAAGCAAGAGCCGATTACGTCAAGCGGCGGACAAGTGTGGATTGCGGATTCTACCAATTTCAAAGCTTCTAAAACGATTGCCTCTGCTCTTGTGAAAGTTGATCCAGGTGCCATCCGTGAGCTGCACTGGCATCCAAATACGGATGAATGGCAATATTTCATTTCTGGAAAGGCACGAATGACGGTCTTTGCTTCTGATGGACATGCGAGAACCTTCAACTATCAGGCGGGAGACGTTGGCTATGTGCCATTTGCGATGGGGCATTATGTAGAAAATACAGGCGACGAACCGCTCTATTTCTTAGAAATCTTTAAGAGCGATCATTATGCAGATATCTCGCTCAATCAGTGGCTTGCGGTCACACCGAAACAGCTTGTTTTGGATCATTTAGATCAAGGCGAAGAATTCTTGAAATTGCTTGATACTGACAAACATCCTGTCATCGCTGCACCTAAAAAAGAGGATTAATTCCAACCTTCCTGCAAAAAGGCTGTCCTTTTTGCAGGTATCTTCATGTAAAGGAGTGTTGTTTACCCATGCAACAATCTGTTCACGCTTTATGGCAAGGGCTGAAATGGCTCATGGCGCTATCAGCTGTCTGTTACATATTTTTGTTGTTTTGTGTGCTGTTCTTTCATTTGACGGGTGCTTTTTATCAATCGATTTTATCGTTGATTCTGTTTATGGGCATCTATGTTGTACTTGGGATCTCTTTTGAACATCTGGAACACGTGCTCATGCGGTTTGTTCGTAAGTGTCGGTCCAAAAAACGATCTATCGTTTTCTATGCCGTTTTATTTCACCTTTTGTTTATTTGGGGTGCTGTCTATGTATCAGACGAATTGGTTGACGGCATTTTGCTGACTACTTCTGAAGAAATTCTCTTTGCGCTAAGTCTTTGGTTATTTCATTTTTTGTTTGATTATGCGTCGTTTTCGTTTGATAAGGAAGCTTCGTGAGGCGCTATCGTCTTTTTGTGGAGAGCGCTTGTTTGACCTGCTCCATATGATGGAGATCATGTTTAATCAAACCTTGAAAATAACTTGATAACGTCAGCTCAGTTTGACCGATCAGAAAGGGTGTAGTCCAGCGAGATGCTTCGATTTTCTTCATTTCTTGAAGCAATTTTGTTCTAACAACAATAAATCGCCCGATCGTCTCGCTTCTCTCTTCCTTTCTTGCTCTTTCGGCTGACTGCTGATTCATTTCATGCACATCAGGTGCCTGAGGTAACGCTTTATTGTTCCAAAATTCCTTTAGGCGATCGTGTAAAATAAATTCATCCCATGGAACGAAATGTGCGATGATCTCAGCAATGCTCCACTTTCCATCAGCGATGGCGCTACGCCATTCTTCTTCTGTTACTTCCGTTAGTGACTGTACCCATTCAAGGGTGTGTTCATAGTGTTTTATCACGGTGTCTTTGTTCATGTTTTGTTATCCCCTTCATGTTTTTAAAAGAAGTTGATCAGAAATTGGTTAGTTTCATTCTTGCTAAATCATTTCTAACATATTATCATATACTTTAATTACCAAATGAAAAGGGGGAATTGTGATACGCTGTCTTATATGAAAAAGCTTATTTTTTTGCACTAAAATAAACCGACCGGTCTGTTTATAAAAAGGGAGGAAAAATGATGAAATCTCAAAATGTGATCATTATCGGCAGTGGTGTAGCAGGATTGGCTACTGCTTTATTTTTAAAAAAGGCTGGAATGGAAAGTACGATTTATGAAAGCAGGTCAGATGAAGAATTAGAAACAGGAGCAGGTTTTTTACTGTCTCCGAATGGGGTAAAGATTTTGGATGGAATCGGGTGTAAAAATGAAGTGATCGCAAATGCAACTGTGATAAAGAAGATCCAGCAAATAAACAGTGAAAATGAAGTAGAAGCGATCTTTCACAATTATAGTGAAAAATATTATGATGCTCCTTTACTGAACGTCATGAGAGACCAAATCATCAAATCACTTTTAAAAGAAGTTCACCGCCAAGGAATAGAAGTGAAATACAACAAAAAGTTAATCTCAATCACACAGCATCCTCATTCCGTTCAGGTTCTTTTTGAAGATGAAACTGTGATAACAGGTGATATCGTAATAGGAGCAGATGGAACTTTTTCTAAAACAAGAGAGGCTATTGCGTTTAATGCTAAATTAGACTATAGCGGTTTTTGGGGACTACAAGGAGTATCGTTTGTGAAGGATTTTGTATTGGATGAGGCAACAAGTTATTTTTACAATGACGGAAACTTTCAATTCATTTTTGGGAAAGCGCATCCAACAAATAAAATGAATATTTTATGGCAAGCTTTCTCTCAGTGTCCTGAGAAGTTACCTACAAAACATTTTGAGAAAGCCAATCAAGAAACCATCCGACAGTTATTATATAAACAAATGGAACATTGGAACATTCCTAAACACCTTTCTGACATCATCGATCATACTAACATGTTCTTTCCAAGAAGTATCTATGAAATAAAGGATTTTCCTGTGTGGTCAAAAGGACGTGTTGTTCTTGTAGGTGATGCGGTACATACGGCGAACCCTTTTGTTGGTCAAGGAGCATCATATAGTCTAGAAGATGCCATGCTCATAGCAAAGATGCTAAGAGATCATGATTATCGAGATGCGTTCTATTATTATGAAAAGGATCGAAGAAAGAGGACAGAAGAATTGAATGCGCTATTTCAGCACATGAGTATTCAAAACGATATTGATAAAAAAATGAACGAATACACGATTGAATGGGATGAAGAAACTTACGTATGAGATGAAAGATAAAAAAACACCACTTATGCTGAAAAGTGGTGTTTCTTGTTTTTTCTCCGTGCATATAAAATCGCAACGATCAAACTGACGAGTGAAATCAATGCGAGAATTCTGATATAAGGTGGATAGTAGGTTAGCACGATCTCGTTTTTGCCTTTTTCTATTGGAAAACCGATAAACGCATAATTGGCTTGTTCAATATCGGTTTGATGGCCGTTCACCGTGAGCTCCCAGCCTTTTTCATATGGAACAGGCAGAATCATATAATCATCGCCGCGCTTGTTCTCATAAGAAATCGTAAAGCGGTTATTTTTAAGCTTCACCTGCTGGCTGCCATCATCCTGTTTTTCTTTTTCATATGCCCGCGCAAGGGTGCGGTAAGGCTCATGATACAGCTTTAATTGACTCAGCTCATATGTCCCTTTTGGAACTCGTATGGAAAGGATTTTTTCCGCAGGGACTCGGATCGTCACGTCATTAACGCCTGTTTTGTAGACAGACGTATTGCTTTTGCGTGATGTGACATAGTCATCCACAGATAACTGAAATCCCTCGTTACGGTCGGTCCGCTTCACATAAAAGCTCACATATACATCCCCCACGCGAGCGATATCATCTGGAAGGGTGATATTCAGCCCACCCGTTTTCCCGTATACATCAAGCACGCCATTTTCGTATACCGCTTGTTCAGTATGAATGTTTGTATCCTTTATTCGATCAGGCGATTGGTCGATTTCAGCATTTCCTTTTTTGTTTAAGATCACACCTTGCAACATCGCATGTTCTTTATCAAGTGCTGACGCATGCTCTAGTGACTTTTCTGAATAGACGGTACTCGTTGTTCTTGCAAATGGGAGCGGGCGTGTATTTTCATACACTTCATAATGTTCGCTTTCCAATATTGGCTTAAAATAAACCGGCGGTGAGAAAGACATCGATTTGTCTCTCATATAATACTTCCCGTAGGTCAGACTGTATAAATTCGCCCTGTCCCCCATTGTTGCATACCGGCTGACACTTTCCCGTCCCATATCAATTTGCAGGTCATTCCAGTAGAAATGGAGCAGATGCTGATTCAATATACTTGAATACGCACTCATGCCTTGAAAGCCTTCAAATAACGGGGTGTTGTTGCGCACGCCGTTCATCCAATCAATCCGGGCAAGCGGATCTTCTTTTGAGCGGCTTTCAATCTGCTGAATGAGCTTCATTTGCTCATGTCCAGCATACGCCTCACTATTCAGATACGTATCTGATACGCTCTTAATATTGCTTCTTTCAAATAAGTAGCCCTGCTGATACACGCCTGCTGTCAGTAAGCTCACAACGATGAGCACAGCTGAAAAGAGACGAAGGTGCAGACGTTTCCCCGCATGTATCGAGAGGAAGAACAAGCTGATCACAAGCAGTCCTATTCCGGTAAATACAACAACATCCATATTTCCCTTTGCTCGTTCTGAAAGGGCGACTGCGAGAAGGAATACAATCCAAGCGCCTAAAACCGCACGTTTTTTCCACTTCCACTCCATTTGCGAGAAATGCTTGATGGTGATGGCTACGACTGCTCCGACTGTAAAAGCAAGAATGTATTCAAATCTGTACTGCGGTGCAGAAAAACCATTAAACACACTCGCCATCTTTGGACTGTAGTGAAAAATGATCAGCAGAACACTGATCGATGTGAACATGAAAAACCATCTGTTCCGGTATAGCGGAACGAGAAACAGACAAATCAGAAAGATGACCGGCAATAAATACACCCTGCTTGTAAACAGCAGATGATCATGCAGCGCAAACCAAGGAATTGCCTGTTCATACGGCGGTCTTACATTATTGAGAAAGCCGTAAACAGACGGGATAAAAAAGGCAGCACTGATCCCAAACGATAACAACGTAGAGATCGCAAGGGTCCAGAACACCTTCCAGCCTCGCTCCTCGCTTTGAAGCTTAATCATATATCTGAAGACGAGATAAATGGCTAAAAAGATAAAGTGAATGTAAGCAAAGTAAAAATTATTGATCAGCATGAGACTGCAAGCCGCAATAAACCAAGCCGGCTTACCTGTTTTAAAAATCCGTTCAACCCCGAGCACAAGCAGCGGAAGCCACATCATGCTGTCGGTGAAAAACTCCCAAAACGTTTGATGCCGAAAGTACACAATAGACAGTCCGTAAATACCGGCACCTGTCAGCGCCCCCAGCCTATGTTGCACAATCGAAAGGAGCACACGATATGCGATGAACAGAATGACTGTCAGCTTGATCACACTCAGCCAAATAACTGCATTTGCCCAAAAGTGAATGTCTGTTGACTGTATAAGGTGAAGCGCATTTAACAGCCAGACAACAGCGACTGTGACCATAAAGACCATCGACGTTGTAAAATAATAACCTAATTGCGTATATGTACCGCCGCCTAGACCAAATTGATAGGAATAAAAGAAGTTTCCTTTGACGTATTCGTCATACAGCAGTTTTTTAAACGGGAGCATTTGCGAAATGCCATCCCCATCTCCCGTCATATATCGGCCTTGCGTATATTCATATAAGAAAAAGGAGTGGCCTAATAAAGCAAGAATGAGGCACATTCCAATGAGTATCCATCTACGTTTCATCATCTAAATCCTTTCTCCAAAAGATCCACTGTTCATTGAAACAAAACAACCCAGCAAGCGATTCGTGCTTGCCGGTTATTTGACTCCACGTTATTTAAATAACTGCGTTAACACTCGGTCTTGTTCTTTTGAGCTTGTCTCTTGTTCCATGACATTTGATTCTTGAATTAAGTAATGCGGCCTCTTTTTCGTTTCATAGTAAATCCGGCCAATGTATTCTCCGATCACACCTAGACTCAAGAGCTGGACACCACCGAGGAAAAGCACAGCTGAGATTAAAGTGAAATAACCCGGTACCATGATGCCCGTTCTGACGATTTGAATAAAGGTCGCCACGATGTAAATCAAAGAGAGAAATAAGATCAAAATACCCGTATAAAAACAAATACGCAACGGGCGGTTGTTAAAGGAAATGACCCCATCAATCCCGTAGTTAAATAATTTCTTCAGTGACCATTTTGTATCACCGTGCTGTCTTTCCACATTTTCATAATAGATGACCTTTTCTTCAAAGCCAATCCAGCAAAAAAGGCCTTTTGAAAAACGATTTCCCTCTTTCAGCTGAAGCAATGCGTCGATCGCTTGACGGGAAATTAAGCGGAAATCTCCTACACCATCACGCAAGTCCACTTCGACCACCTTGTTCATCACTTTATAATACATCGATGATAGGTAAGAACGAAGCTTGCTGTCCCCTTTACGGTTTCGTTTGGCAATGACTTGATGATAACCTTCTTCGTAGCCTCTAACAAAATCCTGAATCAAATACGTTGGGTGCTGCAGGTCGGCGTCCATAATGATCGCAGCTTCCCCTTTTGCATGCTCAAGACCTGCTAAAATTGCAGCTTCTTTCCCAAAGTTACGAGAAAAGGAAATGTATTTGACTTTTGCACTTTTGTGAGAGAGCTCTCTCATGTATTGAAGCGTATTGTCTTTGCTTCCATCATTCACAAAGATGATTTCAAAGTCATAATGAAAATCGCGAAACTCTTCCTCGAGTGCCTCAAAGATTCGTCTGATGTTTTCACCTTCATTGTAAGAAGGAATTATAACAGAGAGCAGTTCCCGTTCCATATCGCACCTTCTCTTCACTTTTTTCACATAGTCTGTTATGTTCATTATTCCTTTTTTGTCAGAAAACGAAACCCTTTTTTATTATCCATAAATTTCATGTATCCTTAATCGTTACATTATATCAGAGTTTTATTTCCAGTGATTTTCACCAACATGAATTTAATGTAATTTTAAGTTTATCCATTGTAAAAAGCCTGTAATTTTGATCACAGACTGGGTATTGTTTCATAAAATTGTTTGGTCAATTATATATTTTCCTGTTTATTGAAAAAGATGAGTGGAAGTGAAAAGGGCAACCCTTTTAATGCAGCAGCCCTTTGTCGTTTTGTTGCAGATGCTCATTTGCCTTCGATTGTTTATTTTGAAATAAATGCAGCTGAGCGCCGTAGCTTTCGATCCATTCTCGGACAATCCGTTCAGTCGTTTCTTGTCCTTTATACTTGCGGCCAGCCTTTGCATAGGTTGTTTCAAAATCACTCCAAAGGAGCTCTACCCATGTACGTGCTTCTTCATATGTGAGCATATTGTTTTTTTCCATTAGTTGTTCGGTTAATCGCTCAAAATATTGTTCCATACTGGTTCCTCCTTCATCTAGCAGAAAGTGCCTTTTTAAAAAAATCTCTTTTTTCATATACTACCCTTACGTCTTCAAAAGACGCAAATGATTTGTATTGTTTGGAGGGAATCAGTATGCGTAATAAAGCAAAGGGCTTTCCAAATCAAGTGAATCACAAGTTTGAAGGCGAACCAGTGGCCACAGATGCTTATGCGTCTAAAAGGCCGAACGGTGAGACGAATACACGTCCACAGGAACGTATGAGGGCATCAGGGAAACGCTAATTTTTCCAAAGGGAGTGCTTGAGATATGAGTTCAAATGGGAAATCGTATATGGAAGACTTTGTTCAATTAAGAACAACCGCTTACCCTCAACCATGGGCGAATGCTAAACATTCTGCCTCTCAGGTCAACGGAGAAACGCAGCAAACGCAGCACGACATCGTACTTCAGAACAACGTCCGTAAACAACGTTCGAAGTAAAGAAAAGGACTGATCTCTAGGGATCAGTCCTTTTGCGTAAGCATTGAAATCGGCAGGGCATCTTCTTTATTTGGCGCTGATACTCTGTAGCCCCAAGCAAAAACCCCATTTAAATACTCCACATAAAACTGCTCGTCTGTATCTTTGATGTGATAAGTCGTTTTGGTCTGAATAGCAGCTGGATCTAATAAATAGGCTTTCGCCATGTCAATTTTCCGCTCCAACACGGCATATTCATTCACAATGCCTAGCTGCTCAGCCTTTCTTGCTTTTTCAGAAAGAGCGGCAATCTCCTGCTTTAATTCGTATTCTGTCATTTCACTATAGCGTTTTTCCATCTGTCATTCCCCTTTGTCTAAAACGTGATCAATTGTATCAAGATCAAATCCTTTTCGGTAAAGGAATTGCTTCACTTTCATTTTTTTCTCAAATGATCCGTCATAACCTACCTTGCGTTTTGCCTTCTCAAGCATATAGTGAAGGGCTTCTTCTTCCTTTTCCTCTTCTTGTCCATCATAGGCTTCTTGAAGGGCTTTATCAATGATATCAAATGAAAATCCTTTTCGCTGAAGCTGCAATTTGATACGCTGTTCAATTTCTTTTGCGGACCGGTTTTTCTCTTTCTTAACCAGCTTTAGCACTTGTTTCACTGCTTCCTCTAGCTGCAAATCATTCGGATATTGCGATAGTGCTTGTTCGATGGTGTCATCGTCTATGCCTTTCAGCTTTAACTCTTTTTTTAGCACTGACGGGCCTTTGCTATTCGTTTTTCGGTGGGTGCTTACATACGCTTCTGCAAATTCAAGATCATTTACATACTTATAATGTTTTAATTTGTGTAAAATTTCACTAATAGCAGGTGCTGGTATGTCTTTTTTCGTCAAATAATCGGTGACTTCTTTCACTGATCTCATCCGATACGATAAATAATCGACGGCCTGCTGAAATCCTTTTTTTACTGCATCACCGAATTGAATCTCTATGATATCGGCTTCGTCCAGCTCTTTTCCCTTTTTCAAATCATGCTGGACGAGCACATCTAGATCAACGCTAAAAGCGTACTTTTCATCAAGAAAGATGTTCACGCGTTCTGTATTGTTTTTCTGAGCAGAGATTTTCGTAATATAGGGCATCCTGTGATCACTCCTTTTTTCCAACAGTCAGGATGTTTCTTCTGATTCAAAATCGTGAAAGATATAGGTATGTATATGAGAGGAGAAGATGTCAATTGAATATCGCCATTACCGGAGGAACCGGGTTTATCGGTCAGCACGTCACAAAGGTGCTCGCAGCTGAAGGACATCATCTATATATTTTAACAAGAAATCCAAAGGAATCCGAACAAAATCATTTACACTATGTGCAGTGGCTGACAGAAGGTGCTAAGCCTGAACACGAATTGCCTGCGATTGATGTATGGATTAACCTTGCTGGAAAATCCATTTTCACACGCTGGACGGACAAAGCAAAAAAAGGCATTCTCTCCAGCCGTATTCAATCCACACAAGAAGTGAGACGCATTATAGAAGCGCAAAAAACGAAACCGTCTGTGCTCATTCAAGCAAGTGCTGTCGGTATCTACGGCACTTCCAAGACAGAGGATTTTACGGAGGAGGCCCCTCCAGCCGATACAGATTTCTTAAGTTATACGTCAAAACTTTGGGAAGCTGAAGGTCAAAAAATTGAGGCGCTCGGTATTCGCACGGTTTATACACGCTTTGGGGTAGTGCTAGGAGAAAAAGGCACACTTCCTCTTATGACCTTGCCATACAAGCTGTTTGCCGGTGGAACGATTGGCTCTGGCTCGCAATGGGTATCTTGGGTTCACGTGGAGGATGTAGCACATCTCATTGCGTATGCCATTCAACATGAACACATATCAGGTCCACTCAATGTCACGTCTCCAAATCCTGTTCAAATGAAGCAGCTGGGGCAAACCATTGCATCTGTCCTTCATCGCCCTCACTGGCTGAAGGTGCCGTCCTTTGTCATCAAAACCGCACTTGGCGACATGTCATTGCTTGTTCTAGAAGGCCAGCGCGCCCTGCCGAAAAAGGCACTGCTGTCTTCTTATGAGTTTTTACACCCTGAGCTAAAAGAAGCGATTTTGCATTCAGAGGAATAATTTTTGTCAAAAACACCCATCCTATTAAAAATGAGATGAGGGGGCGATTTTGATGAAGAAAAAAGAACACCAGCCGACTTCAAAACTGAAGAAAACCCAGGAAGTTCTGTATCAGCAGGAATTCAAAAAAGCGGAAAGAGCAGCAGAAAAAAGAAACAAATAAAACGGATATTCCTCTTTTACAAGCACATAACTAAAGTGATCTTGTAAAGGAGGGAAAAGCTTTGAAAAAAGACCAACTCAAAAAATCCAACCACCAGCTTGCGGCACAAGAGACGGATGGCGAATATGTTGAATTTTCCAAAGAACTTGCAGATCCGAATGACGTAAAAGCGATGGCACGTATGAAAGCAGCCGATCAGCGTGCCAAAAAACAATAAGTAAAAAGAAACAGACCTTATCAAAAGGTCTGTTTTTATTTGATTTCAGTTAGCAGGCTTGATGCCTTCTGACGTGACTTTTCCTCAGGCACCTCTTCTGGATAACCAATGTGAAGAATTGCGGCAAAGCGCTCGTTTTCCTTTAATCCCATATCCTGTTGAAACCCTTTGTCGTATAAAATACGGCCGCTCTTCCATACCATACCGATTCCTTGATCCCAAGCCAACAACTGGAAGTTTTGAATGAGCGCACTCACAGCGGCAAAATCATCGTTTCTCACAACTGGGTTTTCGTCTTCTTTTAGAACAACAAGTAAAAGTGCTGGTACTTTAGAAAAATAATCTCTGTACTGATTGATCTTTTCTTCTTTTGCGTCTGGGTTGTTGCGTTTAAAGAAAGCAATGAACCGCTCAACAAATACCTCTTTTGCTTCATCCGTCACTGCATATAAAAAACGCCACGGTTCCGTGATTTTATGATTAGGTGCATAGACTGCATCCTCTAATAATGGCTGAAGCTGCTCAATGCTCACCGGTGTTTCTTTGAATTTTCGAATCGATCGTCTATATCTGACAGCGTCTCGAACCGTTAACGCTTCTGTTTGTTGTTTTGTTTCTGGCATATATGTCATCCTTTCAATCAACCTTAATTGAAATTGATTCTCATTCACATTATAAACATGATCATGTGTTGTTTGCAAATAGGACCTCGCCTCTCTGCTAAAAAGTTGTTTGACTTTTTCAAGTAATGTTACAATCATATTACGTTTTAAACAAATTTTGAGAAAAAAGCCAAGATGATGAAATGATATCAGGTATTTCCACTTTGTCTCATGCGGCTATTTTTTCAAAAAGCTTTCAACCCATGATTGGAAGGGAGGCTTCTGGATGGAATGAAAATCAATATTGGGCAAATCATCAAACTCTATCGTTATAAACAAAATATGACCCAATCGGAGTTGGCAGAAGGAATTTGTTCTGTCTCTCATTTAAGTAAAATTGAAAATGGCTCAAAAGAGGCCAATCAAGATACGATCAATCTTTTGCTTGAACGGCTTGGAATTAGTCAAGAAACGCTGTCGCAAAAGGCGCGTCACCTGCTGTCATTGCTCGATGAGTTTCAAATGAACATGTATTTCTATGCGCTCGATCAAGCAGAGCAAAATGCAGAAATGATCATTCATCACGAGGAACAGTTCTTTTCGCTAGATTTAGGGATTCAGTATCATTTGTCCTTATTTCAATTTTATTTATTAACAGAAAAACAGCAGCTTGCCTTAAAAACGCACCGCGTGCTTAAGAAGTTTGAAAAAACCTTTATTGACACAGAAAAAGAAACGTTTGAATATCTAGATGGCATCCATCTTATTAAAATCGGTCAGCTCGAAGAAGGATTGAAAAGACTTGAAAGCTGCTTTTCTTACGCTTCTGTTGAACAGAGCGACCTGTATTATCACTATGCAAAAGCACTTGGAGCCATGGGGCATCTCGGTGATGCGCTTGAGGCCACACATCAAGCAATGGATTTGTATAGACAAAAAAATAATTTCAAGCGGGTCATTCATTGTACACTCATTCATGGGGTCATCTCACTGGAATTAAAGGCCTTTCAAACAGCTAAAAGATATTTAAAAGAAGTGATTTTACACACGTCGCTTCACCCTGATGCTTATATTAAGATGACAGCTTATTTTTATTACGGGGTTCTCTTAAAACGCCAAGGCGATTTCTCATCCGCTGTGCCTTATTTACTAGATTCACTCAATTATTTTAATCAAGAACAGATAGAAGATCGTTACTGTGAAACGCTCTATGAAATCGCGACATTGTATGCGGAATATGATCGCAAAAAGGCGCTTCCATACATACACGAGCTGCTCAAACAGCCTCGTATTCAACCAAACTGTTTATATATGATTAAAATCTATAAATTGATGATTGAAGAGAATCCTCATGATTTGAAAACTTATTTAGTAGAAGCAGCGATTCCTTACTTTGAACACAATCAGCTCCACAATGAGTACTTGTTTGCTCTTAGAACCTTACTTTCCTATGCGGCTTCTGAGCTTGATAAGCGTGCGTATATGTCTTACACAACGAAGCTACTTGATCACTTAGCATCATATATCCCATATTACAAAAAAGCATGACCTTCTGCCGATCGAAGGTCATGCTTTTTCTATGATTAGATGGTTTTTTGTTGATCTGTATCGGGACGGGTGACTTGTTCGACAGAATGAATGTACCGTTTTCTCGCAAAATAATCGTAAGCATGCTGCCCAAAGCCAAGCCAAATGCTGAGTACAATGAATGGGACCGTTCCCCATAATGCAGGGATGTGACAAGCCATTCTCAGCCAAGTATAAATCCCTGAGTTTTTTTGATTTTTCGCTAAGGAAATAGACACGATTCGTTTCTCTGCCTTCTCTTCACTAATTTTATTCAGTCTCAGCAGCTGTGAGTGTCTAAATGATTCAAAGTGAATTCGGTTTTTCCAATCGAGTGATTTCAACAGGTCAATCGCTTTTGCACATGAAGGACTTTGTCCGTCATAAAACACAAGCAGTCTGAGTGATTTGATGGAACGCTGTTCTCTTTTCTTTGATTCAGCGAGCTTCTTTTTTTCTTGATCGAGATAGATGATTTTTTTCATAAATTGATCGCCAGCCCTTTTCCTTCATTTATTTTTTTTTAGTTCGTTCAAAGGAGATTACAACTAGATTACTATAGTTGCTGGGCCTCTTGTATTGGGAAAAAGCCATCCGACGTGCGTTATATGAGCCTTTAGATAAGGGCAAAATAGCTGTTTTCATGGCATATATGAGGTTTTTCAACTAAAAGTGGTTGGGAAAATCGTGATGCTTTGCGGTTTTCTGCGGTATTTGATAGAATTCTGCGGTTTTTCTACATCTTTATGCGGTGTTTTGTAGGTGAAACGCAAAAACAAGATAAAAAAAGACTACTTCCCATTGCGGCGAAGTAGTCTTTTGGTTTATATTTTTGCCAAAACTTCTACTATTTCTTTCTCAATATCTTTCCATAAGTAACGATCTGTCGTATAGTGATGTGCGGCTTCTTTCGCAAACACTTTAAATGCTTCCTCAAAATCGGGTGCATCTTTATCCGGCTTTTTCTCGTCGACAAAGCGCTGAGCTTCTGCTGAGCGAGGTCCCCATTTCCCCACTTCTTTCCCGTCCTGATCAATGATGACGATAATCGGAATCGATCTTGCGGTCCCGTTCGTTAAATACTGATCCATCAGGTCTAGGTGCTCGTCCCGAATGAAATAGCGCGCATCAATCAGTGCTTCATTTGCAATACGCATGAAAATAGGTACATTGACCATCGCATCGCCGCACCAATCTGCCGTGATCACAAGCGCTCTCAGTTTTTTCTTTTGAAGTTTTTGAAGCAGCTCTTTTTCCTTTTGATGAATTGCGTACTGGTTGTACACCGTGAGTAAGTTTTCACGATTTTTCTCCATGTTGTGTACATATGTACGTTCAGCTAATCCCTTTGTAAACCATTCATTTAGTGTCATGTGAACATCCCCCTTACCCTTCAACTTTACCACTTTTGCTATTCTTTTGTCTAAAAAAACCTTCACCTAGTGAAAGGTAAAGGTTCTTTGGACTTATGGACGCCGTTTTCGATTTGGGTCCATTCCTATCAGCTTAGTGACGAGCACCATTGTGACAGGCAGTGATGTATTCTTTTTATACGCTAAATATTTTCCGCGCCATTCTGGTTTATATTTCTGTTTAAACGACCGTAAGCCGCTGAAACTATACATATATCTGACGTTATTGAAGATGACACTCGCCAAACGTTCTGTCAGAAAGGACTGGTGGAACGTGCCTACATTCGATAATGGCGCCATTCCCATGTTAAAGGATGTGTAGCCTTTTTCTTTCGCCCATTGAAAAAGGTGGATAAAGAGTGCATCCATCATCCCGTTCGGTGCATCATGCATATGACGCATGAGGTCGATGGATATCTCTCCTTTTTGGTACATCGGCATTAAGGACACAAAAGATATGATCTGTCCTTGTTCATCCTTTAAAATCGCAATCGGTGCTTTTTGAATATAGTCTTCATTGAAATAGCCTAATGAAAATCCTTTTTCTTTTTTCTTGCCCAGCCAGCTGTCAGAGATTTGTTTTAAGGTTGAGATCAATTCCTCTGAAAAGGGCGGCTCGAGCATTTCAAACGTATAGCCTTCTCGTTCAAATTTATTTGCGACAGCCCGTAAGTTTGATTTTTTCTTTCCTGACAAAGAGAACGTTTCTAAATCGACCATGGCTTCTTCCCCAAGCTTAAAGAAGTGAAAACCTAGGTCATGATAAAGCGCCATTCCTTCACGTTCTACTTGATAAAAAGCGACACGATAGCCTGCTTTTTCTGTCTGCTCCAAAAATTCTTCCAGTACAAGCGGATAAGAGGCTTTACGGCCAGAAGGATCTCCAAGCACAATAACGCAGCGGCCAATCCGGCCAAACTGAAGCATCGCCTCTCCATCACTTGAGAAAAACAGCTTTTTGTCTCCCAAAAAACCTAAATGACTTAGAGCATTTCCTCCCTTTTCTTCGAGAAATGTTTTTAACTTTTCTTCATCGGCTTCTTCACCGATTGGAACTGCTTTTTTATTAAAAATCAATTTACTAATGAAAAAGAAAAGAGGTACGCCAATTAAAGCAATCATACTGGTCATCGTGATATGCCGTTCATTATGAACCAAATAGTCCTTGCTTAAGAAATGACCAATTTTCATCCAAATGAAGTTCCCAATGACATTATAGTTAAACAACACGAGTAAATATCCGGCGGCGGCGGCCACAAACTGATTCAAAGAATAAGGGGCCTGCTGCTTCACAAATTGATTTCGAAGCGAGAAAAATACCACCATGATGACCGGCAATATAAAGATCAAACTCAGGTTAAACCCTTTTAGTAAAGTAAACACAAAGCCGCCTGCTAGGGCAATCATTGTCAATAGATAAGACCGTTTCGTTCTTTTATACACTTCAATGGACAAAATCATTAAAATGATCCCGAACATTAAAGAAAGACCATTAAATCCTGATAACAAAAAGCGTGGAATGGTTGTAATCACACCTAAACGATCAACAGGAAGCACAACGGAAGCCATAATGAGCAAACCGCTTCCAAACGTTAAAATGGACAAAGATCCGTACAATAAACGGATGAGCAGAGCTCGGTGCAAAACAATTAAGACGTTTGTTGTTTCAATTGCAGGCGCCATTCTCGGATTGCCTTCAAGACGCCTGAGTGTTGTTCCAGTTAAATCGTATGCCGCTAGACAAAGTCCAAGAATAAACGGGAAAATGGAGTAAACGAAGCGGTACAAGACAAGCGCTGTCAGCACCATCTCTTTATCAAACCCAATGTATTGCATACTGAGTAAAAAGATCAGATCAAAAGAACCAAATCCGCCCGGAACCATACTGATTAAACCGCCGATTGACGCAATCGCAAAGACGCCTAATACAATACGGACATCAACGTTCATCCCCATAGAGACAACAGCCATGTACATGACAAGACCAGCTGCCAGCCACTCTAAAAACGATGCACCAATATAAGCATAGATCGGGTGCTTTAGTCCGTTTTCACCGCTCTCAATCGAGCTTTTTCGAATGGACGCCATGATGATGTAAATGGGCACAATACAAGCAAAAATAATGACAAATGCCCATAACCACGGCTCCTGACTAATAATACTTTCAACTGGCAGGACCCTAACTAAAATCAAATCACTGAAAATAGATAAGCCTAGCAGAACAGAGGATGTTAAAAGGGCTATGCCTTTCAGCAATTTTTTCGTATCGGTTATGTATTCCTTATATAGAAGCGTTCTAAGCCCTGCTCCTGATAAACCACCGAATCCAAGTACACTGTTAAAGGAGTTGGCGATCCAAGAAATTCGGATCGTTTTCCAGCCGCTGATGGGCATATCAAGGCTTTTTCTTAAAATAAAATCATATAAGGACATGGATAAAACAGCGACAAGTCCAAGAAAGACAAGAATAAACAAGTCCATTCGATTCAAGCTGTCAATAATATAAAACGTCTTTTTAATGGAAAGGCCGCTCAGCTCCTGCTTGGCGACAAAAATTAAGACAAGGATGATCACGATCGGAAAGAGCATTTTTAAGATCGTCATACCCGTTTTTTTGTTCCACATGTTTTTCCCAACTTTCTAAGTTGCTTCATTAATTTCAACTGACCATTATTATACAACAAATACCACTTAATTCATGCAGTTTAACATTCAAAAGCTTCATGATACTTTCAATTAGAAGTAAAAATCAGTAATATAAAGAAAAGAGCCGCTTAAAGGAAGTGAACAAGCGTGGAATATAATATTCATGACACCACCGTACTAAAAGAGGAAATCCTATCTCCTGAGGAAAAAAAGACATGGGTGCTGTATATGAAAGTGCTCACTGCTGCAGGACTTGGAGATGTTTCTGAATGGATGAAGCTTGATATGAGTATGCCTCAAATGAAAGTACTCATGCTGCTCAATAACCATGGCTCTCTTAAGGTGTCCGAAATTGCTGAAAAAATGGGGGCTTCTTTGTCCAATATGACAGGGCTGCTTGATCGGTTAGAACAATCGAACTTTGTGGAACGAAAGCATTCTGAGCGTGACCGTCGAATAATTGTCGTAGAATTGACAGAGGAAGCGAAAAATATTTTCAGAAGTATTTATCAAAAAGGGCATGAAAAAATTAAAAATTCCCTGCAACGGCTCAATGACGAGGAAAAAGAAAAAGTCAATGAAGGTCTAGCTATTTTAGAAAAAGCACTTCGTCCCGAACGTGGCTAAAAAAGGAAAAAAGACGGTCACTTGAGGTCCGTCTTTTTTCATTCTTCTTTTCCTTGTTTATCTGGGGTGAAAAGATATTGACGAATGACTTCCCGGTCATCCCACAAGAGATAACCTAAACCGATAATGAGAAAAATGATGCTGATCCACGTACCGCCTGGGAGTATATGTTCCAGTTCCTCGATCGTTCTTTCTGCGCCTACATTTCCACCATAACGAATCTCAAACAAAACGTATTTCGCTATATAAAACAATGCCGCCATGCAGATAAACATAGCGCCAACAATTCTTCTACTAGACATGTGTGTTGACTCCTTTAATTCCACTGATTTCTTTTGATTAATTCCGTGATATGGGCAAGATGATGCTGTGAATGCCAGACGTACATTCCTGTTGCATCATATAAGGACACCGTTTGTTGATCGGCTGGATGGTAATATGCAGCGTTGAAATCTTCCTCTGTCATCTCGCGAAGTAATGTGACCCATCGGCGATGCAGACTGCTGATTAACGGCAGCGATAGACTGATAGACGCCTTACTGTCAGGAAGTGAAGCAAATGCCTCCTGATCATATGGACGTATGTGCGGTGTTTCTTCTGTCAGCGCAAGTTTAAATCGCAAGTAGGCGTTCAGATGGCTGTCGGCTACGTGGTGAATGAGCTGACGAACGGTCCATCCACCTGGCCGGTATGGGGTATCCAGCTGATCATCTGTCAATGGAACAACTGCCTCTTCATACTTTTGAGGAATGAGTGCCAGCTCATCAATCCATGCCTCCAGCTGCTTTTTCGTTTGTTGGTCCACCCGTTCATATAAGCCAATCGGATATTGTAATGACGTCGTCATTTGCTGCCCCTCCTTAAAATCCTTCTAGAACAAATTTACCTATCATCTTCCCTTGCTCAAGTGTTTGATGTGCCTGCTTCAAATTAACTGCATTGATGGGGCTGAGCACCTTTGTTAATGTATGTTTTAACTTCTTCTCTTCAAATAATGTACTCGCTTCTTTTAAAAGCTCGTGCTGCTTCATCATATCCGAGGTTTTGTACATCGGCCGTGTGAACATGAATTCCCATACAAATGCAGCACTTTTATTTTTGAGTAATTGAATGTCTAAATGGTGCTGATTTTCAACAATGGTACAGATCGTACCTTGAGGTTTAATCGCTTCTGCCATGCCTTTGAAATGGCCATCTGTATCATTTAAGCATAAAATGTAATCCACTTCGCCAATCCCTTTTTCCTGAAGCTGCGCTAAGAGCGGCTCGTGATGGTCAATGATATGATCAGCCCCTAATGAGAGACACCATTCATTTGTTTCAGGTCTTGAAGCAGTGGCGATCACAGTTGCTTTCGCTAATTTGGCGAGTTGAATGGCAATGGAGCCCACTCCGCCTGCACCACCGATGATCAGCAGGGTCGAGCCTTCTGCATTCCGCTTCATATGCATTCGGTCGAATAGCGCTTCATATGCCGTAATTGTTGTAAGAGGCATGGCAGCTGCTTCGGCAAAAGAGAGATTTGCAGGCTTTTTCGCCACAATTCTCTCATCCACAAGCTGGTATTCACTATTTGAGCCTTGTCGCGTGATATCTCCTGCGTAATAGACGTGGTCACCCGGCTGAAACAACGTACACGCTTCACCTACTTCCACCACCGTACCGCTTGCATCGTAGCCAAGAATTTTCAGTTCTTCTTCCTTCTGATTCTTCGGTGACCTCACCTTTGTATCCACTGGATTCACCGACACAGCCTCTACTTTCACCAAAATATCCCTGCCAGCTGCTTTGGGCTTTGCCACCTCCTGATCGATCAGGCTTTGTTTATGCTCAATTGGCAAATACTCAAATAATCCAACTGCTTTCACTCGCTCGCACTCCCTTTCTCCATGCTTCTTTTCCACATTTTATCATACATTTCTGATGCTGATGGATCAGTCAGCAAGCGATTGCACATTTAGGATTTCTTCAAAGCCTTTCGTTCCCTCACTATGTAAGAAGGACGAGCCTTTTGTAAAGAGAGGACATAGGTGAACCAGCCGTTCGATTTAAAAAAGTACTGAACATAATAAAACTGAATGTGCTGCAAGAAAACGACGATGAACAGAAAAATTGTGAATAATAGCGTCACAATGTCTCCCTGCATCCTTCCACTGATCAATACCATCACAAAACCGAGCATCATGAGCTGTTCGAGCCTCTGCATGATCTGGACAACGAGATGTCCTCGTTTGGTTAGGTCACCTGATTGACGCTTTCGAATGTTTCTTGATTTATAAAACCATACGATACTTGTCACTAGATGATGAATGATAAAAAGAGCGATCATGACCATAAGTAAAGGAGTTGATTTAAAAAGGTCTTTTATAATGAATGGGATCACCAAAAAATAAAATGCGGTAAATGCGTGTCTACCTGATAAGAGAAATAATTGTTTTTCTATGTATCGCTGCATGTGTCTCACCTCTATATGTAGTACGTCTCATTTGTCATAAGGTTCCTTCTGCCTATCAAAAAAGGATGCCCTGAAAAAGGCATCCTTCATGAATCAAGCTTAAAATGCAGCACTCAGTACGACAGGGCCTTGCGGAAGCTTGTTATCCTTTTTTGGTTCAAGGGTGACAGCCACAGTATCCCATGATTCGTTTGCTTCTTTTTCAGATAACGCATAGGTGACGGTGCCCTCCCCTTTGCTATCTGTTTTAAAGGCACCGGCCGGAACGGGCTGATCTCCTTTAATGAGCCATACTTGATAAACAGCTGATGAATCAAGCTGGCCTTTTAATCCGTCGGCACTCACTACAAGCTCTTTTTTGCCGTGATGCTCAATCACTGAAAAAGCACCCGTTGTTTTTGCCGATTCGGCAGATGCCAGTGATTTTGTCGCAACAACTTTGACAGGTTGTTCTGCTTGATCTGTTCCATTTGTTAAGAAATACACGTTCCCAGCTGCAGAAATGAGAAGTAGTGCGGCAACGAGAGGCAAAAGCCATTGATTTTTCTTCTTCATTGGCGGTTTCGTCTCATTTGCATCACGAACTATTTTGAGATCTTGAGGCGGGTTCGATTTTGCAGCGATTGTTGTCTCTCGTATCTCTTCTTCAAATACTCTTGATAAAATGCGGTCTTTCATCCCTGCCGGAGGCGTTTCGTCCTCTGCTAGAAACGGAATATCAGACATGAGCGATGTCAGTTCTTCAAGCTCTTCTTTGCAATCCGAGCAATGTTTGATGTGTTCTTCAAACTGCGTCTTTTCTTCTCCTTGTAAATGCCCGTTAAAGTAATCAATGACTTGATGTTTACACTGAGTCATGCCTCTTCCTCCTTTCCTCCGCGAGACAGTTTCGTTCGTAAATGCTTCAATGACAATCGAACTCTTCCCTTCACCGTTCCAATAGGGATGCCTAGTTTTTCCGCAATGCTCTTTTGTGTCATTCCTTTAAAATAGACATCTTCGATGATGGTTTGCTGTTCTTTCGACAATGTTGATACTGCTTCACGTATAATTAGTTTTTCTTCGTTCCATTCTACTTCTTTTGACACATCTTCTTGATGATCTGCCAAGTATTCAATATGCTCATCTTCAAGAGCTGTTTCATTTCGGTGTTTCCTTAATAGATCGATTGCCGTGTTTCGTGACATCATAAATAACCATGAGGAAAATTTCCCTTTATCTGTATTGTATTCTCCTATGCCGCGCCAAAGCTTGATAAAGACTTCTTGAAGCACTTCCTCCGCCAGCTCACGGTTTCCAGTCATTTTATAAATAAACGAATATAACACACGTTCATAGCGATCGTACAATAATTCAAGCGAGGGCTTATGTCGATCATGTTTGATCTTGTGATACAGCTCAAAATCCTTCAGTGTGTCCATGGTCATCTCCTTCCTTTTTCATGAGAAAGAGCATTATGCATTCATCATGAAATCTTCACGTATGGCTCATCTCTCAAATTGCTGAGATAAGCCTCCTTTGTACTTTACTCTTTTTTCAAGGAGAAAAAAAGAGCGCTGAAAAAGGAAATGTGTTCCTCATGAGAATGTACTTACTCAACGGATGGATTGACCATTTGGATCACTCGCCTCAAGGAAAGTCAAGAATCCATGTGTTTCATTCACTGTTCAGTTGATTTTAGCAAACTCTCGTCAGGCTCTCAATTTATATCAGGTAGAACGCATCCTTTCATCATGTCATAATAGAACGAAACTGGAGAACTGGAGTGTCCGAAAATGATTGTAACGATTGTTCTTTTTTTATTAGCTGGTCTGGCTGAAATAGGTGGCGGTTATCTTGTCTGGCTGTGGCTGCGTGAAGCAAAACCCGTCAGCTACGGAATCGCAGGTAGCCTCATCTTGGTCGCTTACGGCGTCATCCCTACATTCCAGCAGTTCCCGACCTTTGGGCGGGTTTATGCGGCCTATGGCGGTGTTTTTGTCGTTCTCGCTGTGTTTTGGGGCTGGTGGGTCGATCGCAAAACCCCTGATTTCTATGACTGGATGGGTGCTTTGATCTGTTTAGCTGGTGTCAGTGTGATGTTATTTGCCCCCCGCAGTTAATGGTCGGATGATGATCACACGCTAAAAAGCCGGCAATATGCCGGCTTCAGATTGTTGACAAAAGGCTAAAATGAACTTTATTTTAGCCCTTTGTCTTCTTTTCAGCGTGATAGAAAACCTTTGCAGCCCTAGGAAGGACGAGCATCGGCGCGGAGCGAATTTGACATTCGTGAGCACCGAAGCGCAGGACTGACACCGAATGCGTGGGTTTGTCTACACGCCGAGCCAGCCATATGCCGGCTTTTCCTCTTTTACATTCTAAACTGTGTTTCATACAAACGCCGGTACATCCCGTCCATTTCCAGCAGGTCTTCATGCCTGCCTTGCTCCTTGATGCCCTCTTTTGTTAAAACCACAATCCGGTCAGCATGCTGGATGGTCGCTAGGCGATGCGCAATAATAAACGTGGTTCGTCCTTCAGATAGTTCTTCAAGTGAGCCCTGAATAAAGGATTCTGTCTCCGTATCCAGAGAAGATGTGGCTTCATCTAAAATAAAAATTGGCGGATTTTTAAGGAAAATACGTGCAATGGAGATACGCTGTTTTTGTCCGCCAGATAGCATCATTCCGCGTTCACCGATGATCGTATCAAGCCCATTTGGCAAGCTATTTACAAGATCCTTCAGTTGGGCTTTCTCCACTGCCTGCCACACTTCTTCATCAGATGCATCGAGTTTTCCGTATAAAATGTTTTCTCGGATGGTCCCATGGAATAAATAAATATCTTGCTGGACGACACCAATTTGTCTCCGCAGCGAAGGCAGTGTCATCTTTCTTGTCTCTATGCCATCAATTGTAATGGTACCCTCCTGCCATTCGTAAAAACGTGGCAGCAAACTGCAAAGCGTCGATTTCCCAGCACCAGAGGGACCTACGACCGCAATGGTCTCTCCTTGTTTTACCTCAAGATTGATGTCATGAAGAACCGGTTTGTCTGATTCATATTGAAAAGACACGTGCTCAAAAACGATATCCCCTTTTAACTGATCAACTTCAATGGCATCATCCGCATCCTTTTCATCTGGCGATTGATCGATGAGTGATGCAAATCGTTTAAAGCCCGCTGCACCTTTTGGATACATTTCAATGACTGCATTGATTTGTTGAATGGGTCCTAAGAAGATGCCTGTTAATAGTACAAATGACACAAATTCCCCATACGTCATATTTTTTTGCAGCACAAACCATGCGCCGCATACAAGGCCAAACACTGTCACACTCTTAATAAGAAAATGACTGACAGCGGTATGCACAGCCATCATTTGATATGTGGTTAGCTTTGTCTTTCTAAATTGCTCGTTATGTTCAATAAATCGGTCCATTTCATGTGATTCATTTCCGAATGCTTTCACAACCCGTATGCCACTAATATTGTTTTCCACACGTGAATGGAATTGACCAATACTCGAGAACATTTTATCAAAAGCAGCAGACATTCTTTTCGTAAAGTAGACGGATAATCCGATCAAGAATGGAACGACAATAAATGTGAGAACTGCCAGCTGCCAATTAATCGACAGCATCAAGCCAAAGGCACCCGTGAGTGTCATGATCGCGATAAATAAATCCTCCGGGCCATGATGCGCAATTTCACCAATATCCATTAAATCATTTGTCATACGGGACACGAGTTTTCCCGTTTTCTTTTTGTCAAAGAAGCGAAAGGACATTCTTTGTACATGAGAAAATAGCTGATTCCTCATATCCGTTTCTATATTAATGCCTAATTTGTGCCCAAAATAGGTCACGACATAATGCATCGTAGAACTGATCACGTATAAAATGAGGAGCAGAATGCCCCAAAACCAAATGGCGTCCCAATCACCATTTGGCAGCAAATCGTCCATCACTTTACTGATGGCAAGGGGAAAGGATAATTCGAGTAAGGCTGCCAGTACCGCACAGGAAAAATCTAATATAAACAGCCCCATATATGGTTTGTAGTATGAGAAGAAACGCTTTAACAATTGACAGACCTCCTACCGATCAGACATTTCTGTCAATATGTCAGCAAACTCTTCCGCTTGATTGGCTACTGCAATCGGATCGTAAGGCCAGAAGAACTCTGTATCCATTTGATAGGTCTGCTCTTTTTTGACAGATTCTAGACTCTTCCAAATAGAATTGTTTTTATCAAATGTTCCGCCGTTGCTTTCATCAATGAAAATGTAATCTCCTGCATATTCAGGAAGGGTTTCATACGAAATGACTTCATACCCTGTCTTACTTTTTAAAATCGTATCTCTGACCTGTTTTGGCGGGTTTACCTGTAATTGCTGATATAATGCCTGCCCGCCTCGATAAATACCGTTACCATATACATAGACATCATTTTTAAAAGCACCCATGATCGAGACCGTTTCATTCTCTTTTAAAGCAGACTTCACTTTTTTCCTAGCAGCCTCGATTCGTTGATCGAAAGCGGTGAGGAATGCTTTTCCTTCCTCTTCTTTATTTAAAATTTTTGCCAGCGTCGTTAATTCTTCATGTGCATCTTTGAAAGAACCGTAAGGATACACGATGGTAGGGGCTATTTTTTTGTAAACATCATAGACTTTTTCATCCTGTACTGCTGTGATAATCAGATCAGGCTTTAAGCTAAGTGCTTTTTCAGCTGAACGCTCGTCACTGATGTCCTCTATTCCTTTTATCTTGTCCTTTAAGTGTACGTTCTTTAAATCCTGCGTGGTCGATCCCACAGGCTGAACGTCAAGTGCAATCACACTCCCTAAATATCCATCTACGAGAATTCGTTTAGGTTCAGCTGGAATCTCTATCTTTCCTTTCACTGTTTCAACCGTTTTCGTTTCTTGCTTTGATTCTGCTGTTTTGGCTTGTTCTTTATTGCCACAAGCCGTCAATATCATTAGAAGAATGACAGCACATATCCAATACGTCTTTTTCATCTCCATATTCCTCCTTCATTTTCGCCACTACAAATGAGAATAGTTATCAATTACTAGTCTCATGTATTCTATCAACCTCACCTGTCGTGGTCTATGGAGGATTCTCGCAACTTACATATGGACAATTGTTGGATAGGCTGGCTGTGTCAATTGAGAGACAAACCGGTCCATCAAAAGAAGTGCACGCTCTCCTTCATCAAATCGAAACTCCTCCAGTTTTACTGGATAAAAGGTACCATTTTTCACAGCCGATAATTGACGAAGTACATCACTTTCTTCCATTCGCTTGTCCATTTGCTTATACCACCCATATTGGTCAGAGACAATAAAAAACATATGATCCGCCTCGTATTCTCCAAGTCTCTCTAAAGGAATGACTGTATGTTGATTAGGAAGAAGAACTTCTTCTAAAATGGCTTTTGGAGGTTTTAAGCCAAGCGTTTCGTAAAGATAGAAGGCCCCTCTTGCCTCATAGGACCACATATACACTTTGTCATGTCCTCTCATTTCATAGATTGCAACGGTCTCGCCTTTTTCTCTAAAGGAAGACAGGGTGTTTCTTGCCTGTTGACTATGCTGTTCAAATCGCTTCACCCAATCGTTTGCCTCATTTTCTCTTCCTAAAAGGCGTCCTATAGACAGTACCTCTGGTACAGCATGATGACCGGCGTATGGCAGAACAAGAACTGGTGCGATTTGCTCCAACCGCTTGATCAATGCAGGTTTTGAATAATAATAGTTAGGGACGATGATGACATCTAATTGAAGTGATTTAAAGACGTCATCAGGCGTATGTTCATTTATGACGAGCGAACCGGCCAGTTGTTCTTTCAATATATCTGAATGGAGATAGGTTTCTTCGTCAATACAAACAGGCTCAATGCCTATTGCAACCAATGACCCGACAAATTGAAAAGCAGCAATACGCTCTGGTCTTCGGTTCATTCGAAACTGACTGGGCGTTCTCCCTGTTTTTTGACGGAACTTCCTGCTGAAATATAAACTGTCTGCATACCCGACTTGCCGTGCTATGATTTGAATTTGATCGTCTGTTTGTAAAAGACGTTTTTTGGCTTCGTCTATTCGAATTTGTGCAATGTATTCTGTCACACTCATCCCCATACTTTGTTTGAAAAAGGTAGAAAAGTAACTCTCATGAAACCCCATCTTATGAGCTAAGTCTTTTCTTGTTAGTTTTTGATCATAATGCTCAGCCATATACTGCAAGATCATGTTAATCGAATAATGCACTTTTTCGTTGTATGGCTTGGATTGTTTGCGGAAAATGAACATGATTTCTTCCAGCCATTTTGCCTGTTCTTGTATGATTTGGCTCGTCTGTATTTGTTTGATGTAAGAAAAAAGAACGGCAGAGCCTTTCACCACTTCCCCGTTATCAGGGAGATTATCGTGATTCACCTTATAGACCAATTCATTTTGTGCATCTTGTGCCAGAGTGAATTGGTCAAATGTGACAGTATAGATCACCACTTGCTCGCTCGATAAAGATTGAACCATGACATCTATTCCTGAGCGGATCAACACACTGTCTTTGGCGTTTAGCTCATATCGAATTCCTTCCATGTCAAGTCTCACCGCACCGTCCGTAGTCAAGAACATCAGTGAAGATGTTTGCCATGAGTCCGTTTGTTTCACAGAAAGAGATCGTTTACTGCTTTCTTTCATGCGAAGAATTGTATGAGTATAGGCGGTCATTTCCTCTTTCTCCTTCCATATAAAAAAGTGCTAAAATAAACCATTTTAGCACTTCAATGTCTGACTGAATGGTGATTATCGCGCTCCAGCCGTTTGTAATTCTTTGTTTTTCTCTTTAAAGCGTTCATTATGTGAAGACACGTACGCTACTTTTTCTGCTTCTGGTTCGATGTATAGCTTTGCGCTATTGAGTGCATTGACTCCATCAACAAACGTACCGGCAATTAAACGCACTTTACTTTTATGTGTGCATAAGTCGCCAACTGCATAGACACCGGGTAAATTGGTTTCCATCTTTTCATTGACCTCGATGAGTCCCCACTCACCTTGCTTGAGTCCCCATTCTGATAGAACACTTAAATCACCTTTCATGCCATGGTTGACGATGACAGCATCGGTTTCGATTCGTTCGATGTCGCCTGTTTCTAAGTGCTGAATGGTGACGGCTTCAATTTTGTCACCTTGACCATGAAGCTCTGTGAGTTCATGCGGTGTGAGAATGCGAGCACTAGATGCTTTCATGTTGGCGACGTTTTTTTCATGTCCACCAAACATATCACGACGATGCACAACGGTCACACTTTCAGCAATTGGAACGAGGGCATTTGCCCAATCAACAGCTGAATCTCCGCCTCCAGAGATGACCACTCGCTTCCCTGCAAACGTCTTTAGCTCCTGCACGGTGTAATAAAGGTTTGTTACCTCATAACGGTCTGCATGCTCGATTTCAAGTTTTCGCTGAACTGGAATTCCGTGACCCATGGCTAAGATGAGGGTCTTTGTCAAATGACGATCGCCATTTTCAGCCGTCAGCAGGATATGACCATTCTCATCCCGCTCGAATTGCGTGATTTTTTGATTCAACGCAATCTCTGGTTCAAATGTTTTCGCCTGCGTTTCTAGCTGCTGAATCAGCTGTTCACCTCTTGTTGGTGGCAAACCACCCACATCCCATATGACTTTTTCAGGATAGAGGAGGATTTTCCCGCCAAGGCTTTCGTTATACTCCAGTACCTTCGTCTTTAAATCCCGCATCCCACTATAAAAGGCGGTGTACATTCCTGCTGGACCGCCGCCAATAATGGTGACGTCAAACAATTCAAGCTGATCTGTCATTTGAGTCCCTCCGTTTTTTCATCGATTGATCTATTTATAAGTGATATTGATTCTCATTATCATATGTACCTATTGTAGTCTACTCTGGTGAAGGGAATCAATAGCTTTCTGCAAAAAAAGAACAGGACGAGCGCTTTCTCGTCCTGTCATCCATCACACAATCGTTAATCCAAGGTCCTTTAATTCCAGCGAAACAAGCCTTGCAATCGCATCTGCTCCTTCTTTTGTAAAGTGCGTGCGATCCTCTATGCCTGTTGACAGCATAAAGTAAGAAGTCGTTTTCTCTATGCCGGAAATTTGATAAAACTGAAGGCTTGCCGTATTTAAATCTACAAGAAGGACTTCTTCTTCATCAGCTAGTTCTTTCATCGCGGCACAGTAATCAGGGAAATCATTGATATATTCTCCGTCTTTTTCATGAAAGCGGCCGACTGGCGTTAATAAAAGCGGTGTAGCTCCTTTCGCTCTTGCTCCGTGAATATATTGAGACAAATAGCTTTTATACGTTGTGAAAGGATCTGTATGCCGTTCGGGCTTCTCCGTTGAAGCATCATTGTGCCCCATTTGTGTAAACAGCCAGTCCCCAGGCTGAATGTCAGCCAATATTTTATCAAGCCGTCCTTCTTCAATGAATGTTTTTGAGCTTCTTCCACCGATTGCGCGGTTGTCGACGCTCACACCCTGCGCTGTGTAGCGATGTAAAAACTCTCCCCACCCTCCTTGAACAGGACGATCTGGGTAAGATGAAACGGTTGAATCACCAGCTAAATAGATGGTTGTCATGTTCATACGCCCCCTTTTTCATCTAGCCACTCTAATAAGCGATGCGGACATCCAAGTGGCTGCTGAAAAGATATGAAACAATCAGCATCGCTACTTCATTCATTCTCTTTTTAATGATCAAAACCCTGCTTACCGGTAGATGTGAATACGTTAAATATGCGGCGGAAGTTCTACTTTTGTCTCAACGGCTTGCTTTAACGCCTGAAGCATATAGCCAATTCCTTTATATGGAGCCAGCGGATAAATCGCTGTCTGATGAGGAAGTAATAAAGGATCGATCACCTTTCGATATTTCTTTCCACCTAGTATCACTAATTCATCATATGCAGTGAGATGTTTTTCATGAAATTGCTGACTTAGTGCTTCTCTTGTTATCTGATCAGTATGCGGTGTACCAAAAGCCACATCATAATTTTCATGAATAATATCATCTGCCTTTAAGAATCCATGCTTCGCTGAAATGATTAGGTAGTCTGAAAAGAACGTTCGGGCATAGCTTTTCGTACGCTGATGCAGCGGACTTAAATAAACGAGGTTCGCCGGCTGGCTCCCTGCCTCTGGATGGACGTCCCACATTTTCTTCGCCCCACATGGAATGATACAAACTCGCTTCACTTGATTTTCTCCTTCCTTCGTTGATACATCCGATACAACATACAACCTAGCGCTGTGCCAAGTGTATTTAAGAGAATATCATCAATATCGCTGCTTCTTGTAATCATACCAGATTGCGAGAATATCCATTGAAGCACTTCAATTATTGTTGACAAGAAAAAGCCAGCAAGAATCGCCTTTTGCCAGCGCAAGGTTCGGAATGCTTGATAAAGAAAAAAACCAAGTGGCACAAATAACAAAATGTTCCCTGCCAAATTTAAAAAAACAAGATTGGGATAGCCATGATGATAGGCATGGAGATTTTGATAAATGGACTGCAAAGGCATGAGGTTGACACTCACCTGATCCCTTGGTGCGGAAAAACGATTAGGAAAGACCGTCAAATATAATAAAACATTTGTATACATAAACAGACAGGCAAGAACGATTTCAGTTCGTAAATAGATAAATCGTTTTTGTTTTTTCGCCTGTCTGTATCTCATATGTAAATAGAGCGGGACGAGCAAGAGAAAATAAGTCATGGAAAACATCGCACTGAATGTCATACGGAGAGCTGCCCCTTTCTCACATCATGCTTGACCATATTTACAGCTTATTCAGGCCTGCCCGCATCTATTCATCACTTATTCTCCTATTCAATGACGAGAAACCCATATTGACAAATCGTCATTTTTCCGCTAAACTGACTGACATTCAGTCATTTTAAGGTCGGTGATCCTGTGTCAAAACGAGAAAAAATTATGCTTGCTGCCATTGACGCGTTTAAAGAAAAAGGAATTGAAAAGACGACCATATCGGATATTGTGAAAACAGCAGGAGTAGCGCAAGGAACTTTTTATTTATATTTTCCTTCAAAGCTGTCTGTCATGCCTGCCATCGCTGAACATCTGATTGCACAGATGGTGCCTGCGATCGAAAAGGAATTAACTCAGCATGCAGATGTCCTCGATCAAGCAGATGCGCTTGTTGAATTCATTTTCGCTTTTACAAGACAATACCGTGATGTCCTTGCCCTGACCTACTCAGGTTTAGCTGCCACCGAGCATTTAAAGGAATGGGAAGATATTTATGAACCGATTTACAAATGGGTCGCTGCTTTTTTAGAAAAGGCAAAGCAGGACAAAAGAGTCCGTGCGAATCTGAACTGTCAATATGCAGCCAAATTCATTATCGGTTTACTTGAATCGTCTGCTGAGCAAATGTACTTATTTACAGAAACAGATACAGAAGAGGTTCTGATTCAAAAGCGAGAGGTGAAGCAATTTCTCCTTTACGCACTCGGCATAGAGACACCTTAACTTAGTACAGCACTTGCTGTACGCTCTTTTTTGGCTTCAAAATGACGAATCGTCAGTTTTCAGTTTTAGGAGGAAATACAATGAAAAAAAGCTGGATGTATGTTGCACTCACATGTTTATTTGAATTACTTTGGGTGTTTGGTTTAAATAGAGCTGATGCTGTGTGGGAGTGGGCGATCATTATCTGCCTGATCCCGGTTGATTTTTATTTTTTAATGAAAGCTTGCGAGAAGCTGCCGACTGGGACTGTGTACGCCGTGTTTGCCGGAGTTGGAACGATTGGTACGTCTTTGATGGATTATGCGCTGTTCGGCGGTTCGTTTTCATTAGAAAAGCTTTTATTTATGGGCATTTTAATTCTCGGAATTATTGGACTGAAAGTGTCTGATGGAGATGCACATGAGCAGAAAGGAGAAGCGGTATAAATGGGCTGGTTTTTTGTACTGTTGGCCTCTGCCTGCGAAATTGGCGGAACCATTGGTCTCAATATGTTCAGTAAGAAAAAGCAACTCACGACAGGCATTTTATTTGTCGGCGGATTTGCCTTATCCTTTTTGTTTTTGTACGCCTCGTTCTCTTCCGTTCAAGTCTCCGTTGCCTATACGGTTTGGATTGGACTTGGAACAGCGGGTTCTGTCTTGTTTAATATGATTCTATTTAAAGAGCCGAAAAACATGATTCGTATCCTCAGCTTGCTGCTGATTGTGATTGGCGTCGTTGGGCTGAAGTTGTTTGCGTAATAGAAAAAGCAATGGAATAGATTATCCATTGCTTTTTAAGTTAATTTTTATACTTTTCTTGGTACGCTTTATATTGTTTTTCGTATTTTTGCAACTTTTCCCCATCGACTTTTGAATTTAATTTCGGTTTCCGCTTTCCAATTACCATTACATCTTTATCTACAATAGGACTTGATAAAAAGATGTATGGTGCAAAACGATCACACTTCGTATTTGGAAGAGTTACGGATAATCTAGCGTATTCTTCTGTCGGGAATTGGTTTGAAATGTCAAGCTCCTTGAGTCCCTCTAATGCCGATATTGGTTCTAAAGACTCGTCCTTCACTTTTATATTTGATAAGCACAGATATTTTAAATTCTTAAGGTATCTTAAAGGTTGTAGAGTATTTAAATTTAATGTATTCCAAATCCCACCTGACAATTGCAACCATTCTAAACCAGTGTTTTTTTGCAAAGGGGCTATGTCATTCAACTTTGAAAAATCTGTTAAGGATAAAGATTTTAAAGAAGTGTTTTTTGATAGATCCCATAAACTTTGTGCCTTTGTATTCCATTCAAGTGCCAATACCTCAACATTTTGAAGAGAACTGATGATTGATAAATCTTCTACTCTCAGTTCACGCATATAGAGCATTTTGGGATTAACTAAGCTCAAGATCGTATTGAATTCCTTTTGGCTCACTTTGTAAATCCACAATTTCGTGAGGTTAGAAAAAGAGTTCAACCTTTCAATATTTTTTGTTTTTCCTGTGATTAACAACTCGGTGGCATTTTCATCTACATCGGCTAAATCATGAACAACTTCTGGTTGGGCATCATGACGAAAAATATAATCAGGGTCTTCTTTGAGCATTCTTTTACCTCCACACCTACGAATGATGGATATCTAAATGAATTTTATCAGAAGTTTGGAGTCAAAACATTGTTCTTTCCGATATTTCTGCCGAAGAAATAGGGGAAGGGATAAAAACTAGATGATCTTCTTTGGTCCGTTTAACCACAATCCGCCGATGATTACGTCTATTTTCAAATCCATTTTATAAAATTTTATCATCTAAAATATGGAGCAACAACATATCAACGACTTCGCTTTCACTATACTCCATATATTCTGCACAGGTCTTGACGATAGCTCGTACTCTTTCATATAAACAAATAAAAGAACTCCAATTCATATCCGAATTAGAGTCCTCATTATATGACTAATACAACTTTCCCACCTTAAAACCGTACCCGTTAATTAAAGACCTTCCTTTTTTATTTCTTGTTTAATGTGGATCATGCTGCTCTAGCAAGAGATCCATTGCGTAAATCGATTCGCCTTTTTCATCCAATAAAAAGTACACAATCAAAGGCTCTCCAAAGGACTCTGTCTGCTGCGTGAACAAAACACAGGTGAATTTTTCAATACCTATCGGAATCTTTCTTCTTAATAAAGGATGAAGAATAGGCGAAGTCCGAATTGTATCTATATCCACATCCCAACGTTCGTTTTTTAAAGTGGGATAATGCTCTACTAACAGTTGGTGTAACATGTCGGTCGTGAACGCTGCTTTTCCAGCATACCCATCATCTATTATGTTGGTGTTATACATCCGACGGTTGCTTATCCTTTGAAGCATTGATTCGTATTCCTTTTAAGACAAATCGTTTCTGGCCATCAAGAGTACAAGTGATCAATGTCAGTTCATTTTTTCCGCGATCCTTTAGTACATCAACATCCGTCGGTTCAATCGTAGCTGAGCTGACAATTTTGTATTCGTATGTTTCTGCTTGATGATGTAAGACGACTTTTTCTCCTTTCGGTACTTCTGGCAGCTGCCGGAAAAGCCGGTCGCCTCTATACCCTCTATGGCCTGCAATCGTGAAATTTCCTTCACCTGGCATTTGATGAGATTTGATTTGAGTCAGTGCAATCCCTAAATTTTCTTTTGTTGTAACAGGAAGCACTTTTTCGTTTAAATCAATTGACGGGATCTCAAGCTCCATCGTATCTCGCAGGTCTTCTTCTGACACAGTTAAATGTGGAATAGAAGAAAGGGCACCACTGTCATTTTCTTCAATCATTTTCAATGCCTGTTCCATGGCTGCTGTCTCCTGAGAAGTTCGCCACTCATATAGAAAAGGAACGGAGATGAGCATTAGTCCCGCGACCACCAAAAAGCTGCCTAATAAGGTTCTTTTTTTCATCAATACACTCGTTCCTTCCTTTTACTGAATGGTTCTTCTTCTGACTACAAGAAGAACAGTTCCAGACACTACTAGTAAAATCCCTGCATACATCAAATAACGTAGCCATTCTTCTCCAGTCTTTGGCAATTCACCGTTTGAGTCATGAGGCGGATGTTGATCCCCTTGATCTGAGGCTGGAGGATTCGTGTGGTCCCCTTCATTCTTCATTGGAGCATTTTTTACAATCAATGTCTTGATCTCCACTTCGCCCATTTGAATTGTAAAAGCGAGTGGTTTTTTTAACGCTACATAACCATTTGGAGCTTTCGTCTCTGTGAGTGTATAATCCCCAGGTTTAAGCCCTTTGACAATGGCTTCTCCGTCTTTTCCTGTTGTCACAGATTTTATCGTTTTCCCAGCTTTTGTACGAATGTCAAAGGCTGCACCTTTTAAGGTTCTATCTGTCTGCTGGTCTACCTTTATGATACGCAGACTTCCTAAAATCAAGTGATTCTTCGCTGTTAATTGAAGAGGCTTCTGCTGATTTATCTCAATCGTAAACCGGATCGGCTGATCATCTAATTCATAGCCGTGAGGCGCTTTCGTTTCAACGAATTGATATTCTCCCGGTTTTAGATCGTTGATATGAAGCTTTCCTTTTTGATCCGTTACAAGTGATTTCTTCAACGTTTTCCCGTCTTTACTCTGAAGAGCAAACTCTGCGTTTTCCAGCGTGTGTCCTTCAGCATCCACTTTGGTCAGTTCCACTGCTCCCGGCGTCAGTTTGTTGATCATTTCTACTTTTGCTGGTTTGTCTTGACCTAAACGAATCGTAAATGAGACAGGTGTCTGATCCAATTCATAGCCGGCAATGCTTGCTGTTTCGATAAATTGATAGGTTCCTGGCTTCAGTTGATCGACTGTCAGTTGACCGTTTTTGTCTGTCTTCAAGTCTTTCTTCACACGCTGACCGTGCGCATCAATCAGGTCAAAGGTCACGCCAGCGAGCAATTGACCATCCTCCCCTTTTTTCTGAAGCTTTACAGCACTTGTCGTCCGAATATTTTCTTTTGTCACTTTCACCAGTTGATTTGGATTGAAATCAATCTTGAAGTCTACTGGTTCTGCATCAAGTTGATGTCCAAAAGGAGCCTTCGTTTCAACCAATTGGTAAGCGCCTGGTTTCAAATCGTTGACAGTGATGATGCCTTTTTCGTTGGTTGTTAAACCTGACATCAATTCTTTACCATCGTCATTGAACAGGGTAAATTCTGCGCCTTTCAATCTTTCTTTTTCTTCCCCTATTTTTGTGAGTTCTACAGAGCCTTTCTTGAGCTGATTGATGGCTTCCACTTGAATCAATTCTTTTTGACCGAATTCAACTTCAAAGACAAGTGGTTTCCCACTCAATTCATAGCCTTCAAGACTCTTTCTTTCAACAAATTGATAGGTTCCAGGTTTTAGACCTGTGAAGGTAATCTTTCCATCCTGATTGGTTGTAATTCCTTCTCCTCCTGCCACTATCTTTCCTTTGGCATCAGATAGATCAAAGACAACCCCTTCTAATGATTTCCCATCTTCACCTTTTTTGTGTAACAGCACTCCGCCAGTTGTGCGGCTATTTTCTTTTGTCACACTGACCAGCTTCTCAGGGTTAAATGGCATAGCAAAAGTGACAGGTGTTTCGTCAAGCTCATGACCGAATGGCGCCTTCGTTTCAACAAACTGATAGGTTCCAGGTTTCAGATCGTTGACGATGATTTCCCCGTTCTCATCAGTGACGAGACCTGTTTTTATCTCTTTTCCATTTGCATCTACAAGCTTGAATTCTGCTCCTTCAAGCGCTTCATTCTTTTCACCGAGTTTCGTGAGCTGGACAGCTCCAGTTTTGAGATCATTGATCACTTTGATCTCTGCCGGTTTTTTTTGTGCGATTTCGATGGTAAACGGATAAGGTTTATTTTTCTTTTGGTAACCATCAATACTCTCTGTCTCCACAAGCTGATATTTGCCCGGTTTGAGATGATCGACCAAAAGCTTTCCACCTTCATCTGTTGTCAAATCTTTACGTACGACTTTGTCATTTTGATCCAAGACTTCAAATCGAACACCTTGAAGCTTCTTGCTATCTTCCCCTTCTTTCATCACTTCTAATGCACTTGTTTCATATAGGTTCTTTTGCGAAATGACGACTGGTTCCTTTGGATCAAGTGGTACTTCAAATTTAATTGGCGTTTCATCTAACACATAACCCTCGGGTGCTTTTGTTTCAATGAGCTGGTACGTACCCGGCCTTAGTTCGTTGATCGTGATCTTGCCATCTTCTCCTGTGACAAGCGAACCATTTAGCTCATGCCCGTCTTGATCTAAGAGCTTGAACTGTGCACCTTCTAGTCTCTCTCCGCCTTCACCTATTTTGCTCAATTCTGCAGAGCCTTTGATGATGTCATTTACTGCGGTGACAACCGTTGTTTCTGTTTGATTTTCTTTAATGGTGAACGGCCATTTTTGCTGATTTAATTGATAGCCTATCGGTGCGTTTGTCTCAACAAAATAATAGGAACCTGGCTCAAGATGTTTGAAAAGGATTTCTCCTTTTTCATCCGTTTTCAAATGGGTTTGGACAGTATCTCCAGATTCATTTTTCAGTTCAAATTCTGCATTTTCTAATGCCGCACCCGTTTCTTTATCTTTTTTCGTGAGCTTCACATGCTGGCGGATTTCTTGGTTCTGCACCGTCATGCTATTTCCTGTTTTCGCTTGATCTCCTGATTCGTAAGGCTGATCAATTGTTACATGGATCGGTTCCTTCGTCTTAATATAACCATCTGGTGCTTTCTCTTCTGTCACGATATAGTCACCATACAGAAGACGATCAAATCGAAGAGCTCCTTCTTCATCTGTTGTCTTTGTTCCAATGACGATACCGCTCGCAGCATCTGTCAGAGAAAAGATTGCTCCTTTTAGCGCTTTTCCACTACTCGCATCTACCTTATGAATGGTTAAAGCGCCAATCGCTCCTGTGCCATCTCCCATGCCAGCGGTACGTTTGACCACAATTGAGGCTTCGGATTCCTTTTTGATTTCTTTTACATTTTCACCTCTAAACGTTACTTCGTTTTGAAGTGTACTTCCCACCTTATCTAAAATGAGAGATTGGTATTCTAAAATATAGGGTCTCGTGATTTCTTCTTTAAATTTGATTTGAAAAGAATCTGGATCGAATTCAAGGTCTAGCTCATAATCCTTCCCTTTTTCCAGTTCTTCCTTTTTGGTCACTTGCCCCTTTTCATCTATTGTCGTCGAATACAGATGAAATGAGTTTTCTATTATGGCTTGGTTACTGCTCGGATGGTCTATAATCGTCGCATCTTGGACTGTTGATTGACCAAAGTTGATATTCAGTTTCCAATCAATGACTTTTCCTTGCTGATTTCCTGATTTGCTCGTGTATTTCCCTCCATTTGGAATGGACACCACAGCATTCACGTCTGATTCTGTCGTCTTTCCATCATAAAGGGTCGCTTTATTTTCGTAGGTTTTCTGTACTAAATCCATTCCTTCAACACTTGTTTGATACATGATTTTGTATGGGGAATCAATGGCATGTTTGAAAATGACTTCGAAGCCTGATTCTCCCTTTTCATTTTCAAGGAATTTGATGTCATAATGTTCTTTCGCTAATACCTCTTTTTCTTCCGCACCATTTTCCCCGCCTTGTAAATCAAGCGAGTAGACGATAATTGAATCTTTAAGCAAACGCTGATTTCCTTGAATGAAATCCTCGATTTTCGCCTCTTCTAGATGTTTCAAATTATAGTTCACACCAATATTCCATGTGATCTCTTTTTTCTTTGCATCATATGTTCCGTTTTTGAATCCATTTGACTGCGTGTATGTGTCAGGCGTAAAGACAGATTGATTTTCCTTCGTCAAATCCTTGCCATCTTCATTTACCCATTCAAGTTTTACATGGTTACGTAGGTTCTTTTGATCTTTATCTGCTCTTTTTTCATAATCAAAAGACGTTGTATATGTGATGGTATGTTCTGTCTTGATTTCTTTCGTAAATTGAATATCAAATCCATTTGCATGTTCAACGATTTGATAATCTGTGCCTTCTTCAAGCACTGTATTACCTGTCGTCACTTTTAAACTATCTTTTTGCAGCGTCAATCCTTCGTTTGTAAACGTATCTTTTAATATCACGTTGTTCATGGTTTGTTGATCTTTGTTGAAGGTGATACGCCATGGAATGGTCTTGTTCTTGTAATTCGGTGTTCCGTGGTTTTTCGTTAGGATTTGCTGATCAATTCTTTGCTTCCCTTGTTTGCTCTCTTTACCAGCTGTTACAGTATTGATAATCTCTTCAGCTTCGAAAATCCGCTCGATTGCTTTTGTTTGATATGTGATGAGATAAGCCGATTGAATTTCTTGATTGAATTGTAAGGTAAACCCGTTTTGTTCATCCTTTTTTTGAGGTTGAACCACGTAATTTTCAAATGCTTTTGTTCCTGCTTCGTTGCCGTTCTGATCAATTGTGACTTCTTTGACTTGAATTGAGTCAGATATTAGCGCCTGTGTACCGTTAAAGAAGTCTTCTAACAAAGCATCCTTTTGAGCCAGCTTTTTTTCGTTATAGTTATACCGAATTTCCCAAGTAATCGTTTGTGTGACTGGATCGTAGTGGGCGGCTTTTTTATTTAAAGGGCTGCCTCTTGTCACATTTACTGTTCCTTCTGCTGAACTAATCACTTTATCAGCAGAGACAAGGGACGCTTTATTACGAAACGCAGACTGATCTTGATTCGTAATGTCCGTTTCATACATTAAACGGTAAGCGAGATGCACGTCATCTTTAAATTCAATCGTGAAATCTTGACCATCTGCTGTTTGGCCGATTGTGTAGTGGTTTTCGTCAAGCAGCTGTCCAAGCGATGTTTCACCATTTAGCTTTGTATCTACACGATAAAGCTTGATTGAATCTTTTTTTAACGCTTGACCTTCTTGAATCGGATCTAACAGTTTCGCTTGTTTCACATCATCTAAGTCCATATTAAAATCGACTGTCCATTGAATGGTTTCAGCATTGTAAGATCGATTGGGTTCTCCCTTTTTAGAGACATTTGGACCATTTGGAATGTATTGAATCGGGATCGATATCGTATCTTTGCCTTCAATCGGGGTAATCACCACTTCTTTTTCTTCAGTGATCACTGTTTTTTTATCTAATTGTGTCCATACTTGAAGTGTTCCTTGGATATTTGAATATTGTTTAATAAAATCTGTGAACTCGATGGAGGCATTTCCGCTTTCATCTACAGAAAAATAACCGATGGTCGATTGATTAAATTTCATCTCGAGACGATCGATTTTTTCATAAATGACTAATTCCTCTGGAACCTTGAAATGGAATTCATCGCCGCCATTATAGTTATGACCATTCGGGATGGCCCACTTATAGTTAATGGAAATCAGTGAGTTGACGTCAGGCTTATCAACTGAATTTCCTTCCTGATCTTCAAAAATTAATTTCGCATCAGTAAGGAGATTTTCTTGTATCTGCATTTGTTTTGAAACGCTTTGCAGCCCTAAACGCTTAGACACGTTCACTTTGTTTTTTAGTAACTCATCTTCATCGCTTTGTGTCTTTTGAACAGTTTCTTGATTGTTAGCAGCATTGTCTTTCTCCGATGAGGTTGAATCATCTTTTGAAAGATTTTCTTCACGCTCGTTTTGCTTTGTTTTCTCTTTTTTCTCAGCTATACTGGTGACGTCAATATCTATAGATCCTTCTAAATTCGGATCAAGCTCAATATCCTCATTGAATGTGACCGTCACTTCATTTTGTTTCGAAACGGTATACTCACCAACAGGTATGTCATCGACAGTAATGAGTTCTTTCTGCTCCTTCTCTACCTGAATGACTGAAGGAAGAGAGAGAATATACGGATATTGCTTTTTGAGATCAATTCCTTTAATAGACCAATGCACAATGGCCTTTCTAACTTGCTGATCTTCTATGCTTGATAACTTGTTTCCTTCGCTATCAGCAAACTCAATATTCCCATAAATATTCTCTTGAATGTCTTTAGCTTGTGCCCCTGCTAAAGGCAAGATTCCTAATATACTAGACTGTATGACTAACACGGTCATCAGTGCCAGCGACAATATTCTTTTCAATACATCCACCCTTTTCTACAATTAATTTTCAACAACGATTAAAAAATCATTTGTATACTGTCTGATACATCACTCCGCTTCTGATCAAATTTTTCTAAAAATTGCACCTTAAGACCCTATGAATAAAATGAGTTGATGAATCATGAGTTTGAAAGGTCATCATGAGTAGTAGATATAGTAGTTGGATAGGGGTCTATAGCAATGGGGAATAGTGAGAGGGAACATGAAAAGAATACATGTGAATTTTTCTATTTATACTGGAATGAACAACAAATGATTAGTACATGCATATATAAGCATGTATTCACATATAGAACGTTCATATAAAACAAGCATGACTCATATGGTATGTATGGTGAGATAGTTCAGCATCATATAGATCGCATTCCTTCTACTCCCTTCCATATGGTAATCAAAAAGCCGATGCTTTTTATTCTTACATTTACCGTTTGAGCAGCAAAAAAATAAACAAAATGATCCATTTTTATAGGATTCATGGCATACTTATCACCTTTTAAAAGAAAAATATGGAGAATCAGCGAATAACATTTGTTTTCGTCTAATTTTTTTCTCATTTATCATCAAAAGTGAAGACAAAACGATTTAGGCAAAACATTACAATCATTTCATGCCTATTTTGAGCTCAAATGTTCTTCATCTGAACTTCATAATATATAGAGGTAAGCCAAAGAAAGGAGTTAGTTGTTTGATGGAGCTCATTGATAATAAATCAAAGAGATGGATAAACATTTTAAAATTGCTTGTATCCAAAAATAAGTGGTGGAGCCTTCAAGAGATATCGAATGAACATATCGGTTCTGTTCGAGCCATTCAAAGCGATATAGAACAAATGAAATCGTTCCAAACCGAGAACGGAGAACCGTTAATCCACATAAAGCCAAGACAAGGCATATCCATTTGTAATACGCAGACGATACGAGTGGATTACTATATCAAAGAAATTCTAAAGGATACGATTGAAATTCGATTGATTGACGGCATTTTTTTCGAAGAAAACAGATCTTTCTATGAATGGATGGACACGCTGAATATCAGTAGATCCACACTGTATAACACGATTCATAAAATCAACTCGATCCTTACATCCTATGACATCGAGTTACGCCCAGATAGTATGCAGTTTCATGGAAATGAGAAGGAGATTCGTCAATTCTTTGTTGAATTTTTATTTGAAGTGTATGGAAGCCGCCTTTGGCCATTTGATGATATTCAAAAACAAGACGCAGTTCATTTATTACAAGAACTATTTCAGGTGCTCGAAGTCAATGTACCAGATGTCGCGATAGATAAATACTGCCTGTGGCTCGGCGTTTCCATTCACCGAATGCGAAAAGGTTTTACAATCAGCCGTAAATATACATACTCAATGAATGAAGAAAAACAAACCTCTACAGCTAAAGGAATCTATGATCAAATTAGAAGATGGGAAGAGCACATCTGCCGTATGGCCAAAGACGTATTTGATGTGACGCTGGATCATCATGAATTTGTCTTTTTGCTATTGATCGAACCAGCTATTGGACACTTTAAATCAATTGAGTCTGTCGAAGAAAAATTGACGTTCTTTCAGTCGCATACACCACGCCTCTATGATGCCATTCATTCATTTATCACCCAGTTGGAGTCGATTTTTCATCAAGAAATAGCGAATCGTAAGGTGATGACACTCGTTCTCCTCCAATATTATGTGTATTCCAATGAAATTACCGTGAGAGATGGATTCCTTTTCAAAAAGAAATCGAGCTATTTATCAGAGGTGAAAAAACAGTTTCCTTACTTCTATTCGAGGATTAGTCATATCATCCAAGAGTTAAAAACAGACGATATCCTCGCTTCTTTTGTGAAAAATGAACGGGAATTGATTCGTATCATTACATCTTCTTGGAGAGGGCTTGTTCATTTGGAGATGGAACGGAGAAACGTGCTGAACATTTTTGTTACTTCAACATTAGGTTATTATCATAGTTTGTTTATTGCTGATTTAATTAAATTAAGCGTGCCTCCTCTCATTCACATTTTCACAAGTCCAGAAAATACGTTAAATGATGTCACGATGGATCAACTTGGGGTTGATATGATTGTGACCGATACTGAGCTTCCTCTTCAATTCGGTCGATCTACGCTGCTGATCAGCTCTTTTCCAACAAAAAAAGAATTGGACAACTTACACCGAAGATTGGTTGATATGACAAACTAATGTTCATCATAAAAAAAAGCTGCTGAGACATTCTCAAGCAGCTTTTTGGTTCTGTATTAATGAAGCACGATTTGTTCATTCATCAAATCAATGGCGTAAAGCGATTGCTCATATTCATCTAATAGAAGGTATACTTTGAGCGGGGCAGTGGTTTGATCTGTTTGCTGTGTGAATAGGACACAAGTGAATTTTTCAATCCCATCTGGCAGCTTGCTTTTCAGAAAAGGATGAAGAATAGGAGAGATTCGAAGGGTATCAACATCTTTCAGCCAAAGCTCATCTTGTAACGCAGGATAATGGTCAACCAAAAACTGACGAAACACTTCCAATGTACTCAAGGTAGATATCCTCACTTTCTTCTAACTTGGCTTCAAACTCACCTAAAAACAAACGGAACCAACTCATCATATGATCTCGGTACACGTATTTTCGCATACGGCTTGAGACATGATCACTCACTTTTTAGACATGAACTGTAGATCGACTGTACTGTCACGAATGTTCAATATGTATAACGTTTCCTATGTCTTCTCATTGACTCCATCACGAATTCAATCAATGGACCTATGATCATATTCTTACCTGTTTTCTTTCGTGATGAAACGACAACTTCCTGCTACAAAATTCCATTTTTCTGCAAAAAAGAGGGAGATGGGACAAAAAAAGAACAGCACTGACTGTTCTTTTGGAAGTTATGAAAAGTCTGTCAAAGAGAACACTTCGCCGCTCACTGCATCAACGCCATCATGACAATCGAGCTTGCCGCATAAAACATATTGTTTTTGCACATCGTCATAGACATAGATGGGTGTAAGTTCGAGGCGTTCTCTCAATGTTTCAAAGGCTTGTTTCTGAGTTATGGTGATTTCACTAGCTGTTTGAGATGGATTGAGTATCCCACATACTTGAAACATCTCTTTTTTATCTATGTAATTAATGGCTTCAAAAGTGTTGGCATCAATGAAGACCTTGATTTTATCCATAAATCCACTGCCTTCTTGCTCATTCGTTTTTAATATCGCATGGATGTATCCATGATCACGTTGGAGTGTTTTTAGAACCCACTTCCCTGTATCGTTTGAATATTTTTGCGCCAAAAAGGTTCGAACCGCTTTGATACACTCATCCTGGTCTTCTTTTGATATCGGGAGGGAATCTGGTGACGGTTCCAATGAGAAAGCTTGTTCAGCTGAAATGTTCTCATGAATGTCCATTTCCTTTTTTTCAAAGGCATTGTTTATCGGTTCATTCCACTCAATGACTTCATTCATGTGTATACAATGCGTTTCTTCACGCCCAACCTCAAACGGAAGAGTTCCCGTTCCATCGTTCTTCACATAGATTTCTTCTAAAGCATAAATAGAACGGATTTGATTGTGCTCGAAGGAAGGCCATTGAAACATCTGTACTTGCTGCTTGGCTAAGTTCTTCACCTGATCAAGGGAAAGCACATATTTCTCATCTTTCAGTAATGTTTTGGCTAAAAATGGACCGTGGTGTGTAAAGTACATGAGCTGTCCATGTTCATTCCATTTCACTTCGATTCCGCCTGAAGGTGCTACTTTCACACCATCTATTGCTTCTTCGAAAGAAAGTTCCCCTTTCTCCTTCTGATGCATATGAAAATGCTCTCCATAGATCAATCCTGTTTCTTGTTCGATCCATTGAATGACATGAGCTGGATAAGGTCTCTTAAACGTGACACCATGCTGCGCATAGGTTTTGTCCATAACAAAAATAACCGACTCGGTCTGTCCTGTATTCAAGTTCACTTCAATGACAGCTGTGCCGTCTGGGTTTAGATCATGGTCTTCGGGTTCCGTTTCATGAGAGGGAAACCATTCCATATTCAATGTATACACCGTTTCATTGAACATATTGACGTAGCGATGAAAACTGTGTCTTTTTAGGTAGTAAAGATCTAAGCCAAATTTCGCCTTTGTCTGATCGATTAGTTGTTGAATGTTTGCATTCAATGAATTCACCTCAAAATGATGATGTTTTATGGAAGAACAAAAATAACGATAAAGATGAAGATGATGATTGCCATAAAAAATCCTAAAGCGATTGCCATTATATTTGACTCTTTTGTGTAGCCTGTTAATTCACCTACAGTCGATCGGTCAATTTTTCTAAAACGAAAAAGCATGCTTATATTTAAAATGGCTAGAACCATCAAAAACAAGAAAATGATCAATGCAGGATCGACGTCACTGAATGCATTATCCACATTTTGTAAAGTGAATGATTGAATAAACATAATGACACTCAATATGATTTTCCACACATGATCTAACCGTTTTTCCTTTTCCCACTCTTTCCCTAATTTCTCTTTTTCATAAATAGCTACCTGCTCTAAAATAGGTATGAAAGACTTTGTTGTTCCTTTTCTAATAAAGCCTAAAATGCCTTGAATAAGCATTAGAATTCCTAAACAAAAAAGGAAATGTGTCAGTTGGATTTTAACAATTTGAATCAACATAAAAAAAATGATGATCATAAGTCCGACAAATAAATTAGAGATAGCGATTTGTTTTGTCCTCATCTTTTTTAGTGCAGCTTGTTCCATGTGATAAACTCCTCCTCGTTTCAAATTTTTCTGATAAACGCTCTATCCTTATTACGATTTTAACGAAAAAATGTTTCAATATTTTCCCTTTCAATTGTCAATTCGGCTTTTTCACAAATGAAAAGACGTCCACATTCAATGGACGTCTTTTCCTTCTTCATGAAATCAGCACATCATATTTGAGCTGTTCTGTCTTTTATTTGCTGGGCTGCCAAGTGTTTAAAGTCATCAATAGACAGCATCTTTGACATTTTTTCTCCATGTTGTCTGATGTTCAGTGTTTTTTCTTGCATTTCTGTATCTCCAATGACAGCGATATAAGGAATTTTTTGCATTTGTGCTTCTCTCATTCTATAGCCGAGTTTTTCATTCCGTTCATCGATTGTGACTCTAATTCCGATATTTCTTAATTGCTGCTGCACCTCTATGCAGTAATCAAGGTGAACGCTTGAGACAGGTATGATTTGTACTTGGATTGGTGCGAGCCATAACGGGAAGACGCCGGCAAAATGTTCAATGAGAATACCAAGGAACCGGTCAAGTGAACCAAAAATGGCACTATGAATGACAACTGGCCGCACCTTTTCATTTTTCTCGTTGATATATGTTAAATCAAATTTCTCTGGCATTTGAAAATCCAGCTGAATTGTGGCGCACTGGTGGCTCCGCTTTAGTGCATCTTGAATATGAAAGTCGATCTTCGGACCATAAAATGCCCCATCTCCTTCATTTAAGTAGTAGTTAATCTTTAACTGATCAAGCACATTTTTTAGCGCTATTTCGGATATATCCCAAATAGCGTCATCCCCTAATGCTTTTTCTGGGCGAGTGGATAGTTCGACTGAATACTCAAAACCAAATGTCCGATACACATGATCAACTAATTGAAAAATCCGTTTGATTTCAGCTTCGATTTGATCTTCTCTTAAAAAAATATGGGCATCATCTTGGCAAAATGTTCTGACCCTGAACAATCCATTTAATGCTCCGCTAAATTCATGACGATGCACTTGACCAAATTCAGACATTCTAATTGGAAGGTCTCTATAGGAATATAAGTTATTTTTGAACATGAGCATATGCCCTGGACAGTTCATCGGTTTTAAAGCAAAACTTGTATCGTCTACTTCTGAGAAATACATATTCTCATGATAATGATCCCAATGGCCTGACTTTTCCCAAAGTTCTTGGTTCATCATAAATGGAGTACTTACTTCTTCATATTGCGCTTGACCTCTCACTTCTCTAGAAAAGGCCATTAATTCATTTCTGACAATCTGACCTTTTGGTAAATAAAACGGCATGCCTGGCGCTTCTTCTGAAAACATAAAGAGGGATAACTGTTTCCCTAATTTCCGGTGATCACGTTTATTTGCTTCTTCCATGAAATGAAGATAATCAGCTAGATGATTTGGATGCTGAAATGCTACACCATACACTCGCTGCAAGACATCCTGATTGCTATCTCCCCGCCAATATGCCCCTGCCACACGCATTAGTTTAAATGCCTTTAAATACCCTGTAGAAGGCAAATGAGGTCCACGGCACAAATCTATAAATTCTCCTTGCTGATAAATCGTGATGGCTTCTTGTCGAGGGAGACTTTTTAAAATATCCAGTTTATATGGATCATGTGCAAACATCACTTCAGCTTCTTTGTAAGAGACCTCCATTCTTTGAATAAGGTGATTCTCGTTTATGATGTTTTTCATCTCTTTTTCAATCATTGCCAAATCCTCTACGCTTAACGTTTGATTCAGCTTCATATCATAGTAAAATCCATTCTCAATGACAGGTCCGATCCCCAGTGTCACATTGTCATATAACCTTTTCACAGCTTGGGCTAATACATGTGCAGCTGTATGACGTAACACTTCCAGCCCTTCTTTTGAATCAAGTGTTAGAATCGAAACCCCCGCATCGTTGTTTAACGGATAACTTAAGTCCACTGTCTGATCATTGATCTTTCCCGCTACTGCTTTTTTTCTTAAACTTGGGCTAATATGGGAGGCAACCTCTGCGACTGTCGTACCTGCGGAGAACTCCTTGATCTTTCCATCTGGAAATTGAATTTTTACCATTTTTTCTCTCATCACTGACACACCTTTCTCTTTTTTGAAATAAAAAAAAACACCCATCCCTCATAGAGGGACGAATGTGTAATCCGTGGTTCCACCCAAATTCCCATAACGCGTATTCGCTTTATGGCTCTGGCGCCGTAACGTGGCGTAGACGGTATTGGATACTGCAATGTTCCCCAATACAGCTCAAAGGTGGTAAGATAGCTTTTCTGCGTTAGGAAGATTTCACCGTGACTTCCCTCTCTGTGAACCGATAAAAGCTGCTCATGTCCTTTTCAAAGCAATCATGCTATAAAAGTAAACAAAAAAACACACCCATCCCTCATAAAGGGACGAATGTGTGATCCGTGGTTCCACCCAAATTCCCATAATGCATATTCGCTTTATGGCTCTGGTGCCGTAACGTGGCGTAAACGGTATTGGATACTGTAATTTCCCCAATACAGCTCAAAGGTGGTAAGACAACTTTTCTGCGTTAGGAAGATTTCACCGTGACTTCCCTCTCTGTGAACCGATAAAAGCTGCTCATGTCCTTTTCTTCGCTTTTGATTTCTCCATATATTACATGATGATGGGGAATGATGTAAAGATTTATTTTGTACAGTGCTATTGAATTTTATTCTTTAAATGAAATGTCTTGTCATTTCACTGGGGCTATATTCGACTTGATACTTAGGAGATAACGCATTCTTCACTTCTTCCGTTATACACTCCCCTGCTTGATTAAACTTCTTTTCCATTTCTACCCCTTCTGGCAACAAGTCATCTGTTTCTTCATCAAACCAACAACCATACTGTATGGCCCAATTCCATATTTTAGAGAATAGTACATCGCTTATAGGTACATCATCTCTTTCTAAATGACATTGACAATGTCCGCATTGAAAAGGTTCGCCACCATAGGTTCCTTCAATTTTCACATAAGGTTGGTGCTCAAAATCACGACAGCATACCCATTTTTTGAATTCCTGACCAAATGTTGTCAGTTTTATCGAGTAATAACGCATGGACGTTCGTTTTCCTTTCATAGCAAAAACACCTTGATCAATCAGCTTCTTTAGCCGATACTCAATAAAATCATCTCCGATATATTGTTCTAAATGACCAAGGACTTCTCCAATTAAGCGTGGAGTTACGATGTATTCCTCTTCTGGCTCGGACAGATGAAGCCGCTTAGCCATTTTTACTAAATAAGCATCAAATTCATCCTCTGATACATTGAGCGTTTGTTCATTTCGCCATATCCTAAGTGTATGATCTGTTTCGGCAATGTGAAGCCACTCTTCTTGTAATCGTTCTCTTTCTTCCTTGGAAATGGTGTGAAAGTGATTTTTACTTTCATAAATGATTTTAAATTTTTCAGATGGGATTTCCCCAGTATGTCGAAGGTCCATGCGAATCGTCTTTGTATTAAAATGGTGATCATATGCAATCGCTGTATTAATGACAGACACGTCCACGTTTTTTCCTTTTAATAAATAGATGGCAAATCGTAGACCTATTTGTTCGTGTGCATTGTTGCCTATCCATATCATCATATGTGAGCCATCTTTTATATCCTTCACTTGTTGAATCATTATTTGCTGATCGATTACCATATCATCAAATCTACCAAACTCATTGGACATGACATGACGAAGCCACTCCATACGAGTCTCTTGTCCTTGACGTTCATGTAAGTGTGTAAGTGGGCCAATGGAGTAGATATCATCAAAGGTGATGATGTCTTCCACTGGTTTTTGCTTCATTTCACGTAATGCTTGCTTTAAACTACCAGCAGTTGCTGCCCCAAATACGATATGTATCATTATTCGTCTCCCTTTATCTTACATTTTATATCATCTTCGCCTATTCATGGTTCTTACGTCAATTCTATTGAGTCAATTTCATTCAAAAGTACGACGATGAGAGGATAAGACCTATATAAAGAATGCAGAATTGGGGAGACTAGATTTTTTATAAAAAATGAAGAACCCCACGAAATGGGGCAGTCAGTTTACTGAGCTAACTTTGAGACTTTCTTTCTAATGATCTATTGATAGAAATACCCTCCAAAAAGGGAAATTCAGTTTATGTATTTCTTCACAAGTTCCCCTTCACAATCGTTCTTTTGGCTTTCTTGACAATTCTGCTGGTTGCTTTTGTATCAGAATCTTTTAACCACTGTTCACACAGGTTTATGACCCAATTTGGTTGTGTTTTACTAGCGTCATTGAGCCAGTTTCCAACAGAATCTTGAACATATGTTGATGGATCAGATTTGAGCAAGTCTAGAATAGGCTGTGCCCTCATTGGCTCTTGTTTTAATGACTCAATATGCTTTGTCCAAACACCTCTTGGGCGAATAGCTTCTACTGAGAATCGGCGAATATTTTCATCTTTACTTTTAGCCCATGCTGTTAAATGTTCTATACTTTGATCGAGCTGATCCGTTAGGCTTTCTCTCACTGACATCCACGCAATTTCTCGAACTCCAAAATGATGATCAGCTGCAAATGGTTGAATGTACGCCAATTTCTCTTCCAAAGTTGATAAACGGTGTTTGTTCATATAAGCAGCCCAACAGCGGACGCTATCAGATACATGGTGAGTAAATGCCTGTAGCACTTCCGCTTGTTTTTCCCCATTCTCTTTCTGTAGCCATTCATCTAACAATTGACCGATGAGACGAATTGCTTTCATTCCAGACTCAGCCTTTTGTTGAGTGATCTTAGATGTTAAACCGTCTAAATGATGGTCTAAACCAACGGATGGCAAAACATGACGTAATAACGTCATATGATTGACAGCCAGCCATTCAGTTAAATTCACACTCTCTATTTTTCCCTGATTCAAAAGGAACAAGACGTCATGAGGGATATCAGTTCCCTTTCGAGCACCTTTTCGATTGATGATCTCTTCGCTTATTTGCATTTATTTTCTCTCCTCGTCTAGTGGTTCTTTTGTTTGATATTCATCGTTTTTAAAAGAAATATATGAATGCCTTCAATCTTTGGATATTGCCCCCTATTGTATCAAATAAACAACTTTACTGGTGCATTCTTCAAACCAAAAAGGAACTACCCGAAATAAGTAGTCCCTTCCATACAAAATTGAATTTAAGTTACCTTCCTTGCTCGATCACCTTCAAACGCTTATGTTGAGAAAATCGGTCAAACGCCACCATGAGAATGGTCATGAGTAACGCAAGGAAAACCGTACCGGCGCTGAGCCAGCTTAGGTTCAATACAGAGGTTCCGTTTAACACAATCCCCCCTAACCCCGATCCTAAAGCAAATCCGAATTGAATAAATGATGTATTAACACTTAATGCGATATCAGGAGATTTTGGAACAAGGGTTACAAGATATAGCTGCTGAGCTGGTGATGTACTCCATGTAGCGATCATCCATATCATGATAACAGCCACCATGACTACGAGATTCCCTGTGACAAATGCTAGTAGCATGAGCATCATGATTTGCAAGATGATGCCAGAAAAAATCGTGAAGATGGGTCCTTTTTTATCTGCTGCCATCCCTCCAAGGCTTGATCCTAAAAAGCTGCATATTCCCGCTAGTAACAAAATGCCACTGATTTCTGTGATGCTAAGGTTTGCTGATGCTTGCAGGAAGGGCGTTAAATAGGTAAATAACGTGGAATATCCACCTACATAAAATAGCGTCACTGCCACCGCAAGTAATATCCGCTTATCTTTTAAAATCGATAATTGCATACGAAGCGTCACCGGCTCTTGTTCTTTCATAGAGGGGATTCGCCTATACACCACAATCAGCGGAATAAGCGTGATCACTCCAATGGCTGCGAATAATGCTTTCCATCCGATCATACTGCTTAGAAATGTCCCGATTGGAACGCCTAAAACCAAGGAGCTGCTTAATCCCATTAAAATGATGCCAATCGCTGTTCCTCTTTTTTCCCGTTCTACAAGACGAGTTGCAACCGCCATCGCCACTACAATCGCCGTTCCCCCACTGATTCCTTGTAAAATTCTTGTGATCATGACCATTTCAAACGAATGGCTGATACTTGTGATAAAGTTACTTAAAATAAAAATGATCAGCGTCCATGTTAATATTTTTCTGCGGTCCATATTGATGGTTAGTGCGATGACAATCGGTGCACCGATTGCGGCCGAAAGTGCTAAAGATGTGACCAATAAGCCTGCAGTAGACGTTGTGACATGTAAATCATGTGCGACCATTTGAATAATGCCAGTAATGATGTATTCGATCGTTCCGATTAAAAAAGCTGCTAAAGCAAGTAAATAGACAACGGTTTTATTTTGCATCGTGACGTTTCTCCTTTGGGCCATGTTTACGATTTGATTTCATTCTTAATAGGAATTTGAATTTCAATGAGTCTGCCTTCTTCATTTTCTGACAATGGGTAATAGATTTCTCGGCCCGGCTGATCATCTTTCACGCGGTATCCGTTATGTTCAATCCATGTCGCCAGGTCAACACAAGCAGTTTGTGCGGATGGAGAATGTGAATGAAATAAGAGTGTTGCCATGGTGTCTTCTGCAGGTAACGTGCGAATTGTCATTCCCTGAGGAAGCGAGCACCTTAACGATTTGACGGAATACCCCACCTCAAATTCGAACTCACTTTCTTTATCCAATGATTCTCTCCATAACACTACTTGTGGTCCCGAGATCGATTCTTGTTGATGTTTATGTAATAAATGATGAAACATTTGAAAGAATGAAGGGATTTCTTCAACAGTTCCGTGGGATTGAAAAGACATGATGCGTTTACTTTCAACAGATTTAATGATGACCTCCTGTTCTTTTTCAACACACCCCTCTCGTTTGATGAGATGCATCCGCTCCTTAATACGGGCTAATTTCTGTTGTTCTCTCTCGATCAATTGCTGAATCTCACTCTCTTTCAAGAGAAACATGCCCTGAATTTGCTCTACTGAGATATCTTCACGAAGAAGCTGCCCCATTTGCTTTAACGTAAAGCCTAATTCCTTATAGAGAAAAATTCGATTGACCTCAAGTAACTGCTCAGCTGAGTAATAACGGTATCCCGAATCTTGATCGATCTGCTGAGGCTTTAATAAATCAATTTGGTCATAATACCTTAAGGTTTTGACAGACACTTTACTTAACATAGAAAAGTCGCCGATCTTGAACATCCTGCATCTCCTCCGATTTGTTGATCTGATCACAGTATAAACCTTTCAGTTAAGGGGAAGGTCAACATGAAGTTGATTAAATTTTTCAAAAGCACGAAAAAACCTAGATTTCTCTAAAATCTAGGTTTTGCTCATTATCCTACTATTTTTTCTAACAATCCCATCTCTTCAACAATCTTTATATCATCCATAAATCGTTGCAAACTTACTTTATGCTCTTTCTTTTGTAAATCTGTTGAATAACCTAAGCATAGATTAAAAATACAATCTAACCTTTCTCCGACTCCACTATAAAAATAATTCGTCAATATTCCATTATTTTCACTTGCAAGAACCACAACTGTAGCGATCTCTAATACATATTCTATATCTTCTATAGAAATCGTTCGATCCTTTTTCTTAGCAGTCATGAATTCATGACTATGAATAGAACGAAGCCTACCTTCAAGTAAATTGAGTATAGACCTTTTATAGATGACATACACACTGTGAATATGATGTTTATCAGGACAATAGGGATCTTGTAAAATGAATTTTATACGTTCATCTTCTTTTTCCATTTTTATTGCATCAAGATCATATAATAAAATATGATCAATTTCTTCTATTTTCGTAGGAGGAAACATGTGGGCTACATCTGTTTTGTTTTTCATTTGATCACCCCGAAATCTAGTCTCTCTTACTCCAAACGTTCCAATCTTTCAAGCCACTTGACAATAGTTCCTTTTGTAAAGACATCGAGTATGACACCCTCGCAAAATCGTTCGGCTCTCAGAACCCCCATGATGAGAGCCAGTACACACTGCGCATTTACATTTGAGGTGTCCACATTCTCCATATCGTTCGTTCCACCCTCAATGCCATTTTCTTTGAGTATCTCACTGTAGCGGGTAAGCTCCATTTCTTGATGTTGTTCTGCAAAGGTATAGACATCCTCGATAAAACGACGGACCGTTTCGGAATAATTCACAAAGGGCATCTGAATCGGGTGTTCTGCTGTTCCATCATTTTCATGATCTATGACCCATTCACCAATATCATCGCCTTGAAGCATAGGGATATAGTTTGTTAAGATGTTAAATTGACTCAATCTCATCCTCCACCTTTCCATGAATTAAAAATTCTTTGATCGATCTCTCTGAATAAGTTAATAAGAAAGTCCGTGATGATCGTACAAACTAGAAGCCAGTATTCAAGTCACGAACCATTTTTATTCATTTCACTTTTTACACTCATACCATCGATACAACTGTCTTCACATGCACGGTATTAATCATCTTGCTCGTCAACGCTTATGTGTCATATTAAATAATAAGCTGATACCAGCTGTGAATAAAGCGTCAAGGAATTTATAAGACGATTCTCAAATAAAAAAACACCTCTGTCACATCGTTGCGAAGAGGTTATGTTCACTATTTTGTCTTTATACTTCTTAGAAAGGCACTTCTGTTCTCTGTTGCATTTGTCAGCATCTTCGCATTTTCATTGAGTCTTTGTACCAATGCATCCTTAGCTTTTCCTTTAAATGAAGAGAGTAAAGCAACATACACTTCAGCTACAACCTGTTGTGCTGAAGAAAAGTCTGACGCATGTTTTGTGTCTTCTTTTAGATGCTGACAATGCGTTTTTAAACTTGAACCTACAATTTTTTTTAATTCCTCATTCTGTTGTAATCGTCTGTAAAACTCATCTGCATCCATATTAACCCCATATGGCAATTGAAATCCCCCTTACAACCGTAACCATCTTGCTAATTCATTATCCTTATCTTTTAAATCCTCCGCCATTTTCACAATAAACTCACTAATATCCTCTAAATCTCTAATCAAATAATGTAGAGAAGCCTCAGTTTGATACTGTTCTTCTGAGTCATAAAATGCTGCTCCATCTTTCACAAAAGGGGCGTGAAACAATATAGCTTTTTCAACGTCACTTGGATCTAAATCCTTGAATTCTCCTAATCTCTTTCCGCAAATAGATTTCACGTCATACACCATTTTGCTGTGATCATGAGGGAATTGTTCAATTGCTTGCTTTTTTGTTTTTAAGTCTTCGATAGCTGCCTGTAATCGATGAGCTAATTCTTTTGCATATTTGGCATCCACTTTGATGGTTTGTCCATTCATACCTGAATAAGATGAAAATGATTCGATATTCTGGTTATAAACACCTTTGCTTCCATCCACACTTTTGATATGACCATTCTTATCAAAAGTAAAGTTCGACTCATTTAAACTATGAGTATCCGGATCTTTTGCGAATGCTTGGCCATAGAAGGAAGTAATCAAATTTCCTAAAACCCCAGGAACACCAAGCGGTGACACAAACCGATCTATACGCTCTCTTCGTGATTGACTAGGATTTTTCGTATAAATTGTCGTTCCGTTGTGCCTGTCATATTCTAACAACCAACCTGCCCCCACCATATCATCGGGATTAATGATGGCTTTATGATATAAATCAAATTCGCCGTTTCTGATTTTCTTCTGTGTTTCCTCATCATGCAGCTTAACAATGGAAGGGTTGTTAAAGGCTACACTGTAAACATGATTGTTTACACCAGCGTATTCCGCATCTGCCCCTCCAAGTGAGTGACCCGTTGTTGAAATCACTGTATTAGTGCCAGCATACTTTTTCACTTCATTGGCGACGAGCTTATCACCTTGATCAAATTGAGATGTCTTAGTGACAATTTTGTAATCTCCACTTTTCAACAACATGGCTTGTTCCATACTACCGTTATACTTGGTAATCGCTTTAGAGTTTTCAGGTGCCTCTTTTTTCATGATGTATTTGACTTTCTTTTTCGGGTCTTGACCCATTACCACGTTGCCGCCATCTGCACTTATCACGTCAGCTTTGATTTGCTCTTGATTTGTTCCTTGAAAACCTACGACAACATTCTCAGGCTCTTTTGGTTTAACCCATTTACCTTCTTTTTTCTTGGCTTGGACAAATACGTAAACATCTAGCCCTGTGTCTGGGTCTTTTTTGATTTTGTCTACATAAAAAGCTTTTTTTGAATCATTTACAAGTGGTGTCTTATTCTCATAGGCTTTTCTCATTTTCTTTTCACTATATGTATTTTGGCTCAGAGAAAAATAATCTTTATCTGTTAAATTAGGTATGTCCGTCTTTGTATTCATGTACAATGCCCCTTCTCTCATGTAAAATCTAAGATAGAAAGGATGGTTTTATGAAAAAATACATAATTATCCTTGTGACTTTGGTTATTATAACACTTGGAGGGATATTTATGAAGGAACAACACGACAAAAAAACAGCTGCCCAAGAAGCTAAAAAAGAAGAATTGTATTCCTTGGCTAAGAAAAGAATGACTGACTTTATTAAAACAAACTATAATGATATTAAACGAATTGATTATACTGATGATTATGAGATAAACCCAATGGGCGGTATTGAAATTAATGGTTATCTCAATGAAAATAAGAAAAAAGAAATATGGGGAATCTATGATAAGGGCAATGACGAAGTCATATCTTTCACTGTAGATGCTAAAGAAAAACCCGAGTGCGAAGATAAAGTATGCGAGTATTAAAAAGAGGATAAATCATCGAATAAACAAAAACGTCCCCTTGGAATTTCAAGGGGACTATTTGTTTACTTCAAGAAGGCTTCGAACTGCGCCTTTTTCTTTGGTTTTGGACCATATATACCATCTGCGATAACACCATGCATATATTCATATAAAACTTCCATTGATAAAACATGACTGGTGATATTTATGCTCACTTAAAAAAAATTTGGTGATTACTTCATATTAGAAGGTTAAATGATCATAATGGCCTTTCGCGGTTCTTTGCCCACTATTATTTAAGGACTAAAGACACCACACACTCCACATGTGCCGTATGCGGAAACATATCCACTGGTTGCATGTATTCGATCTTGTAGTCTTTTGACATGTATTCGAGGTCTTTTGCTAGTGTAGATGGGTTGCAAGAGACGTAGACAAAGCGTTTTGGTTTGACTTGTTTAACGGTGTCTAGGAAAGTGCGTTCGCAGCCTGTTCTTGGCGGGTCGACGACGATAACATCGGGACGGAAGCCTTCTTTGACCCATTTTGGCAGCCAGTGTTCGGCTGTGCCTGTCACATAAGTTGCGTTTTTCATGCCGTGTTTTTTGGCATTTTTCTTCGCGTCATCAATTGATTCTTTGATGACATCCATACCTCTTACTTCTTTTGCTCCATCTGAGAGCCACATTCCAATGGTTCCAACGCCGCAATACGCATCGACTACCTTTTCTTTGCCAGTCAGTTTGGCCGCTTTTTTCGCTTCGTCGTAAAGCTTTAATGTCTGCTTCGGATTCAATTGGAAGAAAGCCCGTGCACTCAATTCAAATGAGACGTCTCCTAAAAATTCTTGGATGACCATGTTGCCAGCTAGGAGCGATGTTTTATGCCCAAAGATGACTGACGTTTTTTCGCCATTGATATTGTGCATAATAGACGTCACTTCTGGCAGACGTTTTTGAATGGCTTCGGCGATTTCTTTTTTCTTTGGAAACTCAGGCTTTGATGTGACAAGGACGACTTGTACTTCACCTGTTTCAAAGCCGACACGCACAACAATCGAGCGCACGTCGCCTTTTCTTGTCCGCTCGTTGTAGACAGATACGCCGAATTTCTCTAAAATTTTGCGGACGACGCCTGTTGTTTTATTCGTTTTCGGATGCTGGACGATACATTCCTTGATCGGGACAAGTTTATGGGAATTCAGCCCATAAAGCCCTGCGATGATGTCGCCACTATGTGATCTTCCGACTTGGAACTGACTTTTATTCCGATAGTGCCACGGATCTTCCATACCGATTGTTGGTCTAATGTCGATCTTTTCAACCGACAGCTTTGTATGACGCTCCATTGATTGAATGACAATATCGCGTTTTTCCTTTAGCTGCTGCTCGTATGCCAAATGCTGAAGCTGACAGCCTCCGCACTCTTCGTATACTGGGCAAGGCGGTTTCACTCGATGTTCTGAGCGCTTGCGGACTTTCCTCACCGTACCTTCTGCATATTTCGCTTGAACATTCGTTGCTTCAACTACTACTTCCTCACCTGGAAGTGCACCTGGGACAAAGACCACTTGCTTTTTAAAATAACCGACCCCTTCCCCATTAATGCCAAGGCGTTTAATGGTAAGCGGGAACTGCTGCCCCTTTTGCAGAAGGGCTCCTTGCTGTTTTTCTTTCACGTTTATTCTCTCCGTTCTATTTAAACCTTTATCGGTTGTCCTCATTTTATTCCATCTGAATAGTATATCACGACTTGAACGAAGAGAGAAAATGCCTTTCAATTATTTATCTGTCTCTATACTTCTCCATAAATAAAGGGAGGCGTAGCTTAAATACGGTGCCCACTCCTTGCTTAAAACTGCCATCTCTTCTTTTGTTGGCTTTTCTGGCAGGTCAAAGTGACGTTTGATCGCATTTTGAATCCCGATATCTGCCATTGGAAAGAGATTTGGTCTTCCAAGTCCATTCATGAGGACATTTTGAACCGTCCAAGGTCCAATCCCTCTAATCGGAAGCAGACGTTCTTCAATTTCAATATCCGTTAAGTCGTGTAATTCTTCTAAATTCAGAGAGCCGCTCACTATTCGCTTTGAGACATCAATCACATATTCCGCTTTTCGCTGACTGAATTGCAGTTTTCTCAAATCATCGGTTTCAAGTGATGCAATGGTTTCCGGTAAAGGGTCAAACCAGACGCCGTCGATTTGCTCACCATACGTATGAACAAACCGTTTCGTCAGCTCATAAGCAAAGGCAAGATTGAGCTGCTGATGAATGATGCATTTCATCAAGCAATGATATAGATGGAAATCCAGCATAAGCGGCGTTCCGATATGACGGTCAAAAATGGGCGCAAGATTTGTTTGAGCAAAATGGTCATGCACGGCATGTAATTGATGTTCCATGCCAAATATCCGCTTCACCTCAGAAAGGATGGCTTCCTCCGGCCCGTTTGCCTGTACCCGGAACGAAGGTGCTTCTTTTGTTCCTGTCGCTTGAACGACTGCAATGTACGGTTTATGATTCAGCCTCATCGGTACTTTGATTTCTCTTTTATCCAGATCGACCGCCTTTAATGGATCGCTCGACAAACGTCTCAGCACTTGATCGAAGTGATAGGGCGGTTCAACCAATAAGTGTTTTTCCCACATGTTTTTCCTCTTCCTTTCTGCCAACACACGCAGATGTGATTGTTTCACTTTGCATGAATGATTCTCTATATTGAATACTTTTAAATATAAAGAGTACAAGAATTTATCAGTTATATCTTCCTTATTTATGGTCATTCTCCTTTTGGATAGATGAAAATTTTTAGTCGAATTCAGCTAAAATTCGACAGCAATCTTCAACATTTTAGGATCATTTTCCTTAAATTAGAAATAGAACCTATGGGTGATATCTTCTATTTCAAAAATATTTGTATAATTATGACATATCAAGGAGGTGAACAAAGGAATTAGCGGATTAGGCAATCATTTGTTTCATCTTGCAGGAACATATTTACCTCATTGATAACCGGCTTCACCTAGTTTCACGTTTTACTAAAAGAAGACCCAAAATTTAAAAACAAAGGAGATCCGACCAATGAAAAAAACAATTCTTTCTGTTGCCCTTGCCACTGCTGTTTCTTCGACACTACCAGTATTCGCTGACGCTGCTGAGCAAAAAACTGCTCCAGTTTCAACAACTATTCAGCAAACTGTGTTAAACAAAGCTGCTGAAGGTAAAGCAACGACAAATGCGACAAATGTTAACATTAACTTTGACGTACTTGGAATTGCCAATGCATTAATTAATGCTGCAAATGCTAACACGAACCGTGAAGGCTTTGTCAAAGGATTAATGGAGTCTGCTTTCTATGCTGCTGGCGCAAAATACAATGTCATGGTCTTTAACTTAAGCCAAGGCTATGAGACTCGTTTCAACGGTGTTAAAACGTTTGCTACTGTTAAATACGGAAGCATTACGTACGGAGTTTGGGTATTTGAAAATGGATCTTTCACAAACAAAGGTGATGGCGGTTACATCAACTGGGCATTTAGAGGTTGGTTCGACCGTAACGGTGGTTTCGTCAACTTCCGTCGTCCTTAATTCTCGCTTTATCCATCAATCATACACGCACATTGGACCGATCTCAGCGATGAGATCGGCTTTTTTATGGTGAAAACATATAAGTTCACCGCTGCTGCTTCATGATATAATGCAAGTCTGGAGGGGTGCACATGCTGAAAAAACTTGCAGTGACAAAAAACGGCGACTTGATTGAACATGCAACATTGCAGCAGCTTTCAAGCCCCGATATTGCCTGGTATTGGATTGATTTTTATGCGCCAACGGAAAAGGAAGCAGCACTATTAAAGGAATTTTTTCAGTTCCATCCGCTTGCGATTGAAGACTGCTTCCATTATTTACAGCGGCCAAAGCTTGATTTTTATGAAGGGTATTTATTTTTCGTCCTTCATGCCCTCAATCAAAAAACACTTCGATCTGAAGAAGTCGACCTGTTTGTTGGAGAAAACTATATCGTTACTTTTCATTTGAAGGAAGCACCCTACATTGATCGAGTCATTCGAAAGCTCAAAGGGTCTGATAAAGCACGAGAGAGCGGTCCAGAGCATATGGCTTATATGCTGATTGACCAGCTCGTCGATGATTATTTTCCTATTATTTATCAAATTGAGGACCGGCTCAATGAAATCGAGGATGAAGAAGGGCATAAAACGTATGGTACATTAATGAACGAAGTATTCGGTATTCGATCCGATTTGCTCAAACTGCGCAGAACCATTATCCCGATGAGGGACCTCTTATATCGAATTGTGAACACGAATATGATGAAAAGCGATGCAAACCGGCAAGCATATTTTAATGATATTTATGATCATCTATTGAAACTAACAGAAATCGTTGAGTCAAACCGTGATATGACAGCCGATTTACGAGACAGCTATCAAACACTAAATTCCAATCGAATGAATGCCATCATGATGACACTGACCATTGTCTCGACGATTTTTATTCCACTGACCTTTATTGTTGGGGTGTATGGGATGAACTTTGATAACATGCCTGAATTACACTGGAAATATGGCTATTTTGGCGTACTGATTTTCATGGGTTTGCTTGTCTCAGGGATGCTTTTGTGGTTTAAACATAAAGGATGGTTTAGGATTTTTAAATAGTTTTTTGAGAGAAGTGCTTGAAAGGGAGATACTATGGAAAACTGGATTCCACTGACAGACAAAGAACTAAAGTACGCATGGAAAACATTTGATCAAAAGTTTAAATTTAACCCAAGCATCTCTCGCTTTCCCGGTTTTCAAGCACCATCTCCTTACATCACATATGATATCTCTGCTTATTTCGAGGACCCTTCTCTCCTAAGTGGGGATGAAGACCTTGAAAAGAAGGCACTGCTGTCTTTTCAGGAGAATATCACCGGAACGGACGAATATATGCAGGTACTTGATTGGCAGCACGACTGCTATTGGATCACACCATACGGCTCATTTGAAAAAGATGAATTTGGAGAATGGAGAGTTCCTGTGCTCCCAAATGGAGATTACTATTTCTTTTTATCAAAAGAGATGACTTGGGGTTTACTAGGACATCCTTGGGAGCAAAGCATCACGATTTTCGGTGAGGGCTTGATTGACTCCTTTACTCGTCATCGTCCCCTTTTGTTCCAGCGTAAAATAAGAGAAGGATAAGTCAAAAAGATTGCAGTGTCTGCAAGCCTCAGATTGTTGACAAAGGGCTAAAATGAACTTGATTTTAGCCCTTTGTCTTCTTTTCAGCGTGATAGAAAACCTTTGCAGTCTAGGAAGGACGAGTACTGGCGCGGAGCGAATTTCACATTCGTGAGCACCAGCACGCAGGACTGACAACGAATGCGAGGGTTTGGCTACACGCTGAAGCTTGCAGATGTCTGCAAGCTTTTTTCTATAGCTGAGGGAGATGCCATACTTTTTCAAGCATGAGATCGTCTAAGCTTTTAAAGGTATATCCTTGTTTTTTTAAAGCAGTGATGGCATCATCAAGTGCCTCGGCATTGTCCCTTGAGACGGTATGAAGTAAGTAAATGGCACCCGGATGCGCCTGTTTCATCATTTGATTGTACGCATACTGCTTTCCTTTTTGATGGTGGATGTGCCAATCTACAAACGCTACTGACCAGAAAACGGTTTGGTAGCCAAGCTGTTTCGTTTCCTTTAGTACCCTTTCACTGAACACTCCGCGCGGTGGACGAAGGTAGAGGTTATCTTGTTTTCCTGTGATTTTGTATACCGCTTCATTGACACGATCTAGCTCTTCTTTGATTTCTTTCGTGCTCTTTGTTGTTAAATCTGGATGGTGATAGGAATGGTTGCCAATAATATGACCTTCCTCTGCCATACGTTTGACGAGCTTAGGCTGGTCCTTTACGAAGTGCCCAGTCACAAAAAAGGTGCCGGGTACTTGATGTTTTTTCAGCACATCCAAGATTTTGGGTGTGTACCCATTTTCATAGCCATTGTCGAATGTAAAATAAATCTCTTTCTTTTTCGTATTTCCTAAATAGAAAGCATCATATTTCTTTAAGAGTGTCGTCAGTTCCTTGCCGGCATCTGCTGGCTTGTGCTCTTTGCTTTTAGCAAATCCCCAATGAATCGGCTGATTAGACACGGCTTCTAAGTTTGAAAAAGGCATCGATACAAAAAGCGCACATAGACAGATCAGTATGCATTTTTTCATTTACGTCACTTCCCGGTTTTTCTTCTATTGTGCAGAATATACCGGGTACTCATACACTTTTTGACCTGCCAATTTAAAGAAAAAAGCCCGCATCAGCGCGAGCTATTCTTCCTTCCAATCGGTTTTAAACCGTTCATATTTCGCTTCTAGGTCGTCAATCATCTGGATGAGTCTGTCTATATCCTCAACGTCTGTGGATTCAGGATCTAATGAATCAATCACATTCATAAACATATCTAATCGGTTCTTTAAATAATCAACCTGCTGCTCTTTGCTGTCTGCTGCCTTGCCCATAGATACACTCCCTTTAGCATTTGTTTATAGCTTATCTTTTTTTCCTTTGTAAATCAATTGTGTCCCCTCTTGCGTATAACGGTGATGGGGCTTAAAATTAACTGTTGGCGGGTCTATGTTTGCCCGAATGAAAAGGAGATAGATACCATGAACCAAAAAACAGCACTTCGCCCGATTACACCTGCATTCGACCCTTGGGAAGCCTATCTCGATGTGCAGGATTACGGAGAAATGAAGCTGACAAATATTGAATTGACGACAACGACGTTGTGTAACATGAGATGTGAGCACTGTGCGGTTGGCTATACTTTGCAGCCAAAAGATCCGAATGCACTGCCACTCGATTTACTGCTTCGCCGTTTAGATGAAGTACCGCTCTTGCGTTCCCTTAGCATCACAGGCGGAGAGCCGATGCTGTCTCTGAAATCTGTACGGGAATATGTCGTTCCTTTATTAAAGTATGCCCATGAACGCGGCGTCCGTACCCAAATTAATTCGAATTTAACACTTGATTTGGCTCGATATGAAGAGATTATTCCATACTTGGATGTCCTACACATTTCACATAACTGGGGAACAGTCGAAGAGTTTGCTACGGTTGGTTTTGCAATGATGGACCGAAAGCCAACCTTTGAGCAGCGCGAGAAATTGTTTAACCGCATGATTGAGAATAGTCAAGCACTTGTGAAAGCGGGTGTAACCGTATCTGCTGAAACGATGCTGAATAAGCGTACGCTTCCTTATATTGAACACATCCATCGTCAAATCGTGGACGAGATGAAATGCCAGCGCCATGAAGTTCATCCGATGTATCCAAGTGATTTTGCCAGCGCCCTTGAATCATTGTCGCTTCCGCAAATGCGGGATGCGATTCATCAGCTGCTCGATGTTCGTGATGAGAACACATGGATGCTGTTTGGCACATTGCCATTTTATTCATGCAGCACAGATGAAGAAGACCAGCGCCTCTTGACTCGATTGCGTCAAGCGAAAAATGTGACAGTACGAAATGACCCTGATGGTCGTTCACGATTGAATGTGAATATTTTTGATGGGAATATTATTGTGACAGACTTTGGCGATACACCGCCATTAGGAAATATTGAAACCGATACGTTGCAATCAGCTTATACACGCTGGATGAACACAAAATTGGCAAAAGAACTGAATTGTCATTGCCCAAGTGTGCAATGCCTTGGTCCGAATGTTCTTGTGAAAAACAGTTATTATCAAGATGTTGATTTTACTTCTCGTACAGCCAGGGGGTAACCGATAGATGGACGAAACATTTCTGACAGTGGTCAAGAACAAATACATTGAAATTCTCCTTGTTGGCCTCATTCTTTGGCTTGCCGTCTTTATGATCAACAAAGCGCTTCAGATTTTCTTTAAACGCACTGAATTCATTGAAGACAAGAAGAAAAAAACGATTGAGAGCTTGGTCAAATCGGTTTCAAAGTATACAGCTTCCATATGTTTTGTCTTATATGTGATTTCTCTATTCTTTCATGACTTTGGGAAGATTCTTGCGGGGGCTGGTGTTGCTGGAATTGTCATTGGTTTTGGCGCTCAGACCTTGATTCGTGATATTTTAGCCGGCATCTTCCTCATTTATGAAAGGCAAATTCATAAAGGTGATTATGTGACGGTCAATAATCTTTTTAACGGAACCATTGAAGAAATTGGTCTCCGGTCTTTGCAAATTAGAGAATGGAGCGGCAAGCTGTTAACCATTTCAAACGGAGACATTCGTCAAATCCAAAACTACAATATGCACTACATGCGTATCACAGAGTCAGTCTTGATCAGCGCAAACCAAAATCCTGACATTGCTTTCAAGGCGCTAGAAACAGCATGTGATCAGTTAAATCAAATGCATCATGATTTACTGAAAAAAGATGAATTCCAAAACGCCATTGAACCTTTTCAGGTTCATGGCATTATGGGGCTCAATAAATTGAATCGCGGGATTGAGATCACCGTAAAAGGAATGGTCGAGGATGAAAAATACTTCGAAGCCGCCCTCGCTGTGCGAAAAGAAATGATCACACAACTTCACCAGCATGATGTGAAATTGCTTGAGGATCTCGTCTATCCACAGCCTGCAAAATAACCTCATTTGTGATGGGGTTATTTTTTAATTGTTTTTAGTTAACCAGTTAATTATAATATTATATAGTTCACCAGTTAACTAAAAGAAAGGGTGTTTACATTGAGAAAAACTGAAGCGATTTTTTTATTAAGCAAATGTATCAAGAGGTGTTAATCCAATTAGATATAGAAAAGGTGGAGACTTATTTTTCTTCAGATTATCAGCAAGTCACTGATGGAAAGGTCTCTTCCCTTAATGAATTTAAAAAGCATCTCTCCACATTAAAAGTCATGACCAAACAGCTCGACATCCCCGCCTTTCATGATATGTTGTTTGATGAAGAGACTCAGCAAGGGTGTTTTCGTTACACTGTACATATTGAGCTGTCCACAGGAGACCACGGTCTAATAGATGTGATGGCGTTATTTACTTTATTAGATGGTAGAATCATTCGGTGTGATGAGCTGACTAGACCGCATGAGAAAAATAAGACGCTTGAACAACTTGGACATATCAGCTAAGGAATCCTTTTCTTTTCAGCCCTCTTACTTCTATCCTCTTGACTGATTCATGTATAATAGAAAGCAGATTGATTTCATGCAGCATGGGGACCCTCATACTGTGTATTTACTAAGTGAAAGAGAGTGAATAAGATGGGTCGTAAATGGAACAACATTAAAGAAAAGAAGGCATCAAAGGATGCCAATACAAGTCGTATTTACGCAAAATTCGGGCGTGAAATCTATGTGGCTGCCAAGCAAGGTGAGCCAAACCCAGAATCAAACCAAGCACTTCGTTTTGTCCTAGAACGTGCAAAAACATATAGTGTCCCAAAACACATTGTGGACCGTGCGATTGAAAAAGCAAAAGGCGGTGCAGAAGAGAACTTCGATGAGCTGCGTTACGAAGGATTTGGTCCAAACGGATCTATGGTGATCGTTGATGCCCTGACCAATAACGTCAACCGCACAGCGTCTGATGTTCGTGCAGCATTTGGGAAAAACGGCGGAAATATGGGCGTCAGTGGATCTGTTGCTTACATGTTTGACCAAACAGCGGTGATCGGTGTCGAGGGGAAAAGTGAAGAAGAAACGCTTGAACTTTTAATGGAAGCAGACATTGATGTACGTGACATTATGGAAGAAGATGATACGGTGATCGTCTACGCTGAACCAGATCAATTCCATCAAGTTCAAGAAGCGTTCAAACAGGCAGGCGTAGAAGAATTTACTGTCGCTGAAATCACAATGCTGCCTCAAAACGAAGTGACATTAGATGATGAATCGAAAGCACAATTCGAGAAACTAATCGATGTATTAGAAGAGCTTGAAGACGTGCAGCAAGTTTATCATAATGTGGATTTAGGGGAATAATCAGCTAAGCCATCGTAGTTGTTGGATTCATTCAACTTCCGCGTTGGCTTTTTTATTGTCTAGGTAAGGTTTACGTTCTACTCAAGACCATGTAATATGAAGAAAGAGTCGTTTCCACAAATAACCAAGGAGCTGAGTTTCATTTTTAAAACATGGTGGTTTTCGTATTATGGCTTTATGATCCTCCCTTTTATTGGCCTATGCTTAATTTTCAACAATTTGACGATATTCACTAAAGTCTTTCTCTTTCTTTTCTTTGTATGGTTTTTATATAACGCCTTTGATTTTTACATTCATGAAATGAAAAAGAAAAAAGATAGGACATCTTAATCAAAAAACAGTCATCTCCCCTTGGTAAGAGGAGATGACTGTTTTTAATTCATCCCTTGAAACCCAAACGTCAGGTGATCCTGAACAGGAATCCAAGCGCCGATTCCTTGTGAGGTCACATTTTTTACGACAAGTTTGCGTTTATTTCCCTTGAGCACAAGATACACTTCTCCGTAAGTAACCTTTCCTTTTTCGTTAATGGCTGGAGCGTATGCATGCAGGGTTGCTGCTTTTTTCGGAGATACGTGGTAGGACTGATCTCGCTTTGTTCCTGCACCAATCACTGTGTCGAAGGCGAGCGGAAGTTTTGTTTTTTGGATGGCTTTTTGCATCATCAATGTTTTCACATCTTCTGGGTTTGGTACTTTTGCTGTGAGCCCTCCACTTACTTTTACTTGTTGCTTTTGCACATATTTGCCGATGGCTGTTTTGTTTCCGCCTCTATTATCAATGTGATTCGTGTTCACCTTTTTGTATTCCCAATTGGCGACGGTTTCGTTTGAATCATAGCTGAGTGCCCATCTTCCAAGAAAAATCGTTGCCCTGTAGCCAACTGCTAGCGGTGTACCTGAGATACTGGATTCATTCAGCATTTTAATTAAATGTGTATTTTCAATTGGTACACTTGTTGTTTTAAATAATTCGGCCGTCAGCTCGCTCGGCTGGAGCAGCGGTTGATCCTGTGATGCATTTGGATACGTATTTTCCTTTGAGATACTGGCGACAGACGATGGCACCTTAAACGGCTTTGCTGCCTCGGCTGGAAAACTGTATAGAAAACTTAAGGATAAGAGAACAACAAACATGATGCGGGGCATCTTTTTCATATCATCACTCTTTCTCATTCATTTTTCCATAGTATTTTCCCGAAAGACGTCCCTTATCCACAAAAGATTATAAAAGGAAAAATCCAATCGCCATAATGAAATAGGCAGCGAGCAATGTAGCACCTTCAAACCAGTTCGTATCCCCATCATTTGAAAGGATGACCGTTAGTAAAACAGCGGATGCCATGGCAATGAGCTCTGGTAATGAGAAGATCAGTGGCATTTGCTTTTCAAAAAACAGAGAGCTGATCACAAGGATCGGTGCGACCATCATGGCGACTTGAAGCGTGGAACCGAAAGCAATTTCGACCGCGACATCCATTTTGTTTTTATATGCCATAATGACAGCAGAAGCGTGTTCTGCTGCATTACCGACAATCGCAACAATGATGACCCCGATAAACAGCTCACTCCAGCCAAACTGTTCTCCGACTGTGTCAAATGTATGGACGAGCCGCTCTGAAATATACGCCACAGCAATTGTCGCAAGGAGTAAAATCGCCGTGGCAAACTTCCCCGACCACTCTGGTGTTTCTTTTTCCGTCGCTGCTTCCCCTTCAGCAATTTCCTGCTTGGCAACATAAACACCTCTGTGGCTGACCAGTTTGAAATAGAGTGCTGCGACATAAAGCAAAATCATCACGATGCTAATGCCGATACTTAAAACAAATTGACGATCTTCTGCCATCCCCATGGAAAAGACTTCTGGAATGACAAATGCCACAATAATCGCAAACATAAGCAGCCCAGAGTTATGCCTTGCATCGTGGACATTGAACTCTTGTCGTTTAAATTTCAATCCGCCAACGAAAAATGACAGTCCAGCCACGAGCAGTAAATTGCCGATCACTGAGCCAGTGAGTGAAGCAAGGACAATAGCGGTGAGTCCTTGTTTTAATGCAAAAAATGAAATGATTAATTCAACTGCATTTCCAAAAGTAGCGTTTAACAAACCGCCAATTCTTGGTCCCGCTATAATGGCAAGACTCTCTGTCGCTCTTCCCATAAAACTTGCAAGACCGATGATGGCGATACAATAGACGGCGAACATGACAGCCTGTGGGAAATGAAGAAAACTGCCAATTACAGATAATGGAACACCGATTGCGACAATCACAAGAAACAAACGATTCATACAGCCAATCTCCTTTACATCATATCTGACTGTTATTCTTTCGTGAGTGCCGGCATCATATACATTTAGATTCGTTCGTGTGAAAGGGTGATATCAATCGTTCCTTTCACGGATTGCACCATGGAGCAATGCTTCAACGCAAGTTTCATTACTTTTTCCAGCTGTTCATCAGAGGTGCTGATGCTTTCAAAGATCATATGTAAATGAATATGAGTGATTTTGTTTACAGTTCCTTCTCTTGTCGTTTCAGGCGTAATGGTCAGTCCTTGATAGGATATTCGTTTTTTCCGGCATACATGAATGACCATTTCTCCAAAACAGCCCGCAATAGCCGAGGTGAACAATTGATACGGCCTGTATCCCGCTTCTTTATTTCCCGAAATAGACAGCTGCCTTTGATCAGCATTTGCGACCCACCGATCATTTTCGTATATCAGCTTCATTCCTTTTCCACCTTTCTATTGAAACCCCTATGGTTCCATTGTACGATGAAAGCATGAACTTGTAAGGAGCTTCTTATGTCGAGAATTCATTTTATGATTTTAATTTTACTTGTATCCGTATCTGGTTTTTCGCAGGGAGCGTTACTGCCAGTTATTTCGATTATTTTCGAACATGCCGGCACTTCCCCGACGTTAAACGGACTGCATGCCACCGGCTTATATCTCGGCGTGTTGCTTGCGTCTCCTTTTATGGAAGCCCCGCTGCGCCGCTTCGGATTTAAACCATTAATCGTCATTGGGGGCGCTGCTGTCTTTTTAAGTTTGTTTAGCTTTGTCTTTATTCAATCTTATGTCGTCTGGTTCTTCTTGCGGCTGATGATTGGCATCGGTGATCATATGCTTCATTTCTCCACACAGACGTGGGTAACCTATGCCTCATCATCTAGAAATCGCGGGCGAAATATTTCATTGTATGGGTTATCATTTGGTCTCGGTTTTGCCGCTGGCCCTTTTTTAACACCACTCATTGAAATCAATCCATCCTTGCCGTTTATTGTGTCTGGTGCAGTTAGTTTGTGTATTTGGCTGCTTGTGTTTGTTTTAAAAAATACATATCCTGATACAGGTGAAATGCAGACGTCAGAGCAGACAAATAGTTTGAAGCGCTTCAAGAAGGCGTTTCAATTTGGCTGGGTAGCGTTTATGATGCCGTTTTGCTATGGCTTTTTAGAAACGACGCTCAATAGTAACTTCCCTGTGTATGCGCTGAGAAGCGGGGTGACGATAGATGCTGTTGCGTTTATTTTACCTGCGTTTGCGATTGGGAGTATTGTTTTTCAGCTTCCTCTTGGGATGCTGAGTGACCGTTTCGGCAGACGACGCATGATTTTAGTTGTGACACTCGTCGGTTCATTCTTTTTCCTTTTAGCAGGGATTTTCATTCAGTCCGTTTTGGCTGTTGCGATCTGTTTCTTTATCGCAGGTATGGCTGTAGGTTCGACCTTCTCACTTGGCATCAGTTATATGACGGACTTATTGCCAAAGCATCTGCTGCCTGCTGGGAATTTGATGTGCGGTATGGCGTTTAGTGCAGGAAGTATTCTCGGTCCGGTTCTTGGCGGATTCTTTGTGCAGACGTTCGAGGGCATGAATTTACTTTACCTTGTCAGCATTGTGATTTTATTTGTGTTTTGTTGTGTTCGATTTGGGCGTACACAGTCAGTGGTCGACACTCCAAACGAATCCATTTCTCATTAAAAACTCCCCTGCACCTATGCAGAGGAGTTTTTTCATCTAGTGATACCCATTTTGCCCATTCGCACTTCCACTTGTTTTGTGCTTTGGCTGATGGCCTTTGTTTTGTTTTGTGTTGCTTCCGCCTTTTTTCGATTGTTTAGACATTCGTTATTCCCCCATCCGTCAAGATTGAACATGTTCGTTCTCCTTTAGGATGCCCGGTTTTCTTTACAGCTTGCCTGGTACGATTTTACGCTTATGTAAAAGCGCATTGAGCTCGCCGCCGAGGATGATCATAATGCCGGTTAAATAAAACCAGATCATTAATATAATGATTCCCCCAATGCTTCCGTACATCGCACTATAGTTGGCAAATTCGCCTACATAAAATGAGAACAGCATGCTGACGAGAATCCAGCCAACAGAAGCGAATATGGCACCCGGTAGCACAAATTTCAATTTCAGCCTGATATTAGGGGCAAAATAATATAGGGATGTAAAAACAATCAGTAAAATCAGTGGACTAATAATCCATCTCATGGCGGTCCAAATGGTGAGAAAGGCATCTGACTGCCCTACTAATTTGGCAACGAATAAGCCAAGCTCTTTTCCAAAGACAGGCAGCATCAAGGCAAAAATAATCGTAAGCACCATCGCAATGGTTAAGATGATCGATGTTAAACGTACGAGAATGAAGGAACGATTTTCCTCAACTTCGTAAGCATGGTTAAATGCTCTGACCACCGCATTAATACCGTTGGATGCAGACCAGAGTGCCGCAATAATCCCGAATGACAACAATCCGCCGTTACGGTTATTCAGCGTCTCTTCGGCAATGGATTCAATCATCGAAAGCGCTCCCTCTGGCGCATAACCAGAAATGACGCTTAGAACATCCTTTGATGTCAGCGGCAAATAACCAACAAGCGTCAGCACGAAGATGAGAAACGGAAATAATGAAAGCAAAAAGAAATACGCAAGCTCAGCTGATTTTGCCGGTCCTTCATGCAGCAAAAAGCGTCCAATTAACGCTTTAACAAAACCCATACGTCTCATCTCCAATGATCAATCTTTCTGTTTCTTTTGAAAGTGATCCTTTGTTTCTTCAATAATCTCTAATACCTTTGGTGTTGTTTCCTTTAACTGATTCACCTGTTCATTCAGAAAAGACAAATCATCTGAGACTGTTCTCATCAATTGCTTCGTTTCTTCCATTTTTTCCTTTACGCAAGCAGACATCTTGCCAGGCTCCAGGCGGTATTCATCCAGCTTTTGCTGGCAGTCATTCCATTTTTCTTTCAGTACAGTTCTTGTTGGACGATGAAATAATGTCAGCAATATGCCGCAGGCTGCGCCTATAACAGCTCCCCGAAGCATGATTTGTTTGTTCTCTTTCATCTCATCTGATCTCCTTTCCGTTAAAGGTGTTTCTCTTTTTTTACATACGTCAAAAAACGATCAATTCCTGTTTCAATTAAATCATGTACTTCCTCAAAGTTCCCAGTGTAATAAGGATCTGGCACATCGTCTCGATCGTCGTCTTCTACAAAGTCAAGAAGACGGCCAATAAAGTGATGTTTTCCATAGCCGGCTAAACTGCGGAGGGCGCCTACATTTTCAGCATCCATCGCAATGATATAGTCGTATGTGGTGATATCCTTATCCATGATTTGTCTTGCCGTCATTCCTTCATAGCTGATGCCCTTTTCATCAAGCAGCTTACGTGTTCCTTCATGCGGAGGACTGCCTTGATGCCAGCCGCCAATGCCTGCTGAATCAATCACAAAGTGTTCACTCAGCCCTTCGTCTTCGACACGTTTTCTAAACATCGCCTCTGCCATCGGTGACCTGCAAATATTGCCGAGGCACACAAATAATACATGAATCATCCTTCATTCTCCTCCTATCTTTTCCCTAAGAGTCCCTTTGGAAAACCTTTTCTCTATCATATCAAGCCCTTTTTCTTTTGGAAACTTTGCAAGAAAAACTCCCATCGGCATTGACAAAATACACAAAAAAAGGAGAAACTTTAGGAGAATTACACAAACAAAGGGGGACATTAGATGGGAATCATTGAGCAGTTTGTCACGACGATGAACAATTTTTTGTGGGGGCCTCCCCTATTAATTTTAATTGTTGGTACTGGAATCTACCTCACCTTTCGGATCCTCTTCATTCAAATTAGATTACTTCCTTATTCTTTAAAGCTCGCTTTTTCAAAACAAGACAAAACATCAGAGGGAGATATCTCCCATTTCCAAGCATTAATGACGGCTCTTGCTGCAACTGTCGGTACTGGGAATATCGTCGGTGTTGCCTCAGCTGTCATTGCAGGTGGTCCTGGTGCAGTATTTTGGATGTGGTTTGCTGCATTTTTCGGGATGGCCACCAAGTTTGCAGAAGCTGTTCTGGCTGTAAAATACAGGGTCAAAAACGAAAAAGGCGAAATGTCTGGCGGACCTATGTATTATTTAGAGCATGGCTTAAAACAGAGATGGCTAGGGGTGCTATTTGCTGTTTTCGGTGCCAGTGCTGCCTTTGGGATCGGCAACCTGGTACAGTCTAATTCCATCTCAGGCGTCATGAATTCTACTTTTCAAATTCCAACATGGGTAACAGGTATCATCATTACTGCCTTTACGGCACTCGTGATTTTAGGCGGAATTAAAAGTATCGGCCGAGTGACATCTATTTTTGTACCAGTCATGGCTTTATTTTACGTCATTTGCGGGCTCATCATTCTTGTCATGAATGCTGATCTTGTTCCTGGTGCAGTCAGTCTTATTTTCTCAGATGCCTTTACAGGTCAAGCCGTAGCAGGTGGTGCAATTGGAACTGTCATTCGCTGGGGTGTCGCACGAGGAGTCTTTTCCAATGAAGCTGGTCTTGGATCAGCACCAATTGCTGCTGCAGCTGCGAAAACGGATATGCCTGCCCGTCAAGCTCTCGTCTCTATGACGCAAGTGTTTATTGACACCATCATTGTTTGTTCTATCACTGGCATTACGATTGTCATGGCAGATATGTATTTAACAGAAAAAAGTGATGCGCTGACTTCGTTATCCTTTGCTCACTTCCTCGGTCCAGCTGGCTCAACCATCGTGGCAATCGGGCTGCTCCTGTTTGCCTATTCAACCATCATTGGCTGGTCCTATTATGGAGAGAAATGCTTTACATATTTGGCGAAGGATTCGTACGTCATGTATTACCGTATCGTGTTTGTGATAGCTGTCTTTTTCGGTGCCGTGTTTAAGAATGACTTCGTTTGGGGCGTAGCAGACATGCTCAATGGACTGATGGCCATTCCAAACTTAATTGGCCTCATCGGTTTATCAGGTGTTGTGGTGTTTGAATCCAAACGAATCATTGATAAGATCAAAGAGGAGAAAAAGGAAAAAAACATTTCAGTGTCGTCATAATAGCCCTTTTATTCTTTTGCTTTTCTGTTAAAATAGACATATTATTCGACACATGCAGGAAAGGACGTGCCGCCCTTGTCACAGCAAAAAGCGGCTGAAGTCAATCAGCTGATTGAAGACATTTCGCAAAAGCTCAATATGCTGAATATTGGAGTCATCAAAGCCGAAGACTTCAGTCCAGATAAGTATGAAGATATTGAATTTCTTCACCAAATGGTGATGAAAAAATCTTCATTCAGCCCAAGTGAAATGCAAGCCATTGCAAGCGAGCTGAAAAGCTTAAGAAAATAATCGTGCACCTGATACTGAATTGCGGTTGACGCCGCTTTCTTACATCCATGCACAGAAAAAGCCAGCACCTCGCAAGGTGCTGGCTTTGTTTATCCTGTCAAAACTACTTATTTGGCGAGCAGTTTTAATGATTCACGGTTAAATGCTGGAATGTCATCAGGTGTACGGCTTGTGACAAGCTGATCCTGACAAACGACGACTTCTTCATCTTTGAATTTGGCGCCTGCGTTTTCCATATCTACTTGAATGGATGTATAGCCGGTCGCGCCTCTTCCTTCCAGCGTCTTCGCTGTAATAAGCAATTGCGGCCCATGACAGATCGCAAATACTGGTTTTTTCTCGTCCATAAAGGCTTTTGTGAATTGCACGTAGCGATCATCCGCACGCAGAATGTCTGGTGAGAAGCCGCCAGGAATCAGAAGTGCATCGAAGTCTTCTGGTTTCACGTTATCGATAGACGCATCGACTCTTACTTCTGCCTCTCCTTGCTTTCCTTTCACTGTTTTTCCTTTTTCGTTTTCAATTACTGTGATCTCATGGCCTGCGTCTTTAAAGGCTTTTGCAGGCTCGGTGAATTCAACATCCTCAAAGTAATCTGTTAAGACAACTGCAATTTTCTTACCCATGTAGAAACCCTCCTGCTTGATTATCGTTTACACTACACACTATACCCCCGCCAATTGAAATCAAACATCCTATCCCTATGAGAAAACCCCCTTTCAGAAAAATAAGCATTTAGACTCATTCACATTCCCTTAACAAGGTAATTCGTATGATTTATGTTATCTTTACAATAATCTGCAAAAAATAACTACAAAAGTTAACGAAACATTTCTACAATAGGTATTGTGGTCAAAAAAATTAGAAAGGCGGAGATCAGGTGAAGAAGCAAGCACATAGGTCTAAACGAAGGAAAAACCTGTCTATTCTGCTCACTTCCATGATGTTGATTAGTCTCATTCTCCCAGCAGTACCTACTCATGCAGAAACAGAAAGCGGCAGCGCCGTAAAGGTCAGTATCTTAGCCACAACGGATGTTCATGCGAACATGATGAATTACGATTACTACAGCGACAAAGAAACAAATGAATTCGGTTTGGCAAAAACAGCCGAGCTGATTGACAAGCACCGTTCACAAAATCCCAATACACTCCTTGTTGATAACGGAGACCTGATTCAAGGAACCCCTCTTGGAGAATACGTTTATAAAAATGAAAAAGACAGCATCATCAATCAAACAAAGGTTCACCCCATTATTCATACACTCAACAAATTAAAATATGATGCAGGTACACTCGGCAATCATGAATTTAACTACGGTTTATCTTTTCTTGACGGTACCATTGCGGGCGCCAACTTCCCGATTGTCAATGCGAACGTCAAAAAGTTAAACGGAGAACACCGATTTACTCCTTATGTCATTCAGGATAAAACCTTTAAAGATGCAAACGGAGCCTCCCAAACTGTGAAAGTCGGTTACATAGGATTCGTACCACCACAAATTATGACGTGGGATAAGAAACATTTAGATGGACAAGTTCAAGTGCAAGATATTGTGGAGTCTGCCAATGAAACCATTCCAGAAATGAAAGCAAAAGGCGCAGATGTCATCGTCGCTCTTGCTCATACAGGAATTGAAAAAACAGCTTCACCTAAAGGATCAGAAAATATGATCTTTGACCTTGCCACGAAAACAAAAGGCATTGATGCGATTGTGTCTGGCCACCAGCATGGCACATTCCCAAGCGCTGAATATAGCGGCGTTGACAAATTTGATGTCGCAAAGGGAACCATTAATGGCATTCCTGTCGTCATGTCAAAAAACTGGGGAAGCTACCTCGGGGTCATTGATCTAACGCTAGAACCAGACGGCAGCAACTGGAAAGTCACAGACGGAACAGGCAAAATTGAATCCGTTGCCGGGGTAACATCTCAAAACAGTACAGTGAAAAATGCCATTCAAACAACTCACCAAAACACCCTAGATTATGTCAGAAAGCCAGTTGGAAAAACAGAAGCAGACATTAACAGCTTTTTCGCTCAAGTAATGGATGACCCTTCTATTCAAATCGTGACAGATGCCCAGAAATGGTATGCACAAGAAAAAATGAAAGATACTTCGTACAAAAACTTGCCGATTCTCTCTGCGGGTGCGCCATTTAAAGCCGGCGGACGCAACGGTGTGAACTATTATACAAATATCGCAAAAGGTGATTTAGCGATTAAAAACATCGGCGATCTCTATCTTTACGATAACACCGTACAGATTGTAAAACTAAAAGGCAGTGAAGTAAAAGACTGGCTTGAAATGTCTGTAGGTCAGTTTAACCAAATTAAACCAAATACTTCAAATGAACAGCCTATTTTAAACGAAGAATACCGCTCATATAATTTTGATGTGATTGATGGTGTGACGTACCAAGTAGATGTCACACAGCCTGCTAAATACAGCACAACAGGCACACTTGTTAACGCTAGTGCGAACCGCATCAAAAACTTGTCTTACAACGGAAAACCCGTTTCTGACAATCAAGAATTTTTAGTCGTGACAAACAACTACCGTGCATCTGGCGGCGGAGGCTTCCCGCACCTCACACAAGATAAAGTCGTGCTCGCCTCAGCAGATGAGAACCGCCAAGTGCTGATGGATTATATTATTGAACAAAAAACCATTAACCCAAGCGCAGATCAAAACTGGTCCATTGCACCGATCAAAGGCGCAACCGTCACTTTTGAATCTTCTCTTTTAGCCAAACCGTTCGCAGAGAAATCAAGCAGCGTCGACTTTATTCGGAATGCCAGCACAGACGGACTTGGCGTGTACAAGCTAGCGTTTAAAGATGATGGTACAACAGAACCACCTGCAACAGACAATTGGCATTTAACGGTGATGCATACAAACGATACACATGCCCATCTGGATGATGCAGCAAGACGCGCAACCAAGATCAAAGAAGTTCGCAACCAAAGCGAAAACAATATTCTATTAGACGCTGGAGATGTCTTCTCTGGTGATCTCTATTTCACAAAATGGCAAGGACTTGCCGATCTGAAACTGATGAACTTAATGAAATACGATGTCATGACGTTTGGGAATCATGAATTTGACAAAGGTCCATCTGTCCTTCGTCAATTCCTGACAGGTGACGCATCCAGCGTAGATGCTAAAAACCGTCATCAATTTGAAAAACCGAACTTCCCGATCGTGTCATCAAACGTGAATGTCTCTAAGGAAAAACAGTTAAGCGACTTAGTGAAAAAACCAGCAACATTTAAAGCTGGTGAGAAAAAAGAAGCTGGCATTTACCCTTACATTCTACTTGATGTAAATGGTGAAAAGGTCGCTGTATTCGGTCTAACCACTGAAGACACAGCGATTACATCCAGCAGTGGTCCCAACATTCAATTTCAAGATGCATACAAAAAAGCAAAAGAAACAGTCAAAACCATTCAAACTGAAGAAAAAATCAATAAAATTATTGCGCTCACACATATTGGCTATAACCGTGATCTAGAACTGGCTCAAAAAGTAGATGGCATTGATCTCATCATTGGTGGTCATACCCACACCCTTGTTGAAAAATTAAAGGTCATCAATAAAAAAGAACCAACGATTGTTGCGCAAGTAAAAGACTACGGACAATTTTTAGGAAAAGTAGACGTGGCCTTTGACAAAAAAGGCGTCGTACAGCCAAAAGAATCTACTTTTGACCTCATCACGATCGACGACTCTGTGAAAGAAGATGCGGACGCAAAAGCGATTCTTGATCAGTACAAGGCAGATATCCAAGATTTAAAAACCGAAAAAGTCGGGACGTCAGATGTTTTCTTAGATGGACAGCGTGAACACGTCCGTGCAAAGGAAACAAACCTAGGAAACTTTATTGCAGATGGCATGTTAAAGAAAGCACAAGAATCTGCTGGGGCTGACCTTGCCATTACAAACGGCGGCGGTATTCGAGGCAGCATTGAAAAAGGAGATATCACATTAGGGGATATTTTAACTGTGATGCCTTTTGGAAACACACTATATGTCGCAGATTTAAAAGGCAGTCAAATTAAAAAAGCGCTTGAACAAGGTCTTTCAGGCATTGAAGAAGGCGGAGGCGCATTCCCTCATGTAGCCGGTATTGAATATACGTTTACACTGAGTAAACCAGCTGGCAGCAGACTGATTGATGTCAAATTGAAAGATCAAAAGGGCAATCTGACTGACATTGATGATCAGAAAACATACCGCGTGGCGACTAACGCATTCGTCGGCACAGGCGGTGATGGCTACAGCGTCTTTACAGAAGCGTCTCATGGTGAAGACTTAGGCTATGTTGACTATGAAATCTTCAAAGAACAAATTGAACAGGCAGACGGTCATATCTCTCCAGTCATCGACCATCGAGTGAAAGAAGTATTCCTTCCTCGCTTGAAAGGAAAAGGCGTCTATGACATTCAAGATGATGAGAAATTCCAAACGTATGTGCAGCATACGAACAAAGCATTGCTCTATTTAGACAAAGCAACCGAAGCGAAAAAGGTTCGATTGTCTCTATCAAAAGGGCAAGTAGCTGAATTGAAGAAACGAGAGCAAGATCCAAACGTCACCATCTATCATGACAAAGTCGGTCTAGCATTACCGCTCTCCAATTTGTCAGAGCAACAAGCAGATATATCAATGGCAAAAACAAATAAGGTGAAAAACGCATTAACCGACACATACGATTTCCAAATCAAACAAGATCAGAAAAATGTGTCTACCTTTAAAGATCCCGTCACACTGTTCTTTACATTAGATGCGCCTGAAAAAGCGAAAAAACCAGGTGTCTATTATGTCGATCGTGAGAAAAACCGCTATGCCAAAACAAGTAACGGTTCATTCGAAAACGGGATTGTCTCAGGTAAAACGGAGCACTTTAGTGAATACACCGTACTCAATCAAAGTGAAGCTGCTGGAACAGCTCCAGACCAAAATGGCGGAGACGGTGGAACTTCTGCTCCAGGCGGTTCGGATCCAAGTCAGGATGGAAGCGGCATGCCAGGCGGCACACTGCCGAATACTGCAACGATGATGTATACAGCGGTATTAATTGGCTTGCTCATGCTCGCCTCAGGCGGTATCCTTTATTACTACCAGCGCAAGCGCACACGAGACAAAGTATCATCTTAATAGAAAAAGGACAGAGCTTCGGCTCTGTCTTTTTTCATGCAATGATTTTGTCTTCCTTTAACTAATTACGACTGAATAGTTTGTTCCATTTGAATAATGATTGGCTCGGAAAATAAAGATACCTTTAGCCCTTTCTCATTTTGTGCAAATGCCTTAACTTTGTATTCCCCATGATTTGTTGTCTTTAAATCATAAAATTTGTCTAGTGAATAGTTTTTTGCATCTATCTTTTTATTGTTTTGATAGACATACCAAGCAACTTTATTATCAGTCTCTGTTTTTGCAATAAATTTACAACTACCATCAACATTGTTCCTTTGAATCTCAATATCCAGACTTGGGTATCCTATATATTCCCTTATTTTCCCCTTTAATATTGGTGGAAATGCCTTTGCTACATCACTATGTTTATCATAATCTCCTAGGTCGAGATTATATTGTAATCCAGCATCATCTAGATCTTTCGTTAAAGGCAGTACATGTTTTTGATAATGCATTTCGCCTTTACCTAAATGTATTAAAATATTTGGCTTGTTGTGAGTTTTGATTATCATATTTTTCATTATCGTGTTTAAAAAAATATGATCTCCCTCTAAGTCATTCCCGGCCATAAATTTTACAACTTCGTTCGTTCTCGTTTGTTTTAGTAAATAGTCACCTAGTAAATATTGCGGAGAAGCAGAAATTATATAATCGAATCCGTATTTTATTCCATAATACATTGCAGCGTATCCACCTTTGCTAGATCCAGCAGATATGACTGTCTTTATGTCATTTTCTTCGATGATTTTCCTGATCAATTTTATTACCGAGCGTTCAATCGAAAAGTCCCTATTTTCACACAAATAATAAGAAGCCCTTGCCCCGAAATCATCTAGTATGAACAATTTATTGCAATCAAACTCTTCTATCGTTCGAACATAGTTATAGCTAGGTGGTGAACCAATTTTTTGGAATGCAGAAAAGACAATGACAAGCGCATCTGTTTCTTTGAAAGATTTTCTAAATACATACTTTACACTCTTTTCACTATCGAAAGTTTTTTCATCCTTAAACATTCATTCACTCTCCACAAAATTTTTCATTATGTTATTTTCTTTTATATTTAGGAGGGACACTACTTCCTCGTTCTTACTTTCAATTTCTTGATCTTCTTTTAATGCACTTTTTTATAAAATAGAATACACAAATTTTTCTTCTATTAGTACATCCTCCCTAAATCCTATATATATATTATCATTTCATTACAAAATAATATACAGAATTCGAGACCCAGCAACCTTTTTTTCTACTAATTTAATAGCAGAAACTCTTTTGCATACTGTCTTCATGTTCTAGATTAATTCATTTTCTGGTATAAGTATCAGACTGGGTAAAATGGTTTCCAAATCGGTGACTTCCGCTGATAACCACATTATCTTTTGATATCATTGGATTTTTATGTATCTTGAATGACTTTCAATATACGAATCAAGATGTCTTCCTAAAAGAAAAGGACAGAGCCGAAGCTCTGTCCTTTTTTGCATCTCACTATCAATCTTGGGATAAATACATCCAATTACGGTCATCAAATTCTTTCACATCATCTGACCCTATATGACGCAGCATTCTATTAAAGAACGTGATATCATCTTCATCATCAACGGCATATAAATCCTTTTGAACATATTCTCTCGTAATGAAATTCGTTAAGTTCGTGTTATTCACAAATTCAGCAAAGTACGATTTCACAAGGGTTAAATCTTCTTCATTTAATGTTTCATCACTGATAATTGAAATATGAAATACATTCAAAATCGCTTGAATGTCTTCTTCATCCATATAACATAATGGCTCTAATTTTCTATCTTCTTCCGTAAACGGTTTTCGCGTGTCTTCAATGATGACATAACATAAAATCCTGTGATCTTTCATCACGCTAAAAATTTCTAAATCTCTTAATTTTAATGGTCTATTCAGTCTGATCATTTGTCCTCCTAGAATGTTGCTCTTGTTTCCCTACAACCTGAAATAGACAGAGCCTCGGCCCTGTCTATTTCTCTCTTCTAGCAAAATCCACGAACCTGAAACGATCTAGCCGGTGGCGGCTTTCGGTGTATTGGAATAGACTCGTATCCTCCAAGAACACATAATTCTTCACCACCACCACATGATCAAACCCGTTCAAATCGAGATACCTCTCATCTTCTTCAGTACATGGCTCGACCACAAATTCCTTTTGAGCATAACTAATCGAGACCCCAAGTTCTCCTTCAATATACTCGTAGATCGATCCTTCACAAATGTCCTTAGACAAGACCTGCACATGTTTTTGCAAAAAGTAATCTTTGTCTAAAATGACTTCTTCTCCGCTAATATTGCGAGAGCGAATGACTTCCCAAACGTCCTCCTGCCCACTGATTTTCAGCTGAGACTGAATATACTGATCTGGCTTGATTAAACCGAACTCATGAACCGTTGTTACCGTCTTGCGTCCAAGCGTTTGGGAAAGCTCTTTAAAGCTGACAAGACCCGAAACTGGGAACTGCATTTTCTCTCGATTCAGCAATACTGAGCCTTTCCCACGAATTTTTTGGATATAGCCATTTTGCACAAGGATGTTTAATGCCTTTCTCACCGTCTCACGGGATGTGTCATACATGACAGACAGCTCATGTTCTGATGGGAGGATGCCTTTATCCTGCCATTCACCTTGTTCAATTCGTCTTGCGAGCTGATCATAAATCACTCGAAACTTATTCTCTTTCATTTTCCTTCCGCCCCATTTACTAGCGTTTGGTTAAATGATAAACGATTGACTCATATGGGCGCAACGTAAATCCCTTGATATCTGCCGGCACATCCTCATAATTGGACAACAGGACTTGCCCTTCCATTTCATTTACATCCTTTGCAAGCTCATCTGGAAGTGTAAAGTCCGTCTCGCCTGCATAAAAATGGTTGATCACGAGAATCTTCTCATCTTTGCCTTCTCGGACATACGCAAACACCTTTGGATCATCTGAAAGCAGTAAAGTAAAGCTTCCATAGGTGATCACATCAAGTTCTTTGCGAAGTCTACAAAGGGCTTGATAATGATAAAAAATCGACGTCTCATCTTTTAAGGCAGCTTCTACTGAAATGCCGTTTTGAGCTGGTTCAATCCAAGGCGTACCTTTTGAGAACCCCACATTTTTTCCCGAAGTCCATTGCATAGGTGTCCTTGCGTTATCTCTTGATTTGACCTGTAAAATCGCCAAAGCTTCTTCCTTTGTTTTCCCTTTTTCAAGCATGACTTCGTACATATTCAGTGATTCGATATCACGGTATGACGAAATGTCCTCAAAACGAGGATTCTTCATCCCAATTTCTTCACCTTGATAAATATAAGGAGTGCCTTGCATCAAATGAATGGTGGTCGCCAGCATCTTCGCTGATTGCTGATGGTACGTGCCATCATCACCGTATCTAGACACGATGCGTGGCTGATCATGGTTGCACCAAAATAGTGCGTTCCAGCCGCCGCCCTCATGCATTTTCGTCTGCCATTCTGACAGAATTGATTTCAACTCTAGAAAATCAAATGGCGCAATGGCCCACTTTTCACCGTTAGGATAGTCAACTTTTAAATGATGAAAATTAAACGTCATATCCAGCTCCTGCCGATCAGGTCTTGTATACCGAATGCAGTCTGCAATATTCGTTGAAGACATTTCCCCCACGGTCATGCTATCGTATTTCGAAAACACTTCCTGGTTCATTTCATGCAAGAATTCATGAATTCTCGGCCCATCTGTATAGTACATACGCCCGTCACCTTGCACTGATTGCCCGGCATCATCTAAAAAGCGTTGATCCTTTGAAATGTTATTGATGACATCCAATCTGAATCCATCGATCCCTTTTTCAAACCAAAAGTGCATGATGGCATATACTTTCCTGCGCACTTCATCATGTTCCCAATTGAGGTCTGCCTGGGTAACATCATATAAATGAAGATAATAGTCACCTGTCGCTTCATCTAATTCCCACGCTGGCCCGCCAAACTTTGACTGCCAATCATTCGGAGGAGAGCCGTCCGCTTTCGGCTCCTTCCAAATATAATAGTCTCGATACGGGTTTTCCTTCGACTCTCGGGAGGCTTGAAACCACTCATGGAAAATAGATGTATGGTTCACAGCGAGATCCATGATGACACGAATCCCTCGTTCATGTGCTTCTTTCAGCATGTGCTCAAAATCGGCCATTGTGCCGTACATGTCATGGATTTTTGTATAATCACTAATATCATAACCGTTGTCATGCTGTGGTGACTCATACATAGGAGTCAGCCAAATACAATCCGCCCCTAGCTCTTTAATATAGTCGAGCTTTTTCGTCACACCATTGATATCACCTGTACCAGAGCCTGTTGTGTCTAAAAAGCTCTTCGGATAGATTTGATAGACCACGGCTTTTTTCCACCACGGTTCGTTTGTTTGTTGATTCAATTTCCTTCACCACCACTAGTTAAGTTCTTGTGATACATCCTTCTTCTTAAGTTTTGCATATAAAAGGGTACCAATGAATGGGACGATCAGCACAATCACCATTCCGATGGCAAATGCCCCCCAATATTTCGGAATGATCGAGAAGATTCCTGGAATGCCTCCAACGCCGACTGAACTTGCCAGTACCCCTTGTGAGGCAATAAACATACCAGCTATCCCTGAACTGATCAGGGCAAAAATAAACGGGAATCTATAGCGCAAGTTCACCCCAAACATCGCCGGTTCAGTAATCCCCAAGTAAGCAGAAATACTTGATGTCAGCGAGAGCCCTTTTTGCTTTTCATCTTTTAAGACAAACATCATCGCAAGTGCCGCTGATCCTTGAGCAATATTAGACAGGGCGAGCATTGGCCATAGGAACGTGCCGTGCAGTTTTGAGTTAATCAGCTGAATATCGACTGCTAGGAACGTATGGTGCATGCCTGTAATGACTAACGCTGCATATAATCCGCCATATAAAAGGCCGCCAAGTGCTGCGAATTGCTGAAATACTGTGACGAGTCCAGATGTTAAAACGTTTCCGATCGCAAATGTAACGGGACCAATGACGATAAATGATAAAAATCCAATGAGTAGTAATGTAATTGGTGCAACAACTAACAGCTGAATACTTTCAGGTGTCCTTTTTGTTATAAATAATTCGAGCTTTGCGAGTAAATAGGAGGCGACAAGTATCGGAAGAACCTGCCCTTGGTAACCTACCTTTTGTACTTCAAGTCCAAACAAATTCCAGACAGGAATGTCACCTGTCTTTTCCGCCGCTCCATACCCCCACGCATTCAACAGATCTGGATGTACAAGCATCAGTCCGAGGACCATCCCTAAAAGCGGATTACCTCCAAACCGCTTGACAGCCGACCAGCCGATTAATGCTGGCAAAAAGGTAAAGGCAGTACCTGCAATCAAGTTGATCATATTTGCTAAATCCGCCCATGCCGGATACACATCCACAATGGATTTTTGATCAAAGAAAATATCAGGAGCTGTTAAAATATTATTAATCCCCATCAATAAACCGGCTGTCACGATAGCTGGAAGGATTGGAATAAAGATATCTGCAAGCGTTTTCACCGCACGCTGAAGTGGATTTAATTTCTGATCAGAGGCACGCTTGACATCCTCTTTTGTCGCTTCGCCGATTCCCGTCTGTTTGACCATTTCGGCATAAACCCGATTCACCACTCCTTGACCAATGACGACTTGGTATTGGCCATTCGCTGAGAAAGATCCCTTCACTTCATCAATTTGTTCTAGTGCTTTCTCATCCACCTTACCTTCATCTTTTAGCACAAAACGAAGTCTTGTCACACAATGTGTGGCTTGATCAATGTTTTCTTTCCCACCAATAGCTTTTACAATCTGATCTGCCGCTGTCTGATAATCAGCCATGCTATCCCCTCCGAGATCGTTTTTTTATAAGAAAAAAGAATCAAAACTTGTATATACATGTTCACTTCATATTTTATATTTGTATATACATGTAGTCAATAAGAAAATGTAGCGCTTTCATAAAAAAAGCTCCCTCAATGTGCTCAAAGAGGCAGCGTGTCATCATCTTTTTTTATGCTCCGTTAGTTTTTCGTAGACCCTATTCTTATAAAAGGAGGAGGCTGGTCGAGCAAACGTTTGGCGCTTGGATGTGAGTTCATCGAGGCGTTTTTGTTTTTCCTCACATACGAGAGAGAGTTTTTTTCTTTCTTCTCCATCTATACTCGTTTTCAGTAACTCTTTGACCGTCATTAGTTCTTTTTTCAAAGCTGTTTCTTCCCCGGCAAAGCCAGCATTTTTCATGATTCGATAGCCCATCCTCAGTTCTTCAGGTACATGAGCAGCATCATCCTTTGGCAGAGGTTTCCCAAAACCTGCTAGTCCTTCAAAAGCTCCATGGTCCATCGCCTTTTTGATCCGTTCTTCTGACAATCTCTGCGCAAAATCCATGACACGTCTCCTTTCAGATCGTCTGATATTTTGGTTAAGCATAGCAAAAAAGCTGACTCTCTCACAAGAGCCAGCTTTCTCGTTATTTTTTGTCGATTTTAAAAGTAGATACCATTTGTGCCAAGTCCTCTGACATGTCAGAGAGCTGTTCAATGGCACTTGAAATTTGCTGCATGCCAGCACTTTGTTGTTCTGTTGCTGCCGCTACTTCTTGAGAGCTTGCCGCATGTTCTTCTGACACGACCGAAATTTGTTCAATCGATGTAGAAATTGTTTGATAAGCGCGTTCTACCTGCTGAATAGATTGAAGCAAATTGTTCGTTCTGCTTGCAAATTGAGACACTCCATCATAAATACCAGCGAAGTTCTGCGAGGTGCCTTTCATTTGCTCCCGGCCTTCTTCCACTGCTTTACTGCTTTCCTCCACGCTTTCAAGGACACGCTGACTATTTTCCTGTGTGCCAATGACTAAGTCTGAGACCGTTTTAGCTGCATCAGCTGACTGTTCAGCTAACTTACGGACTTCATCAGCCACAACAGCAAATCCTTTTCCTTCTTCTCCTACACGGGCTGCTTCAATAGAAGCATTCAGTGCAAGCAGATTCGTTTGCGCTGAAATGTCCGTAATAATGGAGATGACACTTTCAATTTCTGTTGAATGTGATTGCAATTCTTCTGCCGCCTGCTTTGAACTTGTCATCATGTCGTGTAACATGTTGAGATGTTCAAGCACATGCTGCACCAATTTTTGACCAGATTCTGACTGCTCTTGTACTTCTGATGAAACAGATTTCATTTCATCCACTTCTTTTGTCACGCCTTCGATTTGAGTATCAATTTCCGCAACAGATGTTGTGCAGTCTGTAATGTTTGCGACTGAATCATTGATTCCTTCACTCATATTCGTCATCGCTTCTGACACTTGTTGTGCACTTTGACTAGATTCCGTTGTCACTGTGCGAAGCTGTGAAGACATTTTCGACACTTCACTTGATGAGTTTGAGATCTTTCCAATAAGCTCTTTGATCCGTCCCTGCATTTTCTGGAAGGAAGCTGCTAATTGACCGATCTCATCTTTACTTTGAACTTCTACCATGCCAGTTAAATCACCATCTGCAATTCGATCTGCTGATTCCATTAATGAACGTGCTGGTTTTGCAATTCTTCTTCCCATGAAGAATGAGAAGAGTAATCCACCGATGAGCACAATCGCAGATGCTACTGTAATATAAATTGTCAGCTTTTTCGTTGTTGCTGGAACAACAGACGCATCTAAGTCAATTCCTAAAATCCCCGTGAGTTCACCGCCTGAATCTTTAATTGGTAAAAAGACGGATTTATGAGTCCCATACGAATCAACGTAAATGTCGCTTTTGACCATTTTATCTTCAGAAAGAGCTTGTTTCATTTCATCTGAAAAGACATAATCTTGATCAAAATCATTGTCTTCCCCTGTTAGTACGATGATTCTTTCTTTGCCGCCCTTATTTGATAACACGTATAAGTTCTCAAGCGTATGATCTTCTTTCAGTTCTGTGAATTTCTTTTTGATCTCCACATAAATAGGATCATCCTTCCCGCTAATGCTAAGGACATTTCCATCCATATTATCGATTTCTTTTTTCGCTGTATCAATATCTGTTGTTAATCGATAATCAAATTGCTTTAATAATTGGGAAGATAAATCCTGGCTAACTAAATAAAATGTTAGAACGAATAATGCAACGGTTGCGAGTAATGTTACGACAACGACTGACATGATTTTGGAGGATATCGTAAGTCCTCCAAACTTCCTTTGTTTCGCCATTTTTTTCTACATCTCCACTCTCAATTTTAATTTAAGCCTCTACACTTTCAAATTGTCCACAAACAGATGCAATCACATCTTTTAAATAAGATACGATATGAGGGATATGCTCCGGTAACGTATAAGGTGAAATCACAAAAAATTTACTCACACTTAGATAGAATTCTTGACCTTCTTTGGCATTGACTTGTAAAAACTTCGTTGTATCGCCAAAGAACATTTCGTCTCTTTTCTCTCCAAGCTTTTCAAAGAGGATTTTGTTCAAATCATTGTTGCGCTCAATTTCCATAGCAGTTGCTTCTCCAGACACTTCTTCCTTAAAACGAGGAGAGCCGTCTAGGTAAATTCTAAACAATGTAGCCATTCCGACATTGTCATCATTGACGACTTCTGCTTGTGGAATTTCCTGACGAAGTGCTTCTCTAAATGCAAGGTTCACCTCTAAAAATTGACCGAGCAAGCGCTGGTATCCTTCAATTCCAAACGTTAGCAGCACACTTAGCATGCTGATGGAGCTTCCCATTCTTGAGCATTCCAGTGTATAACCCGTATGGTATTCGCCGTAGCCTCTATGACCAACGTATGGTGTCTCTTGTTCTTCCAGATCTAAACGCTTTAGGTCTGCTGCGTTTTTCACTAAGAATAAACTAGATGTGTAAGGCGTTTGGCCGAGCTTTTGAAAGTCAAAGCACATCGTGTCAGCAAGAGAAAGATGCTGGAATTTCGCTTTGATTTCTTTTAGCATACGAAGAACACCGTCTGAGAATTGCAGCGGGTTTTCAGATACATCATACTCATTAAAGAAAGCAAAGAATCCACCAAGCGCCGAATCCGCATGAATATGCGGCACCTTGAGACCATACTCCTCAGCAATGGCTTCTGCCGTTTCACGTACCCCTTTTACATCATCAATTGCAATGGCATCTGTTGTTCCGGTTGTTGCCACAATATAAACGGGAATTCCGCCATTTTGGGCAACACGTTCCATTTGACAACGCAAATCTTCCATATCCATCGAATGATCTTTATTCGTCTTAATTCTGATTAAGTTGTCTGTGCCAAGCCCTGTTGCTTCCATTGACTTAAATAAGCTGTAATGTGCTGCATCAGAACAAAACGCATAAAGATTTTGCGGGACACCTTTTCGTAATGACTCCGGTGCAACTTTCGAAATTGCTAAACGAAGCCCCGAGAAAATAGCCCCTTGACCTCCCCATGTTGTGTAGCCCCCGCTCACATTTGGATCATATCCGATGAGCTTAGACATCATTGAGACCACTCTGACCTCAGCTTCTGCGCCTGCTGGTCCATACACATCCCATAGGTTGTTTCCGTTAACCAGCATAGCCGTCAGCATGCCTAGAATTCCTGGTGTACTTGCCATTGGCAAAATGTTCGTGAAGAAATACTTCGTGTGGTATGGATGATTATGTAAAAGCTTCAGTAATTCTTCATTCACAAGTTCCGCTTGTTGTCCGTTCATCGGAATTTGACTTGTTTCAGTGAGCTTTTTGTAAAAGTCCTCCTCACGATTCTTTTCACCTTTTAGGTGAGCACGGTTCGGATCCTTCAGGTCATCGACCCCTGAAATGATCTGTTCCATTAATTTAATGAGTTCTTTCCGCTCTTCTGCATTTCCGTCCTCACTCGGAAACCAGTTCTGAACGAGGTTCTGTGCTCGTACAGTCATATACTATCAATCCTTTCAATGGAAGATTTCCTGTCACTGTCTATATCGACCCCGTTTCAAAAGTTTATAGTGTCGAACTGTTCGCTTAAGTATATTTAGATAATTTGTTCGCTCGTCAAAACGAATAAAACCCTTACAATACACATCAAAACCATTATGTTTGTGAAACAATAAAATATATTAATATACTTCCATGAAGGAATTATTATCCAGACAATTCAGCTGCTTATTCATTCATTTTTTTTACTTAACCTGCATAAACATTAATAAACACTGGAAATCCGCCTAAATGCACCATTGTAGAAATCAAATTAATTCTTTAGACTTGTGTCTTTTTACCTGTTTTATTGATATAACAACAGGAAAAATACAGAATTTTCTGTAATTATTAGGATAGATTTCACAAAAAGTTTTTCGGAAATCGAATGTTTTCGATGTCTTCCCAACTCTAGCTCGGACAGGCTGCCTTAGGTGCTCACCAGTTATGACTTTTCTATTTGTGCATTTCATGGTATATTCTAATGGTTCGTTTTCTTTCGTTCCGCCTCTTCCGTTTAACGGAGAAAAGGAGTGTTTAAATGAAAACATTTATTCAAAAAAGGGGCCTCGGCTTCTTTGTAATTGCAGCCATCTTGTTATGGCTCAAGACGTATACAGCTTATTTAATCGAATTTAAACTTGGTATATCAAATGTGCTTCAGCATATTTTGCTTTTTGTGAATCCTATTAGCTCCAGCTTGTTCTTTCTTGGCTTTGCTTTATTGTTCAAGAAAAAATGGCAGCCTGCCGCTATCATTGTGATTCACTTTTTCATGTCTTTTTTACTTTACGCAAACATCGTGTACTATCGATTCTTCAATGACTTTATCACGCTGCCTACAGTGATGCAGGCAGGAACGAATGGCGGACAATTAGGTGATAGTGCATTTTCACTCATGCGTTGGACTGATATGTTTTACTTTCTCGATACCATCATCTTGATCGTACTCGCAGTCCGCATGAAAAGACAGCAGCAAACAAGTACAGCGACTGTACCTGTTCAAAAAACAAAATCGTTTAGACTCGTTCTTGTGTCCTCTGTTCTGATCTTTGTTGTCAACTTAATCGCAGCAGAAATTGATCGCCCAGAGCTTTTATCAAGATCGTTCGACCGCAATTATTTAGTCAAATACTTGGGTGCTTATAATTTTACGGTGTTTGATGCCATTCAAAATGTGAAATCAAACAGCCAGCGTGCCCTGGCAAATTCAAGTGACGTAACAGATGTAGAGAATTATCTAAAGGCGAACAGCGCTGATCCTAACCCGGCTTATTATGGGAAAGCGAAAGGCATGAACGTCATTACGATTTCTCTTGAATCACTGCAAAACTTTGTCATTGATTACAAGGTGAATGGAAAAGAGGTCACTCCTTTCCTAAATTCATTAGCCCATGACAACAAAACGTTTTATTTTGATAACTTCTTCCATCAAACAGGACAAGGAAAGACATCTGATGCGGAATTTATGATGGATACGGGGCTTTTCCCATTATCACAAGGCTCTGTGTTTATTAACAAAGCTCAAAACACATATCAGGCGCTTCCTGGCATTTTGAAAAAGGACCAATACACGTCCGCAGAATTCCACGGGAATACAAAAACGTTCTGGAACCGAAATGAAATGTTTAAGTCCTTTGGATATGACAGATTTTACGATTCTGAATACTACGATATGAATGAACAAGATACGAAGAACTATGGATTGAAAGACAAACCGTTCTTCAAAGAATCCATGCCAATGCTTGAAAATCTGAAACAGCCGTTTTATTCAAAATTCATTACGCTGTCAAACCACTTCCCATTTGGTATGGATGAAGGTGATACTGATTTTGAACCTGGCGACTTCGGAGACTCCGTCGTTGATAACTACTTCCAATCTGCTCATTATTTAGATGAAGCCATTGAACAGTTCTTTAATGACTTGAAGACATCTGGTCTCTATGACAATACCGTCGTCATTATGTACGGTGACCACTACGGCATTTCAGAAAACCATAATGAAGCGATGGAAAAAGTGACTGGTGAAAAAATTGGAGATTATGAAAATGCCCAGCTTATGCGTGTGCCGCTCTTTATCCATGTGCCAGGCGTAAAAGGCGGACAGATTCATAAATACTCTGGTGAAGTGGATGTTGCGCCTACCCTTCTCCACCTGCTCGGAGATGATACGAAGAACTATTTAATGTCTGGTTCTGATATCTTATCGAAGAACTTTAAAGAGCTTGTGCCATTTAGAAATGGAGACTTCGTGTCGAAGGACTACACGAAAGTAGGCAACAACTATTACAGCAACAAAACAGGTGAAAAAATCGAGCCGACTGAAAAGGCATCACAAGAAAACGAAACGGTGAAAAAGATGTTAGAGACATCTGATAAGATTGTCACGGAAGATTTACTCCGTTTCTACAAACCTAAAGGCTTTACACCAATTGAGCGCAATGATTATGACTACACAAAGAAAGTACAGGATGAAAAAGATTCCTCTTCCGCCAAAGATGAATCCAGCTCGTCTTCCAAATAACTTTCTCATTTAAGGCCCCAGCCGATCCAAGATCAGCTGGGGCTTTTTACGTTTGATCCACATGGCACCGGGTATAGTTGAAGAAGGAGGGATTGATTAATCATGAAAAAAACAGCAGCTTTTGTCGTGACCGCTTCACTCGCTTCTTCCACCTTATTCGGTTTTAGCCCGGCGATTTCAGCGCACGCCCTGACCCAAACGCAGGCAGAACAGTCCATTCCTCAAGGGCCGAAAGCAGCGCTAAACAGCATTTATCAGCTAGCACATCAAGGACAAATGCCATACTATGCAGAAGGACTCAAAATAGGGGTTCAAACAAAAAAAGACGTTCGGCATAAACTAGGACAGCCTTATCCAGAAACGGGTCAAAGCGGCTTTGATTTGTATCATGCTGAGATGGGCAACCCTGGATTTGCTTTTCACTATGACAAAAAAGGCAAGATTAACGAAATCCGTTATTTTGGAACAAATGTAGAAAAAGAAACGAATATCGGAGGAATGACTCCTTCCCTATTAAAGAAACAGCTTGGATCAGCAGATTCAGTCAGCACCATCCCGCAAACAAAAGAGAAAAAATACGTTTATCAGACCGGTGATTATGAGCTCGAATTTATCGTCGGACATGATCCAGATATCAGTCAGCACGAGCTGACTGTGGTGCATATTAACCTCATCAAAGCCGGTTCCTAAATAAAAAGCATCCTGAATTTTTGCTCAGGATGCTTTTCTTTATTATGATGCCACTTCTAAATGCGGCTTTCTTTTCAGTTTTCGCTTAAGGACTGGACCTGCTACATAATCAAGACCAAATTTTCCGGCATTTCCTTTCGCTGCTATGATAAAGACGGCGATCAGAAGAAGAAGCGGGTTAACAGAGACGGTTCCAGCTAGTAAGAAAGAGACATTCATCACGCTTCCAAAAAAGGCTGCCGTTGTTGTGAACAATCCAACAATTAGTCCTAGACCAACTAAGATTTCTCCCCACATGACCATGACACTGAAGAGTCCGGCATTTGGCAACGCGACATTTTCTAAAAACCAGACATAGAACGGATAAACAAGATGTCCATCTTTCACAACAGGTTCAGCTATGGCAAATTGCAAATATCCTGATGCATCGAATCCGCCTGTTAGTTTTCCAATACCAGATGTCAGCCAGGTCCATCCGATATAAAGTCTTGCTGCCAAAAGGATAACCGCTGCCCATACATTCGTTTGTAAGAATTTTGTAAACATGATGATGCCTCCTTTTAAATTATGTGAAATATTTCACATTTTCTTTATGATCTTATTATACTATGTAAATATCATTTGTGATCCTTTTCACATATATATTCACAAATTGTTCATGAATATCTAGTCGAGGTAAACTTTTCCCTTGCTATTTCCGTCTAAGTTATTTCAGACAGTAAAAAGGGGTTACATTTTGTATGAAAACATTATTTCATTTTGCTTATTTACAGGCTATTTCATGTCTATTCCCCGTCATGATCTTTACAGCGCTTGCCCTATCAAAGATCGTGTCTATTCCTTTTCTTCCTCGATATGATGTTATTCTTCTGCTTTGCCTTATCGCACAGCTCCTCATGCTGATGCTGCGGCTTGAGACACTGACAGAGTTGAAGGTTATTTGTCTCTTTCATGTGATTGGAATAGGCTTAGAAATCTACAAAGTACATATGGGTTCATGGTCCTATCCTGAAGAAGCTTATACGAAAATTTTTGGGGTTCCGCTCTATAGCGGCTTTATGTATGCCAGTGTGGCAAGCTATATTTATCAGGCACTGACTCGGCTTCGCGTGAAGGTGAATGCGTGGCCTCACCCGTATCTTTCGATTGGGATCAGTTTATGTATTTACCTCAATTTCTTTACTCATCACTGGATTTATGATCTACGCTGGTGGCTGACATTACTCCTAGTGGTTGTGTTTCGAAAAACAACCGTGTCCTTTCAGGTCGGTTCATCGACCTTTCGCATGCCGCTTGTTATCTCGTTTTTACTGATTGGCTTTTTTATTTGGGTGGCCGAAAATGTCACGACCTTTTTAGGAGCATGGCAATATCCAAATCAGCAGCATGCTTGGTCTCTCGTCCATCTTGGTAAAATCAGTTCATGGTTTTTACTTGTTGTCATCAGCATTGTACTGGTAATCGAACAGCGAAAACAAAAAAACGTTCAGCCCATTTGATCTGGCTGAACGCTTTTTTTAGTCCCGATCGACTTCCTTACGAAGATCATCGGCGACAAATTCGACATTTGTTCCAATGATGATTTGTACGGAAGTTTTTCCTGACGTCAGTACCCCTTTGGCACCTGCTTTTTTCAATGTACCTTCATTTAATAAATTGGTATCTTCTACTGTTAAACGAAGACGGGTCGCACAATGGTCAATTGTGGTGATATTGTCTTTGCCGCCTAGTCCCTCTACGAGCATACTTGCTCCGGCAGTATGTGTATCATCCCCTGGGATATCTTCGATGTCATCATCTTCCCTGCCTGGTGTTTTTAGCTTTAACAATTTAATCAGGAAATAGAAAACAACAAAGTAAATCACGCCATAGATGACCCCAACCACAAGTAACAGAATGGGCTTTTGCGCAATTCCAAAACTTAAAACGTAATCAATCGCACCGGCTGAAAAAGCGAAACCGCTATGAATGCCTAAGGTGTTGACAATAAAGAGCGAAAGACCAGTTAATATCGCATGAACACCATATAAAAGTGGAGATAAAAACATAAATGAGAATTCAATTGGTTCTGTGATTCCTGTAATAAATGACGTCAGTGCCATTCCAATCATAAGACCGGCTGTTGCTTTTCGTTTTTCAGGCTTTGCGGTCACAACCATCGCGAGACATGCCGCTGGCAGTCCGAACATCATCACTGGGAAGAAACCAGTCATAAAGACACCTGCACTTGGATCACCTTTGAAGAACCGTGCTAAATCACCTGTCGCTCCGCTGAATTCACCGAATTGAAACCAAAATAGATTATTCAACACATGGTGAAGTCCTAATGGAATGAGCAAGCGGTTAAAGAAGCCAAACAGCCCGGCACCCGTTGCTCCAAGACTTAAAATCCACTCTCCCAAATCATTGATCACACTTTGAATTGGAGGCCATACATATCCAAAAACGGCTGCTAATAGAATGGTAAAAAGTGCTGTCATAATTGGCACAAGCCGTCTTCCACTAAAGAAACCTAAGTATTCCGGCAGTTTCGTGTCCTTAAATTTATTGTAAACGTAACCTGCCAAAAGTCCGCACAAAATACCACCCAATACCCCCATATTGTTGGTCGAATTGATCGACGTGGTACCAGCTGACAAAATAAAATAAGAAATCGCTCCAGATAACGCCGCTGCCCCGTTACCGTCCTTTGAAATACCAATCGCTACACCCATAGCAAAAATTAAAGCCAAATTCGCAAAAATTGCATTTCCTGCCGCATGAATAAACGGGATGTTGAATACATCTTCACGCCCAATAGCCAAAATGATACCCGCTGCAGGAAGCACAGCGATTGGAAGCATAAATGATTTTCCTAACTTTTGAAAAAACTGAAACACCATCTTATTTCTCCCCCCTTCGTCATCATCATGAACAAATCTCTCATGATGTTCATAAAAAATATATCATATGAACATCTAGTTATCTATACCAATTTGTCCACATCTCACCCGAATCTCAGCCTTTACTCTTTTGGCGTAAAATGTGGTAAGCTATTGAATAGAATGAAGTTATAGAAAGCGGGAATGAACAGTGATTGTCAAACATGATCATGAGTTAGAAGCCTTAAAAAAAGTCGGCCGAATTGTCGCTTTGGCAAGAGAAGAAATGAAAAGCCAAGCGAAACCAGGCATGTCTACAAAAGAATTAGATTTGATTGGGAAAAAAATATTAGAAGAGCATGGAGCCAATTCAGCTCCTGAAAAAGAATATGATTTCCCCGGTACGACTTGCATCAGTGTCAATGATGAAGTCGCACATGGCATTCCAAGTGAAAAAACCATTTTACAAGAGGGCGACCTCATTAATATTGATATCTCAGCAGAGCTTGATGGATATTATTCCGATACTGGGATTTCATTCGTTTTAGGTACAGGAGATGCTCGTCTTGAAGCATTATGCCAGTGTGCAGAGGATGCATTCCTTGAAGGATTAAAGCATGCGAAAGCCGGTAAAAGACAAAATCAAATTGGCCGTGCGGTCTACAATACAGCGAAAGAACAAGGATTTACCGTCATTAAGAACTTGACAGGACACGGTATTGGGAAAAGCCTGCATGAAGCACCTAACCATATTTTGAACTATTATGATCCATTCGATAATGCTTTGTTTAAGAATGGGACAGTCATCGCCTTTGAACCTTTCATTTCAACAAATGCTGAATCGATATATCAAGCGGATGACGGCTGGACATTTAAAACACCTGATAAGAGCCTGGTCGCACAGATTGAACATACGATTGTGATCACAAAAGACGAACCGATTATTTTAACAAAGCTGTAAGCAAGCGGGTCCCTTCCTTCACTGGAGGGGATTTTTTCATGCCCGTTTCACGAATCTGTCACGACTAAACAAAAATGCCTGTGGTAAAATAGGCAAAGATATGCGAAAGGGGTCTTATTTGATATGTGGTTCATCATCATCGGTGTTATCTTCTTTATTGAAAGTATTATTTTAACGGTTGTAGGTATTAAGAAAAAACAATCCATGATGACCTACCTCGGTATTGTCATCATGATTATGACAGTCGGCATGATCATTGTTACCCTCAACCCGCCAAATTCATAAATAATTATTTCCAGCATATACATGGATCATAGGCAGATAGAATCAGTTTTCATTTCTAAACACCTGCACACTTTTCACGTCCTTTTTTGAGATGTTACAATGCAGGCAGTTTCCATTGAAAGGAGTTTTCTATCATGCATTATGGTAGCAAAGGCTGGTATGTCGAAGAATTAAAGAAGCTTGGTGTGACCAAGCATGAAGGAAGAAAGCTTCAAAGCTTTAAAACTTATTTCCTTGCAAATCTTCTTGAGCAAAAGAAAACGAGCTCTTAAATGTTGAAAAGCCGTACATCCATATCAGATGTACGGCTTTTTTATATGGGCTGAACACGTTTTTCTAAAGACTTCCTGACCACATCTGCTAAGGCATCTACGTCAAGAACTGCTTTCAGCCTGTTTTGATCTACTTGACGGTATTTAACTTCATTGACTTCGTGGACAGTGATGGGATGGGGCGCTTTTTCGACTAACACAAGAGCTTCATCAGGAGAGACCATTCCTTCTTTCAGCACACGCAAATAAAAACCGGTATATCCCGTTTGCTGCACTTCCTTCACAAGCTTCATGTTTCCATGCTTAAGAGAGAGCTTCACACACGGCTGTCTTGGCTGACTGACCTCAACAATCGCTTCCCCAAACTGAAATACATCTCCAATACGGACTTCTGTCTCTACAAGCTGATGCACGGTCACGTTCTCACCGAAAGCTGCCTCCTGTAACGACACTCCTAAAAATTGCTCAAAATAAGTATAGTGATCATATGGAAAGACGCAAATGGCTTTATCATCACCTCCGTGATGGACCAAATCACCCTGACCATCTCCATCAAAATTGAGCTTACTCAAATAAACAGGCTCGTGAATACGCTTTTTGTTGATGGCTGTTTTGATTTCTTTACCATTCACATAGGTGGTGATAGGTTGTCCTACTTGAATTCCTTCAATGTCGTACCTTGTCTGCCCCACTCTTGCCATCTCCTTTGATTGTCTGATTGTTTTTATTTTACATGGTTTGACAGTCAAATCATAGTCGGTACGTGAAGGAACGAGGCAGGTTATGGTACGATGAGAAAAAAGGAGAGATGACATTGGTTCATTATCACGCTATTGTAAAAGGACGAGTGCAAGGAGTCGGTTTTCGATATTTTGTTCAAGGAGAGGCCGTCAATCGAGGGATAAAAGGCTGGGTACGCAACACAGATGAGGGTCACGTGGAGTTAAAAGTAGAAGGAGAGCAGCAGGAGGTTTTTGACTTTTTAGAGACCGTCCGTAAAGGTAGTCCTTTTTCAAAAGTCACACATTTGGACATGGAGCCGCTCACCGAGTTCGCCCATTATCAAGACTTTCGGATTAGAGGATAGTTGATGTGTACTCTTTATTTCACAACAGTAAATGGGTTTGCAACATAATAACCAATCAAGGTTGTACGTGAAGCATCTTTGTAGAGACTCACATGAACATCATAGTTGGCTGACCCACTGTTAGGAAGTAATAAACGAGTAGGTGCTGCGAAAGCGTTTTGTCCAGAGATAGACCCTTCGTGTGTAAAGACTGGTGTCACTGGGAAAGTAAGTTTTCGAATAGCAGCTGTATAATAAAGTGTTTCATTTGTTGTTGCGGTCATGTTGACGTTGACCTGAGGATGGAGCGAAGTATAAGTTGAACGATCGGTTGTCACCTTTAAATCGATGACATTCTGAACCATTGTTCCAGTAGTTGCTTTAGCTCTTTCATTACCTAGTGGTAGAAATCCGTTGAAACTGAATACAGCCAAAAATATGAGCAACGTTATTTTTTTCATCTATATTCCCCCTTTTTGATTTCACCGACATTAAACCATCATTTTCCAAATCAAACAACATTCAAAAGACTCATTTCATACAAAAAAACCTAGCTTTTCGCTAGGCTCTTTCCGTCCCGTGGTAGGGTTTTTCCTGATAAAAATAATTCGGTTTCACGATCGTATTGTCATAGTGACGATGGAAGATATGCGTAGCAGCTGGTGATACTGGCGGAATCAGCCATGTCCAATCACCAGTCAGCTTACGGTCAGCCTTTTCTTCCTGTTTTTCAAATTGTTTGAACTGATGGGCAGCTGTATGATGATCCACAATGGTCACCCCTGCTTCCCGGTAAGAATGAAGAACCGCCACATTCAACTCGACAATGGCTTTGTCCTTCCAAAGTGACGCATTCTTTGTCGTGTCCAGTCCTAAAATAGAAGCAACTTTTTTCAGCATATTGTAGCGGTTTTCGTCAGCTAGATTTCGTGCGCCAATTTCTGTTCCCATATACCATCCATTAAACGGTGCCGCATTGTAATGAATGCCACCAATTTCTAATTTCATATCAGCAATAATCGGAACAGCATACCATTTCAGTCCTAAATCACCGAACTCATCATATTCAGGATGAGTGATCTCTACCTCTTGAACGATCTCTTTCGGAAGATCATACAGAACCGGCGGCTGATCTTTTAGCTGAAACATAAGTGGCAGAAGGTCAAAATGCGAGCCTTCGCCTTTCCAGCCATGCGCTTCACACAACTTGGTTAATTCAAGTGATGCCTCGTCCCCAATGATGCCATATTCCGACTCATATCCCGCATAACGAACGAGTTGATGATTATAAATAACGACTTCCTTCCGTCCCTTATTCTCTGGTGGGAAGATGGTAATGGACGGTTTGATTTTACCCCCATTTGTCGCATACTCAATATGATGAAAGAGTGCCTCTTTCACCTCATCTTCTGTTGTCACGTGCCGGCAGTCATGCACATGCAGTGTTGACCAAAACAAGCGCCCAATGCACCGGTTGCTGTTGCGCCATGCCATTTTTGCCCCGTGAGCTAATTCTTCCTGCGTATGAGTATACATCCCGTCAGACTCAATTTCTTTTTTTATTTCATGCAGACGTGCTGCTTTTTCTTCATTTGATTTGCCTAATTCTTCATAGCATACAGAAATAAAAGCTTCTGCTTCATTCCACAACGCTTCTTGGTTACTCAAACATACTCGCCTCACTTTAATACGAATATATCCATTGTAGCGGTTTCTATTGATAAATTCACTTGTTTCAAACCATTTTTTATCATATCGTGCGACGATTGTCCTTAGACAATGGATGAATCAATGACTTCAAGGGTCTTTTGGAGCCAGCGAACATACCCTTTTTCCCTTTCAATTGCTCTTGTCAGCACTAAATAATGCCCGAATTGTGTTGAATGCAGTGATTGGGCAGATGGATCTTCTTCTGTTAAAACGTTCAGTTTCTGTTCAAGCATCTCTACTTTCTTTGTTCGCTCCTGCAGCTGATGTGAGAAGAGACCGGCCGCTTCTTTTTGATCCATAGATGAGATAAAGAACGTTTTTAACATAAATTCATCTTTTGTTGTGTCTGGAATCGGGCCTTTTTTCCTTAACCACTCATGCAGTTCTCTTTTTCCTGCATCAGTGATTTGATAAACCTTCTTCTCTAGCTTCTTTCCTTGTATGTGAATATCAAATTCAATAAAACCCTCTTCTGTTAGCCGCTTTAATTCAGGGTATATTTGACTATGCTTCGCACTCCAAAACTGTCCAAGGGAATCTTCAAAGTGTTTCTTCATATCGTATCCCGTCAGCTCACGCTGATCTAGTAAGCCAAGAATGGCATATTTCAGTACTCTCATGACATGCCTCCAACGCATATTCTTTGACAATAGTATACCATACACCCTAAAATAAACATGTAAATCATGACATGTTTGAAACAACATCATTTTAATTGAAAGAAGGAATAAACATGGATCAATTCGTTGGACTTCATATGATTTATACGTATGAAAATGGCTGGGAATATGAGATTTACATTAAAAATGATCACACCATTGATTACCGCATTCATAGCGGAATGGTTGGAGGCCGCTGGGTTCGTGATCAAGAAGTGAATATTGTGAAACTGACAAAAGGGGTATACAAAGTTTCCTGGACGGAACCGACTGGGACAGACGTGTCTTTGAACTTTATGCCTGAGGAAAAACGCATGCATGGCGTCATTTTCTTCCCAAAATGGGTGCATGAACGTCCAGATATCACCGTTTGCTATCAAAATGACTATATCGACCTCATGAAAGAATCCCGTGAAAAATATGAGACCTATCCGAAGTATGTCGTACCAGAATTCGCAGACATTACGTACATCCACCATGCTGGGGTAAACGATGAAACGATTATCGCAGAAGCGCCGTATGAAGGCATGACCGATGAGATCAGAGCTGGACGAAAATAGAAAAAGCGGCACGCACTGTGCCGCTTCTAGGGTGGTTGACAAAGGGCTAAAATGAACTTGATTTTAGTCCTTTTTATTTTATACCTAACGTCTTTTGAGATAACAGGAATCGGTAAACTGGTAGTTCATCGCCTACTTTTGATGCAATAAAACCTGATGACATATAGCTGTCTTTTGATTCTGGTTCAAGGGCAAGTGACAACAAATTGGTCTCTGGCTGTGCAGTCACATATACCTTTGTTCCTTTTGGCAGCTGACGTTTCTTTTCAACGAGTCTCGTTTCAAGCTGAATATCTGTTTTGCTTGTTTCTGCTCGTTTTGTCACCTCATAGGCTTGAACTGGTACTTTCATGCCAACAGGAAGTGTCACACTTTTTAACCCTAAAGTTCTGAGCTTTCTATCTACTCCTTCATGTCCTGGGAGAATGAGATAAGCTGTCGGCCGTTCTCTTGTCAATACAGGAACCGCATCACTTGCACTATGAAAACGCACTGGGACATTGGTGGTTTGTCCTTTCTCAATATCCACCATTTCAAGTGAATCGTTCACAGGCGCTTTGAAAGCATCTTGAATGACCACTTGATCATCATCGTTGGATTGAAGACCTTTTTTCACAAGTTTCAGCCGCTCCGTCACCATTTGCTGCTTCACCTGCTTAGCATGCTTCACTGTTGTCTCAATGATTTTTTCATGAGTGGTGACTTGTGCTGCCACGCGCCGGGTAAAGTCCTCTCTGCCAATTCCAATCCCTCTACTTTCTACAAGAAAGGATAAAGCTGGGGAAAGCGCCAGGGCATTTCGGCCAATTCGTGCATCGGTTCCGCCTTCATAAAGGTCGATCTTTCCGTCCTTCCCTCTTGTGTTTGTATAATATAAATCGTTGGAAAATCCCTTATTCGTCAATGCTTCACGCACTCCGTTGACGTACAATTCATTTGACGTTAATCGAATGCTTTCAGGAATGTTTAAATTCTTACCAGATAATATCAGCAAATCGTGATACTTGAGAGCACCTGATGCACCGATGTCTTCGAACTGCTTTTGACCGACATCATATTCATGGGCATCGATGACGACCTCGGGCGCATAGCGATTAAATTCTTGATGAAGGGCTGTCAGCTCTGGAGATTCTAGTGTCATGTGGTCACGGTTGCCATCCATTCCGTTTGCAAGCCTGCGGTCAAATGCATAAGAACCATCTGGGTTGATTCTTGGGACAATGATGACGTTGACATGGCTCAGGATACGCTCTCCTTCATCACCTGCTAGTCGTTTAGCGATGACAAGGGCAGATTCACCGGAGGCTGGTTCATTTCCATGTATTTGTGCTTGAAGCCAGATCGTTGGCTTTTTTGACAGTGGAGAGATGTGACGATCCTTTGTAAAATAGAGGGCTGGAATGGACCTGCCTTCAATGGATGTTCCAATCTGTTTCTGCGTGGCGTAAGGACTTTTACTGACAATGTCACGTAAAAAATCTTGAAGCTCTTCTTGTGTGGTAAATGCTTTTCCTTTTTTCTGAAAAGCAGGGGTATCAAACGTTTCGTCAGGCTCAGGATACAGTTTTTGAACCGAGGCTGGCTGCTCATAGCTTTTTCCATAATAAGGGGTCTCTGCATTCGCTGAAGCTGGGGTCACCATCGACAAACTTCCTGCCATGAGGCATACAGCAGCAAAAAGAATGGTACTTTTCTGTTTGGACATGCTATCCTCTCCCTTCGTTGATTTGCATTATAAAGAAAAAAACAGCAAAAGTGTCAGCATTTTTCAAAAATATATCTTTTGGAGGAATCATGTATGTCTTTATATAGGGCAAATGAATGGATCTTGCCCTGCAATAGGACCTAAAAAAGAGCGCCTGCATGAACAGCAGACACTCTTCTCATTACCAGATCGAAATGGCTCCAATGAGAACCGCCATCACTGTCATGGCGACGACTGCAAGAACCGCCCATTTCATGCCAAATTTCTGATGCTGATCTAGTGATACCCCAACGAGTCCAACAAGTAAATGAGTCGATGGAACAAGTGGGCTTAACATGTGAATCGGCTGACCAATGATAGATGCTCTCGCAATCTCAATTTTATCGACACCGTATGCTGCCGCTGTTTCTGATAGGATCGGCAGTACCCCATAAAAGTATGCATCATTCGGCATAAAGAAAGTGAAGATCCCGCTTGTTAGCGCGACAATGACTGGAATAAACCCGCCAAGCTGCTCTGGAATAGCCGAAACAATCGAAATCGCCATTTCATCAACCATTTTCGTCCCAGTTAAGATGCCTGTAAAAACACCTGCCGCAAAAATCATCGAAGCAATCGCCAAAACATTTGTTGAATGAGCCGCAATCCGCTCACGCTGCTGCTCTAAATTCGGATAGTTCACGATAATGGCAACACAGAAGGCAAGAACAAACAGAACCGTTAAGCTTACTTTTCCAGACACTAGCAAGAGAACCAATAGCAAAGTCAGTGTCAGGTTAAACCACCAAAGTTTCGGTCGCTTAATATCATCTTGCAGTGCCGCTGCCATTTCATTTGCATGAATCGGCTGTTCGAGCTCAATAACACCAAGACGTTTTCTTTCAGACTTCCCAAGAAAGTATGCCACCACAATCATGCTCAAAACCCCTGCGCCAATGACTGGAATCATCGGGCCAAATAAAAGTGATGGATCAACGCCAAGTGCACTTGCCGCTCTAGGTGTTGCCCCTCCCCATGGAATCGTATTCATAATCCCCATGCCGACTCCGGCGATACCCGCTAAAATAATCGGACGAATGCCAAGCAGTGTAAATAACGGAAGCATCGCTGTTGTTGTAATCATGTACGTTGTGGTTCCATCACCGTCAAGTGCGACAAGCATCGTCAGGACAGCTGTTCCGACCACAATTTTTAATGGATCGCCTTTGACGATGTTTAAAATTTTTGCCACCATCGGATCAAATAAACCTGCATCAATCATAATCCCGAAGTACAAAATGGCAAACATGATCATGACCGCCGTTGGTGCAACTTGCTGTACACCTTTAACAATCATATCTGAAATTTCTGTAAAATGAAAACCTGCAATAAGAGCAAATGCAATCGGTGTTAATACTAATGCCGTTAGAACAGACATACGTTTCGTCATAATTAAAACCATAAATACAACCATCATAAGAAATCCTAAGATCGCTAACATTTTGTTCACCCCTTATGTTGTATACGCTTTCATTAAATGTTGGTATCCCATTTCCAACCCTTTCTGTCATGATATCTGACGCCTGAATTGAAGTAAATATTATGAATTTTAATTCTTTTTTGGTCGATAAATGCTTTTTGTTCATTTTGTGCAATTGTTGTTGTTTGTTGGTTCCATGAAAAAAGCGGTCTCATTTGACCGCTTGTTCTCCTTGTATAAATTGCTCATATCGCCTTAATTGATCTTCCATAAAGACCTTTGCTTCTTTACTGTTCATATAACGGCTTGTCCAGCCTTTTTGTTTTAACTGATTTTTCCATGACTTCGTTTGCGTCATTTTTTGAAGAAGCTGATCCCATGCTCGAATGTCGTGCTGATTCATTTGCTTTGGTCCCATCACACCACGCCAATGAGAGAAGATGAGCGGAATCCCCTGTTCTTTCCAAGTGGGCACGTCTTTGAATCCTTCTAAACGCTGATTCGTTGTGGTCGCAACAAGCTTCAGCCTATTCTTTTCATAATCATGACGAACCTCTGTAATGGTCGTGGTTGCCGCATCTACCTCATGGTCAATGAGCGCTTGGAATAAATCATCTGCACTATCAAATTTTAAAAACTGAATGCGGTACGGATCAATTCCTGCCATTTCGGCAGCCCGTGCAAATGAGATTTGATCATCATTTCCAAAGTCCGGGGCAAACCCAATTTTTAAGGAATCTGGTTTCTTTTTTAATGCTTGTAATAGCGCTTTTCCATTTGAGAAAGGAGAATCAACTGGCACTGCAACTACCTGCCACTCTTCCGCAAGAATAGCGAGCGGGGTGACATCATTCATGGTCACGTTACTGCTGCCCAGCAAATTACGGCTTAATAATAAGCTTGAATTTAAACTAATATAATTGGCATCTCGCTCCATCATATAGGTCCATCCTTTATCAACCGTTCCGCCTCTTTGATAAAGAATATGCACAGGCTCTTCCACTAGCTTTTCTTGTTCTAGCACGGTTTTCATCACTTGAGCTGTTTGGTCAAATCCGCCATCAGGTACACCTGATACCACAATGTATAATGGGCTGTGCTCCAGGAAAGAATCTTTTGCTGTTTTTTCATTAAAGGTGAGCGTTGTACAAAGGCAGACCAAAATGAGTAAGAGTATTCCTTTTTTCATTTTTATGACTCCGTTTGTTTTTTGGCGGGATAATATTTCCGTTCTGGTCTACCAATGATTCCATACGCCAGCTCTGCCCGGCATTCTCCCGTTGTCACAAGATACTCTACGTATCGTCTTGCTGTTGTGCGTGATGCGCCCATTTTTTCTCCGAGTTCTTCCGCTGTAATTCCGTTCATCTCTGCTGCCATGAATGTTTTCACTTTGTCCAAAGTCAATGAATTAATGCCTGTTGGCAAGTCTCGCTCATCCTTTTGCTGCGATTCTTCCTGCATCTGACCAAAAAACAGATCAATCATCGTTTGATTGACTTCCTCTTTTGAATTGATTAACTCTCTCTTCTCTTTATATTCGGTTAAAACCTGCGTGAATTTTTGGGCGGTCACTGGTTTGATTAAATAATGAACGACTCCATAATGCAGTGCGTCTCTTAACAGCATCGTTTCCGTTGCAGCCGTGATAATGATCACATCCACTTCAGGATGGCGCTCTCTTAACAGCGGCAAAAGGTTCGTGCCGAGCTCATCAGGCATGTAGACATCAAGTAAAATGAGATCCACTTGTTCTTTTTGAAGTGCCTCCCACAGATCCTTTGCACTCTTTGCCTTGCCGGCCACTTGAAAGCCTTGTACCTTTTGGATATAAGATTCATGAATCGCAGCGATTCGAAAATCATCTTCCGCAATGAGTACCTTTATCACAACCTATTCCCCCTTTGTGCCTTTCGGTATGTAAACAGTGAAGATGGCACCGCCTTCTTTTTGGTTCGCAACTTCAATCCAGCCCCCAAGTTCATCTAGCACTTCTTTGACATTGGCAAGTCCATAACCTCGCCCTTCTCCCTTTGATGAATGTCCTCTTGTGAAAAGTTGTGAAATGGCTCCTTCATCTACACCGTCCCCTGAATCAGATACCTCTATGATAATATCAAATCCAATATCTGTGATGAACAAGCTGACTTCTCTTTTCTCTTTATTCAATACAGCCTCAAACGCATTGTCTACGAGATTGCCAATGATGGTAATAAAGTGAGATAAACTTAAATGGGCTGGGAGCGGCTCCAATGAACTATTTTCATCAATGTGGAAATGAACCTTTTTCTCAGATGCCTTTCCTAACTTCCCAAGTAAAATGGCTTGTATCTTCGGAGAGCGAATTTGCTTTATGAGTAAATCATGCTGGCGATTTTGAAGTGTATACTCTTCTTTAATTAACTCAATGGCTTCATCCACTTGTTTCAACTCAAGCAAGCCTAAAATAGCGTACAGTTTATTCGAAAATTCATGTGTTTGTGCTCTAAGGTCTTCTGAATATTGACTGACCTCTGTCAATGTATCCAGCAGCTTTGTCAGCTCTGTTTTCTCCCTGAAGCTCACAATTCCTCCAAATACTCGATTGTCCTGCACCACTTTTTTGACATTTAGCACGAAGGTTTTATCATTGACGACTGATTCTATGTTAGGTTCAATCGTCTCTACCTTTAGATAGGAAAGAAGATTGGCATTTGGCAACACTTGATCAATATGAAGAGGCAGCGTTGAAGAGACGCGCAGCATCTGTTCAGCTGACGTATTCATCATCGTAATGGCACCTTTACGGTCAAATGCAATGATTCCCTCTTTAATCGCATGCAGCATCGCTTCTCTTTCTCGATATAATGAAGCAATTTCATGCGGTTCAAGCCCTAATATATCTTTTCGAATACTCCTTGTTAAAAAAATCGCTCCAAAAACCCCAGGCAAGAGCACAAGAAGGGCAATATAACTTAATTTGAATAGTTGATGAGCTGTCGCTTGGTCGATATCTCTTTTTAAAAATTCGACACTGACTGTCCCAATAATCTCTTCATAACTGCCAGTTTCTTTCATGATCGGAGCACTTCCTCTGACAACGGTTTCACCATCAGAATCACCCGTTGATATGGAAGTTCCTCCAAATAGCAGTGTACTTCTCCCTTCCGACACACTGATGGTTTTCCCTACATCCTCATGATTCGTATGAAAAAGAACCTTTCCTTTTTGATTGGTGATAAAAATGGCATGCGCTCTTACTTGCTCTTTCATTTGCTCAAGCACAGCCTGTTCTTCATTTTGCGAATCTCCCGTGGCCACCGATGTTTTAATAGGCGGCATATAAGATATCGTTCTAGCAGTTTGCACCGCCAGCTGTTCAGCTTGGCTCTGCCTTTCTGATGTCTGCAAAAAACCAAAACAAATGGTCAATAAGGCAATAACAACAAGTAAAAGACCAATAATTAACCCCAAAATTTTTGTTTGTAAAGTGACTTTCCTTTTGCCCATCCTCACCGCCACAACCCCTAATTCAGTAGATTCACCCGAATAGACTCTAAGAAAATCATATCATTTTTTCTCATGAAGTTAAGAGAAAATTCACACAGACAAAAAAGGATGACTCAGTATTGAGTCATCCCTGTGTGCCTATTACGTGATGGATAAACCAGCACTTGCATAGCCTGCTACAGTATTCACTAAAGAAAGACCTGTAGCTGATGCCGAGAATACGACAAGTAATCTTGTTTCTGGTGTGACTGGTACATTTAAACCAGTAGCGATGCCGTTTGTAATAGCCCCTAGCGTTAAAATCCCGGTTAACGCTGGAGCCAATGTGACGCTCGCTACTTGAGTGAAGCTGTTATTTGGTGTCGGTGAAGCAAACAGACTAGCAGTTACAGTAATACTCGTGCCAACTAAAGAAAGGGCTGCAGTCGTGCTAAAATAGCCGGCAAATGACGTAATGGTTCCAGCTCTTGGAACGGAGAATGCCATGTTTAACAATGTTCCTGCTGCTCCGGTTAAATCAATGATTCCTCCTACAATACTGACACCTGTCGCCGAGTTACCGAATCCGACCAAGCTAGATGTTCCAACTAGACCGCCTGCGATTGTGGTTAAAACAGCTGGCGTACCAGATGCAAATGGAATAATCGCACTTGATCCTGTCACACCTGTGACGCCTGTTGCACCGGTTGCTCCCGTGGCACCTGTTCCTGTAGCCCCTGTTGCACCCGTATCTCCTGTTACACCTGTGGCGCCTGTGACTCCGGTCGCTCCTGTTGGACCTGTATCTCCGGTGACACCGGTTGCTCCCGTGGCGCCTGTCACACCTGCGGCTGCCAATAAAGTATAATCTGGAGACGTATCTGGTGTGCCAGTTGGTGGCGCTGTATTTACGATATAAGTTCCACCTTCATATGTCACCACTTGACCTACTGGATAGGTTGGAGCTGTTGCTGGGTCAAATGCCAAAATACCAGCTAACCCTACTCCGGTTGCCCCGGTATCTCCCGTTGCTCCTGTGGCTCCGGTTACTCCAGTCGCTCCCGTATCTCCTGTTGCACCTGTGGCTCCGGTCGCTCCCGTGGCTCCGGTTACTCCGGTCGCTCCCGTATCTCCCGTTGCACCTGTGGCTCCGGTTACTCCAGTCGCTCCCGTATCTCCTGTTGCACCTGTAGCTCCGGTTACTCCGGTCGCTCCCGTATCTCCCGTTACACCTGTAGCTCCGGTTACTCCAGTCGCTCCCGTATCTCCCGTTACACCTGTGGCTCCGGTTACTCCGGTCGCTCCCGTATCTCCCGTTGCACCCGTGGCTCCGGTTACTCCGGTCGCTCCTGTATCTCCCGTGGCGCCTGTCACACCTGCGGCTGCCAATAAAGTATAATCTGGAGACGTATCTGGTGTGCCAGTTGGTGGCGCTGTATTTACGATATAAGTTCCACCTTCATATGTCACCACTTGACCTACTGGATAGGTTGGAGCTGTTGCTGGGTCAAATGCCAAAATACCAGCTAACCCTACTCCGGTTGCCCCGGTATCTCCCGTTGCTCCTGTGGCTCCGGTTACTCCAGTCGCTCCCGTATCTCCCGTTACACCCGTGGCTCCGGTTGCTCCAGTCGCTCCCGTATCTCCTGTTGCACCTGTAGCTCCGGTTACTCCAGTCGCTCCCGTATCTCCTGTTGCACCTGTAGCTCCGGTTACTCCAGTCGCTCCCGTATCTCCCGTTACACCTGTAGCTCCGGTTACTCCAGTCGCTCCCGTATCTCCTGTTGCACCTGTAGCTCCGGTTACTCCAGTCGCTCCCGTATCTCCTGTTGCACCTGTAGCTCCGATTGCTCCTGTCGCTCCTGTATCTCCCGTTGCACCCGTGGCTCCGGTTGCTCCAGTCGCTCCCGTATCTCCTGTTGCACCTGTAGCTCCGGTTACTCCAGTCGCTCCCGTATCTCCTGTTGCACCTGTAGCTCCGGTTACTCCAGTCGCTCCTGTATCTCCCGTTGCACCCGTGGCTCCGGCTACTCCAGTCGCTCCTGTATCTCCCGTTGCACCCGTTGCTCCGGTTACTCCGGTTGCGCCTGTATCTCCTGTAGCACCGGTCGCTCCTGTTCCTGTTGCTCCCGTGGCGCCCGTATCTCCTGTGGCGCCGGTTGCTCCGGTTGCGCCTGTATCTCCTGTAGCACCGGTCGCTCCTGTTCCTGTTGCTCCCGTGGCACCCGTATCTCCGGTGGCTCCGGTCGCTCCGGTTGCGCCTGTATCTCCTGTAGCACCGGTCGCTCCTGTTCCTGTTGCTCCCGTGGCACCCGTATCTCCGGTGGCTCCGGTCGCTCCAGTAGCACCTGTATCTCCAGTAGCGCCGGTCGCTCCTGTTCCTGTTGCCCCTGTGGCACCCGTATCTCCTATTGCTCCGGTCGCTCCGGTTGCGCCTGTATCTCCAGTAGCGCCGGTCGCTCCTGTTCCTGTTGCTCCCGTGGCACCCGTATCTCCGGTGGCTCCGGTCGCTCCAGTAGCACCTGTATCTCCGGTGGCTCCTGTCGCTCCGGTTCCTGTTGCTCCCGTTGCGCCCGTATCTCCGGTGGCTCCGGTCGCTCCAGTAGCACCTGTATCTCCGGTGGCTCCTGTCGCTCCGGTTCCTGTTGCTCCCGTTGCGCCCGTATCTCCGGTGGCTCCGGTCGCTCCGGTTGCACCTGTATCTCCAGTAGCACCGGTGGCTCCGGTTCCTGTTGCTCCCGTTGCGCCCGTATCTCCGGTGGCTCCGGTCGCTCCGGTTGCACCTGTATCTCCAGTAGCACCGGTGGCTCCGGTTCCTGTTGCTCCTGTGGCACCCGTGGCGCCCGTATCTCCCGCAGCTGCTAACAATGTATAATCTGGAGACGTACCTGGCGTACCTGTTGGTGAAGCTGTATTCACCACATACGTACTTCCATCAAATGTCACCACTTGACCTACTGGATAGGATGGGGCATCCGCTGGATCAAATGCTACGATACCAGTTAAGCCTACACCGGTTGCGCCGGTTGCTCCCGTGGCGCCCGTTGCTCCTGCTGGACCCGCTGGGCCTACTGGACCCACTGGACCCGCCGGACCTGCTGGGCCTCTCCTTCCTCTTCCCCCTGGCGGTCCTTGAATGACACACACACAAGGATCTTTTCCACAGCATGGATTTTTTACTGGTTTCCTTGGTTTGTCTGATTTACCTTTCTTACAACTATCACATTCCCAGCCATCATCCTTATACGCATCATACCAGCTTCCTTTTTGGTAGTGGTCTGTCGAATGAGTTGGGTATATCTTTCCGCATTGTCTACATTTTCTCATAGAATCACCCCAATCCATCGTATTCATCATGATCGATAAAGGTGTATGTACAATTTTATTTTTATCAAAAAATTTGAAAGGCCTTGCACTCTACGTGCAAGGCCCTCTCTCCATCGTTAAAATGTCATCGTCATTTTTAAATCTTTTCCTACCATACTATATTCAATATCCGCTGGACGGATCGCCTTTTTTAGTTTTTTTACCCCTTCTCCTTCAAAAAAAGTAGGTGCATCTTTCCCTCCAATCAACAAAGGTGCCATATAGATAACAGCTTCGTTCACAAGGGATGCTTCTAAAAATGACGCACTCACACTGCCCCCTGCCTCTACAAGCACTGACATCACAGAGCGCTTCTTCAACATGTGTAACACATCCTGAAGATCTGTCCGGTGTTCTCCGCTTGTGACAAATACTTGATGACCTTTTTGTATCAACTGTTGATACTTTTGATGATCATAATCTTGTGATGTACAAATTATGGTTTCTGCCCTATGATCGGTTAAGCATTTGGCATGAAGCGGTATCCTTAATGTTGAATCTAAAATGACACGAATGGGCTGATGGTTGAATGAATCCTTTACAATTAAGCCGGCATCATCTTGAATAATCGTTTCCACTCCTGTCAGCACCGCATCTGCTTCTTGACGTAAGCGCTGCACTTCTGTTCTCGCTTCTATTCCAGTGATCCATTTGCTTTCTTGATCAGCCGTGGCAATTTTCCCATCTATCGAAATAGCTGATTTTAAAATGACATAAGGAAGGTTTGTTTGCATCAAATGAAAAAAAGGAGCATTTAAACGATCTGCTTCCTGTTTACATATCCCTTGCTCCACTTCAATTCCAGCCTTTTTCAAAAAGGCAATTCCTTTACCTGCAACAACCGGATTCGGATCTTGGGTGGCAATCAACACTTTCTTCACACCACTGCTAATGATCGCTTCGGTGCAAGGGCCTGTTTTTCCGTGATGTGTACAAGGTTCGAGTGTCACATACATGTCAGCTCCCTTCGCATTTTCTCCTGCCATTTGTAGCGCATGAATTTCAGCATGAGGCTCGCCAGCCTTCATGTGCGCACCAATCCCAACGATCTCACCGCTCTGAACAATTACTGCACCAACAAGCGGATTGGGTGAGGTTTGTCCTTTCATCGCCTTTGCGTTGGCAATCGCTAGTTTCATATAAAAAACATCGTCTTTCATCTCGGACTCCTTTCTTCTCTCAAGGGAAAGAACTCCTTCAGAAAATGAAGGAGTTCTATTCTCATGTGCTATACTTTCTCAAGCCGTTTCTTTTCAGATCGATCATAGTAAGGCAAGGAATAAAACAGTTTATATGATGCTCGTTGTTTACAAAAACAGCATTTGCGACATTCATATTTATTAATGAGGAGCACATGCGGACAATTGAGTACAGTCAGACCTTTTTTCATATGTTCCTTGCAAACACTTATCATGAGAATCCCCCGCTTACATTCTTTTTCTTAATGAGAGATTACTTCTTTCGGAAATTGTTCAAATAAGCGCAGTACTTCCGTATGTGTGCCATCTTCTCGAATATGATAAATACCACCGTCATATGAGCTTGCATACACATCATTTCCTAGTTGTCTAATGGCACTAATACCATTCTTAGCAATTCGAATCGGACCTGTATTGACATCTAGCTCTGGATTCCATACCATAATATACCCCCAATAGTCTCCGCTCACAATATAGCCAGAGTCTGTCACAGTGATGGATTTAATGGAATATTGATGCTCGTTGTGCTGATTTAAAATTCTGCCTGTATGCAAATCAAACAATCGGACGTTTTTATCCCGGCTGACAATGGCAATACGATCTCTTTTGCTATCAATAAATACATCATTTAACAGCTCTGTCGCCCCGATATATTCTGCTGTTAAGGACAAACTCTTTTTATCGAGAAGACAGATGGTTCCTTCAACTGCCGCTGTGATGATATGATCTCCTTCTACCTTTAATGCTTTGACTGCGCAATCATGTGCTTTAGAACGGCCAATTTCCTTTAAGTGTTCTGTCGAAATGACATGCACATAACCGCCATAAGTGCCGATATAAAATTGACGATCCTCCTCATGGAAATACACACTATTGACAGGACCTGTGTTGAGATCAAAAGAGACCATTTGCTGCAATGACTCGTGTACAATATGCACCTGACTCGCATGATCGCCCCATGCATAATAGCTTCCATCCCGTGCAACAGCCACTCCATTTGTGAGAACACCTGTTGACTTTGCGATTTCGATTCCATTTTTTCTGAATTTTCCGTCATCTGATGCAGTGATAATATCACCCGCTTCAGTCAACGCAATATCATTAATAGAAGGTGTCGCCAATTCCTGCTCATCAGAAATCACTTTTCCTTCTTGAATGGACCATTCACAATACGTTTTCCCAAAGCTGGCTCCTAAAATGGCCTGCTCATCTTCTGTCCAAACAAGCGAGCGCTCCCATTGATATTTATGAGGCAGCAGCGTATCAATTAAATCACCGGTTTCATAATTCCAGAGCTTAATTAAATGGTCATATCCCGCTGTGAGCAAGTAGTTACCGCTCGGCGAAAAATTCACACGTTTCACACCTTGTAAATGAGCTTTAATGATTTTTTTCTCCTGTAATGTAGCGGCATCATAAATGATGACCGTGCCATCGTCTCTACCAAGGGCGAATACTTCTTTTTGATTGCTGCCGCTGATGGTATCCAGCTCATAATCAAACGGGCCAATTTCACCTACAATTTCTCCTGTTTCATAGAGCCATACAAGGACATAGCCATCGTCACCAGTTGTATAAGCTTTATCCTCATGAATCCATACAGCTAATACATCCTTGCTATGTCCATGAAATTCTCTTAAAATCGCTCCCGTTTCAATATCCCAAACTAAGCATCTTCTGTCTCTGGACACCGATACAAGAAGCGTATCCTGCTTTGCAAATGCGACAGCTTCCACGTCATCCGCATGACCATATAGCGTACGAATTCTTGTATGTGTGCCAGTATCATATAATTGAATGGTATAGTCTGACGATGCACTCGCTAAATACGTTCCATTTTCCGAAAGGGATAAAGAGTTGATGATATGCTCGTGACTGCCAATGAATGTTCCTTCTCCCGTTTCACGGTCCCATTTATAAATACAGCGGTCATAGCCACCTGTGTAGACAATTTGGTCATGCTGAGTTGATAAAACGGATGTAATCGGTCCTCTATGCATGGTTTTACACTCCCACCTTTATATGTTGTTTTTGACGAGTAACTACACGAAAACCAGTAAATCGAAAAACAGGGTCTGGGTGTTTCCCGTGTCTTCTTGCGACTCTGCATAAATCTCCGCCTCTTGCGAAGGAGCCACCTTTTAAAATGTAGTAATCACTGCCGAGTGTCTCGGTTAAATCATCTACAACCTCAATTCCGCCTTCATATATGTGATACTTGGTGTTGACCCATTCTTCAACATTGCCACCCATATCATATAGTCCAAATAGAGATCTTCCTTTTTCGTAATGACGGACAGGTGTCGTTTTTTCAATATTTGATTCGTGTGTATTACAGTAAGAGGGGTTAAACTCATCTCCCCAAGGATATTGATGTCTCGTATTGCCCCTGGCAGCATATTCCCATTCTTCCTCAGTAGGGATCGATACCTCATATCCAAGCTTCCCGCTCAGCCACTGACAAAATGAGAAAGCTTCCTCGATGTCCATGCCCCAAGCTGGATGGTCTTTTCCCCCGCCAAGTTCTAGGTTCGTCAAGCTCTCTGGATAAGGCTTTCCTGTCTCGTCGCAATAGCTTTGATACCATTCATTGGTGACGACCGTATCTGAAATGAAAAATTCGCTCATATACGGCTGATAAGATGGAAATTCTTTGTACAGCCATTTTTGAAATTTTTTCTCACGGCCATAGGCTGGATTCAGAAGTTTGTCCTTCCAAAATTCTGATGCCTTTTTCATATCTTCTTCATTACTTCCAATCGTCGCATAGCCGCTTGGGATTTGAATCCAATTGATATCAAGTTTCACGCTTTTCTCCCGCCTTCTTTAAATAAACTCATCTACTGATTAATTAATTTCTTCTCATCGACCATATGCCCTGATGCTGCTTTTGCCTTTAAATACGCCTCATTATAGAGAGAGGCTTCTACCGTATGATCAAACCGTAAAACCGGAAGACCGTAAGCAGCAATGGAATCGACTTTATCTGGATTATTGGTTAAGAGATGCAATGGTTTACCTTTGTTTAAATAGTGCAAGACAGCCGCTGCTTCCTCGTAATGCCGATCATCATCTCCGCATCCGATCAACCTGTTCGCCTCAAATGTATCCAGTTTCATTTCCTGTAATTTATACGTGAAGGCTTTGGCCATTAACCCAATAGAGCGCCCTTCTTGATTGGCCATATACACAAGCATGCCTTTTCCGTAATCGGTGATTTTTTTTAGCGATGATGCAAGCTGTGGACCGCAATCACATTTCAGTGACCCAAACACATCCCCTGTTTGGCAGACACTATGAATTCGCACAAGCGGTGGCACTTCATTTTCAAAGTCGCCAAAAAGGAGACAAGAGGAAAATGTTTGCTGCTCGGTACTCATTTGTACAATAGACTCAACCGTTGGCGTTGTATCAGCTTCTACAGACGCAAAGGCATACCATGTAAACTGCACTTCTTCATGTTCAATAGAGATCGGCAGGTTCACTGGCCCCACGAGCAAATAGTGTTTTTCTTGAAATGTAAAATGATGAATCATTGATTGTAGTTCAGCTACAAACTTGTTCATTTGTCTCCCCCTATTCATCACTGCACCCCATTGAACTCTCTCAGCGCAGTGATGGCGTGATGAATATGTGTATGCACTCCCTTTGCATCCTGAGCACCGGTTCCAGCTAGAATCATGGCTCAGGAGAAATTTCCTGTCATACTGGCTGAATAGATGTGCGATGCCAATCATCCATCAGTACCTTTCATAAAGACTCTTTTTAGGCTGTCACTTGTCCAGTACAAAGGAGCAGAAATCGAGCTTCATACGCTGTATTCTCTGTAAGAGAGCAACACCATTGGATGATTCTTGAATGGAAACTGACATGCTCTTTCTCTAAAAGAATATCTCTGCTAGCTTCGAGCTGCTTTCTCCTTTACTAGAAGCTCTGGTTCTTCAAATGCACGTCATCCGGTTGTACCCTTTGATTGGATGAATAGTCCGTACTTCAATTCAGCTACATTGATTGAAGCATGACACCCGCCTAGGTATGCACCAAGAACCATCACATCAAACATCGCGTTTATCCTCCTTTGCACTAGATTTTGACAGCAATGACATGATGCTGGCTGATCCCAGCCTTCGCTTGTAATGGTGTAATCGAAACGAGCTCAAGTCCTGATGTACAAATCTTTTCTCCAAGCTGAGTATCTGAGAATGAAAAATGGAAGCGTCCATCTTCTCCGATTAAGCCTGTTTTCCACTCTTCTCCCCATACAACAAGGGAAAACACACCACCTTCATGAAGCAGCGAGGAAATCTGCTTTAAGTATCGTTCGTGGTCATCAGGGTGCTGATGGTGAAAGCAGCCATGATCTAAAATCAAATCAAACGTCAGCTCGCGCCCTTGATTCATCGACCAGGACATAAAATCTTGATGATAAAAATGGACAGGAACCTCTTTTCTCTTCTTTAATCCTTGCCATTCCTCATGCTCATAAAGGTCAATGCCGGTATATGCCGACAGTCCTTGTAAATGTTCAAGAGCCCGGCCGTTCCCGCAGCCGATATCCAGCACCGAAGCAAGTGCATCCTTTTCCCTGGAACGCCATGCCTTCAGAGACATCACAGCAGCGTCTGTTAATGATGGATCAGTGGACCACATATCTGTTCTTTGCTCATAGTGTTCTTGAAAAGCCATGCGCATTTTCTCTAAATACAACCCGCTGTCTTCATGATACAAAGCCTTTTTCATCACGTGACCTCCTTCAATTCACAATCACCTTTCCTAATAAAGGTGGTTTTCAAGCAAAAAGCCTTATGATAAAATGAAAGATGGATTTTTTAGGAAATCTGTTTTCTGAAAAAGGAGAGAAGCATCCCACATGTCACTCTTCTTTTTCAGCACTCATCTTCACATACAACCCCAGCCATTCAACTGTTACAGCGCCTTAGTTTGTTATACATTTTCTTCATATGGGTTCACCTCCTTAACAGTGTTTAGAAAGCGTTTTCTTTATGATGATCCTCTGAATACCCTGAATCATATCATTGAGAAATAGGCATAGTAGAAAAACGAATCTACCATTCTAAGCTATCTATCATCCATTTCTTTTTGTCTAATAGATATTTCTTCAGTATCGCCTTGCCTCAGAAGCGCTCTTCCTTAGGTCTTAATGCATCATCATTTACCGAATTGATCCTGAAATCCACCTATCGAAAATTTAACAACTACTTCCATAATAACTTGATTAAGCCAAATATATTGTTTTTAGATTATTTTGTCAACAAATTATTTCCTAAACATTAGAATGATTTTCTAATTGAAAATACAGGTATATTTCGTGGTTTTTTGACCTTAAAACACTTATTTCTACACAAAAATACAACTTAAACCAATAGAACTAAGAAATTTATCTACTAAATTACACAAGATTTTTATTTCATTTTGAAATAAAAATAAAGATATCATAATTATTTCCCGAATGTTTTTTTGTGATATTTTCACTACTTTTTCATTTTTTTGATGGTATCCTTTGATATTTCTATATTTTCAATTAGACATTTTACTGTTTATCCCAATTTTTCAACCTTTCTTATTATAGTGAAAAAGACAGATGGTAGATTTTAATTATCGCAGCATGAAAAAAAGCCCCTTACAAAAGTAAGGGGCTTTTTACAATGGCGTTTATGCCCAATTTTTCACTTTTTCATGGTCAGTCACAAAGAGAAGAACTTTTCCTTCGTCTAAATGTTCTTCAAATGTCTCAGCTTCTTCTTTTGAGAAACCAATTTCATGAATCTTATTGCGGAGTTCATCTCCCTTTTTGCTAAAGATGTTTCCAACCGCATGCTTGAGTCCAACTTCTTTTGGACCTATCGTATTGGCATCTGTGTTGCTTGCAATACGCTCAGTTCGATCATCGTCATGGGACAGAACATAAATGTCCTCTCTTGCAACACCGAGTTGTTTTAATTGCTCCACATCTCTTTGAAGTGTTTCATCATTTGAATACTCTCTTACAACAGGTTTCATTTATTATTCCTCCTTTAACGTCTTACGAATCTTTTACCCGTCACTTTTGTCATTAAACCTTCCTCCAGCACATCCATTTTTACTCTGTGAACTTAATGCGTCTATGGACTTATTTTTGACAAAAAGACTGTGAATATGACTAAATTTTCTGAAAAATTGTATTCATTCCTTGTCATTTGTTGTACAATTCTTATACTGGAGGCTAGAAATGGGGTGGAGCTGATGTATTATTTTTCAGCTGAGCAGCAGTTTAATGCATGGGTTGTCAGTGATTTGGTGAAACAGCTTTTTCAAAAATGGAATCCTGAAGAATCAAAAGCAAAGCCGCTTACTTTGTTTGCTGAACAGCACTTTCACATCTGCATCGATTATCTCTTTTCTATTATTATTAACATTGGAGATATCGAGTCAATCGAACAAGATCCACAAGACCTGTTGTCCTCATATTTAAATATCCTTTTTCCTTTTGTGACGCACGATATGATGAAAGCCTCCATGCAAAATGCAAATGAATATTTATTAAAAGAACGTGATGCGGATGAGTATCAACTGTTTGGTTGTCTCCCGCCGCTCCTTTCTGTCTCTCTTCAAAAAAAGTAGTCCCCTTCTTTTAGATGGTGGCTGCTTTTTTGTATGTGCTTGGAAAAGACCGTATGTTTTGAACGAAAAGAAGCATCATGTTAATGTAAATCTAGGTTGCAAGTGAAAGGGAGGATTTGACATGAGTCAACAAAAACAAATTCAATTAGCAAAACGTCCAAAAGGGTTACCTACTAAAGATGTTTTTCATTTTGAAACAGTTGATATACCAACGCCGCAAGATGGCGAAGTCTTGATTCAAACGAAATATGTGTCTGTAGATCCTTACATGAGAGGTCGAATGCAAGATACAAAATCCTATACACCTCCGTTCAAGCTGAATGAAGTCATTCAAGGTGGTGTGGTCGGAGAAGTCGTGGAGTCCAAATCTCCTCAATTTGAGAAAGGTGATTTTGTACTTGGATTCCTTGGCTGGCAGGAATATTCTACTGCCAAAGCAGAGTCTCTGACAAAAATTGATCCATCCATTGCGCCGTTATCTTATTACTTAGGGATTTTGGGCATGCCAGGACAAACCGCCTATTTTGGACTTCTTGCGATTGGTCAGCCAAAAGAAGGCGAAACTGTTGTCATTTCTGGAGCCGCAGGTGCCGTTGGTTCTGTTGTCGGACAGATCGCTAAAATCAAAGGTGCCCACGTCGTTGGAATTGCCGGATCTGATGATAAGCTGGCTTATTTAAAAGAACTGGGCTTTGACGAAACCATTAATTATAAAACAACAAATGATTTAGATGACGCCATTGCAAAAGCCTGTCCAAACGGTGTCGATGTGTACTTTGACAATGTGGGCGGCGAAATCTCTGATGCAGTGATGAATCATTTAAACCGTTTTGCACGTATTCCAGTCTGCGGCGCTATTTCTTCTTATAACATTAGTGCAAGCGAAGACATTGGCCCTCGTGTGCAAACAAAACTCATTAAAACAAGTGCATTGATGCAGGGCTTCATTGTTGCCAACTACTCTGATCGTTTTGAAGAGGCGGCAAAAGATCTCGCACAATGGGTAAAAGAAGACAAACTGACTTACAAAGAAACCATTATCGAAGGTTTTGACCATATTCCAGATGCATTCCTTGGACTATTCAAAGGGGAAAACGTCGGAAAACAACTTGTCAAAATTTCATAACACAAAAAGGACCCGCCAAACGGCAGGGTCCTTTTTTATGCTTGCTTGGGCGCAAGGTGCAGCTGACCTTGCTTATAAACAATTTCCTGAAGCGAAAGATTTAGCTTTTTCGCCATTTTTTTAAGCATTGAATGCTCTTGAGATGTGACTAGGCTGATAACAGCCCCTTCTTTTCCTGCGCGACCGGTTCTGCCTGAACGGTGGATATAGCCTTCTTCGTTTGGCAGGTCGGCATGGATCACGTAAGGCAGATCGTCAATATCGATCCCTCTTGCTGCGATATCTGTTGCAAGAAGAAGCGGGAATTCACGCTGTTCAAAAGCCTTTAAGATGACAGCACGCTCTGCTTTTTTCGCTTCACTGTGAAGCACACCGAGGTCGACATGGTGATACGCTAATTTTTCTGCATAAATGCTCAAATTCGTAATATCTCGCACAAAGACGAGTGCCTGCATGTCCTCAAGCCGTGATAGCTTTTGCAGTAATTTCACCTTGTCGCGCTGATCACATAACAGGTAATAATGCCCTACCTTCTGCGCTTCTTCTTGGCTTCTGCTAATTCTCAATACCTCTGGTTCAGATGCAATGTCTTTGATCAGTTGAACGGTTTCCTCTTTCAACGTCGCAGAGAAACAAAGGATTTGTCTTTCTTTTAATGTGGATTTAATGATCGCTTGGATCGTTTTCATATGCTCTGGGACAAGAAGCTGGTCTGCCTCGTCTAACACGATCGTTTTCACTTCATGCATTTTCAGTTTCTTGATTTTGATTAACTCTTGTACGCGACCCGGTGTCGCCACCACGATATTCGGGTGTTTTTTTAGCTTTTCCTGCTGCTTCTTGATGTTTGCCCCGCCTATTAAGGAAATAGCTTTGATGTCTGAACCTTGTTTGAACTCTTGCACGACATCAAAAATTTGCATCACAAGCTCTCTTGAAGGTGCCAAGATTAAGACTTGCGGGTGTTTGATACTCACATCAATTTTATTTAAAAGCGGCAGAACATACGCAAGTGTCTTCCCTGTTCCAGTCGGTGATTCTGCGATCACATCGCATTTTTCCGTAATCCACTCTGCTGTTTGTTCTTGTATCGCTGTTGGCTTCTCAAAGCCAGCCGCTTCAAAGTTCTTTTGAATAAATGACTTTGCTTCTTTCAAAAATGCCCAATTTTCCGTCATGTTGATCTCCTTTATCCTCATTCAATCTATCCTTAAGTATCTCAAAATCAGCTTTGAAACGCAATTTTTCTTTTGATGCTTTTATCGAGCCGTACAGTTCGATATAATCATGAGAGGCACTAGCCGTTTTGAATCTATTTGAGGTGTAAAAAATGATATTATCTGTTAAAGATTTAAGTCATGGCTTTGGCGACAGAGCCATTTTCCACGAAGTCTCCTTCCGGTTATTAAAAGGCGAGCATGTCGGCTTGATCGGCGCCAACGGTGAAGGAAAGTCAACGTTTATGAATATTATTACTGGCAAGCTTGAGCCAGATGCAGGAAAGGTCGAATGGGCAAAAAATGTCCGTGTCGGCTACCTCGATCAGCATACCGTGCTTGAAAAAGGAAGAACCATTCGTGAAGTCCTTCAAGATGCATTCCATTATTTATTCTCAATGGAAGCCGCAATGAATGACATTTACGAAAAAATGGGTGAAGCAGATCCTGATGAACTGGAAAAGCTTTTAGAAGAAGTAGGCGTCATTCAGGATGCCCTGACGAACAATGATTTTTATATCATTGATTCCAAGGTAGAGGAAATTGCAAGAGGTCTTGGGTTAACAGATCTCGGGCTCGATCGTGATGTGACAGAGCTGAGCGGCGGACAGCGGACAAAAGTACTGCTTGCGAAATTGCTGTTAGAGAAGCCTGAAATTCTTCTTCTTGACGAGCCGACCAACTATTTAGATGAACAGCATATTGAGTGGCTGAAGCGCTATTTGCAGGAATATGAAAATGCATTTATCCTCATTTCACATGATATCCCGTTCCTAAACAGTGTCATTAACTTGATTTATCATGTCGAAAATCAAGAACTCACGCGATACGTTGGTGATTATGACCAATTTAAACAAGTATACGAAGTGAAAAAGCAGCAGCTAGAGGCTGCGTATAAAAGGCAGCAGCAAGAAGTGGCTGAATTAAAGGATTTCGTCGCGAGAAACAAAGCACGTGTCAGCACTCGAAATATGGCGATGTCTCGTCAAAAGAAACTCGATAAAATGGACATGATTGAATTAGCAGCGGAAAAACCAAAACCAGAATTCCACTTTAAACCTGCACGCACATCAGGGAAATTGATTTTTGAAACGAAGGATTTAGTCATTGGGTATGACGAACCGCTCTCTCGTCCATTGAATTTAAAAATGGAACGCGGGCAGAAAATTGCATTATACGGTGCCAACGGTATCGGAAAAACGACACTGCTCCGAAGTCTTCTTGGAGAAATCTCCCCCATTTCTGGTGAGGTGGAACGCGGAGAATTCCTGCATATAGGCTACTTTGAACAAGAAGTAAAAGAGCAAAACAGCAACACTTGTATCGAAGAGGTGTGGAGCACCTTCCCATCGTACACACAATATGAAGTCAGAGCTGCCCTTGCCAAATGCGGTTTAACGACAAAACATATTGAAAGCCGTGTGTCTGTTTTAAGTGGTGGTGAAAAAGCGAAGGTCCGCCTTTGTAAGCTGATCAATGAAGAAACCAACCTACTTGTTCTCGATGAGCCGACAAACCACTTGGATGTCGATGCTAAAGAAGAATTAAAGCGCGCGTTAAAAGAATATAAAGGCAGCGTCCTATTGATTTCACACGAACCTGAATTTTATCAAGATGTGGCCACTGAAACTTGGAATTGTGAATCCTGGACAACCAAAGTATTATAACGACAAAAAAGCCTCATATCTTTTCAACAGATATGAGGCTTTTTTCTATTAATGACCTGCCTGGATATTCACCAAATGCTTACGGCCAAGAAGCAGGATGACCATTCCTAAGAGAACAACAGCCGCCCCTACATAATAAGGGGTGCTTGCTGTGTAAGTTTCAGCGAGTACTCCCGCAATCCAAGGCGCAATCGCACCACCAATAAATCGTACAGCACTGTATGAAGATGAGGCAATTGAACGCTCAACAGGAGCTGATCCCATCACAGCCGTCGTAAGCACCGTATTGATCATGCCGAGGATTCCCCCAGCAATGACAATACCGCAAATGACCACGACCACATGTGATGTCCATATTCCAATGCCGAATAAAATCACAGCAAACGAAGCAAAGAGAACAACAAGAGCTGTTAATGTACCCAATTTGCGATGAATGACCGGCGCTGAAAAGACAGATGTCACGGCCAAAAATAATCCCCATCCAAAAAAGACATAGCCAAGACCATGCTCATCAAGATGAAGCACAAATGGCGAATAAGCTAGAAGAACAAAGAATCCAAAGTTATATAAGAAAGCAGCAGATGCCATCGTTAAAAGCCCCTTATATTTTAAGGCTCCAACAGCTTCAAATAACTTCACCTTTTTCTGCGGCTTTTGCATAGGCGGAAGCATAAACGTAATGGCTAAAAGAGCAACAAGCATTAACACCGCAACGCCAAAGAATGGCCCGCGCCAAGAGATCGTTCCAAGCTCACCTCCAAGGAGCGGCCCGACAGAAATCCCAAGACCTAGTGCAGCCTCATATAAAATGATGGCTTTCGCACTTCCGCCAACAGACACACCGACAATCACTGATAATGCCGTTGAAATAAATAAGGCATTCCCAATGCCCCATCCGCCTCTAAAACCAATTAATTCATTAATGGTTGAAGAAGTACCGCCTAAAGCAGAAAAGACAATAATAAAGATGAGTCCCAATAATAACGTCCATTTGGCACCAATCCGACTAGAAATAAAACCGGTAAAAAACATCACAAAGCCGGTGACAAGCAAATAGCTCGTAAATAAAAGAGACACCTGACTTGGAGATGCATGTAATTGTGATGCAATGGCTGGCAAAATCGGGTCTACAAGCCCTATGCCCATAAATGAAATCACACAAGCAAAGGCCACCGCCCAGACGGCTTTTGGCTGTCTAAGCAGACTCGTACGCTGTTTCAATACTTCTTCTTCCTTCATTCCATCAGAACCTTTCCTACAGTTGTTTAACAAAATAAAATAAACACGCTGAGGTGTTTATTTTTGTAATTGCTCAATCGCATGAGCCGCTCTATCTTTCATCGTTTCAAGATCCTTTTTAAAGGATTGAATCGTTTCAAGCTTTTTTGTAATCAATTGATGCTGCACAGTCAGCTGCGCATCAATATCTAACAGTTTTTCTAATCGTTCCTTCGGGTCAAGTGACAACAAGTAGCCTTCTTTATTCAGCTCAAGCTGTTTTCCTATTTCCATAAACGACTGAAGCTCTTGTAAAGAAAAGCCAAGCACTTCTTTGGCCTGCATCACTTTCTCCAGTTCTTCCATGTCATCCTCTGAGTAAAGTCTGACACCGCCCTCTGTCCGCTTTGGTGCTGATAATAAACCAATCTCTTCATAGAAACGAATGGTCCGTTTCGTCAGACCGCTTCTTTTCGCCACTTGATCAATTTTCATCCATTCCATCACCAGTGCCTCCTGCTCATCAATTCATGTTTTATTATACACCTTTATGACCTTAACGTAAACGTTAATGTTTGATCACTTGATTTCTATTGTGGTTTGATGCAGAATAAATAGGAATAATTACGTTTTAAAGGAGGTACCCTATGCGTTCATTTCCATCCAAAAAAGAACGACACGCACAATTCGGTTCTGTCCCGCCAAGCGCTAGAACAAAACCTTGTCAAAAAGAGAACATGATAGACATCCAACAAACCGAACAAGACTATTATTTTGATCTGGAACAGGTCGGAATTTGCCGTGTGTCGTACCCTGTACATATTTTGTCTAAAACGGCTCCACAGCAACAAACCGCTTCCGCTAATTTTACGCTGAGTACACATTTGCCAGCTCATCAAAAAGGCATTCATATGAGCCGTCTCACCGAGCAGCTTCACTCATTTTATGAGAGCGGAAAGCCGGTTGATGTGGATTCCTTAAAAGAATTGACCGCACAGCTTGCCACGCAAATGAATCAGCCTTCTGCCTCGATTCAAGTTTCCTTTCCGTGGTACATGGAAAAAAAGAGTCCCATCAGCGGAAAGTCCGGTTTGATGCATGCAGACGTGCAATACGACATCCACTTTCATGAAGAAAACGGATGGATTTGTCATATTGGCTGCACTGCTCAAGTGACAACGTTATGTCCTTGTTCAAAAGAAATCAGTGAATACGGCGCACATAATCAGCGCGGCACTGTATCTATTCAGGTAGAGCTGTTTGAACAGGGTCAACTCCCTGATGACATGAAAGCAGATCTACTGCAGATCATCGAGTCTAATGCGAGTGCGCCCCTTTACCCTGTACTCAAAAGACCAGATGAAAAACACGTGACAGAAGAGGCCTATGAAAATCCACGTTTTGTAGAGGATTTTGCGAGGTTAATTGCCGCAGAGCTATATGAACAAAACTGGATTAATGGGTTTCAAATTGAGTGCCAAAATGAAGAATCCATTCACCAGCACGATGCTTATGCCAAATGTTCTTATCAAAAAAAACTGTAGAATGTCTCTACAGTTTTTTTACCAGCCTTTATTTTTCATTACTTTCTAATTCCTCAATCATCATAGACAGTTCTGTCCAGCGGTCCATTGCTTGTTCTAGTTCTTCAGCGACGGCTTTTTGCTTGTCCATCAGCTCTTGAATTTTCCCAAAATCACTGCCAGCCTCAGCAATACTGGCTTCGAGCTGCTGGTGTTTGTCCTCTAGTGCTTGTATCCGATCTTCAATCCCATCCCATTCAAGCTGGTCCTTATAGGATAGTTTTTTCCTCTTTTTCGGTGCAGCTTCTACTTGTTTTTCAGCTGGTTTTGTCTCTGTCCGCTTCTGTTCTTTTTCTTGCGCCATGTAATCGCTGTAAGCACCTTGGAAGTGTGAAATACGTCCATTTCCTTCAAACACAAGCAGACGATGGACGACTCGGTCTAAGAAATAACGATCATGCGACACGGTGATGACTACGCCTGGGAACTGCTCCAAATAATCCTCTAAAATGCTGAGCGTCTCTGTATCAAGATCATTCGTCGGCTCATCTAAAAAGAGAACATTCGGCTCTTCCATCAAAACCTTCAATAAATACAATCTGCGGCGCTCTCCCCCTGACAGCTTGCGGATAAACGTGCGCTGCATGGATCTAGGGAATAAAAATCGCTCCAACATCTGCTCTGCTGTCACAATGACGCCATCTGCCGTTTTGACAATTTCAGCTGTTTCTTTGATGTAATCAATGATATTCAGCTCTTCATTCATTTCGTTATGGTCCTGCGTGTAATAGCCAATGCGGACTGTTTGTCCAATGGTCAATTGTCCATTCGTCGGTTCGATTTTACCCGCCAGGCAATTGAGTAAAGTCGTTTTGCCCACTCCATTCGGTCCGATAAATCCGATACGATCACCTGGCACGACTAAATCGCTGAACTGGTCCACAAGGGTTTGACCAGCAAATGTGATGCTGATCTCTTCTGCCTCAATCACTTGTTTTCCAAGCCGGTGAGAACCGATCGCAAAATCCAGCTCTCCCTTTGCATCAGGTCCCTTTTGATCCTTTAGCTCTTCCACTCTGCCGATACGTGCTTTTTGCTTTGTCGTTCGAGCCTTTGCCCCTCTTCTGAGCCATGCAAGCTCACGTCTAAGCAGGTTTTGACGTTTCGTTTCTTTTACTTGAGCTTCTGCTTCTCGTTCCGCTCTTTTTTCTAAAAAGACTTCATAATTTCCTTTATATGTGTAAAGCTGCCCCTGGTTTAATTCATAAATCCGATTGGCGACACGGTTTAAGAAATAACGATCATGGGTGACAAGAATGACAGCCCCGCTGTATTGACTCAAATATCCTTCAAGCCATTCAATGGTTGCGTTGTCTAGATGGTTTGTCGGCTCATCTAAAATCAGCAAACCCGCAGGCTGAATTAAATTTTTGGCGATCGCCACACGCTTTTTCTGTCCGCCTGATAACGCATGAACAGATCGGCTCACATCTTTGACGCCAAGCTTTGTCAAAATCGTTTTCGCCGAAAGGTTCGCATCCCATGCGTCGTCCTGATCCATTTTATTTTGCATACGCATAAGCGCTTCTTGTTTTGCCTCGTTTTGTGGATCATGCTCTAAATCAGCCAGTGCCTTTTCATAGGCTTTCATCGTTTGAATCATTGGTGCTGTTCCTGAAAAAATATAGTCGAGAATCGTTTCATCCCCGCTCATTTCAGGATCTTGCTCGAGAAATTCGATATCAAGTGTCCCTGCCTTTGTGATGTCGCCTTCCTCAAATGATTCAAGTCCTGCAATGACTTTTAAAAGCGTTGACTTCCCTGTTCCATTCGGTCCAATTAACCCGATGCGTTCCTTTGGTTCTATATGAAAAGAGATATGGTCAAACAGCGTTTTTTCGCCATAGGTTTTATATAATCCTTCTACATTCAATAAACTCATTTTATCAGCCCTTACATAGATTCTTCCTTTATTTTAAATCAGCCAGTAGCAGAAAACTAGTTTTAAAAAAACCCGCTGCTGAAAAGAATGTTTCCTTTTGATGCTCGATACACTATGAAGAGGTGATCTAAAGATGATAACCATTAGTTTATGTATGATTGTGAAAAATGAAGAGGAGGTTTTGGCTGACTGCCTGTCTTCTGTTCAAGACATTGTAGATGAGATGATCATTGTTGATACAGGATCAACGGATCAAACAAAGGACATTGCTCACTCCTTTTCAGCAAAGGTACTCGACTTTGAATGGGTCCAGCATTTTGCAAAAGCACGCAATTTCGCATTTTCCCATGCGACTAAAGAGTATATCTTATGGCTGGATGCCGACGATGTCCTACTTGAAGAGGACCAGCAAAAACTTCTTCAGCTCAAACAGACGCTTGATCCCGCAGTAGATGCCGTCTCGATGTTTTACCATGTTGGATTTAGTGAGGACGGTCAGGTGAATTTTAAATATAGAAGAAATCGGCTCGTCAAGCGTGCCTTGAACTTTCAGTGGTATGGGGCCGTTCATGAGTTTCTTCAGGTGTATGGCAACATCTTACCGGCTGATATCGCCGTCACCCATCAAAAGCGTAAGAAAACAACCGCTGGAGAGCCTGGACGCAATCTGCGCATTTATGAAAACATGCTTGCAAAAGGCGAAGAGATGACGCCTCGCGATCTCTTTTACTTCGCTAATGAATTACGAGATCACAAGCAGCATGTGAAAGCGATTCGTTTTTATCACAAATTTTTAGCCACAAAACAATGCTGGATTGAGGATGAAATTCGCACATGCCAAAATTTAGCTGACTGCTATTATGCAGTGGGTTTTGAGGAAGCCGCCTTATCCTCCTTATTGCGATCCTTCTTATATGATCAGCCCCGTCCAGAATTTTGCTGCCGGATTGGGGATCATTTCAAAGCACAAAATAAATACAAAGCGGCCATCTATTGGTATGAGCAGGCACTGAAGGCACCTGAAATCGAAACAGCCTTTACACTGACACAATATAAAACATGGTATCCTCACCTTCAGCTTTGCTATTGTTATTATCAGCTCGGTGATTTGGCTCAAGCCAAAACCCATCATCTTGCATCCTCAGCCCATTACCCAACCCATCCGAGTGTGCTGTACAACGAAAAAATATTTGCTGAACAAACGTAAATCTCCTGTTATCACATCCGCCTGTCACATGCCGGCGGATGTCTTTTGATACACATTAGCCTTTTGTGACATTTAATACTTTAGCGATTTAAAGCGTTTTTCAACCAATTGACTAAATTGTCATTTACGCATATACTAACATTCGTCTTACGAAAAGATTTATCCATTAGGAGGTCAACATGAGTTCTTTATTTAGAAAAAAGTCTCTCGATCAGCTCATGCTTGAAAGTCAAACGAAGCGGCTGAGCCGTTCTTTGAATACATTTGATTTAATCTTGCTTGGCATTGGCTGTGTGGTCGGGACTGGAATTTTTGTGATAACGGGGGTTGCGGCTGCGAAAGATGCGGGACCTGCGATTATTATATCTTTTATTTTGGCTGCGATCGCATGCGCCCTTGCTGCTTTTTGCTACGCTGAATTTTCCTCGTCCATTCCAGTGTCAGGAAGTGTCTATACGTATTCTTACGCAACACTTGGAGAATTCCTCGCCTTTTTAATGGGCTGGGATTTAATGCTTGAATATGTTGTTGCGCTCTCTGCTGTGGCAAGCGGATGGTCATCCTATTTTCAATCACTGCTCAGTGGATTTGGTCTGCACATACCGAAGGCTTTATCGGCTGCACCCGGAGCCGCTGATGGGGCCATCTTTAACCTGCCAGGCGCACTCATTATTTTACTCATTACCTTTATTGTCTCAAGAGGCGTAAAAGAGAGCACAAAGCTGAATAACATCATTGTGCTCATCAAAATTGCCATTGTCCTCCTCTTTATCATTTCAGGCTTTGCTTACGTTAAACCTGAAAATTGGACACCTTTTATGCCAATGGGCTTCCATGGCGTGATTGCTGGAGCGGCAACTGTCTTTTTTGCTTACCTTGGATTTGATGCAATCGCTAATGCATCAGAAGAAGTCAAAAACCCGCAAAAAGCGATGCCGATCGGAATCATCGGTGCGCTCGGCGTTTGTACGATTTTATACATCGGGGTTTCATTTGTCTTAACAGGCATGGTTCACTACACGAAGCTGAATGTCAGTGACCCTGTCGCTTTTGCGCTTCAAGTGGTTGGCCTGAATAGTGTCGCTGGTATTATATCGGCAGGTGCTATTATCGGGATTACGACCGTGTTAATTGCACTTGTCTACGCTCAGGTGCGTTTAACCTTTGCTATGAGCCGAGATGGACTCATGCCGAAAATCTTTTCAAACGTTCATCCAAAATCGAAGACACCGGTTGCCAACACTTGGCTGACAGGCGCTGTTGCGGCATGTATCGTTGGATTCGTCAACTTATCAACACTTGCTAATTTAGTCAGCATCGGTACACTTGCGGCCTTTACGGTGATCTCGATCGCTGTGATCATACTCCGGAAAAAACATCCGAATATGAAGACAGCGTTTAAAGTACCCTTTGTCCCTGTCCTTCCCATCATTAGTGCGGTCATTTGTATGATATTGGCTGCCACACTGAAATGGGAGACATGGCGAGCCTTCCTCATCTGGGTAGCCATTGGTGTCGTTGTGTATTTTACCTACGCAAGACGAAAAAGCCATCTGAATCAAACACAATAGAAAAGAGACACGGGGAATCCCGGTCTCTTTTTTGTTTAAATCACACTGTTTTTCACTGAATTCGAATCCACCATATCTGGATCGAGTACGCTTGAAATTGGAATGACAAGCGGTGAACAATCTCCATTGTCCTCACCAAAACCCTGGTTCAATTTCATCGAGAGAAAATAATCGATCTGCTGATAAGGTCCTAGCGTCAGTGATGCCCCCCGATCCATTGCATTGATTTTAAAAGCACCGACATTGACGACTGAGGGTGAGAATAACATCACACATCACTTCCTTGGAATAGGTTTAGCTGCTGGCGAAAAAGAGGCAGGTGAGTCCACTTGATCTCGATCATCTACATGGCTCTTTGTTCCGACAAAACCGCTAGCATCTCCAAAATTCTGTCCGTACCCCTGATTTTTTTTATCTGAGTTTTGCCACTCTGCTAACAAATTTTGTCCGACATTCACCGCCGACGCATTTTCAAAGGAATTAATTTTTAACATGAAAATATTAATATTGATATACGGAGTTGGTTGAACCACAGATAAACCTCCTTTTTATAGGTATATGCGAGCACCCATCAAGTATGTTAACAGGAGGTCTTCACATGGACTTCGAAAAAATGAAGCAGTGGATGGACATTGCCCAGCAAATGCATGGAGATGATTTTTGGAAAATGATATTCGATGATGAGCAAAGATCTCCCTTTATGGCAAATGGTCCGTCTCCATTTACATTCTCGCAGCAAGATCAGCGAGGAACAGATGCATCGTTTCCACCAGTCGACATTGTGGAAACCCCTACTGAATTTCAGTACTTAATTTATCTGCCTGGCTACCGGAAGGAAGATGTTCAGGTGCTGTCATATGGTGAATATTTGGTTGTGAAAGGACAGCGTTTTTCCTTTTTTAACGAACAGGATTTTCGCCAAAAACAAGGAAAGTATGGTCCGTTTGAAAGAAAAATTCGGCTCCCAGATATGATTCTTGGTCAAATGAATGCGGCCTTTAAAGACGGCGTGCTATACATTCGCCTGCAAAAGGATGAAGGAAAAGCAACTGCGATAATCATAGATGACGAATATTGATACTGACTGCGTCTATTAGATCACGATCATCAATCGTTTCAATCGGCAAGATCGTGATCACGCTATCGGCATTTTGTTCACCAAAACCATTGTTTCTTTTGATCGTCGAGCAGTGATTTCGTACGATCGTTGAACCGAATGTCATCGAGGACCCTGTACCAATCGTATTCGTTTTCATATGGGTAATCTGAATGCGTGTAGGCAGCATGCACTTCTCCCCTTTCATGTATCTCTATAAGTATATACCGGGCAGCTTTTCCATAGACTAGAGCAAGGCGAAAGAAAAGGTTGTGGTCCACTTGAAACATTTCATTCAATCACTCTTTAAAAAAACCGAAGCCAGTCCATCTCCATCTGTCGTCGAGCTGGAAAAAAGACTCACCGCTCTTGAGCAGAAAATGTCTGCACCTGCTCCGCCTGTCTCGGAGGATACGCACATTCACATTGAATCACTGCATGTGGACAAAATTGACTACCATTTAGAGTTTGGTGAGCTTTCCATTGATCAGCTTAAAGGCAGACTCAACATTGGGGCCACCTATTACACGCCAAAGGACCCGCACCTCAAAAAGGCAGCTTCAGTACCGAAGCCAAAAGAAACAAAAACACCAAAAGTCTCCATTCGATCAAAGTCTTCATCTCAGCACGACAGGAAGCCAGAAATAAACCGCAAGCACAATCGCTACAATACTGATCACATTTAGCCAAAAGCCAGCCTTGACCATATCAGATATTTTCAGTACGTCCGCACTAAAGACAGCCGCATTTGGCGGTGTGGAAATTGGCAACATAAACGCACATGAGGAAGCTAACGCAGCCGCAGCCATTAAGCCGTACGGCTCCATGCCAATTGCAAGTCCAAGCCCGACTGTAATTGGAATGATCATGTTCGCAACTGCTGTATTAGACATAATTTCGGTCATAAATAAAATAGAAGCCGTTAAAATAATTAGCAGCATGAGGTACGACAGCCCATTTAAATGCTGTAAATTTTCCCCGATCCATCCTGTTAGATTCGTTTCCGCAAATCCTGTAGCGAGCGAAAGCCCGCCTCCAAACAAAAGCAAAAGCCCCCATGGCAACTGCTTCATATCCTGCCATTCTAGTATTCTCTCTCCATTTGTCGCTGGAATGAGAAATAACAGCATCGCCCCAAAGATTGCGATCGACGTATCCGAGACAGGAAGCCCGCCAAACAAAAAGATTTTAAAAATCCATAAAAAAGCCGTCATAAGAAAAATAGCAAAAACCCATTTTTCTTCTTGTTTCATTTTGCCTAAATCCTCTAAACCCTTCCGTATAAACGCTGCTCCCATTTCCCCTGTGTGCTCTACCTTGAACTGTATCTTGGTCAAATACAGAAATAAGAGAATGAGCAGAACAGCCGCCACCGGAAAACCAAACAAAAACCATTCAAAAAACATAATTTCTCGATCTAACAGCTTTTTTGACATCGCTGCAAAAACAGCATTTGGCACAGACCCAACGAGTGTCGCCAGTCCGCCAATAGAGGCTGAATAAGCGACCGATAATAGGATGCTTTTGCTGAATCGGTCAAGAGATGCACCAGACAAAATATCGTTCGCCTTCACCTCTTTAATCACAGCCAGTGCCACAGGCAGCATCATCAGTGCTGTGGCTGCATTTGAAATCCACATAGATAAAAAGGCCGTTGCCATCATAACCCCTAATACAATGCGGTCACTTCTTGTGCCAATGATGTTTAAAATATGTAAGGCCATTCTTCTATGTAAATTCCATTTTTCAATAGCAATGGCAATCATAAATCCGCCCATGTACATAAAAACAATCGGGTCTCCATAAGCTCTTGATGTTTGCTCCATCGATAGCCCGCCAAGTGTTGGCAAAAGGATGATGGGCAATAAAGAGGTAGCCGGTATAGGCAAAGCTTCTGTGACCCACCATGTCGCAGTCCAAGCCGTAACGCCCAGTACCACTCTTGGTGCATAGGTCAATTCACTTTCTGGAATGAGCAAAAAAATAAGCAAAAAGAAGATCGGTCCAAGAACAAGTCCAGTTAGATTCACTTTTTTATAAACGATCACAATTCCTCCTTCATGAAAACGTTTTTAATTTTTTCTAATTTTTCACATTCGATGATCACATAAAAAATCCTTTAAATCATAAGAAAAAATGAAGAGATCCTTAAGCAGCAACTGTGTCTTGCTTCATATTTCCACTTCATGTCTTGGTCTATATTCATAGGAGAAACTATACAAATCCTACACAGTAACTGTAAACTATAGAGGATCTAATCAAAAATTGAGGTGTTTTCATTGTATACAGATCAACGAAAATCATTTTGGAAACAGAAAAAAGTCATCATTCCCCTTCTTAGCATCATCGCGATTGCTGCTGCTCTCTTTTTCTTAAAAGATACGCTTTTCTCAAAAGAAAAAGAGGCGCTGAAAGCCGCTGAATCCTTTACGAAACATCTGGAGAAAAAAGAATTCACAAAATTGGCAAATGAGGTCACAAGCGGCTCTCTGAAAGCCAATGACTTTTCTAAAAAACAACTTGCCGAAAAATACGATCATATCTTTAGCGGCATCGGTGCGAATGATCTAAACGTCTCAAACGTCAACGTAGAAAAACAGGACAAAGGAAATGGGTATCAATTTACCTATGAAGTCACGATGAAAACGTCACTTGGAAAACTGAACAAACTCTCTTACAAGGGCGTTCTCTCCGAAGAGGATAACGAGTGGAAAGTAGACTGGAAACCAAATCTCATCTTCCCGCAAATGGAAAAGGGTGACACCATCAAAGTGACAACGGATCCAGCGGTACGCGGAAATATTGTAGATCGAAAAGGGCGCACGTTAGCAGAAACAACTGGTGGACACGCACTTGGCATCATCCCTGGAAAGCTCGGGACAGACACGGAAAAAGAAAGCAACATCAAAAAAATCAGCAGCGCTTTTGATATAGATGAAGAGCTGATTCAAAATCAGCTGAAACAAGCATGGGTCACAGATGATACATTTGTCCCGCTAAAGTCTATGTTAGAGCAAAAGCCGATTCCAAAAGACATAAATGGCGTCACCTATCAAACGAAGGAAATGCGCTACTATCCTTATAACGAAGCCGCTGCTCATCTGACAGGCTATGTGGGAAAAGCAAATGCGGATGATATCAAAAGAAATCCAGCCTTAAAGGCGGATCAAATCATCGGCAAAACCGGCCTTGAATTCACATTTGACAAGAACTTAAGAGGACAAGATGGCGGAAGCATCCTCATTATCCATGATGAAACAGGTATTGAAGAAACATTACAAAAAACAAACCGAAAAGACGGGAAAACCGTCAAGCTGACCATTGATGCATCTTTGCAGAAAAAAGCCTATCAACAGCTGAAAGGTGAAAAAGGGGCTGTCACCATTATGAACCCATCATCAGGTGATTTATTAGCGCTTGTTAGCACCCCTTCTTACGATGTCAATTTAATGACCAACGGGATCACGCCTAAACAATATCAAGCATACAGTGAAAATCCTGATCTCCCATTCCAAGCTCGATATGCGAGCAGATATGCACCAGGATCTACATTCAAAACCATTACAGCAGCGATTGGACTGGAAACAGGTGTCACAAAACCTAATAAAGTGCGCACCATTCATGGACTGAAATGGCAAAAGGATCAATCATGGGGAAATTATCGCATTACACGGGTTCATGACAAAGAACAAGTCAATATGGTCGATGCCCTCGTGTACTCAGATAATATTTATTTTGGACAGGAAGCCCTTGAAATCGGCAAAGATACTTACGAGAAAAAAGTGAAAACATTTGGGTTTGGTGATGATTTAAACATGCCGTTTACAATGAAGCCAGCACAAGTGTCTAACGACGGGATCCAATCAGACATCTTACTTGCCGACTCAGCATATGGCCAAGGAGAATTACTCATGTCTCCAATTGAACAAGTACATGCCTATTCTCCATTTGCAACAGGAGGAAAGCTTGTGTACCCTCGAGTCATTCAGGATGAAAAAACAGCATCACCAAAACAGATCATCAAAGAAGATACAGCAAATACGGTGAAGGATGCACTAACTCAAGTCGTCACCAATTCAAACGGAACCGCTCACTCGTTGCAAATAAAAGGGGCTGATATAGCCGCTAAAACCGGAACAGCGGAACTAAAGAGCAAACAAGGTGCGACAGACGGTACTGAAAATGGATTTTTACTTGCGTTTAATCCTAAAAAAGAAGATTACGTCCTCGTCGGCATGATTGAAGGTGTGAAAAACCGTGGAGGCAGTGGACTTGTCATTCAAAAAATGAAGCCTGTCATCGCTTCTTTCTATAAATAACCCTTAAGAGACACACGCTCCATCAAGCGCATGTGTCTCTTTTTTTCTAAATCATGACAATTTGCTATTGTTTTATAGTTCACCTTATGAATAAAATGAGGAGAATGAAAAAAAGAAAACAAGTTGAATGAAAGGAGGAAGTCTCATTGGCTATTGCTGCTCAAACAAAGAATAAACCTCAAAAAGCGGTCACCGGTTCAACGGTTTATCCTATTTTATTGATTATTGGTATTTGCCATATGCTCAACGATACATTGCAAGCCGTGATTCCTGCCATGTTCCCTATTTTAGAACGCTCAATGGGGCTGACCTTTACTCAATTAGGGCTGATCGCCTTTACATTAAATATGGTCTCCTCTGTCATGCAGCCTGCGATCGGGTGGTACACAGATAAACGGCCGATGCCCTATGCACTGCCTATCGCATTATTTTCAAGTGCTGTCGGCATTTTCGGCCTTGCGTTTGCGCCATCATTTGCGACCATCCTACTGTGCGTCGTCTTTATTGGACTCGGCTCTGCGATTTTCCATCCAGAGGGCTCACGGGTTGCCAACATGGCAGCTGGTCCTAGACGCGGTCTTGCTCAATCTATCTATCAAGTCGGTGGAAATACAGGTCAAGCCTTTGCTCCGCTAATCGCTGCATTAATGCTCGTCCCTCTCGGTCAGCCAGGTGTGGCTTGGTTTACGATTGTTGGAATGATTGCTGTCGGTTTCCTTCTCTATATTTCGAGATGGTACGCAAGAAAGCTTCAAACCATTCGAGCACAAGCGAAAAAAGCGCCTGCAAAAGCAGCAAGATCTGAACTTCACCGCAAGTCAGCGCTCACAGCACTTGGCATTATCGTCTTTCTTATTTTCGCGCGTTCTTGGTATGGAAATGCGATCTCGAATTTCTATGCGTTTTATGCGATTGAACAATATGGTTTGACGATTAAGGAATCACAAACTTATATTTTCTTATTTCTTATATTGGGTGCGATTGGGACATTTTTAGGCGGGCCGCTTGCAGACCGCTTCGGCAAGAAAACCGTCATTTTAATTTCTTTATTAGCATCCTTTCCGCTTGCCCTGCTTCTCCCATTTGCCGGACCAGTTTTTGCTTATGTTTTACTTGGACTCATTGGGATCATTCTGACCTCAAGCTTCTCTGTCACCGTGGTCTATGCCCAAGAACTATTTCCCGGGAAAATTGGCACAATGTCTGGTTTAACTGTTGGGCTTGCGTTTGGTATGGGAGCGATTGGATCCGTTGCCCTCGGCTCATTAATTGATGCAGTCGGTTTAACGCCTACCATGATCGGTGTCGCCTTTTTACCGATATTAGGCATCCTAGCCTTCTTACTGCCAAGCGATCAGACCATAGCCAAATGGAATGAATCATAAAAGGTAAAAACCGCTCAATAAATGAGCGGTTTTTTCATATCTCATAAAAATGCGTGTCCGGAACATGCTTCTTTGCAATAAACCCCTGCTGAAAGTCTGGAAAGACCTTTTGCACCTGTTTAATTTTCAGATGAATCAAATCAGCATACGGAATATACAAATGATCTACAAGAGTGTGTTCTGTCATATAGTAATACCAATTCAGATTAAAGGTATTTTCATCAATGATCGTAAAGGCAGAAAAATGATAGAACAGCAGTGGACATTCGTCGAGATACATATCTCCTTTCACAACGGATAGCTTATAGTTTTCAATATTCCAAATCGCTGCATTGGCACCTTTAGATGCCACCACATGGACACCCTCAAAATCATCGACCCATCTTTCAACATACCGCTGATCACCATATGTCTTTTTTTCCGTATCCATTTCTACTGTACAGTGCGCAATGCAGTTCTCTTTCCACTGCGTCACAGCCCGTTTGGCCACATCTGTGTTTCGACAGCCTACAAACCCAGTATTAAAACGGCCGGATAATTCATAAAAGTGATAGAATCGCTTGGAATTCATATGATCTGTCAAAAATACATGAGCGAGTGGATTTTCTGCAAATATCGCCTCTGGATCATGATAAAAATACAAATCCGTATCCAAATGAGCGAGATAATCTGCATCAGAGGACTCAAGAATTTTGAGTAGAAACGCAGGCTTAAGCGTCCAGCAATACTCATGGAACGTACGATCCGCCTTTGCTTTTCGCAGCGAATCATCTTCCACATCTTCAAGCTGTTCATATTGGACATGTGGATGAGGAAACTGACTTAACACCTTGTAAGCCAAAGGATCAGCACATAAGACAGAAAGTTTGTATGATTGAGCCGTCTGCTCAAGTGAATGAATCAGCGCCAGCAGCTTAAATACATGGGTATTCGACACAATGGTTGTGAAATGATAGGATGCCATCTACAACACATCCACTTGGAACAAGTCAACATGCAGCAGCTCTTTTGTGAGCCCTTGAATGGCCTCGGCCAGCACCGTGCATCCATGTTCCTGCTTGGCAAGCTGAGCCGCCTCTGACAGCTTTTTCAAAGGGAAATGCTTTGCCGTCAGCACGTCCTTTTGATCACGTTTAATGCCCACATTCCGCTCTGTGATCATATGAAGCAGCTCCAAAAAATAAGCGAGCAGATCATCATATGCTTCATTCTTACGCAGCTGGCGAATGTCTTTCACGATATCATTTGTCACGGTATGAGAAAATGGTCCAGAGAAAGCCAGATGAACATCAATCGAATCAATATTGTTGTACTTCTCGCACATATACAAAATGTTATATTTGATGTCATCGAATGACGTTAAATTACTTGGATGTTCCTGATGCACACTTAAAATATCCTCACGCAGCTCAAATGAGAGGCCAAGCTGATGCAGACGAATGCCTAAATCATAATCCTCAAACCCGTATCGAACGATTTTTTCATCAAACATCCCTAGTTCCATGACATGCTTTCGCTTGACGGAAGAGTTATTTGTGATAAAAAATCGCCACGGCAATTGATAAGAACTTAAATCATAGTCGTACGTGCTTAAAATGTCTTTCAGGATATCAATAAATTCGGACTGCAAGTCGAAGCTTCTCTCTAGAAATGCGCCGCTTTTCACTTCCTCCATCGACACAAGAGACGTTTTGTCTTTCATTTTCCGCTGATACAGCCCTTGTTTTTTTAATCGTTTCACATGATCTTGATCAAAACCGGTGTAAAAATAACGGTAGATTCGCTTCCAGCAAACACCGCAAATGACAAGATCCTCATGATCAGCATGTGCCTCTGCGTGTTTTTGAATAAATTGCGGCTCTGCCAGCATATCGCTGTCATGGAATATTAAGAGGTCTCCCTCTGCCTCACGAATGGCATGATTGCGCCCCTTGGCAATTCCTTGATTGACAGGAATACGCACCTTTTTGAATGGAAAGTTCACCTCAATGTTTTCGAGCATTTCCATCGTGCCGTCTGTTGACCCATTATCAGCAACAATGACCTCAAATGGAATATCGGTTTCCTGAAGCGTTAAGGAAAAGAGGCTCCCTTCTAAACGCTCTTTCGCATTATAACTCGGAATAATGACGCTGACCTTCGGCTTTTCATTCATGCGCCATCCTCCTCCAGTTTGGCATAGCCGTTAAACATCGGATTGACTTGTTCTACCGATTCAATCACATGACGCAGCACTTCCCGATAGGCTTCTTGGAAAAATGGCAAGTCATCTCTTCCTTTTTCATGGATTTGCTGCATATCATCTTTGCTTAAGATCCGAAAACCACTGAAATGATAGCAAATGAGTGGGCTTCCATCCTCAAGCAAAATACGTCCATTCTCTTCCTGATAAGAATGCTGGCCATAATTCCAGTGACCAATATTCACACCCTTTGTTTGAATATCTTCTACTTTTTCAAACAGCATCGGCATATGATCCAAATACCCTTGATCGCCAAATTTCCCCTCTCCAGGCGCATTTTTGCATTCTTTTAGACATTCTTCTTTCCACCAGCTCAGGCACTTCCGGCCGGCTTCATCTCCTTTAAAATGCAGGAAGCCTGAGTTATAACGCCCTAAAAGTTTCTGAAGCATCTTCACTTCCTCTGGATCAAAGCTTGGAATGACAATATCCCCTCTTGATAGAAGCACAGAGGCATCAGGCTGGTTTTGAAAAATCACTTGTGGACTCTCATAAAAGAACAAATCCGCATCTAGATACGTCACTTCCTCCGCCTGGTCCTGCTTAAATAGCCACTCAATCCAAATCGGTTTTAATGTCCAGCAATATTCCGAATCATTTCGTTCCTTTTTGATCTCTAGAAGCTCCGGCGTTTCAAGCTCACGCACATGAACAAGATCAACATGCGGGAAATTCATTTGATGAAGCAAATCAAATGCAGCATCATCCATACATAACGTTTTGATGACAGCATCATCTTCTACTTGCTTCAACGATAAGAAAAACGCAATGGCTTGATAAAGTCTTCCACTTGATAGAACCGTACAATATATGCTGTTCATCTGTATACACCTCTATTTTTGAAAGAATTCGCGATACCATTCAATTGTCTTTTCTAACCCTTCATCAATGGAGTAATCAGGCTTCCAATCAAGCAGCTTTCTCGCCTTTTCTGCTGATAAATATTGATGCTTAATCTCATGCGTTCCTTGATTCAAAATACGAGGTTTTAATTCACTGCCCATCGCCTTTAAGATTTTATCAACGAGCTCAAGCACGGTCAGCTGAATTTCATTACTAAAGTTAAATGCTTCTCCTGCAAGCCCTTTTTCCTCCATTTTTTCAGCTAGCAGTAAATAAGCCTTGACCGCATCTTCAATATAGAAATAATCACGGATAAAGGTACCGTCACTTCTAATTTCTGGCGCCTTTCCCTCTAACACAAGCTGGATGGTTTGCGGAATGATTCGGTTAAAATTCAAATCCCCGCCTCCATATAAATTACCGCAGCGCGTAATACAAACCGGAAGACCATATGTGTTGTAGTACGTGTGAGAAATTAAATCTGCACAGCTTTTTGACACATCATATGGGTGCTTACCGTTAAGCGGCATGTCTTCATCATAAGGAAGCTGTTCTTGATCTCCGTATGCTTTATCACTCGATGCCACAATCACTCGTTTGATAAGCGGCTGCCTTCTGCACGCCTCCAGCACATTCCATGTTCCTAAAATATTGGCTTCAAATGTAGAGACCGGGTGACGATTTGCGACCCCAACAATCGCTTGGGCGGCCAAATGAAAGACTGTATCAATCTCATATTCTCCTAACGCACGTTCTATCGTTTGCATGTCCTCAAGTGCGCCTTGGACGACATTCATCTTTTCAAATTGACTGCCTTGATATAAGTTTGATCTTGGCACCTGATCACGTACAAGCCCTGTTACGTTTGCTCCTTGATCAATCAATTCCTTGACGAGGTAACTCCCTAACAATCCCGTACACCCGGTCACAAATACGTTTTTCCCATTCCAAAATCCGCTCATGCTGTCACCAAACCTTCCATGGTTGTTTTCCATCTGCCCACATGCCGTTGATTTCTTTCAAGTTTTTATACGTATCAATTGCTGTCCAAAATCCGTGGTGCTCATAGACTGCTAGCTCTCCTTCATTCGCCAAGTTCTGAAGAGGCTCTGCTTCGAACACACATTGATCATCATCTGTTAAATAATCAAAAACCTTTGGAGACAACACAAAAAATCCTCCATTGATCATCCCGATACTGTCTGTCTTCTCAGAGAAGGATTGTGCCATCCCGTTATACACCTTCAGCGTGCCGTACTGTGATTTCTTTTCAATTCCTGTGACAGTGGCAGCTGCTCCAAGCTCTTGATGGCGCTTGAGCAAATGAAACATATTGATATTGGCAAGTCCGTCCCCGTACGTCATCATAAATGTCTCATCACCAATATAATCCTGTGCCTGCTTTAACCGCCCGCCTGTCATTGTATCCTCACCCGTATCTAAAAAGGTGATTTTCCAATTCTCCGACTTCCCTAAAAGCTTCATTTCCCCTGTCGACATATCCAGCTGCATGCTGTGATGCCGCCAGTCGTAGTTGAGAAAATACTCTTTGATTTTCTCTCCTTTATATCCAAGCAATAAGATAAACTCGTCTACACCGTAATACTGATAGATTTTCATAATATGCCATAGAATAGGCCGGTCTCCGATCATAGCAAGTGGTTTAGGAAGCGCTTGTGTGACCTCACTCATTCTCGTTCCCTTTCCTCCGCAGAGAATGACTGCTTTCATCTTCTCCCCTCATCTCTCTATGAAAATTTTTGATTGAAAACCCTATCTTCATGCGGAAAATCAGTACATGTACCCTTATACTTTGTCCGACATCAGGTTTTGAATCTACTCTATTCATATGTCGGAATAAGAGAGGGTGCCACCTAGCATTTAACTATTTTTACAAACAAAAAAGAGCGAGATTTGCATTCTCGCTCTTTCAAAGTTTAAATTGTATATTTTCAGGGTAGATGGTATGATAAACATGTGCATATACAGCACAAACAGCCTCTTTCGATAAAGAGACTACTAGATTGAATGAACTCAAGTGGCAGCTTGCTTCATTCTTAATATGAATCACGGAGGTGAATTCCCATGGCACAAAATGTACTTTGTGAAGTGAACTCTTGCCGTTTTTGGGCTGACAACAGCTGTACAGCTTCTACCATTAAAATTGGTAAAAGCACAATGACTGACGTGACTCGCAATGCTGAAACGGATTGCGAAACATTTGAAACAAAATAATACATGATTTTCTGAGATGAAGGAACTGGCAGGTTCCTTCTTTTCTTTTATCATTCTATCAAGAATGATAATTATTATCAAGCGTTTTTCACGAAACATTTCTCGGGAAATAATGACACGATATTTCTCCATTCGTTGACGTTTTTCACTCCTTTTTCTATACTCAACATATCCAAAGAAGAAAAAGTGGTGACCCATCAGTGGATTTTACGATACGATTTCTATCATTCTATGTGGTTGAAATAGAAGGCAAAGAAGAACAAGCAAATAAACGGTTTAAACATTACCAAACATTAAACCAAGAAGAATTTGAACAAAGTGAGCTGAAAGACTTTCTAGACGGTGAGCTTAAAAAAATCGTCAAACGAAAAGTGGACAGACACCCTAAGTCTGAGCAAGTACCGACTAAAATTGGCCGATTTATTGTAGAACCCGGGCATGAACTCGATTCAAATCCAAACTACAATTTATTTCATCAGACGAGATTTGCAGATACAAAAGAAGTATTTAACGAATGCAGTGAACAATTTGTTCGCACCTATTTAGATACAAGTGCTGTCAGAGGCGGCGTGTTTTTGGTTGCATCTGCGGTTCCTAAAAAATATTTCGATGACTCTTTTGTCTTTATCATGAAATGCGATTTTGAACAGAAAGTCGCTTCTATTGCTGATACATCTACCTTGATCAAAAAAGTAGAAATGGCGATTACAACAAAAAACATGAAATCGATTCAATACCCGTTCATGCCAGAAGAGGGCATGACAGAGGAAGCCGAAGTGAAAATTCACCAATCCTCACACGCTCGTTATTTTGAAGACTTTCTAAAATTCGTCGAATACGGGGAATCGATGCCTGAAATCATGAAATCACAGGTCATGAATATGGTGCAGGAACATGTATTTGAAACATTTCAGGATGAAAGTGAAGAATTAAAACAATTTGAAGAGGACCTTGAAATATGGGAAGCAAGTGAAAAACGGGAGATTCGGGAAACACTCGATACAGAACAGGTCACGCTAGCCGCTTCACACATTGTTGAACAAACCCCTGATATCACGATGAAGATGCGTCTAGGCGAAACAGAAATTAAAGGACTTTTAGCCGACTTCGGCCACTCGATTCATATCGCAAAGGTCAACAATCGATATGTCGTGCTCGTTGAAGCAGATCAAATTGTATTTGAAAAAGGAAGCACACCTGTTGAATTCCATAAACCCAATGGCTTGAAAGAGGTCGTCAGCCAACTCACGCAAAAAGCCTATGATTCAGACTTAGAATAAGAGAATATGACTGCCTCCTGCGATCAGCTGCATGAGGCAGTTTTTTATATAACGCTTTATTTTTTACACTGCACTAGAAGAAACATGCTGCCCGCTTTTTATCCACATGCTGACGAGCATTAAACTTATGATAAGCATCAGCCAAAAGACGCTGTTTGTTCCGAAAAACTGGATCAACGTATACCCACACAAAGGTCCTAAAGCAGCCCCCATATCTTGAACAAAAGAATAGCTGGCGAGAAAGCGGTTCTTATCTGTTTGAGCAGAAGCTTTTTGAAAGGCAAGTGTATCGGTGAACGTTGTGACAATTGTTGCCATTAGTTGAATCAAAAGCAGCATCAATAGGAACCAGCCGCTTACCTTCAGCATGATCACAAGAAAACTGAGCCCTCCAAATGAAAGAAACATCCAGCATAACATTCGTTCCTTCATCACAAGACGATCAAACCATTTGCCCGTTCTCGGTGCGAGAAATGGTTCCCATCCCCACCTGAGTGCTTGAATAACACCGCTTAAAGCCGAAGCTCCGATGACAAAGCCAAACAGAGTCAATTCATCTTGGTCAATCTTTGCTTCAATGACATGACTCAGCGTGGATGCGAATAAACCTTGGATGATCAGTGCGATCAGCATGCCTGTTATCAGTACTTTTACCACATCTCGTGTAAACCACTTCTGTTTGATGCCATGATACACCTGCGTGCCTTCTCTCTTTTCAATTTCATTCAACGATACATAAAAAATGCAGCCCATTAATGTGAGTAAGCCAAAGACAAGCGTCATGGACTGAAAACCGATCAAGCTGGCAAGGATTCCACCAAATAACATGCCAAATAAACTGCCAAGCCGGTAAAGCCCATTATAAAGACCCGTCAAATGTCCTTGTGAGCCTTCGTCCATTTCAGCCAAGACCCTCATCCCACTCATACGGAGTAACGTCCAAGCGAGACCCCATGCACAGCGGCAAATCAATAGCAGCCAAAATCCACTCATACCATATAATATCGTGGTCACTGACGCGATCATAATTGCGATCAGTACACCGGTCTTCATTGGGATATATCGATAAAGCCACCATACGACAGGTGCTAGCGGGATACGAATGAATCGGTTGATAGACAGCAGTAACCCCACCTCCCAAATGGATGATAAACCAATCTCTTTCCAATAGACCGGGAGAACAATATAGAGCATTGAATCCCCAATAAGGGCAAATGCTGTGATGAGCGAAATTGACACAACTTGCTTTTGACGACGATCCATTTTTTCTTCCCCCTTCGCTACCTTTACGATAAGGGATACCTTATAATAAATCTAATGAATGTTTTTGATTGAATCATCAAAATAATTGATAGGCGGTGCAAAGATGAATTTACATGCCCTCCGTATTTTTGCAAAGGTAGCCGAAACAAAAAGTGTCACACAAACGGCAGACGTGCTGTCTTTGACGCAGCCGGCTGTGACAGCACAATTACGAAGCATTGAACGAGAGATCGGCTTTCGTCTTTTCAAACGAAACGGCCGGGGGATTACACTGACAGAGATGGGAAAGATCCTGTATCCATATGCCCGGCAAGTATTCGAGGCGGAAAAAGAAGTAGAATATCAGATCACCCTTCTGCAAAACGGAAAAAAAGGAAGACTCAGAATTGCTTCTACCTACGTACCACTTAACTTTTTGCTGCCTGATTGGCTTGCCTCTTTTAAAACATCATCGCCACAGACAGACATTGAATTAAAAAGCGGAAACTCCGCTCAAGTGATCGAAAGCCTGCTTCAATATCAATCAGATGTGGCGATTGCTGTAATTGAAGATCTGCACCACGAAGATCTTCACACCTCTCACTTAACTGATTTAAGTTATGACTTTATCGTGCCTGTGGATCACCCGTTAAATGGACAAACCGTCCCCCTAGAACGCCTAAGCCATGAACCCTTTTTAATGCGTGAAGAAGGCAGTTCGACGAGAGACAAACTTTTTTCCCTTTTTACCGCTAAAGGAATTAAAAAACCGACCGTTGATTTACAATTCAGTGGTGTCCACGAAGCCATTCAAATGATCAAAGCTGGCTATGGCATTACCCTTGTTCCTCGTGACGCCGTTCAGCGAAGCTTAGAACGCGGAGAAATTGGGTGCGTGTATATCGAAGGAATTGACATTATCAGACCTGTTGTGGTCTGCAAACGGGCGAATGACCTTGAGGAAAATAGGACGGTACATGCTTTTTTGCAAATGAAAGACATTGGTCCCTTTACACCACCTGCTTCCAATTAAAAAAAGTGCCTGCTTCAGCAACAGGCACTTTTTTCTATTCGGATGGCTGAACAAGATCAAATGGGACCGCCTTTGAGGCTATCACTAATTGTTCTGGTGTGATGAGGATTTCATTTCCCCATTCTCCTGCTCCAACGCCTAATATCTCTTCTTCTAATAGCGATGCTTCGATAATCGTGCGGAACCCTTCAGGTTGCCAACAAAATGGCGGAATAGAGCCAATCCGATAGCCCGTCACTTCAAGCACCGTGTCAGGTGAAGCCATTTTGATATTACGAGAGCCGGCGGCTTTCTTTAGTTTCCCTGATTTGATGTGCTGGTCAGCACCAACCATCACAAGCAGCTGCTCCCCTTCCCCTGTTTCAAAGATCAATGTTTTGATCATTTGTCTTTCTCTAAAACCAAGAGCTGCCGCTACATTCGCTGCGCCCTTCTCTGTGTCGGCAGAAAATGTTTTGATGTCATACGGGATGCCATGCTTGTCCAAAAAGTCATGTGCTGGTAATTTTTTCAATGGATTGAACCCCTTTCCTTACGATGTTCTTTCATTTAGCTTATCACAATTCTCTCAACCTTAAGATGTATTTTTCAATGGAAAACCTCTGCACACTTCGCCAACATGCTATACTGAACTTGTTTTTGAAAAGGAGTCGGTTGGATATGGGAAATAAGTTTTGGTGTTATACAGGCAGTAAAAGCCTTCTCATGCTAAGTGATATTCTATTTTTGATGACAGTCACATTGGTTATTTATCAAGATACACAATCTGTCGCCTATGCGGCTGTATTTCCGCTCATAAGAACACTATGTCAGCTATTGGCTGGGCTCCTCTCTCCTGTTTTGACAGAACTCTTTCAAGCCAAGCGTCTATTGAAATGGGTCCCTCTTTTACGTATTGGAATGCTCGTCGTATTCACGACCCAATTTGATTTCTTTCAGCAGCACCTGATCTGGCTGTTTAGTGCATTCGTTTTGATTTCCATCACAGGCGGGTTCATCAGCCCTTTATTACAGGCCATCATGCCGATGCTTGTGCCAGAAAATCAGCTTGTGAAAGCGAACAGTACAGCCTCCGTTTTTTATCAATCTGTTCAAATCGCCGGCTATTCGTTTACTGGAATGCTCGTCCTGTTGATTGGTCCATCTTATTTAATGTGGGCCTCTTGTTTCATGATTGTGTTGTCCTATCTATTGATCCTCCCTGTTTTTTCTCTACTCAAGCAAGAAGACACGGTTCAAAAAGAAAATAAGATGAACGGGTTCAAGGATGGCTGGAAGATCATTTGGACAAACAAAACGGTTCGCATCCTGACTTTCATGGATGTTTGTGAAAATATTGCAGGTGCTTTGTGGGTCGGACCGGTTACGCTTGCCTTTGTCACACTTGTTTTAAAGGAAGGTGCGGAATGGTGGGGATATATCAATGCCGCATATTATATAGGTGCCATTATAGGTGGACTCATGGCCGCATGGCTAAGTCAGTTTATTCAAAAACAACTTCTCCTCTTTATGGCAGCGGGCTCTTTTATTTATGCAGTGCTGACGATCCTATTTTCGCTAAACAGCCTGCCATGGCTTGCATTGCTGCTTTGTATTTTAATGGGGCCTGCCTATCAAATTCGGGATGTTTCGCAGCAAACCATTCTCCAAACGGAAACGCCAGTCCATGAGTTATCAAAGGTGTATTCGGCTCAATACGTTCTCTCTTCTATGTCTGTCAGTTTATCTATTTTCTTTGTTGGATTAATTGCGGATACATTCGGAGCGAGATTTGTGTATTTGTTAGGCGGACTGTTTGTACTCATCTGCTCAAGCATTGCCATCACCGCTTTCATGATGCAGAAAAAAAGAGCAGCTGTTTGAGGCAGCGGCTCTTTTACTTTTCTTTTAACATCGCAAACATGTCACGCGCCATTGCTTCTAGGATATACACAACGGGTGTCTGTGTAGTGATGTTGGCTCTATGGACTCGTTCATCTGTGACGTAATAAGCAATATTTAAGTCAGAAATACGAGAAATTGTACAGTGCTGATTGTTTGTAATACTAATGATCGTGCTGCCTTCTCTTTTAAGTTTCGAAATATGATCAATCGTAATACTGTTCTCTCCTGATACAGACAGCACAATGGTGACACTATTGTCTAAATACTGCATATTCATCGGGAAAAACGGATCGTTGATGTAAAACGAAAATTTCTCCAGACTTGAAAAGTACCTTGCCCCATACTGCGCCAAAATACCAGAACTGCCTGTCCCAATAAACAGCACATTCTTTGCATCCGCAATGAGCTTCGCTGCCTCTTTAATCTTTTCCTCAAAATCTCCTTTAAGTGTCCGTTCGATAAATTCATACAGGAAATGCTGCGTGCTTTTCAAAGAAGGTGTTTGTTCTGCTTCTAAATACATTTTGAGCTTCACCTTAAATTCTGAAAAGCCTTCACAATTCACTTTTCGACAAAAGCGAAGGACAGATGAGGTCGATATATGTGCGGCATCTGCCAAATCACGAATTCTCATATAGACGACTTTTTCACTATTTTCCATAATGTATCGGTATAAAGCGCTTTCTAGTTCATTAAAGCTGGAAATGACCTCACTTGAAAACATCTGACTTCCCCTTTCTCCAATAACATGACACAACACGTTTCTTTTATGTAACAAATCTCTAAATAGGGCACCCTTGCCTAAAGACGCTGAAACCGTTTACGCACAAGGTACTCTCACGATAAGCTATAGATGTACAAACAAATGATAAAAGATTGATTCACTCTATTATAACATTGTGCGTTACATTATTCGGAGGTGCAGAACATGGCAAAAGGATTAAAGGTTGTCACAATCGGCGGAGGATCAAGCTATACACCAGAACTTGTCGAAGGATTCATTAAACGGTACGAGGAATTTCCAATAAGCGAACTTTGGCTCGTCGATATCGAAGCAGGTAAAGAAAAGCTTGAGATCGTTGGAAATCTTGCAAAACGTATGGTGAAAAAAGCGGGACTTCCAATCGAGGTTCATTTAACTTTAGATCGCCGGAAAGCACTGGTAGACGCTGATTTCGTCACAACACAATTCCGCGTCGGATTACTGGAAGCACGTATGAAGGATGAACGCATTCCTTTAAAATATGATGTCATTGGTCAAGAAACAAACGGTCCAGGCGGTCTATTCAAGGGTCTGCGCACCATCCCTGTCATTCTTGAGATTGTGAAAGATATTGAAGAATTATGCCCGGATGCTTGGCTTGTGAATTTCACCAATCCTGCTGGTATGGTCACAGAAGCCGTACTTCGCTATTCAAACCACCGCAAAGTCGTTGGCTTATGTAACGTACCAATCGGTATTCGCATGGGCATCGCCAAAGGGCTTGATGTCGATGCAAGCAGAGTCGAAGTCAGCTTTGCTGGATTAAACCATATGGTATTTGGACTGAACGTGTTCTTAGATGGCAAAAGCATCATGGATCAAGTGATCGAAGACATGGCAGATCCAAACTCCACCATGTCCATGAACAACATTCAAGCGATTCCGTGGGATGCAGATTTCTTAAAAGGGCTTGGTGTGATTCCTTGTCCGTACCACCGCTACTATTACAAAACAAGTGATATGCTGGCTGAAGAGAAAAAAGCAGCAGCGAATGAGGGAACTCGTGCAGAAGTCGTCCGTGCACTAGAAAATGACCTGTTCGAGCTTTACAAAGATCCTGATCTTGATATTAAGCCGCCACAGCTTGAAAAACGAGGCGGTGCTTACTACAGTGATGCAGCATGTAACTTGATCGCATCCATTTATAACGACAAGCATGACATTCAGCCTGTAAACACAATCAACAATGGCGCCATCAGTGACATTCCAAATGATTCTGCCGTTGAACTGAACTGTGTCATCACAAAAGACGGCCCAAAACCAATCGCTGTTGGTGAAATGCCGGTCGCTGTCAAAGGACTTATTTCTCAAATTAAATCCTTTGAACGTGTAGCCGCTGAAGCAGCCGTGACAGGCGACTACAACACAGCTCTTGTTGCCATGACCATCAATCCGCTCGTCCCATCAGATGCTGTTGCAAAAAGCATCCTAGATGAAATGCTAGAAGCACACAAAGAATATCTGCCACAGTTTTTCAATAAAGTAGAAGCATAAAAAGAAGCCGCACTTGTCAAAAGTGCGGTTTTCTTATTTCCCGGCAAACAACTGATCCATCTGAGCACGGTCATAGTCTAAGAGCCAGTGCTGTAAACCTTCATAAACTGGATGCAGATGTTCTGGATCTGCCGCAATAAGATCACAGCCTCGATCATCATATAAGTGGAAAATCATCTGTTTTGAGAGATTGATGAGATAAATGTCATAACCAAGCTTTCCTTTCAAGATTTGATTCGGTTTGTAGAAATCCTCTTGGCATATGGCTTGTAGAAGCGGGCGCAATCGAATATCTTGCAGCTGACACTTGAGTGTAAATCTCTCTATTTTCATTGTTTCTTCTAGTTTTGATTGTACATAAGTCAAACGCTCGTAACGCAATCGGTGACGCACTTGCCGGTCGGCATATTTTTGATAAACTAGGAGCTTTTGCTTCGTTAATTCATGTTCATGCTGCGTATAGACATCCGTGACAAGTAGAATATCGTCTTCTGGATCAAAAGCATATCTGACAATTTTTAAAGCCCGATCGCCTGCTTTTTCTAATACAACCGATTCTTCTCCTAATGACCAATCTGCCACTTCAAAGCGAAGACCAAAAGGCCACCCATAAAAAAGAGGCGGCGTGAGGACAAGATCAGGAAAATGACTTTTTAAAAAACGATTGGTTTGATCGCTCATGTCATGTCCTTCCAGTGGTTTTATTTCTTATTTTACCGTTGAAACTGATGGAAATTCAATTGGAAATAAACTGTCATTTCTTATATGATAGAAAGAGATGGAGGTGTGACCAATTGAAAAAATGGTTTTTACAGGTGTTCCTCACCGCATTGATCACGATGTGGATACAGACTGGACTTGATCAGGCGAACATCATTCATATCACCAATGTATGGGTCGATGTCAGCAGCTGGATCCTAATCTTCTTTGTCATCTACGCACTTTTTGAATGGACTGCTCACGTCTTAGCAAAACGGAAAATCGCTCATCGCTGAACATCTCTTTTTACAGAGATGTTTTTTGTTGAAACTCTTCCTGCACAAGTTCATGAATCACGCCCATTCCTGCCTGACTTCCAGCTGCTGCTGCAAGAACAAGCTGAGCAGGTCCGCCTAAATTATCACCACATGCAAAAATACCGCTGACGGTTGTACGCCCAAGAATATCTGTTTCAATGCCCCCATTTTTCGTCATTTGACAGCCTAGTTTTTCAGCAAAAGGGGTTGACTGCTTGAAATCACTTGCGACAAATCCGCCTTCTCTTTTCACCGTTTCCCCATTCGCAAGGTGAATAGAGTGCAGCTGTCCATTGTCATGATGGATCGCTACAATTGGCACATCAATAACTTGAATAGAATGTGCTGATAACAGTGCTTTCTCCTCTTCAGCTAACACTTGCTGTCCATTTGTAAACACAATCAAATCCTTTGTCCAATTGGAAAGAAGTTTCGCCATATGCAAAGCGCGCTGGTTCTCTGCAATCAGGGCAAGTGGCTTGTCCTTTAGCTCCCAGCCATCGCAGAAAGGACAGCTAAACAACGTCTTTCCATACACATCATGAATCCCGTTGATCTTTGGCAATATATCCTGAAGTCCAGTTGCCAAAATGATTTTTTTCGCTTCGAATCTTTCTCCTTCTTGTGTCAGTAACGCGAAGTTGTCCTCATGATTTTGTATCTCCACAATTCTGCTTCGTTTGATTTGGATATTGGGGTAGTTTTGAAGATCCGCTTCTCCCGCTTGTCTGATCTCAAACGGTATCATTCCATCGTTTGTAATAAATCCATGTGATTCCTGAGTCACTCGATTTCTTGGCATCTCATCATCGAATACCATGACCTGTTTTCTGCCCCGCCCCACAACAAGAGCTGCATTTAATCCGGCTGGCCCGCCTCCAATAATGGCACAATCTAATAACATATAAATCTCTCCTTTTTATCAAAGACTTTAAAGACTCTTAATATCTATAATTTACTCAAAAAAATCACATGTTGAAAAATGGATTTTTTTCTGTCTGCTCTATTTGGCTTGCAATATCAACTAACCGCTTTTGACTTAACGTCTCCTGCATTTTCATTTCAACATCCTGCATGACTTGTTCAATCAAACAGCCATCGTGAGGCATGAAAGAATCATGTGCCAAGGAACAACGAAATAAATTGGTTTGTCCTTCTACCGCCTGAATGACGTCTAGAAACGAAATGTCCTCCTTCTTTTTCAGAATGGTGTAACCACCTTTTGCGCCAGGTGTTGATTCAATTAATCCCGCCTTCACAAGCTTTGTTAAAATTTTGGATAAATAAGTGGGTGAAAGATCTTGCATCTTGGCGAGAGGCTCAACGCCTATTGCTTTCCCCTTTGGTGCAAGTGTTAAAAATACCATCGTATGAAGCGCATAGTTGGTCGCTTTAGAATATTTCATAGAAACATTCCTTTCTATCTATTGTAGACCTTTTATATCTGTAATTGATCATAAAAGATTCGAGAAGAAAAAGCAAGTATTGTGGATCTGCTTCTTTTTTCATTCCACATTTCGCATTTCCTTCCGATAATAGAAGTAAGCACGAATAAAAGCTTGATGAAGACTAGAAGGAGTGAAAAAAATGTCAGATCAACAGCACAATGCAGCACACGAAGAAGAAGAGGAATTTAACGTATACGACATGCTTCCACCCGCAGGAACAATCATTGGCGAAGCAACAGAAGAAGAAATGGAAGCTGCGGCAGCATTAGAAGTGAGACATTACGCCTTTATGCGTCTGCAAGACTCGTACATTCAATTTGATGGATCTTCTTATAAAGAATTGCTTAAAGACTTTCAAGAACTAGAATTTGATTCTGCAAAATTTTGGAGAGCCATCGCACGACGCCTGCAAGTCCCATACGAATGGCCAATCCGAATCGACCATGCAAACGGCCCTATTTATATTGGTGAAACAGAAGATAGCCGTGATGTTGAGGAGAGTGCAGAGTAAAGGAATTGGTGACCCCCTTTTGGTGAGGGGGTCTTTTAACTCACTTATCATTTAAACGTTATAGATGAGGTCTAAAAGAGTTTCAGTCACTTTCTTTGTGCTCAAGTTTGCTAATAACTCTATCTAATATACTTTCATAAAGTTCAGTTTTTCTATTCATTAAATGCTTTTCTTTCAAAAAGTATAATGATACGATTACCCCACAAAAAAATATTGTCACACCATTCATATAGTAAATTACATACTCGTTGACTAAGGGGAAACGCTCACTTATATATGTTTTATAAGTATTCATTATGTCAGGATTAAATATTACTGTCGTTATTACCCCGAAAATAACTGCTATAAGTGAGTTATATAAAAAATCTAAATCCTTTCTTCCTGAACTAACTCTGTGATATAGATTTAATGATTTTAGTTTTTCTAAAGCATTCTGATTATAATTCTCTTTAGCCCATTTCATAACAGAGACTTCAATTTCATCGATATTTTCCACTGCCTTACTAATTTCAGAATATTGGTGAGGGTAGTCCTTTTGTTTAGCTACTTTAAAATACAAAGGATCTTTTCTAAATTTTAGAAAGCTGAAATAAGAGAACAGCCAATATATAAAAGCTATATCAATTATGCTACTTAGAAAAAAACCACTGTATTCAATTATCCATGTCTGGTTAATTAAAACGCCTACCAGTGCTATTAAAAACAAATACATACACAGTTGAGCAAAGAATACAGATAATTTTTTTGAGGGAACGAAAAATTTTTTTAAGATTCTATATATAACTTCAACACTTTTTTTGAACACTAACACACTAATACCTCCCATTAATTATATCGACAGTAATTTTTTATACATAAGTATAATTTTAATTTCATATCACTTTAAGTTAAATAACATGATGTTTATTACTAGAATATTAATGAATTTAATTAATACTGTTTTAAGACATTAAGATAAACAAGTTACAAAATAGAAATACCAAGAAGTTTAGTATAATCACGAATATGTAGTGCAAAAGAAGTAGTCCTGATTCAAGAAAAAAGAGAAGGGCCCTCCCTCCTCTTTTTCATAATGATTGCTCCTTATTTCTCGCTTCAAATTCATCCAGCATTGCACGCACTTCATCTGTTGATGATGTGTTCATTAATTGATTTCTTAAGAAACTCGCTCCTCTGAATCCTTTTACATAAATCTTAAAGAAACGGTGCAATGCCTTGAATGGACGCAAACCTAGTGATGAGTATTGATCATGAAGATCAAGATGCAACCTTAAAAGACCTAGCAGCTCATCACTCGTATGCTCTTTCGGCTCTTTTTCAAAAGCAAATGGGTTATGGAAAATCCCACGCCCAATCATCACTCCGTCTATTCCATATTGCTCAGCGAGCTTTAAGCCCGTTTGACGATCAGGAATATCACCATTGATCGTCAAAAGCGTATCAGGTGCTACTTCATCACGCAGTTTTTTAATCTCAGGAATAAGCTCCCAGTGCGCATCCACCTGGCTCATTTCCTTTCTTGTACGAAGGTGAATTGATAAATTCACAATATCTTGCTCCAATATGTGTCTGAGCCAACCACGCCATTCATCGACCTCTGTAAACCCTAGTCTTGTTTTCACACTAACAGGTAATCCCCCTGCTTTTGCCGCTTGAATCAGCTCTGCCGCAACATCTGGACGAAGAATCAATCCACTGCCCTTTCCGTTTTGCGTAACATTAGGGACAGGACAACCCATATTAATATCAAGCCCCTGAAATCCTAACTCCGCCATTCCAATACTCATTTGTCTAAAGTTCTCAGGCTTATCTCCCCAAATATGAGCAACAATCGGCTGCTCATCCTCGGTGAACGTTAAGCGGCCTTTCACACTTTGAATGCCATCAGGGTGGCAGTAGCTCTCACTGTTTGTAAACTCTGTAAAAAACACATCCGGTCTCGCCGCCTCACTCACAACATGACGAAACACAACATCTGTCACTTCTTCCATTGGTGCTAATATAAAAAATGGCCGCGGTAAATCACGCCAGAAATTTTTACTCATCTTTCATCCAATTCCTCTCATGACATAGCGCCTTATGGGGCATGTCCTTCTGTAAATTCTTTCAGCAATTTTTATCATTATATACTTTAATATGAACTAGGCAAAATTGCAAAAAAGGACATTTCAAAACCAAATAAGGGGTGAAAATTAATTTTCGACCTATAATTACCGTTTTGTATTCAAGTGAAGGGCAGCCAAAATAAAAATATCCCGATATCGGTGTTATATCACGAAATCGGGATGCTTCAATACGTTATGACTGTTGAATCACAAGACTAGCAACGCACTCCACATGACTCGTATGCGGAAACATATCCACAGGCTGCACTTCCTCCGTCACATACCCACCATCTTCAAGAATACGCAAATCACGAGCTAGCGTCCCAGGATTACAGGACACATACACAACACGGTTTGGTTTCATCTTTAAAATCGTATCAAGCAGTGCTTCATCACAGCCTTTTCTTGGCGGATCGACGACTAGCGTATCTGCTTTGATGCCTTCTTTGTACCAGTTTGGGATAACCGTTTCTGCTTCGCCGACTGCGAATTCGACGTTGTTGATTCCGTTTAAGGCAGCGTTGCGTTTTGCATCTTCAATCGCTTCTGGCACAATTTCCACGCCATATACTCTGCCTGCTTTTTGTGCGAGAAATAAGGAAATTGTACCGATTCCGCAATACGCATCGATCACGGTTTCTTCTCCTTGCAGCTCGGCATATTCCAGCGCTTTGTCATAAAGCACCTTTGTTTGAGCTGGGTTTACTTGATAAAACGAGCGGGCTGAAATAGCAAATTTGATGTCGCCAATCGTGTCATAAATGTATTCTTCTCCCCATAAAACGGTCGTTTCGTCTCCGAAAATGACATTTGTCTTCTTTGAATTCACGTTTTGCACAATTGACCGAACGTGTGGGAAGCGTGCTATAATCTGCTCAATCACTTGTTGCTTTTGCGGAAAATCAGCCGTTCTTGTGACAAACACAACCATCATTTCACCTGTTGCCATGCCGTAGCGAACCATGACATGACGCAGCCAGCCTTTATGCCGCTCTTCGTTATATGCTTTGATGCCAAACGCATTGCAGATGTCTTTTACTGCCTGTACCACTTCGTCATTTTCTGATTGCTGGATCAAGCATTTTTCCATATCAATGATTTCATGGGTACGCTGCTGATAAAATCCAGCAACAAGTCCGCCTTCCCGTTCGCCAACTGGTACTTGTGCTTTGTTTCGGTAATTCCAAGGGTCTTCCATGCCGAGTACAGGATGAACTTTTACACGGCTCATATCAAGCTTGCCGATCCGCTCCAATACGTCCTTTACTTGTTTCTGTTTAAAAAGCAGCTGGCCTTCATAGCTCATGTGCTGAATTTGACAGCCTCCGCACTGCTTATAGATAGGACATGGCGCATCTTGCCTGTGCTGACTTTCCTTTGTCAGCTCCATGAGTCGTCCAAAAGCAAATCCTTTTTTGACACGTGTGACTTTGATTTTCCCTTGTTCGTCAGGAAGGGCATTCGGTACAAACACAGGGAAACCCTCAATTTTCGCTACACCTGCACCTTCGTGCGTTAAATCTTCGAAGGTTACATTGTAGTATTCATTCTTTTCAACAGGCGGTTTCATTTTCACCAATTTTATCACCTCATTTGCAAAGAAAAACTTGGTCGCCATAAGGAACCAAGTTTAGTCTTCACCCTATTTTTTCAGCTGTTGCTTTTGGCACAATAAATTCAATATGGCGATACAGATTTTCAAATTCACCTGGCAGCATGCCGCCGTATTCACCATCTAAATTCAATTGCATTTTATCTTTTACATCTACCTTTACGCGATTCGCTTTTGCGTAGATGACATTGTTATCATGAATATGCTCGCCTCTGAGTGCAAGGCTGACCACTCGAATGGCTTCTGCTAGATTGACCTTCTTTAGAATGATCAGGTCAAACATCCCATCATCTAGAATGGAATCTGGTGCGAGCTTTTCAAAGCCGCCTACTGAGTTTGTTAGTGAAACAAGAAACAGCATGATTTCTCCATGAAACAATTTGCCGTCATATTCAATTTCGACTTCTGTCGGGCGAATGGAAGGAAGCATCTCCATGCCTTTCAAATAATACGCAAGTTGTCCTAGCATGGTTTTCAGCTTACTAGGCACTTCATAGGTCAGCTCTGTTAATCGGCCGCCTCCCGCAATATTAATGAAATACTGTCCATTCACTTTACCAATATCAAGCGGCTTTGCTACACCATCAATGATGGCATCTGTCGCTTTTAAAATATCTTCTCTTGGAATGCCAAGTGCTCTTGCGAAGTCATTGGTCGTTCCAACTGGAATGATTCCTAATTTTGGTCTTTTTTCAAGCGGTGCTAATCCATTGACGACTTCATTAATCGTGCCGTCTCCACCAGCTGCTACAATTAAATCAAAATCTCTCTGTGCGGCTTTTTCGGCTGCTTGTGTTGCATCTCCTGCACATGTCGTCGCATGACAAGATGTTTCATAGCCAGCCTGTTCAAATTTTTGCAAAACCTGCGGTAAATTCTTCTTAAAGAGTTCACGTCCAGATGTCGGATTGTATATAATTCGAGCACGTTTCATTCATCATCATCCTATTATCATTATGCAATCTATTTTCACCACTAACAACCTTTAATTATACTATGAGATTTGAAAATGGCAACAGAACAACCCCCTAATATTTGAAATCTCACGGTACGTTTCCCTCAGCAGATCAGCATTCTGATAAGATAAAAGAAAACGATAAAAAGGATGGTATGCCATGAAAAAGCCTGTCTATTTCAACCATGACGGCGGTGTTGATGATCTCGTGTCCTTATTTCTACTTCTTCAAATGGAACACCTGAAAGTGATCGGGATGTCTGTGATTCCTGCTGATTGTTATTTAGAGCCTGCGCTGAGCGCTTCTCAGAAAATTATTGATCGTTTTAGCCCATATGAGATTGAAGTAGCCGCTTCCAATTCTAGAGGTGTGAATCCATTTCCAAAGGAATGGCGCATGCATGCTTTTTATGTAGATGCCCTGCCGATTTTAAACGAAAAAGGCGCTATTGATACAAAAGTATCTAAGCTTCCTGCACATCTTCACCTGATTGAAACGGTGAAAAAGTCAACCGAACCTGTTACGCTGCTCTTTACAGGACCGCTTACAGACCTTGCACGCGCGTTAGAAGAAGATCCTTCCATCTCAAATAAAATTGAGAAACTGGTGTGGATGGGCGGCACATTCCTTGAAAAAGGCAATGTCGAAGAACCCGAGCATGATGGAACAGCAGAATGGAATGCTTTTTGGGACCCTTATGCTGTGAGCACCGTATTTCAAGAGCGTTTTCCAATTGAAATGGTCGCACTGGAAAGCACGAATCAAGTCCCGCTCACACTCGATGTCCGTCAACGATGGGCTTCCCTTCGCTCTCACATCGGGATTGACTTTATTGGACAATGTTATGCCTTTTGTCCGCCTCTCATTCATCACGAAACGAACTCGACTTACTACTTATGGGATGTGCTGACAACGATCACTCTTGCATCCACCTCATTTACCCGTTCAAAAGAAATGAATGCAATTGTTTATACCGAATCGCCAAGACAAGGACGTACCGAAGAACATCCAGATGGAAAATCGATTCAAGTCATTGACCACGTTGATCGAGATGCCTTTTTCCAAGCCTTTGAAGAGCTTATGAGAAAAGCGGTTTGTCAGATTTCATCATAAAAAAGCCCCGCTAATAAGCGGGGCTCAAATTGTTGACACAGGGCTAAAATGAACTTGATTTTAGCCCTGTGTCTTCTTATAGAAAACCTTTGCAGCCTAGGAAGAACGAGTACCGGCGCGGAGCGAATTTGACATTCGTGAGCACCGGCACGCAGGACTGACAAAGAATGCGAGGGTTTGTCTACACGCTGAAGCCCCACTCATGAGCGGGGCTTCCTCTTACTCTTCTTCAGCGTACTTTTTCTTACGTCTAAACTTGCTTAAGATTTCATACACGATTGGCACGATGACCAATGTGAGAAGTGTAGAACTTGTTAAACCGCCAATAACGGTGACGCCAAGTCCTTTTGATACGATTTGACTTCCGCCTTCAAAACCTAATGCGAGTGGCAGCAATGCACCAATTGTCGCAAGTGCCGTCATTAAGATTGGGCGTAATCTTGTTGTACCTGCTTCAAGTAAGGCTTCTCTTGTTGAAAGTCCTTCTTTTTCTTTATGAATCACTCGGTCAATCAAGACAATGGCATTTGTTACAACGATTCCGATCAGCATCAGCAATCCAATCATGGCATTTAAACTGATGGTTTCTTTCGCTACAAACAATCCAACGAGTGCACCAATAATCGTAAATGGAAGTGAGAACAGAATCGCAAATGGTGCAAGACCTCCGCCAAATGTAATGACGAGAACGAGGTATACAATAGCAATCGCTGCAAGCATTGCGAGTCCTAGCTGTGTAAAGGATTCCTCAATATCCGCACTTACACCGCCTGTATCAATCGTAACGCCAGATTTTAAATCAAGCTTGTCAACTTTCTTCTGGACATCTTGTGTCACACTTGATACGTCGTCTGTTGTCATGTCACCAGATACTTCAGCGTAAATCTTCCCATCACGCTTTGTCACAGTGTTTGCTGTTGTGCCATCTTTCACTTTCACCACATCGCCAATTCGGACTTGTTGTCCTGTTGGTGTTGTGATCTTTTTATTCTCTAGATCTTTTTTACTCTTGTATTCATCTTTTTCCGTTTGAAGCTTCACATCTAGTTCTTTGCCGTCCTCTGTTACTTTCGTCAACGTTGTTTCATTACTTTGAGGAGCGATCGCCTGTGCGATTTGTGAAGCGGTCAAGCCTAGTTTCGCCAGTTTTTCTTGATCTGCATTAAACGTATATTCGTCATACTTCTCAGATAAGCTTGTGCTGACGTTTTTCAAGTTCTTCTCATCTTTTAAAATGTTCTCGACATCTTTGACTGTGCCTTCAATATCACTTGCTTTGTCACCGTACACATAGTACGTCACTGTATTGCTTGCGCCAGCAGATGAGAAGTCTTGTGATTTCCATTCTCCTTTAGACGTTTTGTCTTGAAGGGCTTTAACCACACGATCTTTTTCTTTATCAAAGTTCGGTGTGTCATCGTCGTATTGTACGAAGAATAATGCACCGTTAGAGTTTCCACCAACACTTGCTGTCAGTGCATTTGAAGAGCCTAATGAATATTGAACCGTATTGACATGATCACGTTTCATTAAGTAATCTTCTGCCTTTTTCGTTTCAGCAATGGCTTGTTCTCTTGTTTGTCCAGGCTCTGGCGTGTATGTCACCATTGCCGTTTTTTCTGCTTCCTGTGGTAAGAAGCTGACACCGACAAGTGGTGCGAGGAATAAGCTTCCGATCAGCATCAGAATTGCAATTCCTGACGTGATCCATTTATGGTTCAATGTCCAATTGAGTACACGTCTATAACCACCAGCAAGTTTGCTTGGTTTGTGTTCTTTTACCTTTTTCGCTTTTCCGTACAGGTTCTTTTTAAATAGGCTGTGAGCCATCATTGGAACGATTGTAATGGCGACAAGTAGTGAAGCCATTAGAGCAAACACAATGGTTAATGCAAATGGGATGAATAGTTCACCAATCATTCCACCCACTAGCGCTAATGGCAAGAATACCGCAATTGTGACAATCGTCGAAGACATAATCGGAATAAACATTTCTTTTGTTGCTTCTCTAACGAGTGCTTTGCCTTTTAACGGTTCATCTTTTAACGCCATTCGTCGATAGATGTTTTCTATGACGACAATCGAGTCATCGACAACACGTCCAATGGCGACTGTCATGGCACCAAGTGTCATGATATTTAATGTGATATCTAGCTGATTTAATAATAAAACAGCAATCAACAGGGATAACGGAATAGAGATGACCGAAATTAATGTTGATTTGATATCTCGAAGGAACAACATGATGATAATGATCGCAAAGATTGCTCCGATGATCGCCTTGTTCAGCATTGTGCTGACAGATTCTTTAATCGGCTCTGCTTGATCATATGTCGTGCTGACTTTGATTCCTTTATTGTCTTTTTTGAATGTTTCAAGTTCTTTTGTGACTGCTTCTGCTACACTCACTGTGTTGGCATCAGAGCCTTTGACAATTTGCAGACCGATACTGTCTTTTCCGTTCGTTCTAGAAATCGATTCTGCATCTTTTACGACTTTAATATCTGCAATCTCAGAAAGTTTGATCGTCGGCAGCTCTACCGATTGACCGCTTGCTGCACCTGTACCAGTTTGCTGCTGAGCTGCTGCTGCCTGCTGCTGACTTGCACTTCCAGCCTGTTGATCAGCACCTTGAGCTCCTGCATTTCCTGAGCCGCTAGAAGACGCCCCAGCTCCTGCGCTTCCCGCACCGCCGCTTGCACTTGGTGTAACAGGAATTCGCATGTTTTTCAAATCTTTAACACTTAAAATATTGCCATCCACTACGACTGATTTTTGCTTGTTGCCAAATGTGTATAACCCTAAAGGTACATTGACATCAGAGCCTTTGATCATGTTTTGGACAGTTTCTTCATCTAAACCATATTCCTTTAATTTCTTTTGTTTAAAAGAAAATTCTACTTCTTTGATTTGTTGTCCAGAAGCTTCGACAGAAGAGACACCATCTAAACCTTGAAGAGAAGGAATAAGGTCATTTTCCACTTTTTGTGTCAGGTCTTGTAATGATTCTTTATCACCGGAGACACTAAGAGCTAAGATTGGAATCGCATTGATGCTAAAACGTGCGATTTTTGGTTTTTCTGCATTTTCTGGGAAATTGATATTGCTAATGGCATCTTCAATTTCCTTCTTTGCTTCATCCATATCTTTATTGTAATCGTACTCGATTTGAATCGATGAGGCATTTTCAAAAGAATTAGAAGTGACCACATTCACCCCATTGAGATTTTGTATCGACTTCTCAATTGGATCTGTCACCTTATCTGATACTTCGTCCGGCGTTGCGCCAGGATACGTTGTAGAAACCGTAATGACTGGAGTGTTGATATTCGGGATTGATTCTTGTTTCATATTCAATCCGGCATATAGACCAGCAACTGTTACGATAATCGTCATGAGCCATACAGCGAACTTGTTCTTTAATACAAAATTGATGATCGAATTCATTATGTCCTCCATTTTCCTTTATGTATTGACTGACTGGTCATTCTATATCATAATAAACGGTGATATACAATGCCGTCAACCATTTCACTTGCGTTTGACGTAACATTCTAAAGCTGAAGGGGCCTTATTTCATGAACGAAAAAAAAGAAAAAATCATTAAAGCAAGCATTCAGTTGTTTGCGAAAAAAGGTTTTTCTTCTACGACCATTCAGGAAATTGCAGATGAATGCGGAATTTCTAAAGGTGCATTTTATTTGCATTTCAAATCAAAAGAACAGCTTTTCAACAGAGCGTTTGAATATTATATCGACACGTCTATGCAAAGTATTGAAAAGATTCGAAAAGAAAATCAACATCTTGCGCCTAGAGATATCTTTCAGAAACAAATCGCTGAACAGTTCCAGCACTTTGCTGAGAACAAGGATTTTATCATTTTGATCCTCAGCGAGAACATTATTCCGGAAAACCAGCAAATTAAAAAGTATTCCAAAACGGTTAAAAAGCAGATGAATGATGAAATCCAAATTTCTATTTTGACCACGTATGGACAGGAGATCGAACCATATATAACTGACCTGTCAGTCATGATTCAAGGAATCATCCAATCTTATGTGCAAGTACTGCTTTTACAAGATCAGATGCAATTATCATGTGATGAGCTCTCATCCTTTATTCTTGACCGATTTGATGATTTGGTTCATGGGCTTCTTCGTTCTCATGCGAAGCCGATTCTGAAGCAAAACATTTGGGATGATGAAGCGCCAAATGCCGCTACTCTTCAAGAAGAGCTTCGATTGTTAAAATCTGAGCATCTGCTTTCGGATGATACCCTTGTATCTATTGAAGTTATTGAAGAAGAATTGGCCAAAGCTGAGCCTCGCAAGCCGGTCATTCAAGGGATGCTGACAAATTTAGAAACGTGTGAGGACTCCGCTGTCCAAAGAGCTGTGGAACAATTGAAGCTATTCCTCCAATGACAATACGTGGCGATGTTCACTTTAGTTCACCTTTATCCCCTTCGAATATGTGCTAAAGCTTATGCTTCATTATAAAAAAAGAACCAATGAATTGATATACGGCGGTGGTCTGAATCTGTGATAAGACCCTGTCATGTCCATCAACAAAAAAACCGCCTCTTCCATGAGGCGGTTTTTGCGATTTAACGTTTTTTGATTTCTTCGAGAAGAATCTTGTTGACCATCGGCGGGTTTGCTTGGCCCTTCGATGCTTTCATGATTTGTCCGACTAAGAAACCAATTGCGCGGTCTTTTCCATTTTTGAAGTCTTCAATGGATTGCGGGTTGTTATCAAGAGCTTCTGTGACAAGTTTGAGCAGTGCACCTTCGTCAGAAATTTGGACAAGTCCTTTTTCTTTGACGATTGTTTCTGCGTCGCCCCCATTTTCGATAAGTTCTTTAAATACCTTTTTGGCAATCTTAGAAGAAATCGTTCCTTTTTCGATAAGCTTGATCATGCCAGCCAGTCCTTGCGGCGTTAGCTTCGTATCTTCCAGCTCTTTTTGAGCCGAGTTCAAGTAGGCAGATACTTCACCCATGAGCCAGTTTGATGCTTGCTTCGCTTCAGCACCTTCTGAAATGGTCGCTTCAAAGAAATCAGACATTTCTTTTGTCAGCGTCAGTACCATTGCGTCATATGCAGGAAGTCCAAGTTCATCAATGTAGCGTTTGCGGCGCTCGTCTGGAAGCTCTGGAATGGATGCTCTTACGCGTTCTTTCCACTCGTCATCAATATACAGCTCCACTAAATCTGGTTCTGGGAAGTAGCGGTAATCATCAGAACCTTCTTTGACACGCATGAGGATCGTCTTTTTAGACGCCTCGTCATAGCGGCGAGTTTCTTGTTCGATCAATCCGCCAGAAAGCAATACTTGCTCTTGGCGTTTTTCTTCGAACTCAAGACCTTTTTGGACGAATGCGAATGAGTTCAAGTTCTTGAGCTCTGTTTTCGTTCCAAATTCTTCACGGCCGATTGGACGAAGAGAAATGTTGGCATCACAGCGCAGTGAGCCTTCTTCCATCTTACAGTCAGAGACGCCTGTATATTGAATAATGGATTTTAATTTTTCTAAGTAAGCATACGCTTCTTCTGGCGTACGAATGTCAGGCTCAGATACGATTTCAACAAGTGGTGTACCTTGACGGTTGAAATCGACGAGTGAATAACCGTCGCCTGTGTGCGTCAGTTTTCCTGCATCCTCTTCCAAATGAAGACGTGTAATACCAATTCGTTTTGTCTTGCCGTCTACTTCAATTTCAATCCAGCCGTTTTCACCGATCGGTTTATCAAATTGAGAAATTTGATACGCCTTTGGGTTATCAGGATAGAAATAGTTTTTACGGTCAAATTTTGTATCAGTTGCAATCTCACAGTTCAGTGCCATTGCTGCTTTCATGGCAAAGTTCACCGCTTCTTTGTTCAGCACAGGCAGTACGCCAGGATAACCAAGATCGATGACACTTGTTTGCGTATTGGCAGCCGCACCAAAAGGCGTCGGTGAGCTTGAGAAAATTTTTGATTGTGTTTTGAGCTCTACGTGGACTTCAAGTCCAATTACCGTTTCAAAGTTCATTCTGATTCACCCCTTACAGTTCAGGTTTTGCTTTATGATGATCTGTTGCTTGTTCGAAAGCGTGAGCCACGCGGTAAACCGTTCCTTCATCAAAGTGTTTACCGATGATTTGCAGTCCTAACGGAAGACCATTTGCAAATCCACAAGGCACACTGATTCCTGGAACGCCTGCAAGGTTAACAGGGATCGTTAAAATATCGTTTGCATACATTGTGAGTGGATCGCTTGTCTTTTCACCAATGTTAAATGCCGGAGTCGGTGTTGTTGGTCCTACAATGACATCATACTTTTCGAAAACATCTTCAAAGTCTTTTTTGATCAGCGTACGGACTTTTTGCGCCTTTTTATAGTATGCATCGTAATATCCTGAGCTTAGAGCGAATGTGCCAAGCATGATGCGGCGTTTCACTTCGTCTCCAAAGCCTTCAGAACGGGTATTTTTATATAAATCAATCAGGTTGTCTGCATTGTCTGTACGGTAGCCATAGCGAATACCGTCAAAACGCGCAAGGTTTGCAGATGCTTCTGAAGACGACAGTAAGTAGTACGTCGCAAGCGCATATTTAGAATGCGGAAGAGACACTTCTTCCCATGTCGCACCAAGTCCTTCTAATACTTTCAATGCTTGAAGAACAGACTCTTTTGCTTCTTCGCCAACACCTTCGCCAAGATATTCTTTTGGCACAGCGATTTTCAAGCCTTTGATGTCGCCAGTTAATGAAGAAAGAAAATCTGGGACATCGACATTTGCACTCGTTGCGTCCATTTGATCAACACCAGAAATCGCTTGAAGAACATATGCGTTGTCCTCAACATTACGCGTAATCGGCCCAATTTGATCTAATGATGAAGCAAATGCGATTAAACCGTATCTAGATACACGGCCATACGTTGGTTTAAGACCAACAACACCACAGAATGATGCCGGCTGGCGAATGGAGCCGCCTGTATCTGATCCAAGAGAGAATGGTACTTCTCCAGCTGCAACAGATGCTGCTGAGCCACCACTTGACCCACCTGGAACTGTATTTAAATTCCACGGGTTTTTCGTTGCTTTGAAGCCTGAGTTCTCCGTAGAAGATCCCATCGCAAATTCGTCCATGTTTAATTTACCGATTGTGACAGCTTCCGCTTCTCTTAAGCGGTTCACAACGGTTGCATCGTAAATAGGATCGAAGTTTTGCAAGATTTTACTTGATGCCGTTGTACGTAAATCTTTCGTCACGATGTTATCTTTGACACCGATCGGCATACCGAACAATAGACCAAGCTCGTCCTTTTCACCAACGGCCTCGTCCAATTCCTTTGCGTACGCACGTGCTTTCTCTTCGTCCAGCGCTAGGAATGCTTGTACTTTCCCGTCTACTTCATGGATTCGTTTATAAGACTCGCCCACTAAATCAGAAACAGACAGTTCCTTTTTATGTAAAAGCTCTTTTAATTCAGAAATTTTGTGGTCAAACAGTGACATGCCTCAGGCCTCCTTTAGTCCAAAATTGATGGCACACGAATATAGCCGTCTTTATGATCAGGCGCGTTTTTGATGACTGCCTCAATAGAAAGACCTTTATTCGGAACATCTTCTCTCATGACGTTTTTCATTTTTAATACGTGTGTTGTTGGTTCAACGTTTTCCGTATCTACCTCGTTTAACTGCTCTGCAAATGAAATGATGCTATCAAGCTGTTCTGTAAACATCTCAGCTTCTTCTTCTGTAATCGCAAGCCGTGCCAAATGCGCAACATGCTTTACTTCTTCTATTGAAATTCTTGACATGCAGGTTCACCTCCAAAAATGATACGTGTTCGTGGTCATGATCATAAGTCATATACACTTTATCATATCAAATTTTACTGTTCTAAAGCAACTTTACGAGGTCGCCCAGAAAGGCTTTGTCCACTATTGTCTAAAATATTCATCAAGGTGACTTTTTATTTTTCAGAAAATTTTTTCTTTTATTTAATTGGGTAAGCGCTTACATATAGACGCTTATCACGCATACACGTATTTTTTTGTCTGATGAGGATGTTTAAGAAGGTTGATCACTTGGGAATACTCTGATAGGTTAAGTAACCATAGCAGTGAGCAGACAGTTCAATAGGCTGTTCTTTGTATATTTTGATTGAGGTGATGTCAAATTAATACGAAAAAGGTGATATGGAAACATGAGTATTGAGATTGTAATTTCTCTATCTATTTATTTTATTGGAATGCTTGCCATTGGCTGGTATGCATTCAGAAAAACAAATGACTTGAATGATTATATGTTAGGCGGACGCGGGTTAGGTCCTTATGTAACGGCTCTATCTGCTGGTGCAGCTGATATGAGTGGGTGGATGCTGATGGGGCTTCCAGGCGCTATGTATACAACCGGTCTTTCATCTGGATGGCTTGCTGTTGGTTTAATTAGTGGGGCTTACTTAAACTATCTTTTCCTAGCGCCACGATTGAGATCGTATACAGAAGTTGCTGATGATGCGATTACCATTCCAGACTTTTTTGACAAACGGTTTAAAGACTCATCTACTTTATTGAAAGCTGTCTCAGCTGTCATCATTATGATTTTCTTTACGCTTTACACCTCATCAGGTATGGTATCAGGCGGACGCTTATTTGAATCAGCGTTTGGTGCTCATTATATGTTTGGTTTAATCTTAACTTCTAGTATCGTGATTTTGTACACACTATTCGGCGGCTTTTTGGCAGTTAGTTTAACTGATTTTGTTCAAGGAGCTATTATGTTTTTAGCATTAGTGCTCGTGCCGATCGTTGCCTTTACTCAATTAGGTGGACCTGTTGCCACATTCAATGATATTCAACAGATTGACCCTAAATTGCTTGATATTTTTAGAGGAACGAGCGTCATTGGCATTATTTCCTTCCTCGCTTGGGGACTCGGTTACTTTGGACAGCCGCACATTATTGTTCGCTTTATGGCGATTACGACTGTAAAAGATTTAAAGCCAGCACGTCGTATCGGTATGAGCTGGATGATTGTGTCTGTCATTGGTTCACTATCTGTCGGTTTAGTCGGCGTGGCGTATGTTCATGAAACAAGCACCACTTTGGCGGACCCAGAAACCATCTTTATTGTGTTTTCTAAAGTGTTATTCCATCCATATATTACTGGATTTTTACTTTCTGCCATTTTAGCTGCAATTATGAGTTCAATTTCTTCTCAGCTGCTTGTCACTGCAAGTGCGATGACAGAGGATTTATACCGTACGTTCTTTAGAAGAAAAGCCTCTGACAAAGAACTTGTGATGATTGGACGTATCTCTGTACTAGTCGTAGCGATTGTTGCCATTGGTCTCTCTCTAAACCCAAGTGATACTATTCTTGACCTTGTCGGTTATGCTTGGGCTGGATTTGGATCTTCATTCGGTCCAGTCATCTTGTTATGTCTATACTGGAAACGAATGAATCATCATGGCGCTTTAGCCGGAATGATTGTTGGGGCTGTTGTCGTTCTCGTTTGGATTTCAACAGGCTTAAACAACACGACTGGATTGTACGAAATGGTTCCTGGATTTATTTTAAGTGGTTTGACTGCTATTATTGTCAGCCTCTTAACAAATAAACCGTCTAAAGCTTCTAAAAAGCTATTTAGCAAAATGGAAGACCATCTCGAAGAAGAAACAAAATAACCAGACATGAGGAGTCATCTGCATTATGCGGATGACTCTCTTTATTTTTAAATAAAATGCTTTTCTTTCTCCCGTTTCTGAATAAAATAGAAGTTGTGCAGCCATATGGGCTGTGAGAAGATCATATACATGATGTGAAACGTACATGAAGTGAAAGGAGCGATACGCATGTTTTGGACAATTGAATGGGATACGGTCTTAAAATTAGCCGTTGCCACCTTAATCGGTTTGATCATCGGTCTTGAACGCGAACTTAAGAAAAAGCCGCTTGGGCTGAAAACGTGTATTGTCATTGCTGTCAGCTCCTGCGTATTAACCATCATCAGCATTGATGCAGCCTACAATTTCCCTCGAGTCTCTAAGCTTCAAATGGACCCACTCAGGTTACCGGCGCAAATTATATCTGGTGTTGGTTTTATTGGAGCAGGTGTGATTCTTCGCAAAAGCAATGACGTCATCTCAGGCCTTACGACATCTGCGATGATTTGGGGAGCAGCAGGACTTGGGGTTGCAACAGGTGCAGGTTTTTATAAAGAAGCCTTCCTTAGTCTTTTCTTTATTCTTGTCAGTGTGGAATTTTTACCTTGGCTCTTCCAGCGGATTGGACCCATTCGCTTACAGGAAAAAGAAATCCGCATCAGAATGTCACTTTCTGATCGAAACCGCATGACAGAGATTTTAAAAGAAATGAAAGCACTCAATATTCGCATTCATTCTGTACGTATTGATGATTTAAAGGAAAAGGACTATCCGATCATGGAAGTACGTGTTCGCGTACATAAAGACCGCTATACAACCGATGTGTACTTTGATATTAAAGATTTAGAAGGCGTTGTTGGTGTGAAGTGTGATACGGTTTAGGATAGAAAGCCCCTTGCTATGTGAAACAGCAAGGGGCTTTCTATTTATGTTGTTAGCTGATGAAAGTCAAAAGGCGTAATTGGGGTTTTGTCCTCAATCTCCTTTCGAAAACGCGCCAGCATGGCACTTTCGTCAGCGCTTAGTGTTCGGAGATCAAATGCTTGATGTAAAAGCCCATAAATAAGCATATGACGCAGCATAAGGAAATCTGGTATTGTCGCCAGCCATGCGTCATCAAGCTCATTCTCCTGTCGATAGCCTTTGAGAAAATGGCTCATAAATTCACCCGTAAATTCAGCTTTATCCTCATACGGAATCACCGGATACCAAAGAACGTTGTATAGCAAAATGCTTATATCATTGATAAACCAGTGATACCCACAATCATCAAAATCAAATGCAATGATTTCTCCCTGATGATAATGGAAGTTCCCGTGATGTAAATCCGCATGCACCAGTCCATAGACATCCTTGGATATTCGGAGCTGGTGAAGCTTTTGCATCAGTTCATCTTTTCTCTGCAACACAACCGTTTGATCAGAAGGAATATACGTTTCAAGCTTTAATTGCTCCTCCTCATACCACTCTTGACGCTTATAGCGAGGATCTTTCACTTGATATTGTTTAGTCGTTTGATGCATACGCCCAGTATAGGCTCCTAACGCTTGAAACAACAGTCCATTCCAATCTGCTTCGGTCACTTTTCTGCCGGGCGCCTTTTCGTACACTCTCAGCAAAAAAGCGCCTCCTGCTTGATCGGGAATCGCTTCAACATCTTTTCCTCTTGCGGATAAAACCGGTTTAGCTACTGAGATTCCATGTTGAGATAAATACCGAATCCAGTCCATTTCTCCTAGAATATATGTGCTTGAGCGGCGAATGGTATGGGTAATTTTCAATATATAACTTGACCCTTTTTCATCCGTATATTCATACACATAATTTTCTGCATCGGCTAGAAATGTGACCTGTTCTGGCTGAAAATGATAGAGTAGAGCCGCTTTCTTTAAGACCATTTGTTCATCGTATCGTGCTTTTACTTCTTTATGCATGCTGATTCTCCTTTTATCGTCTTTTTACTTATACATGACGGTAATCAGCATTTATTCGAGCATCAACATACCTGCCTTTCCTTTTGGTTTCTTCACATACTTTGACAAAAGTTGAAAAATTCCTCTAATTAGAAATAAAAAACCGCCAAAAGGCGGTTTTCAGATGGTTGACAAAGGGCGAAATTGAACTTGATTTTAGCCCTTTGTCTTCTTTTCAGCGTGATAGAAAACCTTTGAAGTCTAGGAAGGACGAGTACTGGCGCGGAGCGAATTTCACATTCGTGAGCACCAGCACGCAGGACTGACAAAGAATGCGAGGGTTTGTCTACACGCTAAAAACCGCCAAAAGGCGGTTTTTATTTAGTCATATATATGGACCGTTGGTTCTTTGTCTTCAGCATTTTTTGTGATGAGGGCTTCTTGCTGATCAGAAGAGGTGATGTTGATTTCTATATTGGTGCTCTTATAGTAATCCATGACTTCACCTGTTAAGTATTGCGTGAATGCCACGACTTCTGTTTTTCCGTAGAATTGCATTGGAATTTCTACTTTCATTTTTTGCAAGTTCCCGTTTTTATAGAAACCTTTGCCTACCACACCTGTGTAATTCGGGAAGTAGTCTTCTACCTTTGTCTTGAAGCGGTCAAATCGCTCTGAATCATCTTTGTAGCTGCTCTTGGCATTATCTGAAGGGAAGAAGACATTCTCTTCTTTAATCGTATCCCAACTGCCAATATCAGCTGATCCTGCTTTTACATCGGTTTTAGCGATGAAGTTTCCTGGAACAATAGATGATTTTGGTGCTTGTTTATAAAGAGCAATCATGACTGGGACTTTTTGCAGTCCGTCCATTTGACGAAGGCGTTTAATGACTTGTTCCGCAATTTTTTCGCCCTCTGCTAAAAGTTTCTTTGAATTTTTCGATGAATCGATGGTCACCTCTTGCTGAGGATCCCCGATATTTTCGCGATAATAATAGACAGAGTTAAGCGCAAGACCGATGACAACCCCGCCAAGCTGTAAGCTATTTTTATCTTTTCTGATTAAGTAATTATGTTCTAGCATGGAAGCTAAGTAGATTGGACTATTTTCATTTTTTGACTTTGTTGAACCTGAGTTTGGAAGAGCAGGGTTTAAGCCTAAGTTCTTAAAGTCTTTGTCTTCTTTTTCAGCTTTTTTCAGATCACTGCCTGTTTTTTTGCGGGCAAGCCAGCTGAGAACAGTATCTTCATCTAAATGCTGTCCTTCTTGGAACAAATAGTCGTTTGTATTGAATGATTCTGTTGCCAGGCGCATGAGCCCTGTTTCAAATTCATCAATGTCTAAGCGTGTATTGAGACGCTCTGCTGTTAGTCCTCTTGCCGCTCCTTGTTTAAACGGCAGCACCATTTTGTAATAGGAATCAGAGATGTTGTACATTGGGATGATCGCTGTTTCTTTCGTTTCATCCGTTTTTTGTGTGACCTCTTCCTCATCCTTTCCCCCAAAAGGTGCACACGCTGACAATACCAGTGTGAGCATTGTCAGCAGCAATAGCAACTTTTTCAATAGAAAACACTCCTCTTATTTCTTTAGCTCCTCGAGCATTTTGGCTTCGTCCCAAATTTCAATATTGAGTTCTTCTGCCTTTGTCAGCTTACTTCCAGCTGCTTCGCCGGCAATGACTAAGTCTGTTTTTTTACTTACGCTACCTGCTAACTTGCCGCCTAATGCTTCGATCGCTGCCTTTGCATCATTACGAGACATTTCTTCTAATTTCCCCGTCAGCACAATCGTTTTTCCTGCAAAGTAGGAATCACTTTCTTCTACTTTCACCGGTTTTGGCCCAGTGTAGGTCATATTGACCCCAAGTTCTTTTAGTTCATTTAGCAGATCTAGTATTTCTTCTTTCTCAAAGTACGTGACGACTGCATCGGCCATTTTTTCACCAATTTCATCTACTTCAAGTAATTGTTCTTTCGTTGCTTGTTTTAACTGATCGATATCCTCAAAGTGCATGGCCAACGTCTTCGCTGCTTTAGAACCAATAAATCGAATACCAAGTCCAAATAATAAACGTTCAAGAGAGTTTTCTTTCGATTGCTCGATCGAACGCAGTAAATTATCGACTGATTTTTCGCCCATTCGTTCTAGCTGAATCAACTCTTCTTTTGTTAAGCGGTAAAGGTCTGATACACGAGAGACAAGCTGTTCTTTGAAAAGTTGTGTAATGACTCGCTCGCCTAGCCCATCAATATTCATCGCATTACGAGACACAAAGTGAATGAGTCCTTCACGTATTTGAGCGGGGCATTGTGGATTGATGCACCGAAGCGCCACTTCTCCTTCAATTCTGACCAGCTCACTTTGACACTCTGGACATTCAGTCGGCATGTGAAACGGCTTTTCTTCTCCTGTTCGCTGATCAACAAGGACCCCTGCAACCTCTGGGATAATATCGCCCGCTTTTTTGACAATCACTTGATCAAAAAGGCGGATATCCTTTTCTTTGATCAAATCTTCATTATGAAGAGATGCACGTTGCACTGTCGTCCCTGCCACTTTTACAGGCTCAAGAATCGCTGTTGGGGTGATGACGCCAGTACGCCCCACACTTAGTTCAATATCAATCAGCTTCGTCACGACTTCTTCGGCCGGAAATTTGTACGCAACAGCCCAGCGTGGACTTTTTGCTGTGAAGCCTAGTTCTTCTTGCTGAGCCAATGAATTGACTTTAATGACAATGCCATCGATTTCGTATGAGAAATCAGCACGCTTTGTTTTCAGTGTTTCAATGAGGTCGATCACTTCTTCAATGGTTTGGCACATCCGTCTTTCTTTGTTCGTTTTAAAGCCAAGCTCATCGAGAAGATCAAGTCCTGCGCTTTGCGTTTCAACACCAATTTCATCAAGCTCCGCTATACTGTAGACGAAGATATCAAGGTTTCGTTTCGCTGCAATTTTCGTATCAAGCTGACGAAGTGAGCCAGCAGCCGCATTACGCGGGTTCGCAAACGGCTCTTCTTCGTTTTGTAATCTTTTTTCGTTAAGGGCTTCAAAAGAAGGTTTTGGCATAAATGCCTCGCCTCTCACTTCAATCGACAGAGGCCGATTGATTTTGAGCGGGATGGAACGAATGGTTTTGAGGTTCTCGGTAATATCCTCACCTGTTGTCCCATCACCCCGCGTGGCCCCCCGGACAAACACGCCATTTTCATAACGGAGAGAAACAGCGAGTCCGTCAATTTTCAGCTCGACATTGTAAGCGACGTCGTCACCGACTGCTTGACGAACCCGGCGGTCAAAATCAAGAAGGTCCTGTTCATGAAACGCATTCCCTAGACTGAGCATCGGTGTACCGTGACGTACTTTTTGGAAGGCGTCTAAAACAGCACCTCCTACTCTTTGCGAGGGTGAATCCGCTGCTTTTAAATCAGGGTATTCTTCCTCCAGAGAAATCAGCTCACGCATCCGCGCATCATATTCAGCGTCAGGAACACTTGGACGATCCAGTGTGTGATATTCGTAGTTGTATTGATTCAAAATCTGGTGTAGTTCCTCGATCCGGCGTTTCGCTGCTTCTTTATCCATCTGCTTCTTCCTTTCACTTCATCCGTTTTGTCAGTCCTATCAGTTTATTGCTTTTCGATTGGCGCAAATGCGGCAAGGAGACGCTTAATGCCTGTAGGGCTTGGGAAGGCAATATCAAGCTCTGTACTATCCCCACTACCTTTTACACTCACAACCGTGCCAACGCCCCATTTTTTATGAGCGGCTTTATCACCGACAGCCCAGCCAATGCTGCCGCCGCCTGTGTTTTGAATGGTTTGCGTTTGGGGACGTGAGACAGGCCCTCGTCTTTGCGGTCTTTCTCTCGTTTGGCCAAACGGTGTTTTCGTTTCTTTTTTCTCATTTAGGTTGTCCAATAAATCAGCTGGTATTTCTCTGATAAATCGTGATTCCAGATTCATGTTCGTCCGGCCGAATAACGTTCTCATCTTCGCACTTGATAAATAAAGCTCTTCTTCGGCCCGTGTGATCCCTACATAAGCAAGACGGCGCTCTTCTTCCATCTCGGCATCTTCCATTAATGAACGGCTGTGCGGGAAGACGCCTTCCTCCATGCCCATTAAGAACACAACAGGGAATTCAAGTCCTTTTGCTGCGTGAAGCGTCATTAAAATGACCGCATCCTGATCTTCTTCCTCAGCCTCATCCAGCTTATCAATGTCTGCGACGAGGGCGAGGTCTGTCAAGAAGGTGACAAGTGATTTATCTTCATTTTGTTCTTCAAAGTTTTTAGTGACCGATAGAAACTCGTCAATATTTTCTAAACGGCTTTGTGCTTCAATCGTTTTTTCGATCTTCAGCGCTTCACGGTAACCTGTTTTCTCTAGGATCTCTTCCGTTAATTCTGTGACAGATAAATAATCCTGCATATTTGTCATTTGATCAATGAGCTGTTTGAACTCATCAAGTGCATTGGCTGCTCTTGCACTGAGTCCAATGAAATCCACCTGACCAAGTGCTTCAAACATAGAGAGATCATTCATTTCTGCGTATGCGGCAATTTTATCAACAGAAGTCGCCCCAATTCCACGCTTTGGTACGTTGACAATGCGCGCAAAACTAATGTCGTCATCTGGATTTGACACAAGGCGTAAGTAAGCCAAAATGTCCTTGATCTCTTTTCTGTCATAGAACTTCGTGCCGCCGACGATGTTGTATTGAATGTTTGCCTTCATTAACGTTTCCTCTATGACACGTGACTGAGCGTTCGTTCGATAGAGGATCGCAAAATCAGATAACTTACGTTTGCCGCTCTGATGAAGCTGACGAATCTTTCCAGCGACAAATTGACCTTCACCGAATTCATTATCTGCGCGGTAATAGGCAATCTTCGCTCCTTCGTCATTTTCTGTCCAAAGGTTTTTTGGCTTACGGTTTGAATTGTTTTGAATGACCGTGTTTGCGGCATTCAGAATACGTTTAGTCGATCTGTAATTTTGCTCAAGCAAAATCACTTCACTGGACGGATAATCTTTTTCAAAGGAAAGAATGTTTGTAATATCCGCTCCACGCCAGCGGTAGATGGACTGATCCGAGTCACCGACCACACATATATTTTGAAAACGCTGAGCAAGCAATTTCACAAGCATGTACTGCGCTCTGTTTGTATCCTGATACTCATCGACATGAATGTATTGGAATTTTCGCTGATAGTGTTCTAATACTTCAGGGATCCGCTCAAACAGACGAATCGTCATCATAATAAGATCATCAAAATCGAGTGATTGGTTTTTGAGTAATCGTTTTTGATAATCTGTGTAGACGTCGCTGACCACTTGATCATAGAAATCACCAGCAGTTTTAGCGTATTCCTCTGCGTCAATGAGTTCGTTTTTTGCACTACTGATTGAACCTAAAATGCTACGTGGATCAAACTTTTTAGGATCGATATTTCGTTCTTTTAAAATGTTTTTAATGACTGAAAGCTGATCAGATGTGTCTAATATAGAAAAGTTGCGATTCACACCAATACGGTCAATATCGCGTCGTAAAATGCGCACACACATGCTGTGAAACGTAGAGATCCAAATGTCATCCGCACCAGGCCCTAAAATCGCTTGTACACGCTCACGCATTTCTCTTGCTGCTTTATTTGTAAAGGTAATCGCTAAAATATTCCACGGTGCCACATGCTTTTCTGCCATTAAATACGCAATTCGATGCGTGAGCACTCGTGTTTTTCCACTACCTGCTCCTGCCATCAGTAGCAGCGGCCCGTCTGTTGCTTTGACCGCTTCTTTCTGCGCGTCATTCAGCCCTTCTAATAGATGATTTGATATTTCATTCATTTCATTCACCGCCAATTCGAACTTATGTTCTATTTTAACCCGTTTCGTCTTGTTTGACTATGATGACTTTTTCACTGCGTCGACTGTCTTTAACGCTTCTTTAAAATTGTCATAAATGACGTTTCCCACTACGACAACGTCTGCATGCTGTGCAAAGTCTTTCGCCTGCTCTTTGCTTTCAATACCGCCGCCATAAAATAGAACCGTTTCATGTAGCACTGCTTTGGTTTCTTTCACAAGCTCTATGTCTCCAAGCGTCCCGCTGTATTCTAAGTAAAAGATGGGCAGTTTCATCAAGTGCTCTGCCACTCTCGCATATGCCCTTACGTCATCTATATCCAGTGCCGTATTGGCCTCTGTCAGCTTAGCCGCTTTACACTCTTCGTTTAAGATGACATATCCTTCCGGCACAATCTCTTCCATTGACATCAAATCACCGTATTCCTTCATCGCATCCTTATGCAGACCAACAATCCAATCAGGATGAGCGCTGTTTAACACAGTGGGGATAAAATACAGGTCAAAGCCAGGCACAATCATCTCATGTGTCGAGATTTCAAGGACACATGGCACAAGAAAGCGGCGCACCTTTGACATCAGTTGCAGTACGTTGTCTTCTGTCACGTTGTCACTTCCGCCAATCACAATGGCATCCGTACCGGATTCACAAATCGCTTCAAGTTGTTCATCGGAAATCTCTTTATTTGGATCGAGTTTAAAGACATGCTTCCACTCGGTAACATCATACATGAAAAACGTTCCTCCATTCGTTTCATTCCATTTAAATATTATAACAAAATCAGACACCGCAAAAAATGGGTAACCTCCTTCAGCTAAAAGTTTCATTCTTTTGAAAATAGTCGATTTTCACTTTAGGCGAGGTGAATGGAGACTATATGAAAAGCTCCACTTCAAGAGGAGCTGAAGGAGATCAATAGATGCGTGCTGAACTGAAATGAGAGCTACTTCATCTCATCACATGATATTATACATGAAAGGAACATTTTACTATCGACCAAGCAGGTGAATGATTTGAAAAGAATCATCACATATGATCAAACGATCGACATCGGATACATCTATCTCATCCCGCCTCGAATCGGGACAATCAAAGAAACCATTGAATTAGACGTGAATGAATGTGTGAACGTAGACATCGACAAAGAGGGCCGAGTGGCTGGGCTGGAGTTATTTGCAGAAGAAGCCAAGGTGTTGAAGCACACACCCGTTTATGAGGACGAGCTTTCGTTACGTTTTACGGATCAGGAAGTTCTCTCAACCTATCATTTATCGGGCATTGAATTTCTTTTCTCGACGCCTGATCACGAAGGGTTGATCGGTTTTACGATTGTCGATCCTCTTCGATATCACATCAAAAAAAAGACAAGAAAAAACCGTTTTGAATGGTCAAAACGGTTTTTCTAAACTATTGTCTCACTTCATTAAAATAATGAACAGATGTCATGGCCCCTTCATCGACCATCTTGTTGTCTTGAATATCTAACGGATCAGGGTGACCAGCTTTTTCAGGAACCTTTTCATCTGAGCGGAACATGCTTGCCCATTTTTTGAGATGCTGTTTATTTTTCACTGCTAATAACACTGCACCACCAACCCCTAATCCTGCAAGTACATACGCATTCGGACGCTTATTCATGTATGTTCCCTCCCCTTATGATCTTATTTGTAAGTTACCCCGCCTTTTCATTTCTAAACGTCACAATCTGTTGAAGTGGTTTCTCTTTCAATGAAAAGTGGAATAACAACAGTAATGATAGAGAAAAGAGGGGATTTACGTGACAACAACTTTCATTGTCATTGGCGCATTATTAGTGATTTTTTTCATCATACCAATCATTTTATTCATCTGGATTTGGATGCGAGATGAAAAACAGGAAGAGCATTCTGTCCTACGAAATTATCCGGTCATTGGAAAGCTACGGTTTATTTTTGAAAAAATAGGACCTGAGCTTCGTCAATATCTGTTTCTAAATGATCGAGAGGAGCTTCCTTTCTCAAGAAGAGAATACGAGCAAGCTGTCATGTCTGGGAAGTACAAAAGCCGGACAATGGGCTTTGGATCAAAACGTGATTTTGACAAGCCTGGTTACTATATTCGCAACGTCCTATTTCCAAAGCAGCGAGATGAGTTACGCATCGATCAATCTGAAAAAATCCAAACAAAAGTGTATCAGATCGATCAAGACAATTTACTGAGAAGAAGTGAACATACCAAAGAGATCGAAGCAAAACCTTACTATCTCCATCAAGACGATGTACAAGTGATAGGCGAGCACACATGTCAAAAGCCTTTCCGTGTAAAAGGCCTGATTGGTCAGTCAGCCATGAGCTACGGATCTTTAGGCGACAGGGCCATTACAGCATTATCCTCAGGATTAAAGATGGCTGGCGGTACGTGGATGAACACAGGTGAAGGCGGGCTTTCTCCCTATCACCTCAAAGGCGGAGCCGATATTATATGCCAGATTGGGCCTGGTCTATTTGGCGTGAGAACAGAGGATGGCGCTTTTTCCTTTGAAGAGTTTAAGAAAAAAAGCGAGCACGAGGAAGTCAAAGCCTTTGAGCTGAAGCTGGCTCAAGGAGCTAAAACACGCGGCGGACATATTGACGGTGAAAAGGTCACCGAAGAAATTGCAAGCATCCGTAAATTGCCGCCCCACCAATCCATTGACAGTCCAAATCGATTTGAGATGTTCCATTCCATTCCTGATATGTTTGATTTCATTGAACAGTTGCGAAGTATAGGCGGAAAGCCAGTCGGCATCAAGCTTGTGGTCGGACATAAAGAAAACATTGAGGAACTTGCAGCGTACATGAAAAAAAGCGGAAAGCATCCTGATTTCATTACAGTAGATGGCGGAGAAGGCGGCACTGGTGCATCCTTTCATGAATTGGCAGATTCCGCAGGGCTGCCGATTTTCACGGCACTCCCAATGGTTCATCAAATATTGAAGGAATACGGTGTCAGAGATCAGGTAAAACTCTTTGCTTCTGGCAAACTTCTCTCACCTGATAAAATTGCGATTGCCCTTTCCATGGGTGCTGACTTTGTCAATATCGCACGGGGACTCATGTTTTCAGTCGGATGCATTCGCGCACAAGTATGCCACACGAATAAATGCCCAGTCGGGGTCGCCACAACTGATCCAAAGCTGCAAAAAGGTTTATCCATTGAAGAAAAGAAATACCGAGTCTGTAATTATATCCTTTCTCTTAGAGAAGGTTTGTTTAATTTATGCGCAGCAGCTGGAATCGAATCACCTATTCATTTTAACGAAAAACATATTATTTTTAGACAAGAAAACGGCCAGACAAGTGAAGTCCCTATGTTCTCAGGCACAGAGCAGTCTGTCTAGCTTAAAAAGGTGCGTTTCCGCACCTTTTTTCGTTGACATTCTTGCTCAATCACGTATAAAGAACTTAATAGATCTTTGATAAGGAGAAAGAGTATGCGTGAAAAAAAGGTCCGCGGTATGAAACGAAAGACTCAACAGATCATAAAAGAAATGAACGCAAATACGCAGTCGTTTCCGGAGAATGTTTCTGACTACTGGCACCTGCCTCTACCAGCGGCTTATGATTTTATGACTTCCAACAGAACACCGAAAAAGATCAAACGTCTATGCATTCAAACTCTATTGAATAGAGCTGAGCATCTCATTGATTTGAAACCAAACGACGGGGACATATATCGTGTCGTGGTCGCAGTCGATCTGCCTGAATTATGGCATTCACAAATCATTGTGTTTAAAGGGGATTCTTATGTGAAAGATTTCTTCAACAGACAAGATGAGTATCAGACATGGCTTCCCCTTTCTGATCAGAGAAATATTCAAAAAGAATGGGATTTATCTGTTGCGCAAAATATGCGAACCATCGGTTTTAAGGAAGTGATCACTGATGACGATGAAGTGTCCTATGAAGGTGAACGATGGTTTATGGGAGAACTTGATGACATCAAATAGAGCCATTTCAAATGAAATGGCTCTTACTTGTTCAACTTCAAAACGACAAATCATAAAGAATGTTTGCAGTGAAAGCTGCTTTATTTTGTTTCGTCCGTTGCTTGTTGCTCTGCTACACGGTCAAGTGCCATCGTATAGGCATCATTTCCGTAGTTCAAGCAGCGTTTGACACGTGAGATAGTGGCTGTACTTGCACCTGTTTCCGTCTCAATTTTATGATACGTATTTCCCTCGCGAAGCATACGCGCTACTTCAAGACGCTGTGATAAAGATTGGATTTCATTGATGGTGCACAAATCATCAAAAAATCGATAACATTCTTCCAGGTCTTTAAGGGATAAGATGGAGTTGAATAGCTGATCTAAGCTTTTGCCCCTTAATTTATCAATTTGCATCTTTATACATCTTCTCCTTTACTATTGGCACACCGCTCCGCACTGACTTTTCCGAGAAAGCGGTATCTTTCCTGACTCATTTTTTTCAACCTCAGCAATGAGCTTTGAACGAATCATGACAGGTTTGGTTCTACGCTGAAAATGCCATCAGGTTCTTTCGTAAGCCGAAGCTTCTTTATCGTAAACAAATTCGACAAGTTTTGTCATATTCCTTGTGCGACAATCTGACAAACTTGTTTGCCTCCGATATCTAGAACACTTCTGCTCTGTTAAGTCTTTCCCTAAAAAACAGTATGTGTAGCAAGCTTGGCGAGACGATAAACCTGCGCCCCGCCTTGCTTAATTATTCAAAATATGTTGGTCGGCCAGCGTAACCGACAGATTCATTTTACAATTGGGCACTTCATTCGTCATGTCAAAGCCCTATGCTTTGTCACCATATCTAGCAGCGAAGAGATCTTTTGCTCACTCCTGCCCTATAACAGCGGTCAGAAATCCAGCAAATATGATACAGCTCCACTCTGTTATATTTTAACGCATTATAGACGGAAAGAGTACAGTTTTTTTCATGACATCAAATATTCCTCTTGGTGTCACTCGAATATACGGCAAGTGTGTGCTTTGGAAAAAGACAAGTGTATCAATCGGGCAGTCAAATGGATACCCTCGCTCAATGAGTAGCTTGCGTAACGTTTGCTCCTGCTGAAGAACCGTTTCAAACGGTTCAGCTGATGCACAGCCTGATAATTGCAGCGGGATTTCATGCAAAATCTTTCCGTTTTCTGTGAGCACAATTCCACCGCCAATTTCTTTCATTCGCTTATGAGCGAGCATCATATCATCTTTATTTTTCCCAATCACTAAAATGTCACCAGTGGTTGAAAATGAGCTGACAAACCCTTGCACCTTGTTTGCAAATCCTTTTAACATTGTGTTCACGCGCCACTCGCCTTTTCGATCAATCAGGCTGAAGAAGCTTTGATCATGGTCACAGGACAGCTGATTGACAGAGTTATCAATCTCCACTGTATAAGGCTCCATGATGACAGCATTGCGCATTTTGACACCAAGAGGCATTGAGAATTGCAAGTCACTCATTGTCAGGTCATAGCTTAAATCTAATGGTTCAAGCCCACCATTTTCCCATTTTGTCTCTTGGAATTGATGCTGGTTCTCCCCCTCTAATTTCAGGATTACCCCTTTAGAAATCACCGTTTCTGGATTTGGATTCATCGGATCATCTAAAATATTCAAAGAAGCCAATCGGCCAGGACCGACCACGCCTAATAAGTCATCAATTTGATAGTATTTCGCAATGTTAAAAGTCGCCATATTGTACGCATCAATAGTAGGCACGCCTTCTTCAAGGGCAATGGAAATGAGACGATTGATCATGCCTTCTTCATAAAAGTGAGGCGCTGATCCATCTGTTGTATAGAAAAAGTGATCGTAGTGCCTAAAGTCACGCTCATGCAATTCCCTTAAAATGTTCACTAAATCTGGGCGGATGGAAGAATGACGCAAGGACACATGATAACCTAGAGACAAGCGTTTGAGCACATCGTCTGCATTCATTGCTTCATGATCACTGTCCGCTCCAAACAGCTTCATTTTTGTTAGCGTTTTCTCAGAAGCCCCAGGGAAATGCCCTTCAATTCGTTTTCTCTGCTTCTTCGTTTCTTGCATGCAATATAAAATGAGATCATCACCGTCCATTAATCTTGGCCAGCTCGTTAATTCGCCGCCTTGAAGGACGTCGGGATGATCAATCCATTCTTTCCGATAGTTAATAGGAAGCATCTCATCTTCATACCTGACCTCGGTTTGAAGATCGTATCTGGACCACCAGAAGTACTGAAATGGCTGCTTTTTTAATTCACACAGAGTGGAAAGCGCTTTCTTTTCGTTGCTTTGCAAAAGAAGAAATAAGTTATCGCTGACCATCGTTGTTGTGCCAAATTGAGACACATATTCTGCAAGTGATTGGGGATTATAAATATGGAACGGATGCGCGTGAGGTTCAATATACCCCGGCACAATGTATTTACCTTCACAATCAATCACACGTTTAGCTGATTTATTTTGAGGAAGCTCTGCTCCGACATAAACAATTCGATCATCATGTATCCAAATATTTGCCTTCACCCATTGCTTCAAAAACGGGTTTAGCACGAGTCCATTCGTTAAAAGGAGTGTTGGAACTATTTTTGAGTCGACTACATCGATTTGTGTGCGGATGTCATTGTTTCTCCAATTAAAAGTACGTTCGGACATTCACATACTCTCCTTCATTTGTATTAGCCCTATCGTAACATAACGAACCACGTTACGCATTAATGAAACGTTACAATTTCTTGAAATCACACTTAAAATAATTTAAAAAAGGAGAATCACTTGCAATGAAACCTAATCTTGGCTTAATGGAAGCGCTCATGAGAATTGCCTGCGGAATGACGATATGTACTGTAGCTGGATCCTTATATGCTCGAAAACCATGGAGTAAAATGCTGCTTTTTGGCATCATGCTCGGCGGATTAAAATTGGGCTCTGGTATTCTTCGTTTTTGTCCAGTGACCTATATGTGTGAACAGCAGAATACACATAAAGAGAAGGCTGAGTAGACAGCCTTCATCAGATTGTTGACAAAGGGCTAAAATGATTTTTATTATAGCCCGTTGTCTTCCTTTCAGCGTGACATGAAAACCTTTGAAGCCTAGGAAGGGCGAGCACCGGAGCGGAGCGAATGTTACATTCGTGAGCACCGGCGCACAGACCTGACAACGAATGCGAGGGTTTATCTGCACGCTGGAGAAGGCTGAGTAGACAGCCTTCTTTTTTTGTGTGTGAATCATTCCGCTGCTTCGCACCATTTGACCAACGTACCAGCAATGATTTCTGCTGCTTCAATCACATGTTTGATCTCAATGGATTCATTCGGGAAATGGGCAAGCTCTGTCGTTCCAGGTCCAAACACAATGATTGGGATATCCGCTGCTTGTGACAGTAATCCGCCGTCTGTCCCCCAAGGGGCGGCTTCCACTTTTGGCGGGTGCTGCATGACCTCTTCATATTGTTCCTTCAATAGACCTAAAAGCGGGTGATCAGAGTCGATTGACCCTGGAAGCCACCTAGCACCAAACCACTCCACCTCCACAGGATGTTCTTGAAACCAATCATCCTTTTCAGCGAGTCCAGTCATCCAATTTTCTAATTCCTTCTCTGCCTGCTCAACTGTCTCACCTGGCATCACACCAAGCCTGCCTTCCATTGTGACAAGATCTGCGACAGAGGACGGCCAATCACCGCCTTGAATTTTCCCAATGTTGATTGGAATTGGAATCGGGATATGCTGAAACAGCGGCTCCGTCACTCGCTGATTTCTTTCTTTTTCTAGTGCCGCTATATGAGAAAGGACCACCGTGCTCTTTTCAATAGCAGAAACACCGTGATACCTTGTTCCGCCATGAGCTGCCCTTCCTTTAATATGCAGCCTGAACCACTTTGATCCTTGCTGAAGCGGAAAAATGTTCATATGACTTGGCTCTGGAATGATGGCAGCATCCGCTGTGTACCCTTTCAATATCGCTGCAAGTGTGCCTGCTCCGCCGCTTTCCTCTTCGACGACACTATGAAACACCACATCTCCTTTCAGGGGAATCTGAAGCGCATGCAGTGCCTCAAGCGCAAAGAGTAAAGAAACGTTTCCACCTTTCATATCTGTTGCCCCGCGTCCATAAAGTCTCCCGTTTATGATATGCCCGCTGTAAGGTGGATATGTCCATTGATTTGTATCTCCTGCCGGAACCACATCTACGTGCCCGTTTAATAAAATCGATTTGCCGCCACCTTTTCCTTTCAATCGTCCAGCAACGTTGGGACTCCCATGAAAAGATCGGCGCGGGGAATAAAAATAAGGATGCTCTAGTAATTCATCGCCGCCAATTTCCCAAACGTCTACATCAAAGCCAATGGCGGACAGTTTATTGGCCACGATCTGCTGCACGTCTTCTTCATTTCCTTGGGTGCTGTCACATTGCACCATTTGCTGAAGAAGCGTAATGGCTTCATCCTGATGCTCTTTCATCCAGTTTCTAATACGTGTCATTGGCTGCAAGTCGTTCATCCTTTCTACACAACAGATTTGACATCAGGCGCTAAAATTAATGGCGCTTCAGTCGCCCTTATGACATCTTCCGGCTGAAATGGCGGCATGACTTCACGTAAAATGAGCAGCTGAGACTTGACCTCAATGACCGCCATATCCGTAATAATCAAATCGACACACGCTTTAGCGGTTAACGGCAATGTACAAGCCGATTTCACTTTAGATCGACCGTGTTTATCAAGATGGCTCATCACCACCACCACTTTTTTCGCTTTTTGCGCCAGCTCAATCGCTCCGCCCATACCCGGTACTCTTTTCCCCGGTACAATCCAATTGGCAAGATCCCCTTGGCTGCTTACTTCAAGTGCACCCAAAATCGTCATATCCAGCATGCCTTTTCGGATGATGCCAAAAGCAGTCGTACTGTCCATGTACGAGCCGCCCTTTGTCAACGTAATGGGAAAACCACCGGCATTGCACAAATTCGGATCTTCTTCCCCTTGCAGAGGCGAGGCTCCTGCCCCCATAATGCCGTTTTCTGCATGCAGCCACACCTCGTAATGTGATGGAATGTAATCTGCTGCTAGGGTCGGAATGCCGATCCCAAGATTCACAATCATGCCATCTTCAATTTCCTGTGCTGCTCTTTTGGCAATACGGTGTCTTAAATCGATGTCTCCCATGCCCATGTCCAGTTCACTCCTTTTGATTGCACGATTTGATTCACAAATACGCCTGGCGTCACGATTTCTTCTGGATCGAGCTGCCCCGCTGCCACAATTTCTTCTGCCTCCGCAATGGTCCAGTCTCCCGCCATCGCCACAATCGGGTTTGTATTCCGTGCGCTTTTATCAAAAATCAAGTTTCCCACTTCATCTGCTTTGTAGGCATTGACGATGGCAATATCCGCTGTGAGCGCAGGCTCTAACATATAATTCTTCCCATTCAGCTCAACCAATTGTTTCTCATCGAGATTCAGGCTATCCATCCCAACATCTGTCACAATGCCCGCCAGCCCCATTCCGCCTGCTCTGATTTTTTCTGCAAGAATGCCCTGCGGATAAAAATGAACGTCTAATGTACCAGCTTGCATTTTCTGTCCGGCAATGGGATTTGAGCCGATATGAGAGGCGATGATTTTTTTCACTCTTCCTTCTGTGATGAGCCGGCCCACACCAATTTGCGGGAAACCTGCATCATTTCCGATCAATGTCAGATCTTGAATATTTGCTTGCAAAATGGCATCAATCAACGATGGTGGTGAACCCACGCCGCCAAATCCGCCAAACATGATGGTCATGCCATCTTTTAATCGCGTCATCACTTCATCCAAACCCACAGTTTTGTTCATGTTCGTTCCTCCTTACATAGCAGATGGGAAAAACCCTCGATTGATTACTTCTTGTTCGACTTGTGTGATGGTCTGGCCGAATTTATCAATCAGTTCATCCATTTCCTGCTGTGTGATGGAAAGCGGCGGTGCGATCATAACCGCTGCGCCTCCGACTCCATTCTCTCCAGCGCTTGCTGGATACACCAGCAGTCCATTTTGTTTTGCCGTTTCAACGACGAGATTGGTTATCTGAGCATGTGCAGGAAATGGCGTTTTGGATAAACGATCTGCGACAAATTCAATGCCAATAAGCAATCCCTTCCCTCTTACATCCCCTATGATGGAATGGGCTACTTGCAGATCTTTTAAAGCATTCATCATGTATCGCCCGGAAAGTTCAGCCCGTTCGGGAAGCTGATGCTTTTTCATATATCGAATGACCGCTAATGAAACGGCTGCTGAAAGCGGATTGGCACTATATGTGTGCCCTGCCATGACAGAGCCGGAACCGCTGATAATCGGTGCCATCACACGATCCGTTGAGACAACTGCTGCGATTGGAGAATAACCTGCGCTCATGCCCTTTCCGAGAACCATGATATCTGGTACCGTGCCCCAATGTTCCATCGCAAACATTTTTCCAGTTCGTCCAAAGCCCGTCATGACTTCATCTGCGATCAATAAAATGTCGTTTTCTTCACAGACTCGCTTCATTGCTTCGAAATAACCGTCTGGTGGCAGGAGCGCCGCTCCCGCTGCGCCAACAATCGGTTCAGCAATCAATGCGGCGATCCTCTCTTTTCCTATACGCTGGATGACGGTCTTAAATTCCTGGACATACCACTCGACCTGCTTGCTGTCTTCCTTTGGCAGCCATGACCGGTAGCTATAGGGCGGTGACAGCACTGGGTGCTTTTCAAGCAGTGGTTCAAAGCGCTCTCTCCTTGCAATATGTCCTGACATTGACAGCGCCCCTAATGTAATACCGTGGTAACTCATCCATCTTGAGATGATATGATTTTTTTCCGTCTTCCCCTGCTCCTGCCAATGCTGAATCGCCATTTTCATAGCAGTCTCCGTTGCCTCTGAACCGCTCCCTACAAAAAAAGACCAGTTCAGATCACCTGGGCAAAGTGTACTCAATTCATACGCTAGTTCTTCCGCTGGTTCATTCGTAAATTGTGATCTGTACGTAAAGCTCACCTTTTTCGCTTGCTCCGTCATCGCATCAATAATGTCTTGTATGCCATGTCCAATACTTGCCGTGACTGCCCCTGATGAGCCATCTATATATTTTTTCCCGTCCCGATCATATAAATAAATCCCCTCTCCTCTCACAGCCACAGGATATTGCTGATTTAACATCGGTTTGATTAAGTAATCCCGGGTCTCCACTTTGTCATTCCTCCCTCTCTTGTCAGCAGCTGCACTTTTCTTTTTACATGAATCGCAAGAAAATTTTGTATACTTGGTATAAGATTAGCTTAATCAAGAGGGCAGTCATCCTCCATTCGCCATATGCCCGAATTTCACATGTGTTTTTTATACATGGTGTATAAGAGTGTTCAAAAGGAGGTCATGAGTCTATGGCGATTCTCGTCAAAGATGCACTCTCGCTCGATATGATGAAAGAAACCAAACTGCTTGCTGGAGAAAATGGACTGGATCGTCTTATCCAGTGGGTAACCATTGTGGAAATTATTGAGGACACGTCTAGACTTTCCGAAGGAGAATTACTTGTTACAACTGGATTTGGGCTGACAGAAAATAAAGAAAGACGCATCCGGCTTGAACAATTGATTCAATCTCATCGTCTTTCAGCCATTGCCATTTATAAAGGCGTGTACTTAACGGAAATTCCCGCATCACTCATTGAAGCCGCCGAAAATAGCGGTATTCCGCTCATCGAGATTCCGCCCCATGTCAATTTTTCAGACATCACAAAAGCCGTTCTAGAACAAATCGTCAGCAGTCAGCTCCATCAGCTCAAATATTCTTCCGCGATTCATCAAAGACTGACCCATTTAAATGTGAGCAATAAAAATGTCACGCAAATTACAGATGAACTGGCACATCTCACAGCGGCAAATATCGTCGTACTGGATGTGTTTTTGCACCAAACAGCAGCTCATCTCGAAACAGACGAAGTGACCTATTCTCCTGCTTTTGGCTTTCTAACAGATGACGAACCGATTGAAACCTCTTCTCTGCTCAAGCAGGCAGAGGAAAAAGGCCGGCTCGTCTATGACACATATGGTGCGTTTGTTCTAGCTGCATGCCCTGTGATTGCAATGGGGGATATTTTCGGGTTCATTGTGGCGTTAAAGAAAAAAGAGACGTGGCACCATCTCGATGCCATCGCCATTGAGCATGCCGGTGCGGTGTATGCGATTGAATGGTTGAAACAAAAAGCCATTCAAGATACAGAAAACCAAATGCAGGGGCATTTATTGGATGATATGCTGCAACAGCAATACACAGAAGAAAGTTATGTCATCGAACAAGCAAGAAAGCTGCAATATGATATGAGTGAGGAACAAGTCGTCATCTACTTTCAATTTCAGCATCAGCACACACAGCTCGATCATCAAATGGTGCAGCGCCTATCCCAATTGCTCACATCCATTTTTGAACGCAGACAAATTCCTTTTTTATTAAAGGCAAGGCTTGATTCCATTTTCGTTCTGACACCCGCAGGAAAAAACACGTATCAAGAAACAAATTGGTATCGTGCATCAGAAGAATGCCGCAGTACTTGGTCTTATTTTTTCCCCGTCCATCCCATTGTGATTGGCATTGGAAGAGCCTACGACCAGATCAGTCTCTTTGCTAAAAGTGCAAAAGAAGCCCAGTATGCAGCAAGGCTTCTTCCTCTTTTGAAAACAGATGACAGCATCATTCATTATCAGAAGCTCGGTCTATATGGGATGCTGCTTGAAATGAACGAAGCCGGAATGAATTTGCATGACTTTTATGTGGAGCTGTTAAGCCCGCTGCTTTATACAAAAAAACAAGGAGCTGACCTCATTCATACACTCGAAGTGTATTTGGCACACAATGAAAATATTCAAAAGTCAGCGGGGGAATTGTTTATTCACCGGCATACGTTAAGCTACCGGTTGAAACAAATTGAAACGAGAACAGGCTGCAGCCTCAAATCCACTGATGATCGGATGAAGCTGCAGCTGAGTATCATGGCGTACCGCCTATCTGGTCTGCTTGATCAGATGAGAACCATTTCATGATTCATTTGGCGTTTTGACCCATAGATTCATATCTTCAATTTTGTCAAAAATATAGCAGTTGTTTTGAAAGCGTCCGGTGTATGTATACCCGAGCTGATAAAATACTTGATTCATTCCATAGGACAGTGCACGGGCAAGAGAATAAAAGACATAAATGTGCATGGATTGAAGCTCTTGTTCGAGGGCTAGAATCAAATGATGCATGAATCCTAGTTTTCTGTATGTGGGAAGGGTTGCACAATCTGTTAATTCTGCATGACCATATGGCACATTGATTTCAGCGGATGCGGCACTTACAAGTTGACCGTCATGTTCAACGGCATAAAAAACCGTCCCTTCCTCCATTACCTTTCGGATGTAATCTGGCTCGTTCATTGGCGTGGGGTACGTTTCAAAGACCGTATCATAGAGTGCTGCCAGCTTGTGCACATCCTCTGGACCGGCTTTCCTCATCACATACTCATCCTGCCACACGCCTTGGTCTTTTTTCATCGGCTTTTCTTGAATAGACGCAACGATTTCATCTTCCTTCAGCCAAAATGGGCTGTTCATTCGATCTTCGGTCAGAAAGAGCGACATGCCGTACGCATCACTTCCGAGGAAATAATGAGAAAACACGCCTTCAAGCCGAAAGCCTTTTGCTAAAAAAAGAGGCATATGCTCGCGCCTTACTTTTACAATAACCTTAGACGCCTTGCAGTCCGCCGCTTCCTGAAGCACGGACTGAATCACATCCTGCACCCTGCCGCTATAGTCATCCAAACGAATTCGCTCATTGAATGAATCCATACAGATCAAAGCAGAAAAACGCTCGTTTGCAAGTTTCTTCAATTGCACCATACACTCATTCCCCTCTTAGCTAATGAAAAACTTCCAAATTAAAAATGAAGAAATAGCAATGCCAGAAAAAATGGATAGGATCATATAACTAATGGCAAAGCCTTTTTTCAATTTATTCTGCTTAATGGCAGTCACCATGATGTTATTTATAGTTATGAGATATAAAACAAGCATGACGTTTGCAAAGATGATAAATGCTTTGATTTCCATGTTGCCTCCCTAAATCTATTCGTGATCCCATACTACTTCTTCATCATCTGCCCGCATCCCTCCTATGAACAGAAGAAGAAAAAAACACCTTTCCATCTCGTCAGATAGAAAGGTGTTTTGATTAAACGTTTTTCCCCGCAGCCTTCAGCGCACGGGCGCCAATGTCACGGCGATAAAATAAACCTGGCTGAATGATTTCTTCAACCGCTTCATACACTCTTGATCTTGCCGCTTCAAATGTGTCGTCAAATGCGGTCACATTTGCTACACGGCCGCCATTTGTGACGAATTGATCGTTTTCCTTTTTTGTTCCTGCGTGGAAGGTGACGACATCAGAGACCGTTGTTTGCAAAGCACCGATTGGCGTGCCTTTTGCATAGTCTTCCGGGTATCCTTCTGATGCAAGAACGACACTGACAGCGGCTGTGTCTTTCCACTGCAAGTCTACATCTTTTCCATCTAGAATGTCTAGGAATACTTGGACTAGATCTGATTCAAGACGAGGGAGCACTACTTGCGTTTCAGGGTCGCCAAAGCGTGCATTGAACTCAATGACTTTTGAGCCTTCTGGTGTCAGCATTAAGCCTGCATATAAAATGCCTGTAAACGAACGCTCTTCCTGCACCATCGCGCGAGCTGCTGGTTTGACGACGTCTTCCACCGCTTTTTGTACGACTTCATCAGAAATTTGTGGAACCGGTGAATAAGCGCCCATCCCGCCGGTGTTTGGTCCTTTGTCATCTTCAAATGCCCGTTTATGATCCTGTGCGATCACCATCGGATACACCTTTTCTCCATTGACAAAGGCCATCAGAGAAAACTCTTCACCCGTTAAAAATTCTTCAATGACAACCGATGCACTCGCATCGCCAAACTTTTCATCCTCTAAAAAGTCATGCAGGCAGTTGATTGCCTCTTCAAGCGTCATTGCCACTGTCACGCCTTTTCCTGCGGCAAGCCCATCTGCTTTAATGACAATTGGGGCACCCTTTTCTTCCACATATGCCTTCGCTTCTTCAAACGATGTAAAAGTGGCGTAAGCGGCTGTCGGGATCTCATAATTTTTCATTAAGTCTTTTGCAAACTCTTTTGAGCCTTCAATGACTGCGGCTTTTGCATTCGGTCCAAATACCTTGAGTCCTGCTTCTTCAAATGCATCGACGACACCTGCAATTAAAGGAACCTCTGGACCGACAATTGTTAAACCGATGTTATTGTCTTTTGCAAAACGAATTAACGCCTCATGATCTCCCTCGTCGATCGGGACAAGCTTCGCAGCGTCTGTCATTCCATCATTGCCGGGTGCGACAAATACTTGGCTGACAAGTTCGCTTTGATTCACTTTCCATGCGATGGTATGCTCTCTTCCGCCTCTGCCGATAATTAATACGTTCACACTGTCATCCCCTTAATGTTTGAAATGTCTAACGCCAGTGAAGACCATGGCGATGCCGTATTCATCTGCTTTTTGGATTGATTCTTCATCACGAATGGAACCACCTGGCTGGATGATCGCTGTGACGCCTGCCTTTGCAGCAGCTTCCACTGTATCGCCCATTGGGAAAAATGCATCAGAACCTAGTGCACTGCCTTTTGCCTTTTCACCTGCTTGCTCAATCGCAATGTTAGCCGAGCCAACACGGTTCATTTGACCAGCACCAATACCTGCTGTCATTTGATCCTTCGCTAGAACGATGGCATTTGATTTCACATGCTTGACGACTTTCCAAGCGAGCTTTAAGTCTTTCCATTCGTCTTCAGTCGGTTCTCTTTTCGTTGGAATAGAGATCGTTGCTTCCTCTAAGCCGTATGTGTCGATATCCTGAACGAGCAATCCACCATGAACACTTGTGAGCTGCTTTTCTTTTTTCCCAAGATCTGCTTCTATATCTAATGTTAGTAGACGAAGGTTCTTTTTCGCTGTTAACACGTCAAGTGCTTCTTGGCTGAACGATGGTGCGATGACGATTTCTAAGAAAATCGTATGGAGCACCTCAGCCGTTTGTTTGTCTACTTCACGATTAAGCGCCACAATGCCGCCGAAAATAGATGTTTCATCTGCTTTAAATGCACGATCAAATGCTTCTGCAATCGTTTCCCCTGTCCCAACACCACATGGGTTCATATGCTTTACAGCCACAGCCGCTGGCTCCGTAAATTCACGTACAATTTGAAGAGCAGCATCTGCATCTTTGATGTTGTTGTAGGAAAGTTCTTTTCCATGTAATTGCGTTGCAGTAGCTAAAGAGCCTTTGCTTGGAAGCGCATTTTCATAGAACGTCGCCGCTTGGTGCGGGTTTTCTCCATAACGAAGAGATTGCTTTTTCTCAAATGTGACTGTGAACTGTTCTGGCTCTGTTTCGCCAACAAAGTTCGTTAAGTAATCCGCAATCAGGGCATCGTAAGCAGCTGTATGACGGAATACTTTTGCTGCAAGCTCACGTTTTTTCTCTAGTGAGACGCCGCCTTCTTTGATTTGTTGAACGACAGAATCATAATCACGCGGGTCTACAATCACAGTGACGTCCTGATGGTTTTTAGAAGCAGCACGAAGCATACCCGGTCCGCCAATATCAATGTTTTCAATCGCTTCTTCATACGTGACATCGTCTTTGGAAATGGTCTCTTTGAATGGATATAGATTCACAACGACAAGATCAATTGGCTGAATGCCGTGCTTTTCGATCTGTGCCATATGCTCATCGTTTTCTCTCACTGCTAACAGTCCACCGTGAATGTTCGGATGAAGCGTTTTGAGTCGTCCGTCCATGATTTCTGGGAAGCCAGTCACTTCAGAAATACCAATGACATCAATGCCGTTCTCTTGAAGAAGTTTGTGTGTACCACCAGTTGAAATCACTTCAACTCCAAGTTCTGTTAGTTCTTTCACAAAAGGTACAAGATTTGTTTTATCGGAAACACTGATTAATGCGCGTTTGATCGTCATGCCTTTGTCACCTCATTAAGATAATTCTAAAAGTGATTTGATCACTTTTGGATATAGTGTATGTTCTAATTCATGCATTCTTTTTTCAATGGATTCAAGGTCTTCCCCTTGTTCAATATGAATGGCTGCTTGATCAATAATCGGGCCGGTATCCATGCCTTCGTCGACATAATGAACCGTGATGCCAGCTACTTTGACTCCTGCTTGATAGGCTTGTCCAATCGCATCGAGTCCAGGAAATGCTGGCAGTAAAGAAGGGTGGATATTCACGATTTTCCCTCTAAATGCGTCAAGTAATGTCGGACCGATCAGTCGCATATACCCAGCGAGGAAAATCCATTCCACTTCATGCAGCTTCAGCTGTTCAATGATGGTTTGCTCAAAAGCGGCTTTACTCGGGAAAGCCTTCGGCGTAAAAGAAAAGGACGGAATGCCCTCTTTCTCTGCCCGCTCCAGCACCTTCGCACCCGGTTTATCACAGATCACAATGGCGGCTTTTGCCGGCCACTGTTCTTCTTTTAACGTATCAATAATGGCTTGAAAATTTGTCCCGCTTCCAGAGGCGAAGATCGCAAACTTTTTCATGAGAGGCTTCCACCACCGAAAGTGACGCCTTCTCCTTTTTGAACTCGTCCGATAAGGAAGGCTTTCTCTCCGTCTTGTTCAAGTCCGCTGATCACATCGACGAGATCATCCTCTTTGACGGCTAGGACAAAGCCGATACCCATATTAAATACATTGAACATCTCTTCTGCTTTTAATTGCCCTTTTTCTTGAATAAAGGAGAAAATAGGCGGGACCGGCCATGAGCCATTATCAATCTCAACACCAAGCCCTTCAGGCAGCATACGTGGTAAATTCTCAATAAAGCCACCGCCTGTCACATGTGCCATACCGTCAACCTTGCCAGCCTTCACTTGTTTAAGAACAGGCTTGACATAAATCTTCGTCGGTTCCAGCAGCTCTTCTCCAAGCGGTCTTGTAAAAGGTTCATACGTTTGGTGAAGGTCTAGACCTGCGTCTTCCAGCAATACTTTTCGTACAAGAGAATAGCCATTGCTATGAATTCCGCTAGAGCTGAGTCCAATCAGCAAATGACCTTCCTTGATGTTCTCTCCTGTGACGATTTCATCCTTTTCAACGACACCTACAGAAAATCCAGCAATATCATATTCTTCTTCTGTGTAAAGACCCGGCATTTCTGCAGTCTCTCCGCCGACAAGCGCTGAACCAGACTGCTCGCATCCGTCAGCTACACCTTTGACGATGGATTCAATTTTCAAAGGATCTGCTTTTCCAACTGCTAAGTAATCTAAGAAAAAGAGCGGCTCTGCCCCTTGTGCAAGCACATCGTTCACACACATAGCGACAGCATCTACACCGATCGTATCGTGTTGATCCATTAAAAATGCTAGCTTTAATTTCGTACCAACACCATCTGTTCCTGAGACAAGAACGGGCTTTTTGTATGGCAGCTCAGATAAATCAAACATACCGCCAAATCCGCCTAGAGCCCCCATGACACCTGCTCTTTTTGTACGTTCTACGTGTGTTTTCATTCGTTTAACGGCTTCGTATCCTGCTTCGATGTCGACACCGGCGTTTTTATATGCTTCTGACATCCCATTCACTCCTTTTATCTGCTTGTCTTTCATGTATTTTCGGCAGAATGAAAGAGCAGCATATCAAATCACGTTGACTGCTGCTCCATTATTCGATTATTTCGTCAGGACTGTTTCCTTCACATGAGGAAGGACAGTATCTTCATAAATTTCGGTCGGGTATTTTCCAGTAAAGCATGCTAAACACTGACCGCGCTGCGGATCATCATACTTTCTGCCAATCCCGTCCATTAAACCGTCTACAGATAAAAATGCAATGGTGTCTGCACCGATTTCCTGTCTAATTTCTTCCACTGAATGAGATGATGCAATCAGCTCTTCGTGTGTAGACGTATCAATTCCATAAAAACACGGATGAGCGATTGGCGGTGAACTAATGCGTACATGCACTTCCGTCGCTCCCGCTTCTCTTAGCATCGTCACAATCCGGCGGCTTGTGGTTCCGCGTACGATGGAATCATCCACCATGACGACACGTTTGCCTTCGACCACCCCGCGCACAGCAGACAGCTTCATGCGCACGCCCTGCTCACGCAATGCTTGAGACGGCTGAATAAATGTCCGGCCAACATAACGGTTTTTAATTAAACCTAGCTCATATGGAATACCTGTTGCTTCGGCATAGCCAATCGCTGCAGAAATACTGGAGTCTGGCACACCTGTCACGACATCTGCTTCGACATGTGCTTCTTCTGCAAGCTTCTTGCCAAGATTCTTTCTCGCACTATGCACGTTGATGCCATTGATATTGCTGTCCGGTCTTGAGAAATAAATGTATTCCATGCTGCACATGCTGCGGTTAATGTTCATCGAGAAACGCTCAGATTTTAAGCCGTCATCATTAATGATCAGCATTTCGCCAGGCTCTACATCTCGTAAATAGGTAGCACCGACGACATCAAAGGCACATGTTTCAGAAGCGACAACATAAGCATCCCCAAGCATACCAAGTGAAAGTGGGCGTAATCCGTTCGGATCAAGCGCTACGATCATTTCTGTTTCCGTCATGATTAAGAAAGCATAAGCCCCTTTTAGCATGGACAGAGCATTTTTGATTTGATCCTTCAAATCCATATATCCGCTGCGCTTAATTAAGTGAGCGAGCACTTCGGTATCAGAAGACGTTTGAAAAATACTTCCTTGGTTCTCTAGCTGCTGTTTTAATTGCGTTGCATTGACCAAGTTTCCATTATGAGCAAGGGCAAGACTGCCATTGTTTTGCGAGCGGAAGAAGAGGGGCTGCACATTCTCAAAGCCGCCTCCGCCTGCTGTCGCATACCGAACGTGTCCGATCGCACCTTTTCCCTTTAAATCCTTAAGCTCACCATTTTGGAACACTTCCGTAATCAGTCCAAGGCCTTTGTGTGACGTCAGGTTTTCACCGTCTGTTGCAATAATTCCCGCACCTTCTTGTCCTCGGTGCTGAAGGCTATGCAATCCGTAATATGTGATTTGTGGGGCTTCTTCGTGTCCCCAAACCCCAAAGACGCCACATTCTTCGTTTAAGCCTCTGATTTCAGCAAGCATGGGATCGCTCCTTTCCATGCGCGTTCAAGCTCGTTGACTGCCGCATGAATCCATTGTTGTCCTTCTTGATTTTTGACAGTGAATACACCATCATTTGTGACCGTTCCGACTTCTTTTGCATCTTGCACAGCCGCAGCAAACGCTTCGCGATTTTCTGGTTTCACTGTGACGACAAAACGTGACTGTGATTCACTGAATAGTGATGCAGCGCTGTTTAGATCGATCTGGATATCAGCGCCAAGACCATCTGTTCCAAATGTACTTTCAGCTAGTGCTACACCAAGACCGCCTTCAGACACATCATGTGCTGACTGAACAAGTCCGTTTTGAATCGCTGCTAATAGGGCTTCTTGACGCGCCAGTTCTACATCCAAATTAATTTCTGGTGCTTTTCCGTAGATACGGCCTTCTGTCATTTTTTGAAGCTCACTGCCTGCAAATTCTTCCTTCGTTTCACCAATGACGAAAATCACATCGCCTGCCTGTTGGAACGATTGAGTCGTAATATGAGCTGTATCTTCAATCAAACCAACCATGCCAATAACTGGCGTTGGGTAAATGGCTGTTCCATTTGACTCGTTATATAAAGAGACGTTACCGCCGATGACCGGTGTGCTTAATGTACGGCAAGCTTCGCTAATGCCGTCAGCAGACTTTTCAATCTGCCAGAAGATTTCTGGTTTCTCCGGGTTACCGAAGTTCAAGTTATCTGTTACTGCAAGCGGACGAGCCCCTGAGCAGACAATGTTACGTGCAGCTTCTGCAACTGCGATCTTCCCGCCAACCTCTGGATCAAGGTAGAGATAACGTGCGTTACAATCTGTTGTCATCGCAAGAGCTTTTTTCGTCCCACGGATTCTAAGCACGCCCGCATCAGAGCCAGGTGCAACGACAGTGTTTGTACGAACCATATAGTCGTATTGATCGTAAACCCATTCTTTACTCGCAATCGTTGGCTGTTTTAACAGCTGCTTCAATGTATCTGCTGCATCTGTGATCGCTGGAGCTTCCACTTTTGTTTCTAAAAACTCACGATAGTATGCAGGCTCACTTGACGGCTTGTGATAAACCGGTGCTTCTTCTGCAAGTGCATCAACTGGAAGCTCACACACTACTTCTCCTTGATGGAGTAAACGAAGCATTTTATCGTCTGTCACATGACCGACTGAGACTGCTTCAAGATCGTATTTTTCAAAAATATCAATGATTTCTTGCTCACGGCCTTTTTCAATGACCAACAGCATTCTCTCTTGGGATTCAGACAGCATCATTTCATACGCTGACATGCCTGTTTCACGCTGAGGGATCAGGTCTAGGTTCATTTCGATACCTGAACCAGCTTTACTTGCCATCTCTGCACTTGAGCTAGTTAAGCCAGCCGCTCCCATATCTTGAATGCCCACAAGCGCATCATTTTTGATGACTTCAAGGCATGCTTCAAGCAAAAGCTTTTCCATGAACGGATCGCCGACTTGAACCGCTGAACGTTTTTCTTCTGATTCATCAGAAAATTCTTCAGACGCAAATGTTGCACCGTGAATCCCGTCACGTCCCGTTTTAGCACCAACGTACATGACCGTATTGCCAACACCTTTTGCCTGCCCTTTCTTGATGTCTTCATGGTTGATTAACCCTACACACATCGCGTTAACGAGCGGGTTGCCTTCATAGCTTTGATCAAAATGAACTTCTCCGCCGACTGTTGGAATACCGATACAGTTTCCATAGCCTGCAATCCCTGCCACTACTTCTTCAAACAAGTACTTCACGCGCGGTGAAGTCAGTTCACCAAAACGAAGAGAGTTTAATACCGCAATTGGACGAGCACCCATGGAGAATACATCACGGATGATTCCGCCGACACCTGTTGCCGCTCCTTGATACGGTTCAATCGCAGATGGATGGTTATGTGATTCGATTTTAAATACAACCGCTTGGTTGTCTCCAATATCAACGATTCCAGCGCCTTCCCCAGGACCTTGAAGAACATGCTCTCCTTTTGTCGGGAATTTGCTTAAAACAGGCTTTGAGTTTTTATAACTGCAATGCTCTGACCACATGACAGAAAAGATACCCGTTTCCGTGTAGTTTGGCAGCCTGCCAATAATGGATTCGATTAAAGCGAATTCTTCATCACTCAATCCCATTTGCTGATACAATTTCTCTTCTTTAATTTGCTTGTGACTTGGTTCAAGCAGTAGTGACATGAGTGTCCCTCCAATTTTTCACGATAGATTGAAACAATTTAAGTCCGTCTGCGCTGCCTAGTAATGAGTCAACCGCGCGCTCAGGGTGCGGCATCATGCCGAGTACATTGCCCTGTTCATTCGTTACACCTGCAATTCGATTGACACTGCCGTTAATATCGTCACCGTAAGTGAAAGCGATTTGGCCTCGTTCAATCAGCTTCGCTAACGTGTCTTCGTCACAGTAGAAGTTACCTTCACCGTGTGCTACAGGAATCGTAATCGATTCACCTTTTTGATAACCGCTTGTAAATTGCGTTTCGTTGTTCTCTACAATGAGTTCAACTGGACGACAGATAAATTTTAGATCTTTATTCCGTCTCATTGCACCTGGCAAAATGCCAAGCTCCTGAAGAATTTGGAACCCGTTACAAACACCAAGAACAGGTTTTCCTTCCGCAGCTGCTTTTTTCACAGCTGGCATGATGTTAGAAAAACGAGCAATCGCACCGCATCTTAAGTAATCCCCATAAGAGAAACCGCCTGGTACGAGTACACCGTCAAAACCATCAAGACTCGTTTCGTCGTGCCATACATATTCAACTTGTTCACCTAACTCATCTTGAATCGCATGGTACATATCGATATCACAGTTAGAGCCAGGCAAGACGATCACTGCAAACTTCACTGTGCGACAACCTCCTCCACCTCATAGCGGTAATCTTCAATCACCGTATTGGCAAGCAATTTTTCACACATTTCTTTGACCACTGTATCTAAGTCACGTTCTGATTTCTCAATGACTAGCTCCATATATTTCCCGATACGGACATCCTTTACTTCCTGATAAGACATGCTGTGCAAAGCGTGCTGCACGGCACTTCCTTGTGGATCAAGAACGCTCTCTTTTAAGCTGACAAAAATTTTCACTTTATACATGTTTATGGCCTCCAAGTCTTTTGAAAATTTCTTCGTATGCATTTGTTAAGCCGCCCAGGTTTCGTCTGAACACGTCTTTATCAAGCTTTTCGTTTGTGTCTTTGTCCCAAAGCCTGCACGTATCAGGTGAAATCTCATCAGCTAGCAAAATACGATTCTCGTGATCTATTCCGAATTCAAGCTTGAAATCAATTAAATTCACATGGCAATCTGAGAAGATTTGCTTTAATTCTTCATTCACTTGTCTTGTGATTTGTTTCATTTCCTCGACCTGCTCAGGTGTCGCTGCATGTAAAATGCGAATATGATCTTCTGTAATGAGCGGATCGCCGAGTGCATCATCTTTGTAGTAAAACTCGATCAAAGGTGTGTCCAGTTTCGTTCCCTCTGGAATTCCAAGACGCTTTGACATACTGCCTGCCACCACGTTTCGCACAACGACTTCAAGCGGTACAATGTCTACCTTTTGAATGAGCTGTTCTGTTTCAGATAGGCGTTTCACAAAGTGATTGTTGATCCCTTTCTCATGTAGCATTTGAAAAATCAAGCTAGAAATTTCGTTATTCAGTCTGCCTTTGCCTTCAATTTCCGCTTTCTTTTCACCGTTAAATGCTGTAGCTGAGTCTTTATATTCGACATATAAAATATGCTCGTCATCGGTCTGATAGATTCTTTTCGCTTTGCCTTCGTAGAGAAGTTCTTGTTTCACAGTCATTCAGATTGGCCTCCTAATTTGAATGTTGGCAATTTTCAGGATTAGGCGCCTGACTAGCAGGCGGCCCATTTCTTACGCAAGACCTAGACGTTCGAAAATCATATCGACATTTTTCAAGTGATAGTTGTAATCGAAGCAGTCAGCGATTTGTTCAGGTGTTAAGCGTGAAGTGATTTTCTCTTCTGCTTCTACTAATGAACGGAATGGTACTTGTTTCTCCCAAGCTTCCATCGCCTTTGGCTGAACCGTGTCATATGCTTCTTCACGTGCCATGCCTGTATCAATAAGTGCAAGAAGAACACGCTGAGAATAGATCAAGCCAAGTGTGCGGTCCATGTTGCGTTTCATATTCTCAGGGAACACCGTCAAGTTCTTCACAATGTTAGAGAAACGGTTCAGCATATAGTTCAGTGCAATCGTTGCATCTGGTAAAATGATGCGTTCAGCAGATGAATGAGAAATATCACGCTCATGCCAAAGCGGTACATTTTCATAAGCAGTCAGCATATAACCACGGATGACACGGGCAATCCCCGTCATATTTTCAGAACCGATCGGGTTTCGTTTATGAGGCATCGCGGATGATCCTTTTTGTCCTTTTGCAAAGAACTCTTCTACTTCACGCGTTTCACTCTTTTGAAGACCACGAATTTCAACAGCAAATTTCTCAATGCTTGTTGCGACTAAAGCAAGGGTTGCCATGTAATCTGCATGACGGTCACGCTGCAAGGTTTGGGTGGAGATTGGTGCAGCTTTGATGCCAAGTTTCTCACATACATATTGCTCAACAAACGGGTCGATGTTCGCATATGTGCCAACAGCACCAGAGATTTTGCCGTATTCGATGCCGGCTTTTGCTTGTTTAAAACGTTCTAAGTTACGCTTCATTTCCTCGTACCAAAGAGCAAGCTTCAAGCCAAATGTTGTCGGTTCAGCGTGTACACCATGCGTACGGCCCATCATGACGGTATATTTGTGCTCTTTTGCTTTTTCTTTTAGTATGTCAACAAATCTCTCAATGTCCTTGAGCAAAATATCGTTCGCCTGTTTTAATAGATATGAAAGCGCCGTATCCACTACGTCTGTAGATGTTAACCCGTAATGAACCCACTTTCTTTCTTCTCCTAGAGATTCAGATACAGCACGCGTAAAGGCAACCACGTCGTGGCGCGTGTCTTGTTCAATCTCCAAAATACGTCCAATATCAAAGCTTGCATTCTTGCGCATTGTCACAACGTCTTCTTTCGGAATGATGCCAAGTTCTGCCCAAGCTTCACAAGCGAGAATTTCTACTTCAAGCCATGCATTAAATTTGTTTTCCTCTGTCCAGATTGCTGACATTTCTGGTCGTGCGTAACGTTCGATCATTTCCCGTTTCCTCCATCTCTTTCAGTCCATATCTTTGTGATGTTTGCCATCCATTCATCATCAAGCTGTTTCATAAATGTCATATGCCCCATTTTGCGGCCGGCTTTTACTTCATGTTTGCCATATAGATAAAGTTTCGCTTCCTTTAAAAGCTCAGGATGTTCTTTTGGGATGTCCACTTCATCGCCCAGCAAGTTCACCATCATACCCTCTGATAAAAGAGCTGTTCCGCCAAGCGGCAAACCGCATATGGCGCGAATGTGCTGTTCAAACTGACTCGTCTCACATAAATCCAATGTGTAATGTCCAGAGTTATGCGGGCGCGGTGCCAGTTCATTGACGAGCAGCTTCCCTTCATTTGTCAGGAACAGTTCAACAGCAAGCGTACCGACCAGCCCTAGCTTTTCAGCAAGCGTTGTTGCCAGCTCTTTTGCTTTCTCCTGAATGCTGCCATCTACCCGTGCAGGCACGATGCTTTGGAATAAAATATTGTGCTTATGAATGTTCTCAGCGACTGGGAATGTCGCAATTTCCCCATGAACAGAACGCGTCACAATCACGGACAGTTCCATTTGGAAAGGAACCCAGCTTTCTAAAATGCACGTTCCATGCGTGAGAAGTGCAGCCGCTTCATGAAGCTGATCCTTCTCTTTGATGACGAACTGTCCTTTACCGTCGTAACCGCCTCTGCATGTTTTCAGCACAGCTGGTAAACCAAGCGCACTTACTGCATCTTTCAGCTCCTTCTCATCATGAACGATGCGATAAGGGGCGACTTCACAGCCTGCATCTACAATCCCTTTTTTCTCCGTTTCACGGTTTTGGGTTAAAAGAAGGAGTTCGCTTCCTTGCGGTAAATACGCCTCTTCCTTCAGCTGATTGAGTGCATCATAATCAATATTTTCAAATTCATATGTGACCACATCGCTGATGTCCGCCAGCTGCCTGATCGCTTCAAGGTCACTGTATGCGGCTGTAATTTCTGTATCAGCAACCTGTCCACAAGGAGAATGTCTTACCGGATCAAGAACTGCTGCCCGGTAGCCCATTTGCTTTGCACTGACGGCCATGTATCTGCCAAGCTGTCCGCCGCCGATGATACCAATGGTTGCGTTTGGAAAAATGGTCTGCTTAGCCAAGCTGATCACTGCTTTCTAATACAGTTTGTTTTGTTTGCTCTCTTCTTTCTTCAAGGCGTGCTGCAACGGCTTCATCGAATGCTGAAATCATTTGTGCAGCTAGAAGCCCTGCATTTGTTGCACCAGCTTTGCCAATTGCCACTGTAGCAACAGGTACACCGCCTGGCATTTGAACGATGGATAATAAGGAATCCAGCCCGTTTAATGCTTTTGATTGTACGGGCACACCAATGACCGGCAGTGTCGTTTTTGCTGCGACCATCCCCGGTAAATGTGCTGCGCCTCCAGCACCGGCAATAATGACCTTGAGTCCTTTACCTCTTGCTTCAGTCGCATATTCAAACATCAAATCAGGTGTCCGATGTGCAGATACAACCTGTTTTTCATACGGAATGTTCAATTCCTCTAAGATATCGCACGCATGTTTCATTGTTTCCCAATCAGATGTACTTCCCATGATGACACCTACAAGCGGCTTCATTTTGTCCCCACCTTTAAGCTATTATTCGATTTTGTATCGTTTGACACGCTTCCCAAACCTAAGTAGCTTGTCAAACGCCGAACAAAAAGGCCCGGTTTGTATTGCATTGTTAGGAAGCAACACAAACCGGGCCATGGTAAGCGCTGTTCGCTTTTAAAACGCCATGTCAGTTTTGTTCACTATCCTGCATAGTCCAGTCATTTACGGTAACTGGGTAGAAACTTATGGGCCATATTCCCAAGATTATATGAGGCTCGTGTTTTGATTTCATGTTTATCTTAACAACGGATGTTCATGATGTCAACGGATTTATCGAACAATCTATGAAGTCGTCGTTTTAATGTTCGGATTTAGAGTATTTTTCCCTCAAATACGATTTTTTTCCCAATCGGAATGATCTGAATCGACCCATTTTCCTTCTTTTCCTGAAAGATGGGCTCCTCCATTCGTCGGACAGGTGAGTATCCTTCCTCCGCCATCTGGGACAACACTTGCTCAATCGTCATGTTGTCTTCCACGTAGAATTTCTTTTTCTTTGGTTTTGCGGTCATTCTTTAATTCTCCTTTTCTTCACAGCCTTCACCCAGAAGCCGCCATGAATCGTTTTGGGCTCATACGAAATGATAAACGCCTTTGAATCAAGCGTTTTAATCGTTTCATATAATTGCAGTTCATATTTTCTCGGTGTTAAAATTTGCATCGCTGACCGGTCTCCTTCAAGACCTCCTACTACCCAGTTGGTGACGCCATATCCTTTTTCTCTCAATTGTTTTGGGAGATCTAGATCGATTTCTTTTGTAATCACGTTCACAGTAATGTAGCCAAGTGCCAGCTTCTCTTCAATTTTCATCCCGACAATGATTCCAATTCCATAACCTAGCGCATACGCAATGACATTTTGTACTTGATCTAAGTTATCTAATACGATACTCAAACCAATGACATAAATCAGCATCTCGACAGTACCAGCAAAAGCGGCTGCGTACCTTCTGCCTTTCATTGTTAAAATTAAACGCATAGTGGAAAAAGAGACATAAACAATGTTAATCACTAAAATAATCAAAACCATGGTGAACGCATTGGATAAAAGTTGTTGAAGCACGATTCGAACCCCCTGCACTAAAAATCAAATAAAGCACCCCATATTCTACTAGAGAACAAACCTTGATACAATCAAATTTGCGCGAGAAAAACACATATATCTTTCGACAACAAGGGGTGGTCTTTGTTACCAAGAGTTTACCCGTTTTTTCCTCTTCTCAACATGAAAAACCTCCTTTTTCAAAAGGAGGCTTTAGATGGTTGATAAAGGGCTAAAATATACTTTATTTTAACCCTTTGTCTTCTTTTCAGCGTGATAGAAACTTTTGAATTCTAAGAAGGACGAGTACCGGTGCGAAGCGAATTTCACTTTCGTGAGCACCGTCACGCAGGATTACAGTCGATTCCAAAGATTTGTCTACACGCTGAAACGTGTTATTATCCAAACCGAACTGGAACAAGTGATGGGATCAAATACTCTCCGACAATGCCCCATAAAAGGGCAATGATGACGAGCTCAATCAACAAAAAGACCCAGCCGGCATACATCAAGTCTCCCCGCACAGCTTCTTGCTCTGATTGAATGGAGCGGAAGAGCACAATGGCAATCAGCTGAAGACCAAAAAACATCATCACGGATAAAATCACCGTTACATATGGAATATTCAGCATGGCAAATACAAGCCAAAGGATAGATAAAACCAAAACCGGCACAAGCACGGCACCGAACTTCATGATCACTTCTTTCAGCGATATGTTCCCTTTCAGCATGTACTTACCGAGCACCCAAACCGTCAGCATCATCAGTGTCAACAAAATGAGTGTAAAGACCGATACCTTCAAAAAGGCGTCACCAAAAGAATAATGAATACCAAAACCTAATAAACGGGTCTTTGACGCCTTTAATTGAACGCAGTTGCCTAAAGCAAAAAACACACTGAATAACACAATTGAAATCCAAGCGTACTTCATGCGTAAAGTGTCCGCTTGATGGATCGCACGGCTCGGTGATTTTAACATCGCGAGCCCATATGAGCCATAGCGCTTAAACGCACCGCCTACACCTCTTGCAATGCGCTGAATGGCTGAACGCTCTTCATCAGCTGGCTTAGCCGTTCTTCCTCGTTTTGCAGCACTGCGGCTGAGGCGGGACTGCCTCGTTTCTCGATCTATTGATGGCTCTTCGTTTTCGTTTTTCGTTTCAGATGTGACCTGCTCTTGATCTTTCTCTAACATCCCATATCAACTCCTATCTCAGACAATCCGCACAGGCTCAGGTGACCTGTCCGGATGACTCCTATTAAAGTAGCGGAGTCTCTCTATTCAGTCAAGATTCCTTGACGTTCATACGAATAGACGGATAAATGAATGAAGAGGTTTTAAATGGAGAGAAATTAAGCCAAAACAAAAAAGCTGATGAGTGGATCAGCTTTTCATCATCTTTCATTACTTTTCATGAACGATAGCGCCCCTGCTTTGCTTTCTGAATCCGAAGATTCTCCTGGTGTGCGGGGAAACGAGTCTTTTCTGTCGTATCGACTTGTGTAATTTGTCCATTATGAATGGTGATCACCACCGACCCGTATTCAATCCCTTTTAAGGCAGATAAAATAAAATTCAGCTTTTGTTCATCCATCGCTCATCCCCCATCCCACTAATTTTGCTTTCGCTCTTTTAAATAGAGAACCTCATTTTCCAGCTCATGAATCGTATAATGCATGAGCGCTTCATGTTTTTCTTCATGCCCCCATAAAAGGAGCTGCTCAATCAATACCTGCTTTTTCCGCTCAATCACCTGCCTAAGCCAGCGTGACAAGTCATCCCCTCCCGTTATAATGAATGCAAGAAAAAAGGCACTCTGAACCCTTCTATAGAAAAAAGGAAATCAAAGCGCCTTTGGTGATCCAATCAGCGAATTATGTCTTTTTATCATAAACACATAATTCCTATAAGTCAACTATGTTTTTAAAATTTCCCTACAAAAAACAGCAGCCTCCATGAGCTGCTGTTTCAGACAAACCATTAATGATTTAAGAAAGCAAAATATAGAATAAAGATGACAAACAGTCCGTACATAATTGGATGCACTTCTTTTGCTTTTCCTTTAAAGATCATGGTGATCGGGTAGAAAATGAAACCAATCGCAATCCCTGTTGCAATACTATATGTGAGTGGCATCATAATCATGGTTAAGAAGGCCGGTACCGCAATTTCAAAACGATCCCATGCGATCTTCGCAAGAGGTGCTACCATCAGTGCACCGACAATGATTAAAGCAGGTGCCGTTACATTCGATGTCACGACAGATAATAGTGGCGAGAAGAACATCGCAAGTAAGAAGAAAATACCTGTCACGACGGCTGCAAAACCAGAGCGGGCACCCGCAGCAACACCTGAACTAGATTCAACATAAGACGTCGTCGTTGATGTACCAAGAACAGAACCGACGACGATAGAAGAAGAATCCGCCAGAAGCGCTCTTCCTGCACGAGGCAGCTCATTATTTTTCATTAAACCAGCTTGTGTCGCCACAGCCACAAGTGTACCAGCTGTATCAAAGAACCCAACGAATAGGAACGTTAAAATGACCACAAGCATTTGAATGGAGAAAATATCTGGCAAGTGAATCAAAGCTTGACCAAAGGTTGGAGACAAACTTGGAATGCTTCCGATAATTTGAGATGGAACTGGCACAAGACCAAAGATCATTCCAGCAATGGCTGTCACAAGCATCCCAATGAAGACACCTGCATTCACTCGAAGAACCATTAAAATGACAGTCACAACGATTCCAAATACCGTCAACAATACCGGACCACTATGAATATTTCCAATCGAAACGAGCGTATTATCGTTATTTGCAATAATACCGGAGCCTTGAAGACCCACAAATGTAATGAACAAACCAATCCCTGCACCAACAGCCAGCTTCAGCTCACTCGGAATGGCATTGATGATTTTTTCACGAAAACCTGTTAAAGAAAGAGCAACGAAAATCAATCCTGAAACAAACACACCGGAAAGTGCTGCCTGCCATGAGATCCCCATACCAAGAACCACTGAGAAAGCGAAGAACGCATTCAGTCCCATACCTGGTGCAATCGCAATCGGGTACCTGGCGATCAATCCCATCAGGAAACAACCTGCCGCAGAAGCTAACGCCGTAGCTGTAAAGACAGCCCCCTGATCAATTCGTAATTTATCTGGAAAATCCGGTACTGCTACTAAAGCAAGTGTGATCGGATTGACAAACAAGATGTAAGCCATCGACAAAAATGTCGTTAAACCGCCGATGATCTCTCTGCGATAATTCGTACCTAACTCATCAAACTGAAAAAACTGTTTCAAAGCCAACTGACTCCCTTCATGTCCTTTTGCTTTAGTCTGCCCCATTCACAAGTCAAATAAAAAACGCCCCACCAGTTTTTGGGACGCTTGACTACAATGTGAATTCAGACCGTGACATCAAACAAGAACAATGCATGATTTATATCAAACGAGTGTGAATTGACGTAGTCAAGCCATTTACGGTAGCTTGGTAGAAACTTGCGGGCCATATCCCCGCCATTATACGACTTCTATCTATTTGATTTCTGTGTCTATTGTACCAACTTCATTTTTAAAACACAATACGAAAAGCGAACATTTTTCAAAGAAATGTCCGCTTCATTCGTCTTATTACACGAATTTGGAAAATCACATCTAGTTCTTTATACACCCATCACTGAATTCTGGCAAAAACCGTTTCTGCTACATCGAAAAATGCCTTCACAGCAGGAGAAGATTGCGTGAGCGATGGACAGGCAAGCGCCACCTCACGATGATGCGATACATTCAGATGACTGATCTGCACAAGTTGTTGCGTTTTTAGGAATAATTCAGGACCTATCGTCACACCAAGTCCTTCCCCAACCATGCGGGCAATGGTCGTACAATCATGCACTTCAAATAAAATAGACGGCTTGATTTGCGCCTCTGAAAAAATATCCTCTACATGGGACTGATACATGCCAGTTGGCATAATAAACGGTTCGTCCGCTAATTCTTCCATATCTACAATTGGTTGCTGCTTAAAACGATGATTTTCGTGATAGGCGACCACCATTTTATCTTTCATAAGTGGCAATAGATCAAACGCTTCATCCGCTTTACCTTTTACAACAAACCCAACATCAATAATGCCAGAATCGAGCCACTCCAATATTTCTTCATATGTCCCCTCATAAAATTTAAATTCAATCTTTGGATGCTTTTTCTGATAGCTCACAAGCAGTTTTGGCAACAAACAAGCGGATGCACTGGCAAATGTTCCAATCCTAATCAAGCCAGATTCAATATTTTTGGTGAGCGCAATTTCCTGCTGAATTTTCTCTACTCGATTTAGCACTTCTCTTATATGCGGAAGAAGGGTTTCACCGATGTCTGTCAGCGTAATGCCCTTTTTTCGGTCACGTACGAATAAAGACACGCCCCACTCCGTCTCTAAACTTGCCACCGCATGACTCACGGCAGACTGTGTCATATTTAATGCTTCAGCTGCGGCGGTAAAACTGCCTAGCTCGACCACCTTAGCCATCGTCTCGAATCGAACAAAGCTCATGAGTATTCACTCATCCCTTTCATGAAAAACATCAATTTTACTTATGTTAGCACGGAATTTAAAATGAATACAACGTTTCAACATAAAGGAAGGGTTCAAAATGAAAAGTACATCTTATCCATTGCTCATATTTCTTTTAGCCGTCGGTTCTTTCGTCACAGGTACTTCAGAATTCGTCGTATCAGGCATACTGGACATCATTTCTGACGATCTGCGCATCTCCATCCCGGTTGCGGGACAGCTCATCACCATCTATTCTCTTTTTTATGCCGTGGGTGCCCTCTTTTTAGTCATGGCCACATCGAAATTGAATCGAAAAAAGGTTCTTTTATCGGCGATTTCAATGTTTATAGCAGGGAATGTGCTCGCCTTTTTTAGCCATCACTTTATGCTGCTCATGCTCTCACGGGTCATCATGGCCATGAGTGGCGGCTTATATATTGTACTCGCAACAAATTATGCAGCGCAGCTCGCCCCGCCAGAAAAAAAGGGGAGTGCGATGGCCATGGTGATCACTGGATTTACAGTTTCACTAGTACTCGGTGTACCGATTGGAACATTTTTAGCAGGATATGTAGATTGGCATGCCATTTTTCTCATCATTGCAATAGGAACCGCTTGTCTCTTGTTTCTTCTGTATCGTTTATTACCGCCTATGGAGGGACATTCCCATGTGCCATTCAAACAGCAAATGCAAATTCTTCAAGACCGTAGGGTGTTAAGCGGCTTAGCCACGACTGCCTTTTGGATTTTAGGGTACACAATGGTATTTGCCTACATTTCGCCATTATTGCGACAGACATCCGGATTTACGCTCGAAATGACAAGCATTGCCTTGCTCGTCTTAGGGATTTCTGCTTTTATCGGATCACGCTTTGGCGGATACGCTGTCGATCAATGGGGACCAAACCGAACCATTTCAATCAGCATCACGGTTCAGATGCTCATGCTCTTTGCATTATCTTTTACACAATTTTCTGTAGTTGGCGTCTTCATCACGCTCGCCATTTGGGGCACCGCCACATGGACAACAACACCAGCGAAGCAATTTTATCTCATCTCCCTAAAACCCGAAACATCAGAAACTGTGCTGAGCTTTAATACAGCGATTATGAATATCGGCATGATGCTTGGATCGTCAATGGGTGGTCTGATTATTCAATATACAAATGTAACGAATTTAAGTTGGATTGGTGGGATAGCTAGTTTTGCTGCGTTGATGTTGATCAGGTATTCGTTCAACCGTCATCAGCTGGTTCAAAAGCAGACAAAAAGCGAACATGTGTAATCATGTTCGCTTTCTTATTTATCGATTAGCTTTTGATGTTTCTTTTTTGACTGGAATGGTTACGGGTATATCTTCCTGTGGTGCCAATCGGTTCAGATCTGACAAATCAAGGTAAAGCCCATAATCCTTAAATGAAAATGTGTCTAACTTCTTCACATCAAATTCAAAGGTGGATTGCATAGAGGCTGTCTTGAAATTGGTCACCTTCGCATCGTTTCTCTCCAAGTAATATCCGTTTTCATCATTTGTTTCAGGGTCTGACCACGATTTCAGCTTTTTAACATCACCTAATCCTATCCATTCACCTACATTCTCCATAACATCCTCATCTAATTCTTTCTGATTTACTCCAGTAAATTGATAATAAACTGTCACAGAATGCCCCTTTTGCTCAATTTTATTGATTTTGATCCCTATTCCATGATGTTTTGTTTTGAACTGAACAGGCAGCTTTGTCTGAAGATGAATGATTTTGCTTTCTTCTTGTTCGTCTGTCACACCCGTGTAAAATGTTAATTCAGTTGCCTCTGGATCAATCGACTGATCTAAAATGGTCAAATGGTTTTTTCTAGTTTTGTCAGAAGTCAGTTGTTTTTCTCCTAAAACTGTTCCAATTTCGAGCTGATAATCATTCCCTAGATTATCCTTCATTCTTTCTATACTAACTATATCGTCTTTAGCAAAACCATTGTAATCAATGGTATATTGAATAACAGAGCTTTTCACTCCATTTTCTACCTTTATATTTCTTAAGTGATAACGTCCATTTAAAATAGACACGTCTTTTTGTCCAGCTAATACAGTGGTTTTTTGCTTGACCGCTGGTACCTTGAAGCGCCAATTCCCTACAATATCCCCAATTTTCGAAATGACAAGTGGCACTTGTTGACCTTGTTTGATCGTTTGACCATTTGTATAGACTGTCACCTGCCCAACATAATGGCCATCTTTTAATTTTTTCAATTCATGATTGTAGGAACTCGATTGGGAAGCTTGATTTACTGGATCTAAGTTGACTATGAAAGGGACAACATCTTCCTTTGTATTCAAGTTCTCCACAGTAAACGTATAAACAAGCCGCCCGGCATCATAATACACACTGTTCACTTTCACAGTAACCCCTCTTGATTCAGCTCCCTCATTGACATGCTTCACCAACTCACTCTGAAAAAGAGACATTCCTACTTTATCGTGAAACATCATATATAACTGTCCAACAAACGGCACTCGAGCCATCGCTGTATTAAGAGAAGGAAAAATGAAGCCTGATGAAAAGTAAAGGACAACAAGGGCGATAACTGAATAGATTGGCGTTCTCCAATTCCATGTGAACCAACGTCTTTTCTTTTCCGCTTTCACATCTCCTATTGCTTGGCGAACCGCAGAGGTCACTTCAACCTTTGGTACATCAATCTCATCATAAAGCTTCTTCATTTCTTTTCGTTCCATCGACACTCTCCTCCTTCTCCAATGTTTGCTTTAATAACTTTCTTGCTCGATACAAATGAGTTTTAACCGTTCCTTCAGGCACACCCATCTGCTCAGAAATCATCGAAATTGAATAATCTTGAAAATAAAATAGCTGAATCACGAGCTGATATTGCTCATCTAATACATCTAGTGCATTTTTTAAATCGATCTTGTCTTCCAAAAAATCATGCCGCTCAACGCTCTCATGATGCTGTTCAAACGGAACAACATCTTGCTGCTTCTTCTTCATCGCAAAAATTGTATGAATCAAGATCCTAGTCAGCCATGTAGAAAAATAAGCCGGTTCTTTTAATCCAGATAAATGTTTAAATGCTTTAATGACCGTCTCCTGAACAGCATCTAACGAATCCTCTTTATTTCTTGTGTAGAGAAAAGCCGTTTTATATAAACGCTCTTGATACATCAGCATTAATGTCTCAAATGCCGGGACATTCCCTTTTTGTGCTTTTTTAATTAGACGCACTTGCTTCATCTCATCCACACCTCCTACACCTGTTAGAGCAAGGTTTCTCACAAACGGTTTCAACAAACAGAAATTTCTTTTACTTAGCATATGTCGGACAAAAATAGAGAAAGTGAAGAATAGGCCGCAAAGATCGTATTGAACTTTTGATATAATGGAAGAAATATCTACAAAAAGGAGGATATTGATTGTTTCTATTTGAAGAACCTGCTTGTGCTAGCTGCCAAAAGAAAATAGTAGGTAACGAAGAAGTGTACGTTAAGCTGGTCTATCCAAAGAGACGAGGAATGACAGAAGTAAAGGCTTGGCTAAGAAATGAAGGGGTTTTTTATTGTAAGGCATGTACAGAACAAAAGACATCACATGGAGGATAAACGCATGAACAAAATTACTTTTCCACAATCATTTCCAACGATACAGACTGAAAGACTAATCTTAAAACAAGCGACAATCGCAGATGCTGAGGATATGCACATCTATTTATCCAATGAAACCGTGTGCCGCTACATGGGCATTGATGCACATGAAACCATCGAGGACACAAAAGGGGAAATCAAATGGTATGACAATATCTTCAAAGAACAAACAGGCATCCGCTGGGGCATTTCTCTAAAAGAAAATCCAGCCATCATCGGCAGCTGCGGCTTTCTCAATCTAGAAAAACAGCACCGCCGTACGGAAATTGGCTATGAATTACACCAAGATCATTGGCGAAAAGGCATCATGAAGGAAGCGATTACTGCGGTGTTGCGGTATGGATTGCAGGAGATGAACTTGAATCGGATTGAAGCGATCATTGATCCAGCAAATACGTCTTCTGTTCAATTATTGGAGAAGATACATTTTGTACAAGAGGGTTTATTAAGAGAGTATGAATTGGGTCAGAAGGGATTCGATGATGTGTATATGTATTCGATTTTGAAGAGAGATTACGAAAAATCCTATTAAACAGAGGAGAAACAAATGAAAACGGATATTCATTTCATCCAAAAGCCGCAACCAGAGTATGTTTCTTTTCACATTTATGAACTCAATCCGGCGGTTGAAAAACTTGTCCAGCAAGTGGAGCAGTCAGCCCCCTATTTCTTAGCACAAGAACCAACGAAAGAAAGAGTGAAAAAGGTCTATTATCACGACATTTTATATATAGAAAGCGTTGATAAAAGATCGTTCTTGTATACGTCAGATGGAGTGTTTCTCTTAAAGGAAAAGTTATTTGAACTTGAAGAACGGCTTGAAGCGCACGATTATGTCAGGATTTCAAAATCGATGATTCTGAATATAGATTCTATTGCCGCTATTTCTCCTAAAACGAGTGGCCGTTTTGAAGCAAGCCTTACAAATAAAGAAAAAGTAATGATTTCACGTTTTTATATCCAAGCATTAAAAGAGAAGCTTGGATTACGGAGGAAGTGAACAGGATGAAACGTTATATCACAAATCTTTTGATCACATTTTGTATGATCTTTACTGCACTCGTATTGATTTACTGTTTCACGTTTGGAACGATGCCCATCTATATTTTACAAGCCATCATGTTCAGTTCCTTTTTTTCAAGCGCCCTGACCTTCTTGCTATACCCAAAACAAACGTACAGCCATAAACGGATTCTTTTTCAACAAATTCTATATATCGTCCTTGTGATGTGTATGATTATGACCACCATCATCATCGTCAGCGGTGAACTCAGCCCCCTTTCGTTTATCGTGAATTTCCTTGTGGTCATGGCTTTATTCTTTTTGATGAAGTATCTATTGTATAAAAAAGATCAAGCAACTGCTGAGGAAATCAACGAACTTTTACAGCAACGAAAGAAACGAACAACATCTTAAAGCGCATCTTAGGGCTAAAAATTGACATGTTAGGAAGATTTCATTGTGACTTCTGCATGATTCCAATACTCTGAGGTTAGAGGAGGAATCAACACATGAAACCAATCACAATCATTCGAAAATCAGTACTTCTACTGCTCTTTTCTTTAATCATTCCAACAAGTGCAGGTGTCTATTTATCCATCAAAGAAGTAACCGATCCGATGACCATCTATCTCATCAATGGCTGCGCCATGCTAACTGGGTGTCTTTTACTTCTATTCATTATTCAAAAAAGTCGTTTTCACTTGAAAGAAATAGGTTTTCGAAAAGGCTCTCTTGGTATGTGGATATTTCCGATCCTTATCATCGAGGCCATTCCGTTTATTGCTGGATTCAACAAGGATTTAACTGTTTCTTCCTTTCTAGCACTTTGTTTCTTCATGGTGTGTGTCGGCCTTTTTGAAGAAGGAATCTTTCGAGGCATTCTGTTTCAATATTTAAAACAAATTAACTTGAGCACTGCCATATGGGGCTCCGCCGTACTATTCGGACTTGGTCATGCTGCGAATCTGCTAAGCGGAAAAAGCCTCACATTAACAGTGGCACAAATCCTTTTCGCCTTTTTATTTGGATTCGTTGCAGCTGAAATCGTTGCACTCACGAACAGTCTGCAATGGGTGATCTTATGGCATGCCGTTCATAATATCGTGGATCAAATCACAAATGGGCAAACGCCTGTGGAATTACAAATGCTTTTACTTTCGATTCAATGTGGCATTTTGCTTGTTCTTGCGGTGGTGTTGTGGAGAAGATTAAGAATGAAAAAAGTGTTCAATAGATAATGAAAAGAGGAGGAAAGAAATGAAGGGGAACACATGGATAGAAGGCTGGTTTGAAAAGTGTGAAGAACTTGAAATCAAGCCTTGGGAATGGGATTTTAAACAAAGTTATATCAAAGAGCCGATAAAACAATTAGGCTCATGTTAGTGCATAAGATTTATTGGAAATCTCACTATATTACCGCATTGAATGAATTCAGCTCGTTATTTGTTTTATCGATATTTAAAGTTGTTATTTTTCATTTCACCAATAATGTTTCTTTTTACAATTAAATAATTACAAATATTACTTAGAAAGTTAGTATTGTTATAAGGCTAATATTAGTAGTTAAAAAACCACTCGATTAGTATAATCAGAGTGGTTTTTTAATGTAAGTATATAAAAAATGCCCGTATACTCCAATAAATGATTGATGTTTAGAGGCGAACCAATTAAATTCATTTTTCTAACTCGGTAATTTCTTATTTATCAATATAAAAAATAGTGGGTTACAAAATTAGATATAGTTAAATTTCATAGTGTAATTATTTTCAATTAGATTAGCTAATAAATTATTACTTTTTAATGATTTAAAAATTATTGATTCATTTGTGAAATTTGCGGAAATTTCTACAGAAAATTCTAAGGTAGCTTTCTTTAAGAGTTCTAATTTATTTTTATCAATAATTCTAATTTTAGAATGTGGACTTGCAGCATATTCAAATTTAGTAGATGGGTGAATCATGATTGGAACAAAATTCAATAGTCCATCATATTGTCTTTCAAACCAGTTTATTGATCCATTTAATTGATTACAATATTGTTTGTTAATTGTTTCAGCATATGCCTCGTTTTTACACTCGATTACAAAAGAAGGCCCTTCGGAATCTAACCATAAATTATCTGGTCCTTTTCCGACTTCATTCTCAGGTCGTTTAGATATAAACCCAAGTACAACACCTAATTTTTTCAAATTTTCTTCAAAAAGAGTAGAACTAGTATCTTGAAATTGTAGGTTATCAACTATACTCTGAACATGTAATATATATTCATTTGCATCTCCAAAAAAGCTTGAATTAAATTGAGAAATCCTGGTGCTTTGAGAGGTATTTGGAATAAGAGACTTTTTATATTGTATTCCATTTATCGGGAAAAGCAATCGGTTATTTAATTTTCGAGCTGAAGATAAAATTTCTTGTGCTGATGTTTGATCTGTTTTATTTTGATATTTTGCAAGTTTGAATTTTAGATATCCTTTTAATGTATTATCATTTTCAGCTGATATAACCTCCTGAATTAAGGTTTGACATTCAGAATAGCGTCTATCTTTGTATAAATTAAAAGCTTTTCTAAGTTTTAAAATATTTTCATCAAAAGAAACAGAGTCTTCATAAATTTCACCTAATAATGCCTTTCTGTGTGCTTGAATCCAATTAGGTATTCTATCTAGACAATATGAAGAAGTTTTATACATCAAATTAAGTGGATGTATATCTTTATTAGCAGGATTGTTTTTTATTTGTCTAGATATTCCTCTAGATATATTTAATTGTTTTCTAGTAGCACTTGTAAAATAATCTTCATTTTTACCATATAATGTACTCACTAGATTTCTGCCCATTAAAAATACTACAGAATAATCTTCTCTCGAACGAGTTGCTCTTCCCATACCTTGCTCTATTCTTTGAACTTTCTCTTTGTTTATTGTGCTACTATCCATTAAGATAATTTCTTCATACTTATCATAACCACTTCTAATATCTGGTATTCCATCTAAAACTAATACTGTGCAAGCTGATTTTGGTAAATCAATTCCATCATATCTATTTTTTATTACTACAATTCCAACAACTCTATTTTTCATTTCCTCTATAGTATCGGTTAAACTTTTTTGATTATCTATTATTTGATAGGCTACATCTTTCCAATACTGTGCTCTTACGTCTGAAGGAACGAGTATGACAATATTATTTTTTTTTGCTAATTCCACATAAAGTCTTTTTAGATCATCATCACTTATTTTGGAATCAAAACTTTGAGGTATAAGTATCATTCTTTCACCAATATCATTAGCTTTCACAGGGGTTACTATTTTTCCAATCTCAGATACATCAATATTAAAATGAGTGGCTAAAATTGAATCGTCTTCTATTGTCGCACTCATGAATATTTTATGTTTGCATTCACTGAAACTAGGAATAGATTCTATTGGTAAATATTCAACGCTTATAGTAATTTCGTTTGAGCTAATTATACAGTCTGCCAAATCCAAGTTATCTTTTAATAATTCCCAATTAAAAAAAAGACTAGCATTATTTTCTTCTTTAACGTCTTTATTTTCCATTAATTTCTTTCTTACATTTTGTAGATTTGATTGCCAATCCCAGAATGGAATTAGTTGTTGAGCACCTATTTCATTTTGAGCTAATTCTTCAAACCTTATTTCATTCTGTTGTTTGATGCTTGATTCAAAAGTATTTAAGAAAAAATTATAGAGAGAATTAGCTCTTGGAATTTTAATGGAGAACTGATTTTTTGCTATATTCATACAAGCATGCGCATCGTCAATAACTATACAACCAACATCTATTTTTTTATTATTAACTCCAAATACAGATCTACCATTAAATATTTTATGCATATTTACTACTAATATTGCATCTCCGTTAATGAATGATGAATCATCTACATCTTTTGTAATCAAGACATTTAGATCTTCTGCCTCTTTACACACTTGTTCTAACAAGAAATTATCAGGTACTACATAAGCAGCAGGCCCCATTTTTCTGTTTAAATATGATTTCAATATAAGTAGTCCCACTACAGTTTTTCCATTACCAGTGTTCATTTTTAAAATCGTATTATGCTTATCTTTGTGGTCAGCATACCATTTTTTTAAAACTACTTCTTGACCTGGCCTAAGGGTTTCTTCATATTTAGGGTTTTTATTTGGAATGATATCGAAAATATCTCTAGGATCATCTGGCTCACCTGTCAATACATCATCTACCAATTGATCAAAATTTATAAAAGAATCAAACTCATTCATTTTTTACTTCCTCTCATATATAATTAAACGCTTACATTAAAATTTTAACACAATTATATGAAGTGTATAGATTATTTTATATAGCGAAAAAAGCACCGAAAACAAATAATCTTTTAAAGATCTATGTTTTTTGTGTATTATTTGTGACAAAGATAGTATTTGGTATGTTCAAATGTATAAAATTTGTATCTTTTAATTCAATTGCTTTTGCGAGACTTTGTAAGAATTTATTTGCGCTAGGCTTTTTCTCATCAAGATGTTCTCATTCATCTGTTTAATAAAAGAGCTTCAGTCTTCTTCATTTGATAAAGATACAATACCAGCTAAACTTATGACTCTGTAAACCTTTTGTGAATATGAGGATTATTATCAAACCATTCAAATGCACTTTCAATGTCTTCGGAGCTTAACTCATTTCTATTTATAATTCGTAATTGATACTTTAAAATTGGCTTTTTTTGTGCCGGTTTTATTTCTCCATTATCTAAATAGAAGGTCTGAAAAGCAAAAGGTGTTTTTGGTAAGACTCTTTCAGTAAGAATCTCTCTAAGACTTCCTTCCCCTTTAAAGGTACTAGGGAAATACTTTACTATAGAAAGCACTTTGAAATTAAGTTTCTTTGTCTTATCGTGACCCTGATTCAACATAATTTCTTCGATGTTTTTCATCGTTCTATTTCTATATTTATTAGGGTACAAAAAGAATGTGTAACGTTTTTCATCTTCAAAAACAAAACTGAGAAAAATATTATTTTCAATATCTTTGTACCTGTTTTCGTTTATACTCTTAAAATAGCGAAACGCTTCTTGTGCTTCCACTTTTGTTCTATATACTATCCCAATAAGTGGTCGTTCTATTCCATTAAATTCATGCAATCCAACAGCTATAGAAGTTTGCTGGAATTCAGCATTAATGCGTGGCGTTGGATTTATATAGAGATAATTATATTCAAAAATTACTTTCTCAACAAACAGACCTATAATAACTAAAAATAAAGTAATTATTACAGCTAACTCTGTTTGTAAGGTAAAGAAACTAACAATTATTGAAGTTAATATAGATCCCCATTTTAGAGCTGTAATAAGATTCTTATATCTAATAGGTATTTGTATTTTCATTTTTTTCCCCTTTAATTAAAGTAGTTTAACAATAAATGCTCTAATCCTTTTTCGCTCGAATAGGTTTTGAATGCTCTCCACACATCATAAAAAAAATACCAAACCCTTATTAAAAGGATTTGGTATCTCTCTCCCCTTGGTGGGGATTTTGGTGGGGAACTATATCATTTTATATAGTTTTTCGTCATTTCAAAATAACCCAAACCCTTATAAAACAACATTATCACACCAAATCATTTATATAATTCATTCCCACTCAATCGTAGCAGGCGGCTTACTCGTAATATCATACACCACGCGGTTCACATGCTTCACTTCATTCACGATACGAGTCGAGATCTTTTCAAGTACATCCCAAGGGATTCTTGCCCAGTCACTCGTCATACCGTCAATAGACGTAACAGCACGGATGCCGATTGTGTAATCGTATGTTCTTGCGTCACCCATGACACCTACGCTGCGGATGTCTGGGAGGACCGTGAAGTATTGCCAGATGTCGCGCTCAAGGCCGAAGTTGGCAATTTCTTCGCGTAGAATCGCATCAGATTCACGGACGATTTCTAGTTTTTCTTCAGAAATTTCACCTAGTACACGGATTCCTAGTCCTGGACCTGGGAATGGCTGTCTCCATACGATGTCGTCTGGAATACCTAGCTCTGACCCTAGAGCACGAACTTCATCCTTGAATAGTGTATTGAGTGGCTCAATCAATTCAAACTGCATGTCTTCTGGAAGACCGCCAACGTTGTGGTGAGATTTGATTGTTTGTGCCGTTGCTGTTCCACTCTCAATGATATCTGTGTAAAGAGTTCCTTGTGCTAAGTAGTCGATTCCTTTTAGCTTGTCCGATTCGTCATCGAATACATAAATGAATTCGTTACCGATGATTTTACGTTTTTGCTCAGGATCAGACACACCTTTTAGCTTGTTTAAGAAGCGATCTTTCGCATCTACTTTAATCACGTTCATGTTGAAACCTTCGCTAAATGTTTTCATAACCCCTTCTGCTTCGCCTTTGCGAAGAAGACCGTGGTCAACGAAAATACATGTCAGCTGATCGCCGATGGCTTTGTGGATCAATACAGCCACAACAGAAGAATCTACACCGCCGCTTAGTGCGCACAATACTTGTTTGTCGCCTACTGTTTCACGGATTTTCTGCATTTCGATTTCAATGAAGTTCTCCATTGACCATTTGCCATCGCACTCACATACGCCGAAGACAAAGTTCTTCAATAGATCATTTCCGTACTCAGAGTGACGTACCTCTGGGTGGAACTGAACGCCATAGAAATTCTTCTCAGCTAAGCTCATCGCTGAGTTTGGACAATGTGCACTTGTTGCATCAACTGTAAAGCCTTCTGGTACTTCAACGACAAGGTCACCATGGCTCATCCAAACGACTTGATCCGTTGGAAGGTCTTTGAATAAAGCAGGTGTTCCGTTAATATGGATGTCTGCTTTTCCATATTCACGCTGGCTAGCCGCTTCTACTTTCCCACCTAAATAGTGAGTCATCAGCTGCATGCCGTAGCAAATGCCTAGAACTGGAATGCCTAGATCAAAAATCTTTTCGTCACAACGGAAAGATCCTTCATCATATACACTGTTTGGTCCACCAGAAAGGATGATTCCTTTCGGCGCCATTTCTTTAATTTCTTCAGCAGTTAAAGTGTGCGGATGAAGCTCACTGTACACACCAAATTCACGAATACGGCGAGTGATCAGCTGATTGTACTGACTACCGAAATCGAGAACCAAAATCATTTCATTTACTAAATTTGTCATGGTGTCACCTCTATGTCCAATATAGTTTTTATAAACGCACAGAAAAAATGAGAGGAGAAAACCTGCTCTCAGTGTAAATCACGCTTTTGAAGCGCCCAGACTCACATCCGAACGCTTCAATTTCATGTATTTTAGAAGGTTTTAATATTCACCTATTCTAACAACAGGAAGGTACGGGGTCAAGACTATCTCCTGTTTATTAAATTTTCCCATAACTTCACCGACTGCCGCCAAAGCGCCGACGCATCTTCTTGTCGATAGAGCGCCCGCTCATAGAACTGCGTTAGCTCAGACATGTGATGATTCCCTTCCTTGTCATCGATCAAAGAAGCAAATTCTCTTAGCGTCATGCCTGGCTTTTTCTCGATCCCTCTGCGCCTTAGCTGTTTTAATAGAGCAGCATATGCATAGAAAAAAGCTTCCTCATCTGGCAGACGTTTTACCTTTCTCACAATAAAGATTGGCAGCCATCTTGCTCTGAACCGGTAAAGCATCCAGCCTATGAAACCAAGAAAGACAATCACACCTGCTGCGTAGCCCAAGATTGAACCAACATGAACCATACTTGGCTTTGCTTTAGTTGCTTGTTCCTCTTGTTTTGCCGCCTGTTCTGGTTCTTGTTGCTGCGGCTGTTGTGTCTGCTCGTTTTCTTGTTGATCAGATGCGGGCTGATCTTTTTCATCCTGTTGATCATCTGTTTGGTCGTTGTTAGCCGTGGTTTCATTCGTAAATTTCTCTGGGTTCGTGAACCCTTTTGTCGGTTCGAATGTCACCCAGCCACGGTTTGGAAAATACACCTCTACCCATGAATGCGCATTGTTATTGGTCACTTCATACACATTGTTTCCATCCATTTGTGTTTCATATAACTGACCTGACGTGTACCCTTTCACCCATCTCGCCGGAATTCCAATCGAGCGAAGCATGACAATCATCGAGGTTGAAAAGTTATCACAATAGCCAATCATCGTATCAAATAAGAACTGATCCACATAGTCTTCGTCACGCCCAGGCACAGCGACATTTTGGGTTTCATATGAAAACTTCGCAGATCCTAAATAATCCTCAATTGCTTTTGCTTTATCATACATATTATCCTTCGTTTCCGTTAAGCTGTTCGCCAATGTTTTCACACGCTCTGGCAGCGAGGATGGGAGTTGCAAGTATTCACGTCCGACCTGCTGGTTCACTTGCTGCTTGGTCGGTACTTTGATCCGCTGTAAATCCTCTAGGATAAATGTAGGTGATAAGAAGCTGACTTGATAGTTCCCTAAATTTTTGGGCGGGTTTTGAGTAGACGGGACAATTTTCTCCGTTTTGCCCATCATTTGCAGTGGAATGTTTTCCATCGGCGTCATCATAACCGTACCAATCGGATAAACAGCATGATTAAATCGATAATCTGATTCAATATCGACTCTTGTTTCATGCTCCTCTGTTTTCACGCGATTGGTAAACCACTGGTTCGGCACTTCATTCCCTTTTAACCGAGTAGGTTTCGTATCGTTTGAAGCATCCTCCCAGCCTTTCCCCGTGTAAATACTTTTTGTTTCTACACGAAAATAAGACGGCTCTTTTCCGCTCCATTTAAATACCGGTGTACGGTCCTCACTAAACGGTCCCCCAAGCGACGAATCATCCGTACTATATCCCACCTTATTCTGCCCGGCAGAACCATCTTGATTCGTGACCGCTTTAAAAAACGGGACAGGGTCAGGCCATTTCGGATCAGATTTTGGCAAAGAAGCACCGAGTGATGCTGATACAAGAACAACCACCAGCATGGGTAAGAACCAATTGAGACGCGCTTTCTGTGACACCCGCACACCTTCAGCCGAACGAAGCCGGTCGAAATAGAGCAGGCCAAGCAAACAAAAGCCAAATACCATAATTCGAACGATCGCAAAAGTCGCATCATAAGGCGTAAACGTATCAAGAATCGTGACATATACAATCGTCATCAGTAAAAAGAAAAAGATACGCTGCTGATACACAACCCAATAATGAAGCAAATACACAAGTAGCCAAAGCAAAATATAAAACAACAATGTGCGGAAAGACGGATACATGTCACTCCACATGCCCATGCTCATCAAAGAAATATTATCTTTAATATCAGCAAACAGCGCAGGCAGATAACTTGGCTCTGATTGATAAAAAATCAAATATAATGCGAGCAAGATCAATCCAGCACAAATAGGAAACGTCACATACCACTTCAATCGAAAGAACGTAAACAAACACGTAAGCCCTATAAAAATGATGAAATAAGACGTATGACTCGTCTCTGTAAAATCTTGAAGCGGACGAAGCCACTCCCAAAGCAGCAGAAATGCGACAGCATAATAGATGAACAACTCAAAACGGCTTTGCCGCTGATGCATATGCAGCATAAATGTTTGTCACCTCACAGTTCTTTCGTGCAGCCGGTCCTCAAATAAAAGGGTCGTGTGTATCCCAGAAGCTTTAAGCCGGTCCACAAGCTGTTTTTCTTTTGCCGTCAATCGATCAACGGCTCTCTTCACTAAAAGAACGGTGATGTTCTTTCTGTTTCGATTCCCAAGTAAAATGGTAGCAAGCTCTTCTTGCAGATGACCTGTCACCACATACTTTCCTGTCTGCTGGTGCTCACTCGCTGTTAATGATTGATAATCAGGTGCACGAGAAGGCTGATACTGCACCTTTGTTAAATAGTAGAGCATGTCCTGTAAATGCCACTCTCCTTGATCCACTCGAAATAAGTGCTGATCCCCAAGCGGGACAAGGCCTACCGGCACCCCTTTTTTCACAGCCGTTTGCAGAACCGATGCGGCCATAGACACAATCGTTTCAAAAGCGGCTTCATCTGTAAAATCAGCAAACACCACCAGATCCTTTGTCTGATTCTGTTCAAACTCCTTCGTCATAAGCTGACCTCTTCTAGCTGTTGTCTTCCAGTCCACCCAAGCGAAACGGTCTCCTTGCTGGTATTCACGCACACCTGTCGTCACATTTGTCGGTTCATTTAACCAAGAGTGCACCGCTTTGCCTCCATTTTCATTCACCGATGCAGCAGATTCTACAGGAATATCCAACATTTTCGGATACACAAGCAATGTTTTCTCTAATGGAAGAATCACTTCTTTTTCAACAAACCCAAACATATCACCCGTTTTGATTCTAACCGCCGTCAATTGATGCTCTCCCCGCACGATGTCATTGAATTGATACGAAAAACGCCACGTTTTCCGAAACCAAGGAAAGATCATTCGCTTCATTTCAATTTGTTCCTGCAAATGAAAGGTATCCGGCGGTTCATCCTCAAGTATGGCGTACACGTACGGAAATAAATTCGTCCGCTTGATTTCAAGGTCAACAGACAGCACATCCCCTGCCTTTAACCGGGTATGCTGTAATGTCCTTTTGGCTGTTGCACGAAGTGGAACAAGGGCAAACAACAAAGCATACAAAGCATATGGTGAAAATGCATAAAAAAGGAACCAGCTCACAAAGCCGCCCTGAAACATGGCATAGCAAAAGGCTGCTGCCGTGAGAATGACGAGCATCATCACCCGTAACCATAGTGAAAAAGCTAAACGATTACGTGACTTCATTGAGTCATCGACTTTTGAACTGGTACGCCAATATGCTCAATCATCTGTCGCAACAGTGTCTCCGCCTTCTTCCCTTCATATGTTGCTTCTGATGTCAAGATCATGCGATGCTGCAATGTGTAAGGCGCCAAATACTGTACATCATCAGGAATCACATAATCCCGCCTGTTCAACAGCGCATACGCCTGAGCCGCTTTCATCAATGCAATTGAACCCCTTGGGCTCACGCCTAAATAGACAGACGGATGATTTCGCGTCGCTTGGGCGATTTCGACAATATATTCTTTAATCGATGCATCCACATGTACGGTCTGAACCGCTTGCTGCAAAGCATGGATATGATCTTTTGTCATGACTGCCTGAAGCGTGTCAATTGGCGATTGTTTCTCCTGCAAATTCAGCACCTCAAGCTCCTCCAGCATGGTTGGATACCCCATCTGCAGCTTAAATAAGAAACGGTCCATTTGCGCTTCTGGAAGTGGATAGGTTCCCTCATACTCCACTGGATTTTGCGTAGCCATCACAAAGAAAGGATCTGCCAGCGGCATCGTTTCTCCGTCCACTGTGACACTGCCTTCTTCCATCGCTTCAAGAAGGGCTGATTGTGTTTTAGGAGAGGTTCGGTTGATTTCATCAGCCAAAATAATCTGCCCCATAATCGGTCCTTGTCTAAATTCAAACTCGTTTGTCTTTTTATTATAAATCGACACACCTGTTACATCTGAAGGCAAAAGGTCAGGCGTAAATTGGATTCGCTTAAACTCACACCCAATGGATTTTGCAAGAGCACGAACCATCATGGTCTTCCCAACGCCAGGCACATCCTCTAATAGCACATGCCCCTTCGCCAAAATCGCAACAAGGCTTAATATCGCAATATCTTTTTTTCCCACCATCACTTTATTGATGTTATCTACGATTTTTTGTAAATCTGAATGCATCGGTTCATCAAATGCCATCCTGATCCTCCTATCACGTTTCCGTCAATTTTCATATAGTCTAACTTTACCATACAACACGCATTTGCATGAAACATCAACACGTAGAAAAAAGAAGCCTTCTCACGACGGAAAAGACTTCTGCTCCTCTTTAGGCTCACTTGCTGGTTCCATATGAACATGAGAGTGTAAAATATCATGTTCCTGCTTCATTCTGCGTTCAATTTCATCTGCAATATCATGGCTTTCTGCGATGTTTAAATGCGGTTCTACTTCAACGACCACATCCACATGGACGGTGCTTCCAAGATAACGAGCTTTAATGTCTTTCAAATCGCCCACTCCTGGTGTCGCTTCAATCGTCTCTTTATATTTAGACATATCTTTTATATGAAAACCGTCCGTTAACGAATGAGACGCATCTCTGAAAATCTCCCACGCCGTTTTACAGATAATTAAGCCAATCACAAACGCAGCAAGCGTATCAACCCACGCCAGCTGAAATTGAGAGGCGATAATTCCGACAAACGTCCCGATACTCACATAAGCATCTGATTTATTATCAGCCGCTGCGGCATATAGCGCCTGGCTATTAATTCGTTTAGACAGTTTACGGTTATACATATACACGCCATACATCACAACAGCACTTCCTGCTGCCGTCCAAGCTGCAATCATATCAGGCGTTTGATGCTCTGATGAGAAAAGCGACTGGCCTGCACTCAGCAAAACCTGAAGCCCGACAAGCATCATAATAAAGGAAGCCACAAGTGACGCAATATTTTCAGCTCTAAAATGACCGTATGGATGATCCTCATCAGGTGGCTTCTGAGAAATACGCAGCCCAATTAATACGGCCAGCGAAGCAATGATATCTGTCGTATTATTCAAGCCATCTGCGGAAAGGGCTTCTGAATGAAACACATACCCAATGATCAGTTTGACAGCAGATAAGATCACATAGGCTATAATGCTGACCCAAGCACCTGTTTCACCTTGTCTTAATTCGTTGTAGCGCTCCATACCGAACAGCGCCTCCTCACACATTACTTTTCTATATTTATCTTACAAAGCCAAGCCCGTGTGGGTCTACAGCAACATGATTCGCTTGAATCAGCAAAATAGGATACATAGAAATGTGTTGACCTAAGCAAACTTATTTTTATAAGGTCAATTGACCTCAAGACCTACTCCCATCAACGTTTTTCAAAATCACCCCGAAAAATGAAAAAGAACAAAATCACTCTACTATCTAATTGTCAGAATAGTTTTATTTTAAAACACAACTTTTCTTTCTTCCTTCTTATGCTATTTTTAAGAATGGGCAGAGGAAAATGAGGGAACATAATCTCTCAAATCCTTTATACTTTTTAACATCATGTTAAGAGGTTTGAAATGTCAGTTTGATAACCTGTCCAATGCTGAATGACAATTCAGTATGATAAAATTTAAAATATTCTAAAAACAAACTCTTGAATAAAAGAGAAATGTTTGGAGGTAAAGAAATGTCCAACATGACAAACGGTCTTCAAAAAAACCTTAAGACAAGACATATTTCAATGATCTCCATTGCCGGGGTCATTGGGGCAGGGCTATTTGTTGGTAGTGGTGCTGTCATTCATTCTGCAGGGCCTGGATCGATTCTTTCCTATTCATTTGCCGGACTTCTGGTCATCTTTATTATGAGAATGCTTGGAGAAATGGCATGTGCCTATCCGACAAGCGGCTCTTTCTCACAATATGCGAGCGACGCCATAGGCCCGTGGGCCGGATTTACAATCGGCTGGCTTTACTGGTTCTTCTGGGTCATCGTCATCGCCATTGAAGCCATTGCCGGTGCTGCCATTATTCAATATTGGTATGGAGATGCACCTGTTTGGCTCACAAGTCTTATCCTCACAATCCTCTTAACTTTGACAAATATCTTTTCTGTTAAATCTTTTGGCGAATTTGAATATTGGTTTTCATTGATTAAAGTCGTCAGCATTATTCTCTTCCTACTCATTGGTTTTGCATTTATCTTTGGTTTTGGCGGTCATCATACTGCAGGTCTTGCCAATTTAACGGGGAATGGCGGTTTCCTTCCAAACGGATTCGGCTCTGTACTCCTCGGGATTGTCGTTGTCATCTTTTCCTTCATGGGAACCGAGATTGTGGCAATTGCCGCAGGTGAATCAGCAGACCCTGTCAAATCTGTGACAACAGCTACCCGTTCAGTTGTATGGCGTATCATTGTTTTCTACGTCGGGTCGATCGCCGTCGTTGTCACTTTACTCCCATGGAATTCAGCGAATATTTTAACAAGTCCGTTCGTTGCAGTATTAGAATACATCGGTGTCCCATCAGCCGCCCAAGTCATGAACGTCATTGTTTTAACAGCCGTTCTTTCTTGTTTAAACTCCGGCCTATACACAACGTCCAGAATGCTTTATTCATTAGCAGAAAGAGGCGAAGCACCAAAACGTTTTATGAAAATCAGCAAACGCGGTGTCCCTGTAGCAGCGACAGTCGCAGGTACCTTCTTTTCCTATATTGCCGTCATGATGAACTACTTTTATCCTGAAACCATCTTTCTATTTCTAGTCAATGCCTCTGGTGCCATTGCACTTCTTGTCTACTTGGTCATTGCCGTTTCACAATTAAGAATGCGTCGTAAAATTGAAAAAGAAAATCCAGAACAACTCAAAATCAAAATGTGGCTGTTCCCATACCTTACGTACTTTACCATTTTGGTCATCTGCGCCATCTTGGCCTCTATGCTGTTTATCGAATCGATGAGACCTCAGCTCATACTGACAAGCATCATTACCATCGGTGTACTAGCCGCCTACTTCATCTTTAAACCGAATAAAAAAGTGCCTGCAAGTGCAGCGCTTGAAAATAAACACCCTTAATTCTCCCGCTGAAAAGCGGGTTTTTTTATTTTATTCACCTATTTGGATGTCCGCACTTATAATGTATCAAATTGATTTTAAGTGAGGATTAGTCAACATGAACCTAGAAAAGTTTGTTGACGAGCTGCCAATTCCAGAAGTCGCAGAGCCCGTCAAAAAAAACCCAAGACAAACGTATTATGAAATCGCTATGGAGGAGGTGTTCCTAAAAGTTCATAGAGATCTGCCCCCAACCAAGCTATGGACCTATAATGGCAGTTTGCCTGGTCCAACCATTAAAGCGAATCGAAATGAAAAGGTCAAAGTGAAATGGATGAACAAATTGCCGCTGAAACACTTCCTGCCTGTCGATCATACCATTCACGCTGGACATCATGATGAACCCGAAGTCAAAACAGTCGTTCACCTGCATGGGGGCGTGACACCTGCAAGCAGTGACGGTTATCCGGAGGCTTGGTTTTCGCGAGACTTTGAAGCGACCGGTCCCTTCTTTGAACGAGAGGTTTACGAATACCCTAATCACCAGCAAGCATGCACATTGTGGTATCACGATCATGCCATGGCATTAACACGATTAAATGTATACGCCGGATTAGCTGGCTTTTATTTGATCTCAGATGCGTTTGAAAAATCACTCGAATTACCGAAAGATGAATATGATATCCCTTTAATGATCATGGACCGGACATTCCAGGAGGATGGCGCACTGTTTTACCCAAGTAGACCAAATAACACACCAGAAGATAGTGACCTTCCTGATCCCTCTATCGTGCCATTTTTTTGCGGGGAAACGATTTTAGTCAATGGAAAAGTATGGCCGTATTTAGAAGTAGAGCCGCGAAAATATCGTTTTCGTATCTTAAACGCATCCAACACAAGAACTTACGAGCTTCATCTAGATAACGACGCCACAATCTTACAAATTGGATCTGATGGCGGCTTTTTGCCAAGACCTGTTCATCACCAATCTTTTAGCATTGCACCTGCTGAACGTTTTGATGTCATCATCGACTTCTCAGCTTACGAAAACCAAACGATTATTTTAAAAAATACGGCAGGCTGCGGTCAGGAAGTCAATCCAGAAACAGATGCGAACATTATGCAGTTTAAAGTCACTCGTCCGCTCAAAGGAAGAGCAGCTAAAACATTACGTCCGATCTTCAAACCACTTCCACCGCTCCGACCGAGCCGAGCTGATAACGAGCGAACACTAACGCTTACTGGCACACAAGATAAATATGGGCGCCCGATTTTATTACTAGATAACCGGTTTTGGAATGATCCTGTCACGGAAAATCCTCGACTTGGTAGTGTAGAGGTATGGAACATTGTCAACCCAACAAGGGGCACACACCCTATTCATTTACATCTTGTTCAATTTCGGGTGATTGATAGAAGACCATTCGATACAGACATCTATCAATCAACTGGTGAAATCGTGTACACGGGACCAAATGAAGCGCCTCCTTTGCATGAACAAGGCTACAAGGATACAATTCAGGCGCATGCTGGTGAAGTCATTCGCATCATAGCTCGGTTTGTCCCGTATAGCGGACGATATGTGTGGCATTGTCACATTTTAGAACACGAAGATTATGACATGATGCGGCCGATGGATATCATTTAGTAAATATGAAACCTCCTCTCTCTTAATTGCGTAATATAAAAAGGGCTAACAGCTTCTATATATTAGCCCTCTATTTTCTTTTCAATCTCCATGAGAAAAAACGAACAATGTATCGCATGAATGGCATTTTTTTGAACATTCCACACTTAAAAAGTTGACGAAGTAAACCGATAATACTACTATATACCCATTACCTCTATCAAAAGGCACTTAAGAAACCAAGCACGAACAAATAGAAAATCGTCATAAAAAACGGAGGAGTTCAATTTGAATGAAGAAAAAGAGACTTGCCAGGTCAAGCAAGAAACAGTGGCAGGTAACAGGGAGAAGCTTTCAATTCATGAAAACGAGAGCATTCGATCAAACATTGAACAACTAACAATTGAACTCGGTGAACAAAAAGAATTCAATCACTTCATATTAGATGAAAAACAGAAGGCCATCAGCACATTATCGGCTCTCATTGCAAAAGGTGATTGTGATGAAGAGTTAAAAGCTCATTTTGTACAAGCATTACATATCGGGCTCTCTGTTATAGAGATTATGGAGATCATTAAGCACTGTACAAAGGTTGTAGGATTCCCTCATTCCATTAATGCCTTGTTTATTTTTCAAAACTTACTAGATGAAAACAATAAATAAATAAGAGAAAACGAGAAGTCTTCTGTCCTCTCGTTTTTTTATTTCCACTTACTTTACTCTCTTACGCTGATTCTGTCACAGTAGCAAAATATCAAAATACCACTCATTTCCTTGCTTAAAAAGTGATGTTCATTTCACAAATCCGCATTTTTCACCGACACATCCCATGACAAAATAAAAAAACGTCCAGTTATATAAAATAACTGAACGCGCACCTTTTACCGATTGACAGTGAAATTGTTAACAATCCCGCCTTCTTTCTCCCAAGCGGTTTCTACTGTTTTCTTCTTAATATCATATTCAAAAATAGTTCTGACCTTCGCCTTTCGTCCTGTGTCATCCTTTAATTCCTTTGCGTTATTTGCAACACCTAAGAAATAAACAGATGTACCATCCGCAGAAAATTGTGGCTGGGCAGCACTTAAAATACGCACATCTTGGCTGTTTTTAACAAGTGTCTTTGTTTTTCCTGTATCTACATCCATCACCTTAATAGATGATACTTCTTTTTCATTTCGAACCTTCACTTCTGTATAAATGAGTTTTTTATGATTTGGTGAAAAAGAAATATCATTGATGGTTTGAGAAATACGTGCAATTCGCTTTCCCTTCTCACCTGTTTGTAGGGTAATATTCATGGTCGTTGGTTCAGGATCCATTCCTTTTTCATTTGCCTCATCCGTCTTTTTATAATCCTCTTTTAACGAATAATGCTGAATGGCCAACAGATTTGATGCTGGATCATAAGCAAAAGAACTCACCGTATCATCATCACTTTTTTCTGGATATAACACTTTCACTTTCTGTGTTTTCAAATCAAAAGACGCTACATAAAATTGCTCACCTGAATCCTTGTTATACCTTAGATATAACTGTTTTCCGTCACCAGAAAGTCTCATACTGTCGATTGAATCGTCACTCGTAAAGAGCGTTTTTTCTTTATCCATTTTCACATTCAATTCCCGTATACTTACTTTTTGTGTGTCTTCATCTGTATACGTATAGTATAAAAGCTGTTTCGCCTGATCATAAGCAATTGAAGGATATGCTGTCAGTTTCTCTGTATGAAGCGCCTTGTCATGCAAGTAATAAGTATTGTTTAACTTTTGATCCGTAAATGAAACAAGCAATTCGTCTTTTGCATCTTGATTTGTTTTCACTTTTCCTGCATGTTTTGCCTCTTGCCCCGGCTTCATCATGAAGAAGATGACGGCCGCAATTACTGCGACTCCAATTACTGTGATGATCCACCATGTTGATTTTTTCATTGACTTTCAGACCCTCTCCACAAGAAAAGAAGCCAGAAAATGAACTTTTCCCGCTTCTTTGCATGCCTATGTATTAATAAGTGTAATGCCCTTTGACGACACCTTTACTTGTTTTATACCCAAGTGCTTTGAATGCTTTCGGACTTACGTCTAATACTGCGTTTGGCATTCTACCTACATCATATTTATATACTGTAATCACTTTATGTGGTTTCGCTTTTGTTGTCACTCTTAGTTTTGTACCTTTTTTCGGTACGTCAAATCCCATTTTTGTTGCTGCATCCCAATGACCGAGTTTTTTTCCATCTGCGCCTTTTTTACCGACACCATTATACCATGTAATATTGCCGCTTACTTTTTTTGCACTTGCTCCATGTGAGAAACTAAACGCTAAAAATAAACTAGCTACTGTTACGATTGTCGCGATAAGCTTTTTATTCATTAAAAAATCCTCCGTATTTGGTTTCTGACCCTATTATACATGAAGATGCACCCAGTTATTTTACAGTCACATTACAATTCGAATACAAGTTGACCACTTAATGACCGATTTTGTTCATAAATTTCACCAAAAACAGCCAGAACATTGTCAGTAAATCCCTCCCTTTTGTTTTATATAATAGAAATGAATCAAAGATAAGGAGGAATTTTCATGAAAAAGTGGTTCATCGTTTTGAGTGTAAGTTTGACCTTCGTATTGATGCTTTCAAGTATTCCTGCCTCTGCGGCTGGTCCTCGTCACGGCGCCATCGTGACACAAACGGATGAAGCCAAATGGTCAGGTATCTCGGCTGATATTGTGCTGCCAAAAACAGCCACTATTAAAAATGGCTATGCCGACTGGTATCTTGGTCTCGGTTCTGCCGTTGTTGAGAGCGGGATTTCAAAAACATCTTCTGGTTATAAGGTCTTCCTGGGCACCGGCTCCCAAGGCGGCAGTCAATATTGGAACAGCGAATACGATTCAAGTATTAAAGATGGTGCACGTGTCAACTTAAAGCTCATCAACAATGGTGATGGCACAGTGTCACTATACGTCAACGGGAAACTGCGTTATAAACAGCCTGTTTTCAACCCTAGTCGTCTGAAAGACCTCGATGTCGTCAAAATGGTACACGGCGTACAAGATAATGGAACAAACAGCTACTCGCAAGCAAGCTTCTCTAATGTACAGCTTCGTGCAAATACATCTGGAAGTGTCTATAAAAAATGGGACGGCACCGTCAAATCATCTCTTTTACGCAAAAATCTAGAATCTGGTGCTCCGGCTCCAAAATTCACAGTCATTTCGTCTATCCCACTTAGTACAACCCTTTCAGCACAATAAAACACGAGCACCCAACTTTGGGTGCTTTTGATTGTTCACAGCTTATCAACACTTCTCTTTTAATCAAAACATCAATTCGTGGTAACATAAGCATACATACTTTGAAGAACAAAGGAGAAAGAACGTGAGAAAAAGTCTACTTGTTTTCATGAGTCTTGTTGCAACCTTCTCTATCCTAGCAGCTTGCTCAAATACGACAAAAGAAGAAAAAACAGAATCTACGGCACTTCCAACGATTAATGAACGCATTCAAAATGAAACGAAAGAGGTCATGGAGCAGTCTAAGCTCGTAAAAGACACAGCGATCACCGTTGATCAAAAGAAAAAAGTCATTTCCTTAAACGTGACGGCTTCATCTGAGACCAATAGTGATTACGCTGAAGTCATTGGTTTGAACTTTGCCAAAACACTAGCTATTGGTGCATCCACTGAAAAGGAAAACAACCTGCATAAACCGGAAAATGACAGCCTCGGCGCCCTCTACTCCTTTTACGACCTAAACATCACCGTGAAACAGGAAAACGGAAAAGTACTGGCAAAAGGAAAGAAAACAACAAATGAAACAAAGATTACCTGGGAGAGAGCCCAGTAATTGGACAAGAAAATTCTTTATGGATTTTCTTGTTTTTTTTAACAAAACTATTAACATTGTGAAAAGAATGCCGATGAGTAAGATTGTGTTGGTTCTTAAGTACCAATAATTCTTATTTACATATCGGAGGAAAGTATTATGAAAAGAACGACAGAATTTGTTTTAGGTTTAATTGGAGGTATTTTTGGATTTTTCGGTGCAATGTTTGCCATTGCCTTTGGAGGACTCGATGCGGCATTTAGTGAATCAGGTACGAGTCAAATCACAGGATTAGGCTGGGCAGCGATGCTTTTCTCTATTCTTGCGATTGTGGCATCTGTTATCGTGAAGAAAAAAGCAAAGCTTGGCGGGATTTTATTATTAGTATCTGCTGTTGGTGGTATTATTTCTATTTCTATGTTCTTTATCCTTCCAGCTGTATTAATCATCATTGCAGGCTGCATGGGCGTGTTTAGAAAAGAGACTGTCGTCAATAACACAACTGCATAAAAATAGAGAATAAAGCTTGTAGAGATTGCTCTACAAGCCTTTTCTCTCTACTTTTTGTAATTCATATTGAATGGCATCAACTAACTCTATTATGTTTTCATCTGTCCAAAGATCAAATATAAACAATATATCATCCATCATGTGTGACAAATCTTCCTTGCACATCAATTCTTCTTTGTAAGCAGGGACAATAAAGAAATAGAGTAGGTCAGCCAATTCAAGAGCGACACTTACATCTTTTTCATCCATGATGGCTTTATGCAAAGAGTAGATCAGCCATTTAAGGTCTTCATGATTTTCAATAGGAACATACATCAATTGATGAATTTCATCTACTTTCCTTTCCTTTAGAATCCTCTCAGCAAATTCCTTTGAAAGAGCCCCAACTGTATTTGAAGATATATTCAGAAACGAGAATTCATGTTGATCCTCTCTATTAACCATCTTGATTGACGAACCATCCATTTTAATCACTCCCAATCTCTTATAATAATTCTATTATAAGGAAATTCAAACTCGTTTTAAGTCATCAGAAGTGGATTTTATGTAATTTTAAGCTAACTGGTTTATCAAAAAACCACCCAAAAACAATTATTTTCTATTTTTATCATTTTTTGTTGATTTAAAGGTTCTTTTATCCTATTATAATAGTCATGGTCAATATATAAGTGCAAGACGCTTATATAAATTAAACAAAAGGGGATTTTCATTTTGAAGAAATTATATGCTTTATTTTTAGCTTTAGGGCTAACATTTACACTGGCTGCTTGCGGCTCAACAGAAGATGTGTCTACAGGTGCATCTAAAGAAAAAGAGTCTACTAGCACAAAAACACAATCAAAAAACAAAAAAGATGATGGTTCAAAGAAAATAAATGCGAGCAAACACAAAACAACTGCTCAAGGAATGAAAGTAAACCTTGGCGAAATTAAAATTATGAAGGATAGAATCAATGTAGGAATGAATATCGAAAATACGACAGATAAAGTTCTAAACTTCTATCCAGACCAAGGTAAAGTTGTAGCTGGAAGCATGCAATTAGATGCGAATATGTTTATGACTGATGGCGATATTGGTGGCGAAGTTGAAGGTGGCGTTAAACAAGATGGTGTTATTCAATTCTTAGCTCCTGAAGGCAAAGAGATCAACATTAAAAACATCAAAGAATTAAAGCTGAAATTTGGAAATGTCACAACTGACGATTACATGAATAGTAAAGATGTGACCTTCACAGTAAAAGTAAAATAAACTTTCGCTATTGCCCTTGAATAATGAGGGCTTTTTTATTTATCACATTAAAAAACACTTTCCGAAAAGAAAGTGTTTTTGTTTATAAGTAACGATTCATTCATTTTAATACTTCATAAGAATAACTGATTTTTCGAGAAGTCTCTTACATGGAACTCTTTTTCATCGCAGCCGCCATTTCCACTTCACCCTCTGCTTCCAGCTGTTCAATAATGCGAGCATAATCTCTTTCATGGCGATTTTGGCTTAACTTAAAAGCAGCTTGAACTTCATTAATGATGATTTTGAAGCCCACAATCCCTTTCATTTGTTTCTCTAGCAGTTCCTCAGATAACGTATCCCATAACACTGGCTGATCTCTATGACTTTCATATGTCTCCAGCATCGCTGTTAATTCCTTGACCAGTTCTGATTTTTCGAGCAGTGCAGCCTTTCCATATACATGTACAGCTTGATAATTCCACGTCGGTACGGTTTCTTTCTCATACCATGAAGAGGATATGTAAGCATGCGGCCCTTGAAAAATGACGAGCACCTTCTCGTTCTCTTCAAACGTTTTCCACTGAGGATTTCCAATCGCCATATGCCCTGAGATCACATACGAATCGCCAATTTGATGAATACTCACTGGAATATGGGTCGCAATGGGCTTTTCATTCGTTGTCGTCACAACTGTAGCAAATGAATGTGATTGAATAAATGATTTGATTTTCTCCATATCTTTCACTTGAAAAAATGATGGTATATGCATGTCCCCTTCCCCCTTTTTGATCATCTCAATGTTTTGGTCATAATGAAGTCCATTTGCTCCTCGTCCCCCATTTGGAAAGCATGCACTCCTGTTTGAACAAACCCAAGCTTTTGATAAAATGCCATGGCGGCTTTATTATGCTCCCACACACCAAGCCAAACATCACGTTTATGATGTTTCTCTGCAATTTCAAAGGCTTGATTCATTAAATATCGACCTAATCCTAGTTTATGAAAGGACTGTTTGATATAAATGCGTTCAATTTCTAATGTGTCATCACCCATCTCTTCTGACTGTGCATCGTCCATATTGACCTTTAAATAACCAGCAAGGCGCCCATTTACTTGAACAAAATAAAATTGTGAAAAGGGATGTTGTAATTCTTTTAACAGCTGGTTCGAATGAAAAGCTGTCTTCACATATGCGTCGATATGCTCCGCCTTGTTTTGCTCCTGAAACGTTTCTATAAAAGTCTCGATTCCGATTTTTTGCAGCTCTTTTATATGTTGTTCATTACACCGAATGAGCGTGACGGTCATGAAGTAACCCCTCCTTAGTCATTAGTAGCTTCTCTTTTTGCCTTTTTTCACATCTTCCCAATCTTTTTCGATATTCTTTCGCACCCTCAAAAGATACTGATAAATCTGTTCCGCTTCCTCTTCAGAAAACCCATCCAGCGCTACCCGATTTGAATGATCATGTTCTCGTTTGATCATTGGATAGACGGCTTTCCCTTTCTCAGTTGGAAACAATTTCTTGATTTTTTTATTCGCTGAGTCATGTTTCTTCTCAATAAATTCATGCAGCTCTAATTTTTGAATAGCCCGAGCAGCCGTAGTTCGATCCACCTTAATCATTTCCGCTAGTTTTTCCTGAATGATGCCAGGCTCCTCACAAATACGCACAAGATACAAATACTGCCCCTTCGTTAAATCATACTCTTTAAATTCAATATTACTAATGGAATCAAGCGCGCGAGCAATCACGCCGATCTCCCGCAAAATTTCTTTCATATACCTCGACTCCTTTTATTGCATTTACAACAAATAACTAAAGTTAGTATAATTGATTAATGTTGTATTTACAACAAAAAACCCACTTCTTAATTGAAAGTGGGTTTTCAACTCTTTCTTTATTTATCACGCCTCTTCGATCCAAACAATCCAAACACGACCGCCAGCGCAACAATAATCGCCACCCAAGTCGTAAAGCCCATATGATCACCGCTTTTCTTTTGAAAATCATCTCTTTATGTTAGATAAAACCCAAAAAATCACTGTCTCTTTAGTTAACGGATGTAAAGCGGTGAAGGTTTCAATTCATTTAACGCTCTTAACCAAAAAATAGACAAAACAAAAACCCCTATATTTCAAGGGGTTTTCGGGGGTGTTACATCATGCCACCCATGCCGCCCATTCCGCCCATATCCGGCATTCCGCCGCCTGAGCCGCCTTCTTCTGGTTTGTCAGCTACGACTGCTTCAGTTGTAAGAAGCATAGCTGCTACAGAAGCTGCGTTTTGAAGTGCAGAGCGAGTGACTTTTGTTGGGTCAACGATTCCTTTTTCAATCATGTTTACCCATTCGTTTGTTGCTGCGTTGAAGCCTACGCCAATTTCTTCGTTTTTCAAGCGCTCAACGATGACTGATCCTTCAAGACCTGCGTTGTGAGCGATTTGACGAATTGGCTCTTCAAGAGAACGTAGAACGATGTTCACACCTGTTTGAACGTCACCATCAGCTTCGATGGAAGCGACTTTGTTGTATACATTCACAAGTGCTGTACCACCACCGGATACGATACCTTCTTCAACTGCTGCACGAGTTGAGTTCAGTGCATCCTCAATGCGTAGTTTACGTTCTTTTAGTTCTGTTTCAGTTGCAGCACCAACTTTGATGACAGCAACGCCGCCAGCTAGTTTTGCAAGACGTTCTTGTAATTTTTCTTTATCGAATTCAGAAGTTGTTTCTTCTACTTGCGCACGAATTTGGTTCACGCGTGCTGCGATTTGAGCAGAATCTCCTGATCCTTCTACGATCGTTGTGTTTTCTTTTGTAACAACCACTTTAGACGCACGGCCAAGCTGACCAATTTCAGTTGATTTCAGGTCAAGTCCTAGGTCTTCTGTGATTAATTCTCCACCAGTTAGAACAGAGATGTCTTCAAGCATTGCTTTACGACGATCACCGAATCCAGGTGCTTTTACTGCCACTGCGTTGAATGTTCCACGAAGTTTGTTCACAACAAGTGTTGCAAGTGCTTCGCCTTCTACATCTTCAGCAATGATCAATAATGGTTTTCCTTGTTGTACGACTTGCTCAAGTACAGGAAGGATTTCTTGAATGTTTGTGATCTTTTTATCAGTGATTAAGATGTAAGGATTTTCAAGAACCGCTTCCATCTTATCAGAATCAGTGACCATGTATGGTGAAGCGTATCCACGGTCAAACTGCATTCCTTCAACCACTTCAAGCTCAGTTGTGAAACCTTTAGATTCTTCAATTGTGATGACGCCGTCGTTTCCTACCCGCTCCATCGCTTCAGCAATTAGGCTGCCGACTTCTTCATCTGCTGCCGAAATAGACGCAACTTGAGCAATTGATTCTTTACCTTCGATTGGTTTAGAAATCTCGTGTAAGCCTTCAAGTGCTACTTTCACTGCTTCTTCGATTCCTTTACGAACGCCAACAGGGTTTGCACCAGCTGTTACGTTTTTAAGACCTTCACGGATCATTGCTTGAGCTAGAACTGTTGCAGTCGTTGTACCGTCACCAGCTACATCGTTTGTTTTGCTTGCAACTTCAGCCACAAGTTTTGCACCCATGTTTTCAAATGCATCTTCTAATTCGATTTCTTTTGCAATCGTTACACCATCATTTGTGATAAGTGGAGAACCGAATTTTTTCTCAAGAACCACGTTACGTCCTTTAGGTCCTAAAGTTACTTTTACAGCATCTGCAAGTGCATCTACACCACGTAACATCGCACGACGTGCTTCTTCACTGAACTTAATATCTTTTGCCATAATAACGAAACCTCCTCAGTCTTTTTAGAAATATATCTCAATCTTTGTTTATGTGATTAACCAATAACAGCTAAAATGTCGCTTTCACGAAGGATTAAATATTCTTTTCCTTCATATTTCACTTCAGTACCTGCATATTTTGAGAAGATAATGCGGTCGCCTGTGTTTACTTCTAACGCAACGCGCTCACCACTTTCAAGTACACGACCTGAACCTGCTGCAACAATTTTACCTTCTTGCGGTTTTTCTTTTGCAGAATCCGGTAAGACAATACCGCTAGCGGTTTTTTCCTCAGATTCAACGAGTTCAATGATTACGCGATCGCCTAATGGCTTTAACATAAGAAACAACCTCCTCAATTTTTATATGTAGTCTTTTTTAGCACTCATCATCAACGAGTGCTAACACATTTATTATAATAAAGAATGTCTTCTGTAATTTCAAGTAAAAACCTTTAAAAATTTTTACGCTTTCATGATCTTTTTTTATCACCGATTCTTTCCTTTTCAACGAAAAAGAAGACTTGTGTTACAATAAATCTAGTTCTTTTAGTAAAGGGGTTTTCGTTACTTGAAAAAACAATATTGGTACATCATCTTAACGTATATATTGGTGCAGGTTTCTGCGATTCCTTATGTGTTCATTATGAAATGGTTAGGATACATTCAGACACCGATGACACAAGCAGAGCTCTCTGAATTGTCAGGAACCTGGACAATCATTAGCTTCTGTGTCGGATTAATCATTATTCTGCTCATTCTTCGGACTGTGCCAAAAACATCACTTCGAAATGAAGCACCGGCATCAGTCGGCGTGGCAATCGCTTGGATCATTGGCGGTTTCTTTCTTTCCCTCTTTGCACAATCCATTGCGGGGGCGATTGAACAATATGCATTTGGCATTAGCCGAGAATCCGAAAATACTCAAAACATTTTAGCCATTATGGATGCAGTTCCATGGCTTGTAATCGTCATCGCTCTGATTGGACCGATATTAGAAGAAATCATTTTTCGAAAAATCATTTTTGGTGTGGTTTATGAAAAAACGAATTTTTTCATTGGCGCACTTGTCAGTTCAGTGGTTTTTGCTGCTGTACACAATGATTTCCCACATATCTTGCTCTATACCGCAATGGGCTTTACATTTGCCTTTTTATATGCGAAAACAAAACGAATCATTGTGCCCATCGGTGCTCATATGCTGATGAATTCGCTCGTTATCCTTGTGCAGATTGAGCCAGTAAGAAAAATGATTGAAGAACAATCTCAAACAATGCAAATGATTATTGGAGGCTTTTTCTCATGAGAAACCCTGTCGTATGGGGCATTATTTATTTTGCCGTAGGTGTGGCGTTCACCTATATGGCCATTCAAAATCCAGGTGACATGTGGTCATTTTACAGCATTTTGCTGATGGTGTTTGCGGCCTATAATATCAATATCGCGTTAAAAATGTTTGCTTTTTCTGTCAAAATGAAAAAACAGCAGCAAAAATAAAGCAAAAACCATTTTCCGCCGTTTGGAAAATGGTTTTTTTATGGAGGTCATGTTTTCATGGAACACGAAAAACTGAACATCATGAACAATCAGCATGAAACGATTGGTACAGCCGCTCGATCTGATATCCATGCTGAGGGCCTTTGGCATGAAACCTTTCATTTCTGGCTTTTAAAAAAGGAAGATGACACAGTGTTTCTCTATTTTCAGCTGAGGAGTCCCTCCAAAAAGGATTTCCCTTCTCTACTTGATATCACAGCAGCAGGCCACCTTCTCGCAGATGAACAGCCTTCTGATGGCATCAGAGAAGTCGAAGAAGAGCTTGGTCTCTCCATCTCGTTTGAGAACCTTACCTTTGCTGGTGTTATTAAAGATGAAATCCATATGCCTTCGTTTACCGATCGTGAGTTTTGCCATGTGTATTTTTATATGGATCAAAAAGAGCACATGGATGTCCATCTACAGAAAGAAGAAGTTGCTGGACTTTATAGAGCAAGGTTGATCGATGCACAGCAGCTTTTAAATAGAGAATGCTAAAAAATGAACATCGAGGGCTTTGAAGTGGATGCAGACGGCAAGCGACGTGAGGAAAAGAGAGAGGTCCATGTACATGATTTTGTCCCGCATGAACCTGCCTATTATGAGCATCTCTTTCAAGCAATCAATCAATTTCTTTCACAATAGAAAAAGCATCGTGACCCCTATTTGGATCACGATGCTTTTTTATGAGACAACATCATTTTCTTTCTCCTCTGTCTCTGTTTGCTGCATTTTGCGATAGGTCACTCTTGAAATGACAATACTCACTTCATACAAAACGAGCATCGGCAAGGTAACCATGAGGTGAGAAACGAGCTCTGGCGGTGTAATCAGTGCGGCAATGACAAGGAGGACAAAATAGGCATACTTCCGTATTTTTGATAAAAACATCGGTGTAATGATACCAAGTCTAGTGAGAAACATCAACACGACAGGCATCTGAAACAAAAAGCCAAATGGAAGTGTTAACTGCATCAGAAATGTAAAATACTCATGAATCCCAATCACTTGCTCCACATGTAAATCATTTGACATCCGTATCATAAAATCGACGACAAATGGAAACAAAATAAAATAAGAGAAAGCCACACCGCTCAGAAATAAAAGCAGTGCAATCGGAATATAAGCAAGTGTCACCTTTCTTTCTTTTTCATATAAGCCAGGACTCACAAACGCCCAAAGCTGATATAAGATCACGGGACACGTCAAAACAAGAGCAATGACAAAAGCGAACTGCATAAACACGTAAAGTGGATCTGTGAGCTTAAATGCGTTCAATGTCAGTGTTGCCGCTTCATCGGTATTTTGTAAATACACAATGACTGGCTTAGCGAGAAAAAAACCTGCCACCATAAAGGTGACAAAAAACATCGCAATGATCACTAAACGTTTTCGCAGTTCCACAATATGCTCCATAAGCGGCATATCTTTGACATTCATGAAGCTCATCCTATTCTACTGATCTTCTTTTTTCTTTTTTTCTTCCTGATCATCAGCTAAACCTTTTGTGGCATTTTTGAATTCACGTAATGTATCTCCTGCTGCTCTTCCTAATTCAGGAAGCTTTTTCGGCCCAAAAATAATGAGCGCAACAACCGCAATCAGAACCAAACTTCCAGGACCGATCGGACCCATTTGCTCCACCCCCTTTACCCCTTTTCGTCAGTCCTCCTGTGTAACAGAGTAATGCTTTAAGAAATACACAAGAGACTGAAGTTCAACCGCCAAATCTATATGATGAATTCGAATGTGTTCCGGCACATTCAATCGAGCCGGCGTAAAGTTAAGGATTCCTTTGATGCCAAGGGCAATCAAACGATCTGTAATGGATTGAGCTGCTACGGCAGGCACTGTCAAAATCGCAACAGGAATATCTCCTACCTCTTGCACATGCTCTTCAAGCTTATCCAAATCATAGACAGGCACGCCGCCTATCTCACTTCCTATTTTACTCTCATTGACGTCAAAAGCCATTGAAATTTTTGTATTATTATTTTTAATGAAATTATAGTGTAAAAAAGCAGTCCCTAAATTCCCGACACCGATGAGCATGACATTCGTCATTTCATCTTGGTCAAGGGTCTTTCTAAAGAAGGTCAAGAGGTAATCGACGTTATAGCCATACCCTTTCTTCCCAAGTGCACCAAAGTAAGAAAAATCTCGGCGAATGGTGGCAGAATCCACTTTGACTGCATCACTAAGCTCTGCCGATGACACCCTTTGTTTTCCTGATGCATGCAGATTTTTTAAAAAACGGTAGTAAAGCGGCAAACGTTTGGCTGTCGCTTGTGGAATTTTTGACTGGTCTATATTCATATAAGATCCTCCAACTTAAATATCAGATGCTCTGTGAAAATCACCGTTTTTCCCGCCTGTTTTTTCTACTAGATAGGTCGGGCCGATGATCATCCCTTTGTCTATTGCTTTGCACATGTCATAAACGGTCAGTGCACATACTGAGGCAGAAGTGAGCGCTTCCATCTCCACACCCGTACTTCCTTTTGTTTTCACCTGTACTTGTATGTTCAGAATGTACGCATTTCCGTCTTCCTCCCAATCAAAGGAGATATCGACACCTTTTAATGCAAGCGGATGACACATTGGAATGATGCTGGACGTTTGCTTTGCTGCCATGATGCCAGCTACCTGTGCGACAGATAATACATCCCCTTTTCCAATGTCATGCTTTTGTATTTGATGAAATACTTCTTTTATCATACGAACGCTTGAAACAGCAACGGCAGTTCTCACTGTAGACGATTTGTCACTAATGTCGACCATCTTTGCTCTTCCTTGTTCGTTAAAGTGGCTAAATTGACTCATCTTTCAACGCTCCCTCACTCAAATCATACACTATTTTTTCCTATCTGTCTTTCATTTGACCATGGCAGCCGTATGTAAGATTTGCCGGTTTACTGCTGATAAGCTACACTTAACATATTATAGCAGAGGTGAAGTTACATGATGATTCTACAAGTGAATCAGCTGTCCAAATCGTTTGGGGCTGATACCGTTTTAACGAATATAAAATTGGAAGTCAAAGCGAGGGATCGTATTGCCATTGTCGGTCGTAACGGTGCAGGAAAATCCACGCTTTTAAAAATCATTGCCGGTCAAATGTCTTACGAACAAGGTGAGATCATCAAACCGAAAGACCTATCCATTGGATATCTAGCACAGCATACAGATGTGACGTCTACACGTACGCTAAAAGACGAACTACTATCCGTTTTCGATCATTTAAAAGAAATGGAACAAGAGATGAGAACCATAGAAGAGAAAATGGCTTCTTCCACAGGAACAGAATTAGATTCTCTAATGAAAACCTATGACAGGCTGCAGCAAGCATTTAAAGATCAAGGCGGCTATCAATATGAAGCAGATGTCCGCTCTATTTTACACGGACTCGGCTTTAGTCATTTTGAAGACCATACAACTGTCCAATCCTTAAGCGGCGGTCAGAAAACCCGTCTAGCGCTTGGAAAGCTATTATTGATGAAACCAGAACTCTTGATTTTGGATGAGCCAACCAACCATCTAGATATTGATACCTTATCATGGCTTGAGCAGTATTTGCAAAATTATACAGGAGCCATCCTCATCGTTTCCCATGACCGATACTTCTTAGACAAAGTAGTCAACCATGTATATGAAGTGTCAAGAACAGCGATGAAAAAGTTCGCTGGGAACTATAGCAAGTATCTTGACCAAAAAGCTGAGCAGCTAGAGCGTGATATGAAGCTGTATGAAAAACAGCAAGAAGAAATTTCGAAGCTTCAAGATTTCGTGGATCGCAACTTAGCAAGAGCATCCACCACAAAGCGTGCTCAAAGTAGGCGGAAACAGCTGGAACGGATGGATCGTTTAGATAAGCCGTTAGGAGATGAAAAATCCGCAAACTTCCATTTCGATATTATGAGGCAAAGCGGAAATGACGTGCTGAAGGTGCATGATCTCGATATTAGTTACGATCAAAAAACGCCGCTCCTCTCCTCCCTCTCTTTTCATATTAAACGAGAGGATAGCGTGGCACTCATCGGTCCTAACGGTATCGGGAAATCAACTCTTTTAAAAACCTTAACGGAAACGTTAAAACCAGTAAAAGGCGAGATCAGCTTTGGTTCTCATGTGACGATTGGCTACTATGATCAGGAACAAGCCAAGCTGACATCCTCCAAGAAAGTGTTAAATGAACTTTGGGATGATTATCCCCATATGACTGAAAAAGACATTCGGACTTGTTTAGGAAACTTCCTTTTTTCAGGTGATGACGTCTTAAAGCCTGTACATGCTTTAAGTGGTGGAGAAAAAGCACGACTTGCACTGGCAAAGCTGATGCTCCAAAAAGCCAATTTCCTCATTCTCGATGAGCCGACGAACCATCTTGATTTGGACAGTAAGGAAATATTAGAGAATGCACTAATAGATTATCCAGGCACCATCTTGTTTGTTTCGCATGACCGTTACTTTATCAATCGCTTGGCAACAAAAGTACTTGAGCTTTCACCAAATGAAACAAAAGAATACCTTGGTGACTACGACTACTATCTTGAAAAGAAAAACGAACAATTAGAGCTTGAAGCACTCCAAACTCAGGAGACGCATAAAAAACAAGCAGAAAAACCAGTAGAAACAGCAAAACTTTCCTATGCAGAAGAGAAAGAACTCAAAAAGAAAGAAAGACAAAAGCAGCGCCGAATTGAAGAAATTGAAGAGCGTATCGCTGTCATCGAAGACAAGCTCGGTGAAAACGAAGAGCTTCTATGTGATCCTGCTATTTTCCAAGATCACGAGAAAGTACAAGCCATTCAAACAGAAAATGATGCGCTCAATCAAGAGATGGAATCACTTTTTGCGGAATGGGAAGATCTATCAGATGCATAAAGAGTGCCCTAACGGGTGCTCTTTTTTTAAGGTGAGAATCTTTATCCACAATGATACCCACAATAACATCTTGATTATTCTTAAATATTTTAAAGTTATCCACTTTATCCACAGTATTTTAATCACATATCCACATAAAAGATCACATTTATACACATTCTCTTCATTTTATAACGAATTTTCTAACAATTGTGGATATATAACGTTTACATGTGAATAAATCGCTTTCATTTCAATAGAAAAAACTCCTGTGGATATACAGGAGTTTCAAATTTTTGACAAAGGGCAAAAATGAACTTGATTTTAGCCCTTTGTCTTCTTTTCAGCGTGATAGAAAACCTTTGAAGTCTAGGAAGGACGAGTACTGGCGCGGAGCGAATTTCACATTCGTGAGCACCAGCACGCAGGACTGACAAAGAATGCGAGGGTTTGTCTACACGCTGAAACTCCTGTATCCACAGGAGTTCTTATTCATAGGAGACAAGCGGCAGTCCAGGTTGACCGTTCATTGCCATGTCGCCTCTTATTCCCTTTTCAAATGCAATGGTTCCCGCAGCAGCAATCATGGCTGCATTGTCTGTACAAAGAGACAATGGCGGAATCATGACATTCACTTCAGGCAACTTCGCAAATGCTGAAGTAAGGGCTTCTCTAAGACCTTTATTGGCAGCAACCCCGCCAGCTAGAACGACTTGTTTCACACCATACGCTTCAGCCGCTTTTAAGGTCTTTCCTACCAGCACCTCAATCACGCTTTCTTGGAAACTTGCAGCCAAATCCTCTGGCGCAATGGTTTCACCCTTTTGAGACGCATTGTGTAGTGTGTTAATAACCGCTGATTTTAAACCGCTGAAGCTAAAATGATAAGACCCTTCTTCAAGCCATGCTCGAGGAAGCTTAATCGTTGGCTCCCCTTCATGTGCCAATCGATCAATGTGAGGTCCCCCTGGATATGGCAGACCCATTGTCCGAGCTACTTTGTCATACGCTTCTCCAGCCGCATCATCCAACGTTTCACCAATGACCTCAAAAGACCCATGCTCTTTCATCAAAACAAGCTCAGTATGCCCACCAGAGACGACTAGAGCTAAACAAGGAAACACCAGTTCACCAACGAGCTGGTTCGCATAAATGTGTCCAGCAATATGATGAACACCAACAAGCGGAATTTGATGTGCAAAACTCAATGCTTTGGCTGCATTGACACCTATCAAAAGTGCACCAACTAAGCCCGGACCTTCTGTCACAGCAATGGCGTCTAAATCCTGAAAGGTCATATTGGCCTGCGTCATGACTTCTTCTAATACGATCGTCATTTGTTCCACATGATGCCTTGAAGCGATTTCTGGTACCACGCCGCCAAATCGTTTATGACTTTCTATTTGTGAGGCGACAACATTCGCTACGATCTCTTTCCCATTTTTCACAATGGACGCAGCTGTTTCGTCACAGCTTGTTTCTATACCTAATATGAATAGATCTTTTTTTTCACTCATTTATCTTCACCCACATGACTAATGCATCTTCCCCGTTATCCGTATAATAATTCTTTCGAATAGAAGCTGGTTTAAAACCTAGCTTTTCATAAAGGGATTGTGCTGGCGTATTTGATACCCGCACTTCTAGTGAAAGATGATCTGTCTTTTTTTCTTTGCAAAATTCCATGACATATCGAAGCAGCGCTTCCCCGTATCCTTTTCCCCGGTGCTCAGGGAGAATCGCAATATTCGTAATTTGTGCATCATCCATGACAATCCAAACGCCGCAATACCCAACAGGCTGACCATCTTCTTCAATGAGGAAATAATGGCTGTATTGGTTATGGAGAATTTCATAGACAAACGACTCTTTTTTCCAAGGCGCTGTAAACGAATGCACTTCAATCGTATATACCTCTGGGATGTCCTCTACTGTCATTCTTCGCATCTCCACTGTGTTGAGATTATTTTTGTCCTTCAAGCCATTTCACTTCCGCTTCTGCCAAACGAATATAATTAGGAACAAGCTGATGGACATCTTCAGCAGGGCGGTCTGCCCCTAAAAATGCGAGCACTGAAGGTCTTGGGTTATGAAATGCCTCGTCTGCGATCACAGCAGTTTTTCCAAGTATGGAGAGAACATTCTCTTGATGAAGATGCACATCATGTCCAAGAAATAAAACAGAGTTCCCTTCCTTTTTCAGCTCTTGAAGCCAATCAGTGAGCAGGATATTTTGATCTGGTTTCGCTTCTTTTATCTTTCCACCTTCAAATGTATATAACCCTGTATAAACTTGTCCTCTTCTTGCATCAAATATAGGAGAAATCATTCCATCAAAATATCGAGCATTTGCCGCCAGCGTTTCTAAACTTGAAACAGCAGTTATCGGGATAGACAGCGTCCAAGCAAGTGTTTTTGCAATGGTCACACCGATTCTAACGCCAGTGTAAGAACCGGGTCCTTTGGCTACAACAATTTTGCTTAATTCGTTCGGTGCTACGCCGCATTCTTTCATCAATGCTTCAACTGTCGGCATTGCACGTACTGAATGATTCTTCTTTAAGTACGTAATACTTTCCCCAACCACAGTGTCATCACGGACAAGAGCTATTCCGAGTGTATGGTTTGACGTATCAATTGCCAGTATGGTCAATGTCTTTCATCTCCTTACAAAGGGCCTCATAGCGCTCCCCTTTTGCATAAAACGTGAGATGACGTTCTTCTTCACGTTCTGTTCTCAGCATTTCAATTTTTAAATACGATGAAGGCAATTGAGGTTCAATGAGATGTGCCCATTCAACCAAACATACACCTTCCCCCTCAAAATATTCGCCCAGTCCAATATCTTCTTCCGCATCTTCCATACGATACACATCCATATGATAAAGTGGCAGTCTGCCATCCGTATATTCTTTAATAATTGTAAAAGTAGGGCTGTTGACGATACGGGTAATACCTAAGCCTTCTGCAAAACCTTTTGAAAAAGTCGTTTTACCTGCGCCTAAGTCTCCTTCTAATGTTAAGACATCGCCGGGCATCACAAGTGTAGCCAAGGCAGCAGCAATACGTTTCGTCTCATCCGCACCTTTTGTTGTCCACGTTAACTTCATGGTGGAGTCACCTCATTTCTTAAAATGATTATATCCTTTTTTCATTAAAATTGTTTGTTGATCATGGTCTTTTAAAATAACGCTGGACGCTCGGTCATCTTTGACTTGTCCAATACGCGTGACCTGAATGTGATCTTTTTTACATTGCGTCTCAAATCGCTTCCAATCCGTTTCAGGGATCGTACCAGTTAAGACAAAATCCTCTCCACCGAACAAGACCCATTCAAGCCATTCTTTATGTAACAACGGTAGATGTGGATGTTTTGGGAGCTGATCAGCTTCAATTTCAATCGTCACACGACTGGCTTCCGCTATTTCGTTTAACTCACTCGCTAATCCGTCACTCACATCATTCAAGGTCACCCGGGGGAAGCTTGAGCAAATAAGGCCAGCAGCAATATGCGGCTGCGGCATTTTGTGTCGCTCTAGAAAAAAAGCAGTGTCAATCGAATGTGCAACATTTACTTCATTCATTAAAAGGGATAGCCCAGCAGCTGATGAACCTAGTTCACCTGTGACAAAGACAACGTCTCCTGTCTGAGCACTATGACGGTAACAAGCTGTTCCCTTTGGAATCTCACCAATGACCGTTACTGTGATGACAAAGTCACTGCGGGTGGCTACAGTATCTCCACCGATTAAATCCATATGATATCTGTCAGCCAATGCTTTCATTCCCTCGTAAAAAGCTGCGACAATTGCTTCATCCCCATGAGGCGGGATCGCAATTGATACAAGATAATACTTAGGGGTTCCTCCCATGGCTGCGATATCACTGATATTCACTGCCAGCGCTTTAAATCCAACCTCAAAGGGTGTGGAAAAATCAAATCGAAAATGGACATGCTCTACCATTGTATCAACACAAACGACCTCTTCACAATGTGAATGAGGTTGATAAACACTAGCATCATCACCGATGCCCATGATCAAAGAACGCTGATGCGTTTCTTTTGGTGTAATTCGGCGAATAAGATCAAATTCATCCATAAAAGACAGCCCCTTCA
>NZ_CP152041.1:0-597500 GCF_038630765.1 Bacillus sp. FSL K6-1033 | reverse complement strand
GCAACTCCACATCCTTTTCCACTTAACGTATACTTTGGGACCTTAGCTGGCGGTCTGGGCTGTTTCCCTTTCGACTACGGATCTTATCACTCGCAGTCTGACTCCCAAGGATAAGTCATCGGCATTCGGAGTTTGACTGAATTCGGTAACCCGGTAGGGGCCCCTAGTCCAATCAGTGCTCTACCTCCGAGACTCTTACCTTGAGGCTAGCCCTAAAGCTATTTCGGAGAGAACCAGCTATCTCCAGGTTCGATTGGCATTTCACCCCTACCCACACCTCATCCCCGCACTTTTCAACGTGCGTGGGTTCGGGCCTCCATTCAGTGTTACCTGAACTTCACCCTGGACATGGGTAGATCACCTGGTTTCGGGTCTACGACCACGTACTCATGCGCCCTATTCAGACTCGCTTTCGCTGCGGCTCCGCATCTTCTGCTTAACCTTGCACGGGATCGTAACTCGCCGGTTCATTCTACAAAAGGCACGCCATCACCCGTTAACGGGCTCTGACTACTTGTAGGCACACGGTTTCAGGATCTATTTCACTCCCCTTCCGGGGTGCTTTTCACCTTTCCCTCACGGTACTGGTTCACTATCGGTCACTAGGGAGTATTTAGCCTTGGGAGATGGTCCTCCCGGATTCCGACGGAATTTCACGTGTTCCGCCGTACTCAGGATCCACTCTGGAGAGAACAACATTTCAGTTACAGGGCTGTTACCTTCTTTGGCGGGCCTTTCCAGACCTCTTCGCTTATATCGTTCCTTTGTAACTCCGTATAGAGTGTCCTACAACCCCAAGAGGCAAGCCTCTTGGTTTGGGCTGTTCCCGTTTCGCTCGCCGCTACTCAGGGAATCGCATTTGCTTTCTCTTCCTCCGGGTACTTAGATGTTTCAGTTCCCCGGGTATGCCTTCTCATACTCTATGTATTCAAGTATGGATACTACTCCATTACGAGCAGTGGGTTTCCCCATTCGGAAATCTCCGGATCAAAGCTTGCTTACAGCTCCCCGAAGCATATCGGTGTTCGTCCCGTCCTTCATCGGCTCCTAGTGCCAAGGCATCCACCGTGCGCCCTTTCTAACTTAACCATTTCTTACTTTAGAAAGAATCACTATGTGTGATGAACTTTGCATTGCATTCAATGTGAATGTATTACTTATTGTTATCTAGTTTTCAAAGAACAATCCTGTCTCGCTAGAGACATGTTTGAAGGAATGATCCTTCAAAACTAAACAAGACGAAAAACGTACGCTGCTCCATATATCCTTAGAAAGGAGGTGATCCAGCCGCACCTTCCGATACGGCTACCTTGTTACGACTTCACCCCAATCATCTGCCCCACCTTCGGCGGCTGGCTCCATAAAGGTTACCTCACCGACTTCGGGTGTTGCAAACTCTCGTGGTGTGACGGGCGGTGTGTACAAGGCCCGGGAACGTATTCACCGCGGCATGCTGATCCGCGATTACTAGCGATTCCAGCTTCACGCAGTCGAGTTGCAGACTGCGATCCGAACTGAGAACAGATTTGTGGGATTGGCTAAACCTTGCGGTCTCGCAGCCCTTTGTTCTGTCCATTGTAGCACGTGTGTAGCCCAGGTCATAAGGGGCATGATGATTTGACGTCATCCCCACCTTCCTCCGGTTTGTCACCGGCAGTCACCTTAGAGTGCCCAACTGAATGCTGGCAACTAAGATCAAGGGTTGCGCTCGTTGCGGGACTTAACCCAACATCTCACGACACGAGCTGACGACAACCATGCACCACCTGTCACTCTGTCCCCGAAGGGAAAGCCCTATCTCTAGGGTTGTCAGAGGATGTCAAGACCTGGTAAGGTTCTTCGCGTTGCTTCGAATTAAACCACATGCTCCACCGCTTGTGCGGGCCCCCGTCAATTCCTTTGAGTTTCAGTCTTGCGACCGTACTCCCCAGGCGGAGTGCTTAATGCGTTAGCTGCAGCACTAAGGGGCGGAAACCCCCTAACACTTAGCACTCATCGTTTACGGCGTGGACTACCAGGGTATCTAATCCTGTTCGCTCCCCACGCTTTCGCTCCTCAGCGTCAGTTACAGACCAGAGAGTCGCCTTCGCCACTGGTGTTCCTCCACATCTCTACGCATTTCACCGCTACACGTGGAATTCCACTCTCCTCTTCTGCACTCAAGTTTCCCAGTTTCCAATGACCCTCCCCGGTTGAGCCGGGGGCTTTCACATCAGACTTAAGAAACCGCCTGCGAGCCCTTTACGCCCAATAATTCCGGACAACGCTTGCCACCTACGTATTACCGCGGCTGCTGGCACGTAGTTAGCCGTGGCTTTCTGGTTAGGTACCGTCAAGGTGCAAGCAGTTACTCTTGCACTTGTTCTTCCCTAACAACAGAGCTTTACGATCCGAAAACCTTCATCACTCACGCGGCGTTGCTCCGTCAGACTTTCGTCCATTGCGGAAGATTCCCTACTGCTGCCTCCCGTAGGAGTCTGGGCCGTGTCTCAGTCCCAGTGTGGCCGATCACCCTCTCAGGTCGGCTACGCATCGTCGCCTTGGTGAGCCGTTACCTCACCAACTAGCTAATGCGCCGCGGGTCCATCTGTAAGTGACAGCCGAAACCGTCTTTCATCCTTGAACCATGCGGTTCAAGGAACTATCCGGTATTAGCTCCGGTTTCCCGGAGTTATCCCAGTCTTACAGGCAGGTTACCCACGTGTTACTCACCCGTCCGCCGCTAACATCCGGGAGCAAGCTCCCTTCTGTCCGCTCGACTTGCATGTATTAGGCACGCCGCCAGCGTTCGTCCTGAGCCAGGATCAAACTCTCCGAGGTATGCAGGATGCATATCACACATGCGTTGCTACACGATGTAGCGAACTTAGCATGTGATCATTTCCTGCCTCGTCAGCGTTTGACTGACTACCTATGATATATCATAGGATTTTTTATAAAAACTCGAATTAACAGGTACGTTTTGTCTTGTTTAGTTTTCAAAGATCATTTTTTTAAAAATGGAGCGGGTGATGAGAATCGAACTCACGACATCAGCTTGGAAGGCTGAGGTTTTACCACTAAACTACACCCGCGTGGTTAAATGTTATTGGCGCGCCCGAGAGGAGTCGAACCCCTAACCTTTTGATCCGTAGTCAAACGCTCTATCCAATTGAGCTACGGGCGCTTAATCAGGCGACTTAATTATCTTAACATATCGTTTTTATTAAGTCAACATCTTTTTAAAGTTTGTTTGTCGTATCTGTCTGAGCATCAGTGTTTCAGATGCGTCATCAGCGACGAATAAAAATATACCATGGATCATACAAAAGGGTCAATACATTTTTCTAAAAAAGTTTAATGTTTTTTAAGAAGTGCTCTTTTGTTAGATAAATAGAGTTTCAATCGCCCTATTTTCATTTCTTTCTTCATAATTCTAATGATTCTTAAATAAAATCTTTCTAAATCCAAAGGAGGACAAAACATGGTCACCTAGAATTTTTATTTATTGGAAAATTCTTAATATTTTCCATGCATTTAAAGGAGGTAGGAGATGATGAAAAAGTTTGTCGCTTTTCAAATCATGATCGCTTTGGTGATAGGAGCTCTTATCGGCCACTTCTTCCCTGATTTCGGAATGGCACTGCGGCCCATTGGGGATGGCTTTATCCGATTGATTAAAATGATTGTAGTCCCTATTGTTTTCTCTACGATTGTCATCGGCGCAGCTGGCAGCGGTGGAATGAAGAAAATGGGCAGTCTCGGATTAAAGACAATCATTTGGTTTGAAGTCATTACGACCATCGTTCTTGGAATCGGGCTTTTATTGGCCAACGTGTTAAAGCCAGGCGTTGGACTCGATTTCTCTCAATTAGCTAAGAAAGATATTGGGGAACTCGATGGTTATACTCAAAAGGTCGTCGATTTTAAACAGATGGTTTTAGACATCATTCCAACCAATATCATCGATGTCATGGCTCAGAATGATTTACTAGCAGTGATTTTCTTCGCTATTTTATTCGGTGTAGCCGCAAGCGGCATTGGGAAAGCTTCCGCTCCTGTCCTTACCTTCTTTGAATCAGTAGCACAAATTATGTTTAAGCTCACACAAATGGTCATGGTGACAGCTCCTATTGGAGTTTTAGCATTAATGGCAGCTTCTGTCGGACAATACGGCATTGTTTTACTCATTCCTATGATGAAACTTGTTGGCACTGTCTTCTTAGGATTGTTTATTATTCTATTTGTTTTGTTCCCTCTTGTCGCACTGATCTTCCGTTTTAACTACTTCGAAGTGTTGAAAATGATTTGGGATTTGTTTTTGGTTGCCTTTTCTACTACAAGTACAGAAACTGTTCTTCCACAGCTCATGTCACGGATGGAGAAATACGGCTGTCCAAAAAGAATCGTTTCCTTCGTCATCCCGTCAGGTCTTTCTCTTAATTGCGATGGTTCAAGTTTATATTTATCGGTTTCCTGTGTGTTTCTTGCACAAGCGTTTGGTGTCGATATGAGTTTATCACAGCAGCTCCTCATGATGCTTGTCCTTGTTTTAACAAGCAAAGGCATTGCAGCTGTCCCGTCTGGGTCACTTGTCGTTCTTTTGGCAACAGCTCATGCAGTAGGTCTGCCAGCAGAAGGTGTCGCTATTATCGCCGGGGTTGACCGGATTATGGATATGGCTCGAACAGGCGTGAATGTTCCTGGACATGCGGTTGCCTGTATTGTCGTTTCTAAATGGGAAAAAGTATTCCGAGAGTCTGCATGGGAAGTTCCAAAAGCAGGTGAAGAAACAAAAGGAATGTAATGTTATTTATGAAGGAAAGGGGTCGCCCTTTCCTTTTTTCATGGCAAAAATGTCTGCTTCAGCACGGCTTTACCTTCTTGTTGCAACTGCACCTCCGCATATGCTCCGTTAATGAGGGTCATTTGAGGCGGTACGTGTCCACAATCAATATCGTAAACAATCGGTATTTGTAATTCCTTATGCAATTCTTCATATAGATCCGTATATTCATATCCTTCCACAGGAGTGTCCACTGCACTCCTGCCAAACATGATGCCAGAGCAATGATCAAACCAGCCTGCTAGTTTTAATTGAACAAGAGACCTCTTCATGCTCGCAGCATTTAATTCACAGTTTTCAAAATACCATAGAATGGGTTCACCTTTCAGGTATGTTTCTTGAAAAGCTTTGACATCTCCAAAAGGCGTGCCAGCTAAGTGCCGGATCACATCAATACAGCCACCCATCAGTCTTCCCTTCATCGTCGTCTCTAAGTGATCAACAGTACGCCATGCGGTTGGTTCGGTTAAATGAAAGACATGTATACTTGGATGGTCATACTGCCATTCCTTTTGATACATATCAGAAGAAAATTGAGTAACGTCCTTTTTCTCTGGAGTGGAAAGTATTTGTTCCCACATAGCCGTCACCTGATCAAGCTCTTCCCCCTGAAGATCCACAAGGTTCGGTCCATGCGCTGTCGCAATGCCTGTGTTTAATGTCAAAGCTAATAGAAGGAGACTTGTATCTGAGTAACCAAGAATCCACTTTTTTTGCATCACTGAGAAATCAAGATGCTCTAACACTTCAATAAGCAGCTGTCCGCCCCATGGCGGGATGATGTGGTCAATCTCATGACAAGTCATCATCCACTGTAACTCATTTGCTCGCTTGATTGCAGGGGCTGATTTCGCTTTTTCCTGCTGCCATACTGTCTCTCCACATATGACTTCATAGCCTCTTTTTTTCATCCGATCGCAAGACAGTTGAAACATCTCATGCAAAGAGGGTTGTACACCTGAGGACGGTGCTGTCACCCCAATCGTTTGTCCTTTTTGCAAAAATGGATACTGGATCATCCTGCTCACCTCCACCTTCTATGAATCTCTCATCTATTCATTGTAAAGAAAATTCCCCTTCTTCAAGGGGAATCTCGTCTTACTCTCTCTGACGCAGGACAGTATATACACCTGCGAAAATACACAAAATCCCAACAAACGAACGTAAGCCCATCTCTTCACCTAGAAGCAGCCATCCAAGGACCGTACCAACGATTGGTTGAAAGAAGAAAAACAGACCACCGCTTGAAGCGTCCATCAGTTGAAGCCCTCTATTCCACAAAAAGAAAGCAAGGGCCGTTGAGATGATACCTAGATACAGAATGCCGCCCCATATTTCCGGTCTTGCCATTTGATGCACATCCAGATGAGGCAAACGAAACAAGACAGGTGGTGTTAATACGATAAAGGCCACAATGATCGCATATGTTGTCGTCACTACTTGAGGATACTTTCCTGGAACTCGTTTCAAAAGAACAGACATGAGTGCCCATGTTAATGCAGCAATAACCAGTGAAAGACCACCAACAAACTCATCCGTTTGAACAGCGACAGGCCCAATCATCGTCAGCACACCTACTGTAGCAAGCAGAATGGAGACACACTTTCTCATTGTGAAAGATTCTTTTAATAGAAAGAAAGCGAAAAGCACCATAAAAGCAGGTGTGGCCGATGTGATGACGGCACCCATTTGTGCAGACGTATACATTGTGCCAATTTCTTGGGTCACGATCGAAAGAAAGTTGCCAATCAATCCAATCGACACAATCAGCGGGATATCCTTTTTGTCTAACCGAAAAGAGTAGCCCAAACGCCAAATCGTGAACACAAGAACGACTCCAGCTACTGCATATCTCATCCAGACGAGCTCAAGTGGCGGGACAACCGCAACTGTTACTTTGACCACTACATACATACCGCCCCAAATACTAGCAGCTAACGCTAAGTAGAGGGCTCCTATATATTTTCCATTCATTTTTTCCCCTCCGTTACTGGATATATTCACTGCGATATCCACAAACGGAGATCACTCTCCGTTATGGACGGAGGTGATTTGGTACATCATGTTCAAATAAAGGCTTCCATTGCATATCAGTCACCCCAATTGTGTTTATTTTCTGATTACTTTATAACAAAATCTGGTTCACTTCAATCCTTTTTATCGCCATGTTTCTTCATATAATAGAAGTTCAATAGGATTGACATGATGAATTCGTTTTCTTATAGTAAGTAAAACAATTGATGTTTACATAGAAAAGGAGTAGAGGTATTTGGATGTTGAAGCTAGGAAACACATTCCCACTGCCGGAAACGAACCGTTTCTTGAGGGAATAAAAGATTGTGTGCCAACCTTGCTTGGTTATATGAGCATTGGGTTTGCCTTTGGAATTGTTGGCATTAGTTCGCAGTTAAGTATATGGGAAATCGCGCTGTTATCTATCTTTATTTATGCTGGCGCTTCACAGTTTATCATCTGTGCATTACTTGTGACAGGAAGCCCTCTTTCCGCTATTATTTTCACCACGTTCATTGTCAATTTACGGCATTTGTTACTCAGCCTTACGCTTGCCCCCCATTTTACACGCTACTCTGTAAAGCAGAACATCGGATTTGGTCTTCTGCTTACTGATGAATCCTTTGGCGTAGCGATGAATAAATTAGCACAGCAAGGAAAATTGAATAACAGATGGATGCATGGACTGAACATTACAGCTTATTTATGCTGGATTGCTGCGTGTACACTTGGCGGAATATTCGGACACTGGATTTCAAATCCAGAGGCGCTTGGTCTTGATTTTGCCCTATCCGCGATGTTTGCTGCGCTGCTCATTCTTTCTTTACAGACGGTGCCAAAAAATAAGCTCACCCATCGCTTGTCACTTGTTTTATATATGTTTGTTGCGATGTTTGTGCTGCTTCATTTTGTTCCTTCACACGTGGCTGTTTTGTTGGCAACTGTGCTTGTTGCCACTATTGGGGTGGTGACAGATAAATGATTAGCAGTTTTATGTTATGGCTCATTCTTGGCTGTATGATTGTGACCATCATCCCAAGAGTCGTTCCATTTTTATTTGTAAGGAGTATCCAGATGCCAGAAGTGGTGCTCAAATGGTTATCATTTATCCCCATTTGTATATTTACTGCTTTGATTGCAGAGCATCTATTCATACATACTACAGCAGGCGTCACCATTCACTGGATGTATCTTGCTGTCTTGGTTCCAACTGTGTTAATCGCTGTTTGGACAAAAAGCTTGTCCCTCACCGTTCTAGTAGGCGTCATGCTGATGGGCACAGCTAGATGGTTTTTCTAATAGAAAAAGCTTAACCGGATGCGGTTAAGCTTTTTTTCATTTTACGATACCGTATACAAAGCCGTCATAGCCTTTTTCGCCAACAGTTTGAATAGCGGTTGCCTCAATTCTCGACTCTTGTTTGAGTAAATCGAAGAATTCACGAGTTCCCTTCACTCGCTCATCTTGATCAGAGGCATGAAGAACTGCTCCATTTCTGACCACATTGTCTGCAATAATGACTGTTCCCTTTTTTGAGAAGTGTAACGCCCACTTCAGATATTGCGGGTTGTTTGGTTTGTCTGCATCAATGAAAATCAAATCGAACGGGAGCGTATCCTGCTCTTTTAACTGAGATAAAGTATCTAACGCTTTTCCTTGTAAAATGGTGACACGTTCTGCTAGGCCTGCTCTGTCTATGTTTTGCTGTGCTGTTTCTGCATGATGACTGACAGCCTCTAATGTCATGAGTTCTCCATCCGCTTCAAGTGCACGGGCAAGCCAAATGGTACTATAACCGCCAAGTGTACCGATTTCTAAAATGCGCTTTGCACCCTTGGTTTTTGCTAACAAATAAAGCAGTTTCCCTTGGGCCGGCGACACATCTATTTCTGGTAATCCGGCTTGCTTATTCTTGATAAGAGTTTGCTCCAATACGTCATCTTTAGCCATCAATTTGTCTTTGATATACTCGTCAACTTTCCCCCATACTTGCTCCAAGTCATCCATCTCCCTTGTTCATGTCTTCTATTTAAAGTCTACATGACGGAAGCGAGAATTTATAATCAATTCTTTTCACACACCTATTCATTTTATTGATGAAAGGAATGGGATGATGGATACATGGGGCGAGTACTTGTAAGTATGCGCAAACTACTGATTCAGCTTATTTTTCACGTCACCTTTTTTATCTTGAAGCTTTCCTTTTACTTGATCTTTCTTTCCTTCTGCTTTCAGGTTTTCATGATCTGTCGCTTCGCCCAGTTTTTCTTTCACTTGACCTTTGACTTGATTTGTTTTTCCTTTCGCTTTATCCATATGTCCATTTTGTTCACTCATTTGTTCCACCTCCACGTTTGATACTGTTTATTTAGCCTTTTTGCACATGACAAAACATCTGAGTGTGCTGTGTGTGCGTTTCAGGTATGATAGACATAGTCGAATGAAAGGTTGGTGGTCTGTTCAATGATCATTTCTGAAAGTATGTTCACTGTACGTGGTGTGACCTATCGTATTCGCTCTGCTGCATTAGCAGATGCCAAACAGTTATCAGCTCTCAGACTGAAAATCGATGGTGAAACCGAATATTTAGATCGCGAACCGGGTGAAGCTTTTATTGATGAGAAAGGGTTCGAGGCGTTGATTCAAGAGGATTCCAAGGAATGCCGTCATCTCTTTTTAGTTGCAGATATTGAAGGAGACATTGTCGGTTTTTCAAGATGCGAAGGGCATTCTCTTAAGCGCTCTGCTCACAAAGTAACGTTTGGCGTCGCCGTACAGAAGGCCGCTTGGGGCTATCACATCGGGAAAGAACTCTTAGCTGCATCGATCGACTGGGCAGATCAGCAAGGCATTCAAAAGATGTCACTTCAAGTAATGGAAACCAATCAAAAAGCCATTCGTTTATATGAACACTATGGCTTTGAGATTGAAGGCTTGCTAAAAAAAGATAAACGACTGGCGGACGGCATGTATTATGATACGGTTGTGATGGGCAGGCAGCGACCAGTCTCCTGACCGCTTACATGACATATCCCCAGATCATCGAAATCGCACTATAGATAAGCAGAAGCCCCATGACGAACTGGAACGGCCGCTGATAAAGAGTTAAAAACCGCTTGAATACAGAGCCAAATAAACTCCAGCTAAATGTGCCTAAAAAACCGATGATGGCAAGAATCAGTGTCAACAACATGTATTGCATATTGGACTGTCCATACGGCAGAACAAAAGTGGAAATGACGGTTAATCCATACAAGATGGCTTTCGGATTAATAAATTGCAGCAGCATCCCCGGGATAAAATGATTATAGCGGTCTAGTGTTTCGTCATCTCCGCCTTTACTTTTCATGATTTTGACAGCCAAATAGATCATGTAACTGGCTCCGATGAAAGCCATGACCCAGCCGATTTTCGGCATGACTTGATAAAGAATCATATTGAAGAAACCGCTCAAACACAAAATGACCAAAAATCCGCTCCCAACACCTAAACAAAATCGAAATGTTTGCTTGACCCCATATTTATTCGTAAAGACCATCGCCATGATATTATTCGGTCCAGGGGTAAAGCTGGTAACAAAAGCATAAATCAACATGGAAACAATCAAACTGTTACCTCCTTTTTCATACGTTATTTAGACTTAAAAGTCTTTATTGCGTATATATTACGTTTTATTGTACTATTCAGTCGTTATAAAGTAAATGCAGAAAGGAGTTTTTTTGATGGAGGATGTACAATCGATTATTGCTAGAAATGTAAAACTGCTAAGAGAGCAAAAGAAATTAAGCCTAGAAAAGATGGCTGAGGTAACAAATGTGAGTAAAACGATGATCGGACAAATCGAAAGAGGAGAATCCACACCGACCATCACCACTCTGTGGAAAATCGCCAATGGGTTGAAGGTGTCTTTTAGTGAACTTATTTACGCACCGCAGCCTGAGATTAAGTTTGTGCGAAAAGAAGAAGGACAAGTTTTAACAGAGGACGAGGGAAGGTATCGGGTATATACGACGTTCCCATTTGATGACCTGAGAAAATTTGAAGTCTATCAGGTAGAAATTGATCCTCATGGGTCGTTAAGTGCGGAAGAACATATCGGCGGTACAGAGGAATTGATTACCGTGTTTGAGGGAGCACTTGATTTATCGATCGGTGATGAGCAATACACATTACAAGCTGGCGACTCGATTCGGTTTAAAGCTGACCGTGCCCATGAGTATAAACAATCAGGAGAACAGATGGTACGGATGCAAATGATTCTTTATTATCCCCATTAAAAAAAGCTGACAGGCTTGTCCACCTGTCAGCTTTACATTTTATTTAATTAAATCCTGGATCGCGTACAACCGTTCCAGTAAAGGTAACTCTATATTTTCCTAAACCTAACTCTTCAATTGACGATTGATAGAGAATACCGACCCATCCATCCTTTGCATATGTAATACTTGATGGGATGTTTGACGTCGTATATGTTCTCGTTTCCGAGACGGTTCGACTTGCTTGTACCGTTACTTCACTGTTTACTTTCCCCTTCGCTTCTACCGGGACAGCGGTGACACCCGCACCCGTTAAAACAATTGCTCCAACCAAAACAGAAGTTATGACCTTTTTCATACAAAAATCCCTCCCTTTTTTTGTTGAACATATTAACCATACCATAATTTAGAACTTTCGTAAGTTATTTTTTCATTTTTTTGAAAATTATGATATGATTGTCTTATGCTGGATAGAGGGTGTTACATACTTCTATGCTTTTATCCTCATCTCGTTTCTAGTGAAACAATTGATAACGGAGGTGATTTCATGAAAAAATGGCTTATCTGTTTTCAACTTGTTTTCCTCTTCACCTTGACGGCCACACCATTTGCTTCTGCTGCTTCATGCCCTACAGTGAAACCATGTGTTATTGATCCTTAAGCATAAGAAAAAGTCGATCAAGCCTATTCCCTTGATCGACTTTTTTGTTATGCTTGTTCGGCTTCCCAGCGGGCAACCTCTTCTCTTACTTTAGGAGCCACTTCTTTTCCAAATAACTCAATAGCTTTCAGCACTTGATCATGCGGCATCGAACCGACCGGTACGTGCAGCATGAAGCGCGTAATGCCTACATTTTTTCGCAGATGAATCACTTTCTCTGCCACGGCATCTGGATCTCCTACATACAATGCACCTTCTAATGTTCTTGCTGCATCGAATGTAGAACGGGTATAAGGTCCCCAGCCTCGTTCTCTTGCTAATGTATTCATGACATGCTGTGTAGAAGGGAAGAATTGATCTGCTGCCAATTCTGTTTCCTCAGCAACAAATCCATGTGAATGGGATGCCACCGTTAATTTCTCAGGGTCATGTCCAGCGTGAATCGCAGCTTGCTTGTAGAGCTGCACTAGCGGTGCGAACTGTCTAGGGCTGCCGCCAATAATGGCAAGGACAAGTGGTAATCCTAATAATCCAGCACGTACGACAGATTCTCTGTTTCCTCCACTGCCAATCCAGATGGGAAGCGGATCTTGAACAGGTCTTGGATATACGCCGACATCCTGAATGGAAGGACGGTGCTTACCGCTCCACGTCACACGCTCTGACTGCTGTAATTTCAACAGTAAATCTAGTTTTTCTTCAAATAATTCTTCATAATCATCTAAGTCATAGCCAAAAAGCGGGAACGATTCAATAAATGATCCACGGCCAGCCATGATCTCTGCACGCCCGTTAGAAAGGCCATCTAATGTCGCAAAATCTTGAAACACACGAACAGGATCTGCCGATGAAAGAACAGTTACGGCACTTGTCAGACGAATATTCTTTGTTTGCGTTGCCGCAGCTGCTAATACGACTGCTGGATTTGATGCGGCAAAATCTTCACGATGATGCTCTCCTACACCAAAAACGTCGAGACCCACTTGATCTGCTAAAATAATTTCTTCTACTACTTCACGAATACGCTGTGCGTGGCTGACTGTTTTTCCTGTTTGAAAATCAGGTGTTGTTTCTACAAATGTACTAATTCCTAGTTCCATGAATGGAACCCCCTATCTTATAAATATGTCACAAATTCAGAGACCGGCTTGCGATAGCCTCTCGCTTGTCTGCTCTCTACTTTTTCTTTTCCGAGTGTAATCATTAATACAGGAACCAAATCTGATTCGATGTTTAACACTTTTTTCATTGCTTCGGGGTCAAAGCCGATCATCGGGCAAGTATCCCATCCCTTGTTTTTGGCGGCGAGCATAAATAGCATCGCAGATAATGAAGCATTGCGAATCGCCTCTTCTTTCTGAAAGTCTGATCCTCTCTGCTCATAAAAACTCATCGTCTCTCTGACCATTTCCTCATATTGTTGCGCATTTAAGATGCCGAGCATTTTTAGGCCTTCATAAATGTTTCCTGCTTGCTCATAAGCTTTCGGATCGCCGAGCACAATGATCGCTGCTGAAGCGGAATGCACCTTATATTGTCCAAATGCAGCATCTCTTACTTGCTCTTTAAGCGCTTCTGATTGAACGACGACATATTGCGTATGCTGTAAATTAAAGGCTGAAGGTGCCAGCTTCACTTCTTCAAAGATACTATTAAGCTCTTCTCTCGAAATCGAGATATTTGGCAAAAAATTTGATGCTGATCGTCTTTCACGTACCAATGTATCAAAGCTGTGTGTCATCTTGTTTCCCCTTTTCGTGAAGTTGTTTTGCACCTAAACCGATTTTTTTCAACCATTCAATGAGCTGCTCTTTTTCCTCTGTTTCGATAAAGGACAGATTTTGTGAAATGACATCTGTATGTTTTGGAAAAATATCGTCAAATAGCTGCTTCCCTTTATCTGTCAGTAATACATGGAATACACGTTTATCAGAAGGTGCACATTGTCTTTTGACTAATTCTTGTTTTTCTAATTTGTTGACCACATAGGTGATGCTCCCACTTGGAATGGATAGAATCTCACTAATTTTTTGAACGGGATGCGGTCCCTTACTATACAGTAATTCAAGAATTTGAAAGTTTTCAAATCCGATATCATAACGTTCAATGTCTTTTTGGATATTTGCAAAAAGGGCATGATAGGCTTTCATCCATACTCGGAAAAGCCTTAAGTCTAATTCCTGTTCTTGCTGCACCATGGCAACTACTCCTTTTTCAATAAATCCTAAAACTAGGATAAATTTATCCTAACACTAGGATATTTTCTTGTCAACGTGTTTGTTTGATTAAAAAAAAGACCCCTGTGATTCAGTGATCTTCTTTTAACACAAAGTGCATTTCAGCAATTTGCTTGTATTGATTCACTTGTTGTAATGAAAATCTAGATTCCTGTTCAGTTGGAGGGAAAAGAGGGATTCCTTTTCCAATCATGACAGGTGCGATTTGGAGATACAGCTCATCGACTAATCTTTCTTTTAATAATGCTTGAAGCAGTTCCCCGCCTCCTACTATCCAGATATGCTGCCCCTTTTCATTTTTTAAGTTGTGGATAAACGAGAGAACATCTTCACGAATGATACGGGTTCCTGTATGACTGTCTTGTAAAGTGCGAGAAACGATATAACATGTCTTGTCTTCATAAGGAAACTCATCAGGTGAAAGTTTGAGAACCTGCTCATATGTGTTCCGTCCCATGATCAGCGTATCGACTGATGCATAAAATTCCTCATATCTCGTATCCTCTTCGCCCTCTGTTCCTATGAGCCAATCTAGACGGTGATCATCCCTTGCTAAATATCCATCAATGCTCATTGCCCCATAAAATAGTAATTTCCTTTTCAATCTCACCACTCCCCACCTTGAATAAGAACATATATTCCCATTTTAACAGAAAGAATAGAAAAAGGATATATGATCAATTCGTTTCTTGCGATTCTTGTTCTACCTTCATGAGAAGCTCGTACAATATGTGCGCAAGCTTCGCCGCTTCGATTGTCATGCCTTCATGAATCCATTCTTCCAGTACACCAACAGCACCAGATACGACAAAAGAGGCCTCAATCTGTTCACGCTCCGTAATCTGACGCTGATCAAGCTGCCACTCTTTCATGATTTTTTCTTTAAAAAACGCTTTAAATTGATTCGTCGTTGGGCTATTCGGTTTGACAAATAACGTCATCATGAATTGTTTTTCTTTTAAATACTCAGTTGTTTTGTTTAAAAAGGACAGCATATCAAGCGGGTCCTGACTAGGAAACGATTCATCGTATAGTCCGCCAAGCTGATCGAATAGTTCCTTCTCAAGCTGTTCATGCAAATCAAACACATCTTGATAGTGCAAATAAAAGGTCCCTCTTCCTAAATCCGCTCTTCTAGATAGCTCTGATACTGTAATTTGTTGAACATCTTTTTCCATTAAAAGCTCAAGAAAGCTTTCTCGTATCGCCTTTTTGGTTTTGATTGTTCGTCTGTCCTTCATGAAACACCCTCCGTTTTTGAACAATATGGCTTTACCTGTCTATTTATGAACACGAGATCATTCATTGCCGATGTTCGGTTTGTTTTCCTCTTATTATAATAGACACATGTTCAATAATATATATCTGTTCAAAAAAGGAGGACCATCATATGCTTCATTTCAGACTTGCCAGAGAGGATGAACTGCCTCAAGTGGCAGCGTTGTTAGATGATTCGTTTCAGAACTATTCATTTTTTGATTTATTATGCGAAAAGGTGACCAAGCGTTCTGCTTTCGCCCGTCAGCTGCATTTGATCAATACAAAGGTATATTTTCAGCATCAAATCTGTTTGGTCGGGGTTGAGAATGAGAAAATTGTGTCTGCCGCCTTGTTAAAGCATCCGCGTCTTCCTGAACCAGGACTAATGGATTATGTGCTGTCAGGTGGGTTAAAGCTGCTCTTTACTGGCGGCATATCGGCGATTCAGCATGTGTTCCGTATGTTAAAGGAGGCAAAAAAAGCGTGTTCTTCCTTAAAGAAACCTTACTGGTATTTAGAAGCTCTTGTCGTTGCAAAAGACCAACAAGGAAAAAAACTTGGAAGCCGTATGTTAAAGCAATGTCTTTTCCCCTTTATCGCCCGGCAAGGCGGCGGACTGTTCACACTGATTACACACAACGAGGCCAATCGTCATTTCTATCGAAAAAATGGGTGGACGGAGTTTGATGAGAGAGTACTGCACGGAGATGACATGTCCCTAGAAAGCTGGAGTTATAAAACCGTGATCAAATAAGGTATCTTCTTCAAGGGATGATATAATAGAAGCAGTTCAAACAATGATCATACTTGGAGGAGAGACTGATGATACGACGACTTGATCATATCGTGTTGACTGTTCAACATATGGAGGAAACCATTCGCTTTTATACAAACGTATTAGGAATGAAGGAAGAAACTTTTGGAGAAGGCCGTAAAGCCCTTCGTTTTGGCTTACAAAAGATCAACCTTCATGAAGCGGGTCATGAATTTGAACCAAAAGCTGCTCATCCCCAGCCTGGATCTGCTGACTTGTGTTTTATCACCGATTTAGATATAGACAGTTTATTGCTTCAGCTTCGAAAGCAGGTTGTTCCAATTGAAGAAGGTCCGGTCAGACGTTCTGGTGCATTAGGTCCGATTGAATCCATTTATATCCGTGATCCTGATATGAACTTAATTGAAATCTCCCGATATATAGAGGAGGCTGATCCATCATGACTCGATTATTCTTGAGACCGATTGAAGAAAAAGATTATCCTGGTATTCATAGGGGATGCCAGCATGCAGAAACACTTTATATGACTGGCACACGCAAAACGTTCACACTAGAAGAAATTCGTTCAGCCTATACCCGTTTTCTGCAGGATGACAGTAGACGAGACTTTGCTATTTGTCTGCTAGACACGAAAGAAATGATCGGGGATGCGGCGATTGTGGATATTGATCCGATAAACCATACGGCAAGTTTCCGCATTGCGCTACATGGTCCAGAGCATTTTCACAAAGGATATGGCACTGAGGCTGTTCGGATGGTTCAAACATTTGCCTTTGAGACGTTAGAACTCAATCGGCTTGAGCTTGAAGTTTTTTCCCATAACCCACGAGCCTTTCGAAGCTATGAGAAAGCCGGATTTCAATATGAAGGAAAAAGACGTCAAGCGCTCTATTTCAACGGTGCTTATTCGGATGTCATCATGATGGGCATCCTTCGTGAGGAATACGATAGAATCAAATTATAAAGATGTAACAGCCTACGAAGGGTCATCTTTTTTAAACAGATGAACCCCTGTAACGATGATCAAACAAATGATAGAAGAGAGAACGATAGAGACGCTTGATATGCTGAGCGCCATCCCTTCCCATCTGCCAATGAAGAAACTGCCGATCAATAAGAGTAATCCAAACATAGTGATACATATCGGGACAATTAGCCTGGCATGGCGATGCCTACGTCTTTTTCCCGCCCACCATGAGAGACAGAGCACAATGACAGTAAAAATAGCGGTTTGCAGCCAGAACATATCGCATCAACTCCTTTTCTTTTTTATCCTATGACAACGGAGGTTTTTCCAATGAATATTAGACCGATTCAAAAGCAGGACAATCCTTTTATCGCGGCCATTATCCGCCAGTCATTAGAATCAGCGAATCTTGCGATTGAAGGTACAGCCTACACAGACCCACACCTTGATCAGCTTTTCGAATACTATCAATCATTGACTCATGCAGCCTATTGGATTGCCGAAGAACATGGTGAAATTGTTGGTGGCGTTGGCATTGCCCCTTTCACAGATGGCATTTGCGAGCTGCAAAAGCTTTATTTAAGCCCAAAAGCACAAGGCAAAGGTGCGGGCAAGAAACTGATGGATACGGCCCTGCAATATGCCGCTACATACTACGATGCTTGTTATTTAGAAACCCGCAGTGAATTAACAGCCGCTACTGGTCTTTATCAACGGTATGACTTTTCTCTTCTTCCTGCACCGATTGAAGGCTCAGAGCATTCTGCCATGGATGCTTGGTATCTCAAAACCTTTTCAGCGTGAGGCATAAAATAAGCGATACGTCTTTGTCCACTGAAAACCTAGCTTCTCTGCCAATTTGGCCGAGGTTGCGTGATGGACATCGCAATCCCAATGCGGTGTCCTCCCTTTTTCAACACAGATGCTGATCATTTGCTGAGCTGCTAACAAAGCCAACCCTCTTCCACGGCAGGCTTCATCTGTCCAAATATCGATTTCCACACGTTTTTCACTTGAAAAAATAGAGATACATTCACTGACCACGTCTTCACCATTTAAGATGGCAACTCCGACGCCATTAGATAAAAAGTGATCTACTCCTCCCCAATATGCTTCATAATAGCTGGATGGGAATACTTTGCTAGCGGCAATGACTTGTTCATTCGTGCGTTTGATCATTTCGTCTTGATCAGGCACAATCAGATCAGGAGAGGTCAAGTCATAAGAATACGCATGTCTTTGCATTTCATTCAGTTGGGAACCGAAGCATTTTTTCATCATCTCATCTGATGCTGGATTTGCTGAAAACAAAGTGAACCGTCTGTTATCTCTTTTCTGCTTTTTATAAACATCCACAATGAACGTTGAGCATAATGAGAGTGCTGCTTCTGTCCTGCCTGCGACATAATAAATGCCGGTTGTCGTCCCAGCAAAATAGACACACGGGTGATCTCGGTGATCCACATATAAATCTCCTTGTATCACGCCATCGAGTATCGCATCTACGAACACTGGATAGGCAGGATCAATCCGCAGAATTTCCTCTTTCACCGCTCCTGTCCTTTGTTGATCTACAAGATACAACATCATTCCTCCATTCACGAACGAGTATCTTTTCATTATAAAGGAAAGCCGTAGATACGCGGTGAATCTTTGCAACAAAAAGAATTCTTCTGCATCAAAGCAACATTCAATCGCATTCGCTTTCATCTATTGCTATGCTCATTGTGAGAGGAGGTTTATGGATGAAATTTCGTTTGATCTGGAATCAAGAAAAGGATGTGACGGAAGTAGACGTCATCAGCCATCCACATAATCAAGAACGTTTACAAAAAATTGTATCAATGCTGGAGACTAGTACATCTCTAACGGTCAAAGATCCAAAAAATGATCGGCAGTCTCTTTTACCATTAGAACAAATTGAAGCGATCTCTGCGCTTGGACATCTGTCAAAGGTGATCACGACTCAGGGTACGACGTATTTTCTCAGTAAACGGCTGAAGGATCTGAAGTCGTTAGAGCGTGAACATTTCTATCGTATCAACAATGCAGTCATTCTCAATTTAGCGCAAGTCGACAGCTTTGTCGCTGGTACGTACGCTCGCTTAGAGGTCGAAACCATCTCGAAAAACAGCTACACCGTCAGTCGTCATTACGCCAAATATATAAAGGAGCGATTCAAATGATCAAGGAACTAAAACATCAATTTATGCAAACAGCTTTTGTCTCTATCGTATGGCTGACACTCATCCTGTCAATCACTCAATGGTCATCCTCTATCCCTTTTCATTACGTGTGGCACATCATTGCCATCGGTACTCTGGCAGGCATCGTCTTTGGGGTCATGTATCCTTTACTATGGAACTACTTTACCTTTCCATCACCCATCAACATTCTGATCTCCACTGTCGTCAATTTAGGATTTCAAGTAGGAGCCGTCGCTTTATATTCGACTGCACTGCTCGAATGGATCATGCCTTATTTTATCGGTATTGCCTTTCTCACATTAGTAGGCCATATCATCGCCTTTCTGTTTTACAAAAAGCAGCAAAATCAAAAAATGGCGCAGGCACTGAATCACCTGAAGCCGCAGCCTTAAAAAAAGAGACCTTATTTGAAAGGTCTCTTTTCTATTATTCTGCTGATGCCTCTTCTGTCGCCTTCCCCTTCCAAATAAGGGTTAAGCCTAACCCAAGAAATAAGACAACACCTGCAAACAGGAATGGGAAATGAATATTTTGATCGAATAATATGCCGCCAAGTGCCGGGCCAAAAATCGTACCAAGGCTTGTGTAGGTAGAGTTCATACCTGCGACAAATCCTTGCTGATTGCCAGCGATTTTTGATAAGAAGGTCGTGAGTGCAGGGCGCAATAAATCGAACGCAAGGAAAATCACACACGTCACGATCAGCACAACCATAAAGCCTGACACGACCGTGGAAACAAAAGCGAGAACTGCTCCAACAATCAAGCATAGTTGAATAACTCGTTTCTCCCCAAGCGCATTCACCATTTTACCAAACACGAGTACTTGGATGATGACGGCTACAATTGAACTGACGGTAATGATAATCGCAATATCCTTCGGACCAAATCCAAACTTGTGATTTGTAAACAAGCTAAAGACCGTTTCATATGCAGATAGTCCAAACGCCAGCACAAACACAATGATGAAAGCGATGAGATAGCTTGGATGGATTGATTTTTTCAAGTCTTTAAAGAAGGTCGAATCCTTCACTTGATCCATTTGTTTCTCTCGCTCTTCTTTTGTTAATGGTTCCTTCAGCATAAACATAGACGAAATCACGGCAATAAATGCAATCCCTGCTGCAAAGAAAAACGGCAGGCGAACGCCATATTCTGCAATAAATCCGCCAATTCCCGGGCCGATGATAAATCCGGTACTAATAGCAGCGGATACATACCCCATTGCCTTTGATCTTTCTTGAACGGTTGTGATATCAGCGACATAGGCAGTGACAGCCGGCATGATAAATGCTGCACTAATACCGCCAAGAACCCTTGCAAAATACAGAACATATACGTGTGTTCCTAAGCCAAAAACGAGTTCTGATAACGCAAATAGAAAAAGGCCTGACACAATCATGATCTTTCTTCCGTATCGGTCTACCCATCTTCCCGCAATAGGTGATGCGATAAGCTGTGCAACGGCAAACGCCGCCACAAGATATCCCATCGTACTGCCCGTTAAATGCATGACATTCATAAAGAGCGGCATGACAGGTATAATCAGACCGATACCTAAAAACGCAATAAATATATTACTTAATAAAATAACAAGTACGGCTTTTTGCTCACGAATCGGTTTTTGCATGATGTTTGTTTCCCCTTTACTGACTCACTTGTTACTCATGATGGTTGATTCCGTGAATAAACAATGAGATCGCCTCTTTTTGTAATTCCTTTTTCTGCTGCATCGTGTCATTTTTATATAACACGTCTAATCCATAGAATACAGAAAGTAATATTTTCACTTTTGATTCAACATGCTGAATCGACCAGCTGCCATCTTCGTTTCCTTCAAGCAGGATGTCTCTCATCACATCATCAAAGTCTACATCAATCTTGTTCAGACGCTCCATGACTTCATCTGATGTAAATGCACTGGCGCAAAATTCTTCACTCGCTCTCATTAGAGGATAGTTAATCCCCATTTGACTAAGCAGCTCTGCAAATCCTGCGAGCTTATCAATGGCCCGGCGCAGCATTTGTTTCTGTTCATGCCACGTCTCCATCATGAATCGATGATCCTCTTCCATAATATGAAGGAACAAAAACTCTTTTCCTTTAAAATGATGATAAAGGTTGCCTTTACTAATCTCAGCCGCCTCTAGAATATCTCGTACGGATGTTTCAGAATATCCTTTTTTTGCAAATAAATCACGTGAAGCGGTGACAATTTTTTGCTTCGTCTTTTCACTTTTTCCAGCCCCGCTCTGTGCACTTGTCATCTATGAACAATCCCTTCTACCTTGCTTTTCTTCACATGGACAAATAAAACCGACCAGTTGGTTTATTTTTTTATTATAAATGGAGATCGCCCGTAATACAATGAAAAAGTCCTCGACTTCCAAAGGAGTGAATCTAAAGTGAAAACAAACAAAACGATCATTTTTGCCATCACCAAAAAGGACGTATACTTGTTTTTCTTTTATGACCTGTTCATTGCCACCTTGGTCTATTACCTGTTTAAAATCAAACCAACTATGTTTTATGAATGCTTAGGGATGACAGGAAGTATTCTTTGTCCATTGTTGATGAGAAAGTGGAGGTAGAAGTCATTTTCTCCTCAAGTCTATCTCTCTTTTATTTAATTTCTCTTAACATTTAACTTCACTTAAATATTAAGATCGCATATAATATAGGAGAAAAGAGGTGATGTCATTGGATGAGGATATCATTCATTACAGCAAAAAAATCATTGAGTACTCAAATGCACTAGGTTCTATCTATGTAGAAGAGTATCAACGATTCTTAAAAAATGAGTATGCAGATTTAACAAGCAAACAAGAACTGACACTTGAATTGCTGCGGTCGAAGACGAGAACAATCAATGAACTAGCTGATTATTTCTCCATTTCATCTAGTGCCGCTAGCCAGCTCATATCAAAGCTTGAACAGCTTGGATATGTGAAAAGAGAGATTAATCCACATAACCGTAGAGAAATCATTGTTGATTTTGCTCAAAAGGGCCATGACTATCATAAAGATATTGAAAAAATTCAGCTGCATCTTATTCAAAAATACTATGCCAAGCTTTCAAAAGAAGATCTAAAAACATTATTATCGCTTTACGAAAAGATCTATCAAATTGCGAAAGAAACGCCTTAACCCGGCGTTTCATGCATGAGTATGTAAGTTAGATAAACGATGAAGGGGATGATCAAATGGACAGGATTCATTTGCAAGATGGACGTCATATTGGTTTGTCTCAATACGGTGATCTTGAAGGATTCCCAGTATTCTTTTTTCATGGGACACCTGGATCGAGAGTGATGTTTTTAGATGATGATCCAATCTCAAAAGAGCTTGGCATTCGTCTCATTTCTTTAGACAGACCTGGTTTTGGTTTATCTGATCCGCAACCGAACCGCACTATTTTAGACTGGGCAAAAGACGTACAGGAAGTGGCCGATCATCTTGACATCTCCCTTTTTTCAGTGATTGGTGTCTCTGGAGGCGGGGCATTCGCTGCTGGTTGTGCCTATCAATTGCCAGACCGCATTCTTTCAGCTGCTCTAGTCTCAAGTACCACCCCATTTCAGGATGGTAAACCGCCTAAAAGTATGCTAAAGGAGAACAAGATTGCCTTTTTCCTCAGTAAAAGAATGCCTTGGCTCTTAAAGGCAAGTTATCGCGCTCAAAAAAAACTAATTGAAAAGAAACCAGAGAAATTCAAGAAACTAACGAAAAAAGGGAACAAACATTTACATCCATCGGATCGGCAATTTCTTCAAACCGATGAGCAACTGGAGCTAATGATGCGGCATTTATACGAAGCTACTCGTCAATCGGTTGATGAATGTATTCATGAACCAGATTTACTCTCACGGTCATGGGCATTCGATATGAAAGATATAAAAATCCCTGTGGATGTCTGGCATGGAAAAGAGGATCAGATGGCCCCTTTTGCAGAGATAGAAAGCATGGCTCCCAACATTCCAAACGCCAAAACGCACTATATCGAGCAAGCAGGACATTTTCTGACTGATATAGATGATGTTTGGAGAGACATTTTACTCTCTTTAAAAAAACGGGCTGAACATCAGGTACACATATAAAAAAGACCCAATGATACGTCGGGTCTTTTTCTTTTTAATACTGCTCGTAATAGGATTGAATTTTATCTGGATCTTTTGTTTTCGTCAGAGCCAGCATGAGTAGAATGCGTGCTTTTTGTGGATTTAATGAATCCGATGAGACAAAATGATGTTCATCATCCATTTTTTCATGTGTGACAATGCCATTTCCTGCACGGCTTGACCTCACAATCACCACGTCTTTTTTCACAGCATCTGTTGCCCCATTGATCGCTTCTGTTGACATCGTTCCATTTCCTGCGGCGGCAACGACAATGCCCTTCGCTCCTGCTTTAACGGCAGCATCATACACATACTTTTGATCATTTTGATAGCCGTATAAGATATCCACTTGCGGCAGCTCTTTTAGCTTTGAAATATCGAATTCGCTGTCAGCTGTATGTTTTCTTGTCGGTTCGTTATAAAAAGAGACAACTTCACCCGCCACTTCTCCAATGTACCCTTGCTCAAGAGACTTGAACGAATCGGTTGTGGTGGTATTTGTCTTCGTAATAAAACGAGCAGAGGCAATTCGGTCATTTAATGTCACCATTACACCTTTGCCTTTGGCTTCTTTTGTCGAAGCAATTTTCACTGCATGATACAGGTTAAGCGGGCCATCCGCACTAATGGCAGATGCCGGCCTCATGGAACCCACGACCACCACAGGCTTATCACTTTTTACAACCAAATGTAAAAAATAGGCCGTTTCTTCTAATGTATCTGTACCATGTGTCACCACAATGCCATCCACTTGATCATCATTTAAAAGCTGATTGACTCGTTTAGCTAATTTTAAAAGAAGAGCGTTATCCACATTTTCACTGCCGACGTTCGCTACTTGCTCACCCGTGACATTTGCAATATCCTTCAGCTGTGGTACGGAAGCAATGACTTTATCGATTCCAAGTGCACCAGATTTATATCCAGTCGTATCCGTATTACTGTCTGAACTACCGGCAATCGTTCCGCCTGTTGCCAGCACCTTAATATTGGATAAAGACTTATTCCCTGTCTCAACAGCCGTGTTTTTTTCTTTTGTTTCACTGGTAGTGCTTTCTTGATTACTTTGATTATTCTCTTGAGTGCTATCGTTCGCACAAGCTGCGGTCACCAATAGTGAAACAGTAAGAAGGGCAGCACCAAACCATTTTGTTACGTTCATAAGATCATCTCTTTTCTTAAATGTGATGAATAATTATCTGTCTATAGGGTTTACTTTATACCATTCCTTCATTCATCAGCATGAGGTGAAAGTCACAGAACCAAATAAAGGAAAAAGGACACTATTATCAAAATTTATTTATATCTTAATACCTAAATTGACTTCAGAAATTGTTCTCGACCCATTTATGATAAAATATAGGAAATCTTACAAAAAAGGAGTACATACAGTGCGTTCCGTTCAACCATTTTACAAAATCCTACTCACACTATTCTTCAGTTCCATTTTACTCAGCTTGTTCGTATGTTTATATCCACCGATTCAGGGCGAGCCTGCGTTTATGATGCTTTACACTCCCATCTTTTTTGTTTATTATTTCATCTTTGCGGTACCTTTACAGTTGTTGTTTTCTTTACAGCCCAAGGCTTTTCATCCTCTTTATTTAGCGGCTTACTTACTGATAGCAATGATTGTCATGCTTTTTGTTATGGATGGAATTGAGAGCTCAACATCCCTTCCGATTATAATTGTCAGCAGTCTCATCTACTGGACCTGCGATTCTTTCATTCATCAAAGAATGCATAAAAAAAACACCTAATGTGTAGGTGTTTTTATCTATTCTAGTATGTGTTGATAGTGCTCCACATTATCCAAGACCTCTTTCGGCTCGGTGACCTACTGATGTGATCATGGGTTTTGAATGATGAATAAGAGTCGCTAAGAGAATCTATCCTCAGTGACTGGAACTTTTTATTTCATGCTTGTACCAGCGTGTGAAAAAATGGGGTCCTTCAATTCAAAATCAAATGTCTTCCCATCAACGATACCAACTGTTTTTGAACTGTCGTAAAGCTCAAGCAAGCACGCTGCCATTTCTTTTGATGTGTGATATTTCTTAATAGTACCTTCATATTCGAATTGATCGACATCTAATGAACGCTTTGCAAATTCCGATTCTGTCGCAGCAGGCGCTAATACTTTTGCCTGTAATTTGGCTCCTTTTTCTTTCAATTCTAGGGCCAGCCCTTCTGTAAAGGCGCTCACATAAAATTTCGTTGCTGAATAAGTGACAGCATTGGCGACGACGGTATAACCCGCTCTTGAAGAGATATTGATTAGCTGCGTCCCCTCTTTTTGCTCATAATCACGGACAAACAGAGTGGATAAAATCGTTAACGCTTCAATATTGAGATGAAGCATGTCCCCAATTTTTCTCACATCCTGCTCTCCTATTGAACCAAAATGGCCAAACCCGGCATTATTAATGAACGTATCCAGCTCATCACCAGCTAATGACTCATAGAAAGAATACACTTGCTCTCTGTCTGTTAAATCAACAGACTGGACTTTCACTTGAATATCGGGATATTTTTCTAGAATCTTTTCTTTCAGTTCTTGGAGTTTATCAAGCCGGCGTGCAGCTAAGATCAGATTTTTTCCTCTTGCTGCAAAGGCCAAAGCCGTTTCATACCCAATACCTGAACTTGCCCCTGTAATGACTGTATAGCCCATTGTATATCCCCCTATTCGTATCTTCTAGCTGTTTAAAGTATAGCGAGAGCATGTGACTCTAGTCAATTTTGAAGAGATTCAAAGAGTCATGAACAACTGAACGTTCAGCTTTTAATCGGTTTCTTTTGAATCATGTTGGAGGATAGCCTGCTGAGCTTTTTTTGTTAATTTGTGAAAAACCAGTTGATAGGAATGTTCAATTAGCTCTTCGACAAATGAAGATGGAATATCTGCATCAAGATAAATAGAATTCCAATGCGTCTTATTCATGTAATAGCCGGGAATAATTCCTTCATGCATTTCTCTTAATTCTTCAGCGCGTTGCGGATCACATTTTAAAGTGATGACTGGCTTGCGATCGACATCTCCCCCCATCATGGCGAACATCTTTCCACCTATATGATAACGATCTGCCTGCCACTCATGTTGATAGTCGTGGGTTGCTCCTTGTAAAGAAAGACAAAATGCCTGTAGTGTCTCTTTTTTCATTCTATTAGCTCCTTTTTAGATGTCTTCTATCTTTCTATTATATCGACAGCTGCGATTGTTGTATCTATACTTCTTTTCAAGACGTCAGCAAGAACACAAAAAAAGCACAGAAATAAAGGTCTGTGCTTTTTACTGATATCCGAATATTTCTTATTCAAACGCCTTCTTAAGCTGATCGCTCATCAAATGCCAAGCCTCTTCAGCTATCTTTAAATCTCCGGCATGAGTGAACGCATGAGGAACTCCTTTAAATTGTTTGTATGTGACATCTACCCCTGCTTCTTTTAACCTGTCCGCATAATGCTCAGCTTCTTCAGCTAGTGAATCCTTCTCAGCTGTGATAACAAGAGCTGGGGGCATTTGTGCTAACACTTCTCTCTCCGCAAAGACTGGAGAAACGAGCGGATTGTGCGGATCTTGACCTTGCAGGTAGAAGGCATTAAACAGTCTCGCCATTTCAACTGGAATTGCTTCTTCAAACGCTGGCTTTTGTGCTGGATCAGTAGCTAAATCAAGCGGCGGATAGTCAAGCACTTGATAGACAATCGGAAGTTTGTTCCCTTTTTGGATATCAAGCAGACAAACCGCTGTTGCCAAATTCCCACCTGCACTATGTCCACCAATGGCTAATCGATTTGGGTCTATTTGTAGTTCATCAGGATGTTCATATAACCATTTCATCACATCGTAGCATTCATGAAGAGCGGCTGGGAAAGGGTGTTCCGGTGCCAGCTGATACTCCACATTGACGACGATACACTCCGCACGATCTGCTATGACCGGACACCAGTGATTATCCATTTCAGCACTTCCAAGTATAAAACCGCCCCCATGCAAATTCACGAAAACAGGTAGGGGTTGTTTCAATGTTTTCACAGGTTTAAATACCCACACCTTTGTTTCACCAGCACCCGTTGGGATATCATATTCCATTTTGTTCACTTCAGGAGGGTGGACTGGCTTTAGTTCTGATTGACCAGCTAATGAATCTTCAGGTGGTTGGCGTAATGACTCAGCCATTTTGATTTGTTCGTCTAAGTTCATGATCTCAGCTCCTATCTTATTCTTTTATCTCTATCCATTCGTTACGAATTTCGCCTTTTCCTTCAATGTCGTCAGAGAGTCGTTGCTTTTTATCTATCTCCCCATTTTCATCGCATTTGAAACAAGCATTCACCCCTATGAATAAAAAAAGCACTGCGGCGCTAAGTCCTCAGTGCTTTTCATATATTATGATACTTGTTGTTCTACTTTCACTCGTTTAATAAAGAAAGCAATCACCAAGCCAATCACTGTCATAATGACAGCAAAGATAAAGGCATGCTGGACGCCATTTGTAAAGGCGAGCAGCTGATTGACTGGATTTGCGGGATCAGCCACATTTTGCATAAAACTGCGAGCTCCTGATGAAAGGATCGAGATACCAACCGCAGTCCCAATCGCTCCTGACACTTGCTGCAATGTATTCATAATCGCTGTACCGTGCGGATATAGCTCTGGCGGCAGCTGATTCAAACCGTTTGTTTGGGCAGGCATCATGATCATCGCAATCCCAACCATTAACGTAATATGAAGCGTCACGATATAACCGATTGACGTATTCATACTTAAGTTCGTGAAGCCAAACATGGTCGCTGCAACGATGACAAGACCTGGGATGACAAGCCATTTCGGCCCAAATTTATCAAAAAGCCCACCCATGATTGGCGATAGCAGTCCATTGATAATTCCACCTGGCAATAGCATTAAACCAGCTGTAAATGTAGACAGTGCCAAGGACGTTTGCAGATATAATGGCAAAATCATCATAGCAGACAGCATCACCATCATACACACTAAGATCAGAAGTAACCCGATCACAAACATTGGATATTTAAATGGGCTTAAATTCAACATCGGTTCTTTCATGTTTAACTGTCTTAGGGAGAACACAAGAATGCCAATGACACCTACAACAATCGCCACAATCACATGCATACTGCTCCAGCCGCCGCCTTCACCGGCACTGCTAAAGCCATACACAATTCCACCGAAACCGATGGTTGATAGCACAATAGATAAAATGTCGATTTTCGGTCTTGTGGGTTCCGTAATATTTTGCATAAAAATATACCCAAATACGAGTGCAGCAACTAATAACGGAAGCGAAATCCAAAAAATCCAATGCCATGTTAACGATTTAAGAATCAGACCAGAGACCGTTGGACCAACTGCTGGGGCAAACATAATGACAAGACCAATAATCCCCATTGATCTACCTCTTTTATGAGGCGGAATGATGACCAAAATCGTATTAAACATCAATGGAAGGAGCAAGGCTGTTCCTACTGCCTGCACCACACGTGCCACCATTAAAATACTGAAGACTGGTGCAACTGCGGCAATAAATGTACCGATGATCGAAAAGACCAGTGAGGTGATGAAAAGCTGTCTTGTTGTAAACCATTGAAGAATGAGGCCAGAAATCGGAACGAGAATACCTAGTGTTAATAAATAGCCGGTTGTCAGCCACTGAGCAGTCGTTGCTTCAATACCAAAGTCTAATGTTAAACTTCTCAGCGCCATGTTTAATGCCGTTTCACTGAACAGTCCAATAAATCCAGCTGTGATAAATGAAATAATAATGGGCAGCGTTCGAATGTCGGAAGCTGCTGTTTGCTGTTTGTTCATATTAAGTTGGCTCCTTTTCTTTTTCAATTTTGATGAACCATAAGTAGTTAGGCTGGACAGAAATGAGCCACTTCAATGTCTAGGAAAAGACAGACAAAACCTGTCTTTCTGCAGCGAATTGTGCAATTTTTTCGATTGAGTAGCCGGATTCATGAATATAAAACATGAGTTCAGGCGTCATTGGAGAGGACATACATAATGTCGTCAACTCAATGTCTTGTATGTTCGCTTCTCCTTTTTCTTTCGCTTCCTCGAGCAAATTACGAATGATTTGTTTGAGTGATTGACTGTAATGAGAATCATATACTTTACTTGTCTGCTCTAAGTTCCCAGAGATTGTGAGCATGCGAATCCAATCTAAATGATGACCGACGATGAGATGAATTTCTTCAAGAACATATCGTAAACGCTCACGAACCGGCTGATCACTGATTTTACTTAAGTAAAGATGCAACGCAGGGATCAGTTGTTCAAATTTTTCTCCAAGGATCGAAAGGCATAAATCACTTTTATTGGCATATCGGCGGTAAAGAGTACCCTGTCCAACACCAGCTGTTTTAGCAATTTTATGCATACTGACATTCTCTACACCAAACTCTTGAAACAAAGAAAAAGCGACCTCTTCAATTTCCTTTCCAATATCCTTTTCCATGATGCTTCACCTTCTTTACCTTCATCCACCTTGCATATATCTCTATGTGTAAATCAAATTTCTTTCATTTTCATTAGGACAATTGTACCGGTATTATCTTACGGACAACTGTCCGCTTTGTCAATCATTATTTTTTACCTATCAATTTTCTTTTCATTCTATTAAAAAAACACACTGTTTATCATTATTTAGACCGATTTTCCATTTTGAGAGAATCATGTATGATCAAAAAGAAAACGCTTTCAAAAAGAGAGGGGAATGCCTACATGTCTTACCGTGTAAAACGAATGTTGATGCTGCTTGTCACTGGATTATTCTTAAGTTTGTCCACATTTGCTGCAAGTGCCTCGGCACAAACGGGCGGGTCGTTTTATGAACCGTTCAACAACTATAATACCGGGTTATGGCAAAAAGCCGATGGGTACTCGAACGGAAATATGTTTAACTGTACGTGGCGCGCAAACAATGTCTCCATGACGTCGTTAGGAGAAATGCGATTATCGCTCACAAGTCCTTCCTATAATAAGTTTGACTGCGGAGAAAACCGTTCTACTCAAACATATGGCTATGGGCTTTATGAAGTCAGCATGAAACCAGCCAAAAATGTTGGGATCGTGTCTTCGTTCTTTACTTATACGGGACCGACTGATGGTACACCTTGGGATGAAATCGACATCGAATTTCTAGGAAAAGATACGACAAAGGTTCAGTTTAACTATTATACCAACGGTGTCGGAAATCATGAAAAAATCGTCAACCTTGGTTTTGATGCAGCAAACTCTTATCACACATATGCGTTCGACTGGCAGCCTAACTCAATTAAATGGTATGTGGACGGTCAATTAAAACATACGGCTACTACTCAAATCCCTCAAACACCGGGAAAGATTATGATGAACTTATGGAATGGTGCAGGTGTCGATGAATGGCTCGGCTCCTACAACGGTGTTACTCCACTTTACGCTCATTACAATTGGGTGCGTTACACAAAAAGATAACCACATCACAAAACCTGTGACAAGTCACAGGTTTTTCTTCATTTAAATAGAGCTCGTTTTTAATTGATGAACTAGTTTTTGTTCATAACTGTGGATAATATCTTCATAACTTTCGATCTTGTAATCTAACCGTTTAATCGTTTCTTCGATTTCCTTTTGTTTGTCTACGAGTCTTTCTCTCTCATTGACCAAAATCCTCTTCCTTGAGGACAATGTACGATCCTCTCCCTCGATAAATAAAGCCGTATATTCTCTAAGAGCATCAATTGACAGACCCGCATTTCTCATACATTTAATAAATTCTATCCACTGAATATCTTCTTCTGTATAATCACGAACACCATTTTCATCACGCCTAATCGGTCTAATTAAACCTATATTCTCATAATACCTGAGCGTAGCAGTAGATAAATCGAGCTGCTTGGCGGCTTGTGCTATTTTCATTGTTTTCACCCTTCCCTTCTTTCTCTTACTTGACGATCTCCCTTTTCCCATCATCTCCATTTTTATCGAGAAGACAAGATACTTTTGGCTCAAATCTTGATTCAAGGCTGATGCTAAAGCCTGAATTGAGGCGATCAGAGGGTTCTATGTTGACTTAAAGTTCACTTTAAGACGTACAGTATAGAGGAAGGACCGAATCTTACTTTTGAAAGGATGATCAAGAATGTGTCAGACGCACCAATCAAACGTTTTAAGTGTTTCCCATGCAAAAGCAAACTTTGAACGGACAACCATTGAACGAAGAGCACTTCGTCCACATGATATTTTAATTGATATTCAGTTTAGCGGGATCTGTCATTCAGATATCCACAGTGCCTTTGATGAATGGGGCGGCGGTATTTTCCCAATGGTTCCGGGTCATGAGATTACTGGAGTTGTTTCAGCTGTTGGGGATGCTGTCACGAAATTCAACATTGGTGATCGTGTAGGCGTCGGTTGTTTTGTCGATTCTTGCGGTACATGTGAATATTGCCAAAATGGAGATGAACAATATTGCAAGAAAGGAGTCGTTCAAACTTATAATAACCTGGATTATGATGGAGAACCAACTTACGGCGGCTACAGTCAGAAAATTGTTGTGACAGAACGATTTGTTGTCAATATTCCTGACCAGCTTTCCCTCGATGTCGCCAGCCCCCTTCTTTGTGCCGGCATCACAACGTATTCTCCTTTAAAACACTGGAAGGCTGGGCCTGGCAAAAAAGTGGCGATTGTCGGAATGGGCGGTCTAGGTCATGTCGCCATTCAATTTGCACGCGCTCTTGGCGCTGAAGTGACTGTATTAAGTCGTTCTTTGAATAAAAAAGAAGAGGCGCTGTCATTTGGTGCAAAAGACTATTTTGCTACAAGTGACCCTGATACGTTTAAGACACTAGCCGGTCAATATGACCTCATTCTCAATACCGTCTCTGCCAATATCAACGTGGATGCCTATTTGTCCTTACTTCGTGTTGACGGAACATTAGTAAACGTCGGTGCACCACCAAAGCCAGACAACTTCCATGTGTTTTCATTAATTACGGGACGTCGCAGCATCGCCGGCTCACTCGTTGGCGGCATCCAAGAAACACAAGAAATGCTCGATTTCGCAGCTGCTCACAATATCGCACCACAAATTGAAGTGATCAACGCAAACCAAGTCGATGAAGCATATGAACGTGTGCTCAATAGTGATGTGCGTTATCGGTTTGTGATTGATATTTCGACATTATGATCGGATTCTATTTGGAAAGACCAGCTCAATGGCTGGTCTTTTTTTAATGGTGGATATTCTGTTTTTCTTGTAGCAAGGATTCTTGAGGATATGATCAAAAACCATCCGAAATTCACATGAAAAAACCTCTCTTTTTTAGAACCAAATTCATTGACAAAAAATAAATAAACATGTTATTATTAAAAATTTGATTATTTTACCTATAAGTGTGGTACCCTTAAAGTAGATACATGATATGGAGGCGGATGATATGTTTCAAATTGGTGATAACATTGTTTATCCAATGCACGGAGCAGGTATAATTGAAGCCATAGAAGAAAAAGAATTCTCTGATGAAAAACAATCGTATTATGTCATTAAGATGGCCGTTAGCCATATGAAAGTGATGATTCCTACAAGGAAGATGTCCAGGTCAAGAATAAGACCTGTTACAGATATACTTGCCTTAAAGAACATTATGCACACTTTTCAAAATGGAACATCAGATAAGTTACTACCATGGAAAGAGAGATATAAAATCAACACAGACAAAATCAAAACGGGCCACATACTAGAAGGCGCTGAAGTGGTACGTGATCTCATGCGGATGAAGAAAGAAAAAAAACTGAATGCAAGCGAAAAGAAAATGCTTGACGATGCTCATGGTTATTTGCTTAGTGAGCTAGAAGTCATCAAAGGAATCACTGAAAAACAAATCAAGAGTTTCTGCTAACATTGTCTACCTGCTTCCCCATTTTTTGAATACATTTTCTCTACGAACAAATCCCTCTATCTTCGACCAGTAAAGAAAAAAGAATTTATTTAGGCAAATTCCGCATATTGTAAATCCAATATGCTATACTGTTGATAAACCTTTGAAGCATGAATTTTTTTACGATTACCTTGTAACATCTCCCTACTTGTACGTTGAGTAGGGTTTTTTATTGCAGAAATAAATGAAAACACAAAAAAACAGGCTCTCTACAGAGAACCTGTTTTAAAAAATGAAGATTAAGCAGTTTTTTGAACGTTAGCAGCTTGAGCTCCACGAGAACCTTGCTCTACGTCAAAAGTTACTTTTTGACCTTCGTCTAAAGATTTGAATCCGTCACCTTGGATAGCTGAGAAATGTACGAATACATCGTCTCCTTCTTCACGTTCGATAAATCCAAAACCTTTTTCTGCGTTAAACCATTTTACTGTACCTTGTTCCATGTTTGTTGCCTCCTAGTGCGTTACCACACAATGTATTATACTATCCTTGCCCAAAGTATCCTCAAGACGAAAAGTCTTTCTTCATGCTATCCTTTACGCCGAACAAAAATAATTATTCTTATTGTAACATGAATCGGAAATTATTGCAATTTAGGATTTAAAAGAGCACCGAATGTGCTATGGTAACACAAATAAGACAGAGATTTAATGATGAAATGTTTATTTAGCTATGTTCAATCATTTGTGCATAAAATCAGCTTTTTTCAGCATGAAAAGAAATCTTTATCTAAATTCTCTCTAAAATCGATTGGACAAAGTTAGTTTTTCCCTCGGCATATTTGTGTTTGTCATTTTTAATTAAGCTAGATAGGTTCAGTTTGAGTTGCTCGTACTCAATTCTTACTAATTTGTTACTTCTTAAATAATCCCTGAAATTTAACTGTTCAAGTAAATATCTATTACCTGTTTGATACATATGAATTTGGTGAGTACGTGGTTCTCCTTTGTTAAAATAGTGTCTCTCAGGTAAAACTTTGGTCCCTCTATATGAATAACCAAGCCCTTGCAAAGCTGTTACACACTGTTTCCCGTCAAAAAAACAATCTATTTCAATCGCAATATCAATAATGGGTTTCGCACTCAAACCATTAACTGCTGTACTTCCAATATGATGCACATTCACTGTATACTGACCAATGACCTCTACTATGCGTTTCTTTTCCCTTTCAAATTCTTTGCCCCATTCAGCAGACCAGGGAACTAAAAAAACTTCCCCTCTTGGCAATCCAAGCATAAGCTCAACCCCACCTTATCATTTCGTTGTTTAGTTGGAAATTTCAATAGTTTGAAGCCATTCGATCGATTAGAATGACATTTATTATATGATAACTCATACAAAAAGCCCACTCACATAAGATGAGTGGACTTTTTCGTTCAGAAACTATAAAAATCATTAATACAGCCACGAACCCGAATCAAGAAAATTTCTATTTATACAAAGGTGTACAACTACATATTTTCCGACTCAAGTCTGTTTAACCAGTTATGGACTAATGAATGAAACACATCGGGTTGTTCAATCTGCAGGTTGTGACCAGCCATATCAAGCACTGCAAAAGTGGCCCTTGGATAGTCTTCGATCAGCCGCCACGCATCTTGATATCCGACTACATCGTCCTGACGCCCTGTGATCATGAGCGTGGGATATTGAAATTCAGCTGAAATGTCAAAGGTATAGCCATACCCATTTTGAAGAATGTTATTGATGAATTCATGATTTGTTTGTTTAGAAGGAAGGTAAATTTCATCGCGGAATCTTTCCCATTCCATCTTTCCTTGCACAACGGCCATGGAGCAAAATTCATCCGCCTCTTCTGAAGACAGTTGTGAAATTAAGTGACTGTCACTTTTTAGAACAGTCTTCTCTGGCACGACTCTTTTATCGAATACAGGTATAGTCATTGGGGCCACAAGCAGTAATCCACGAACGATTTCCCGGCGTGAATGAACAATACCTCTAGCTATGTACCCCCCATACGAATAACCACAAACAATCAACTGTTCATCAGGGATCATCTCGTCCAAAAGACGCAATACCGCTTCTAACATATCATCTGAGTTCTGAATAGACGGATGCGGCTTGGAACGTCCCATCCCCGGTAAGTCTATGTATATTCTTTTCCAACCGTTTTGTTTTTCAAATACCGGTTCCAATGCATGTAACATCACTTGATGGTCAAGTGTCCAACCATGCAATATCACGATCGGAAATCCTTCTCCAATGACTTTATGGTAAATTGACATGTATTTGCATCCCCTTTTCTAGCGCTTTCCTAGTAATCTCAAGATTTTTTGTTGTTTTTCTTCATCATAGCTTAAAGTGAATAAAATCTTTGTTAGGAAGCTATGCTATGATTCCCCAACGAACTTCTCACGTAGATGGATTTTATTATGGCTTTGATTTTTCCAATTGGTTTTCACCCCATAAAAGAAGTTGTTCGAATATAGGGATCAGCTCTAGTCCTGCCTCAGTCAATGAATATTCTACTCTTGATGGAACTTCATTATACTGAACTCGTTGAACAATTCCGTTTTCAATCAGGTCCTTTAATGATTGATTGAGCATTGTTCCTGTAATTCCATACACTTTACGCTTTAACTCATTATATCGAATCTCCTTGTAACTACATAGTACAGCTAAGATTTTTAAATTCCATTTTCCCGCTAATATATTTAATGCATAACTCGCTGGAGCTATCGCTTTATTCAGCTCACTTTCAGTCATATTTTATCCACCCCTTCGTCAGTTTTTCCTTCCTTAAGCAGTTTATATTGCGTACTTGTTAAATCAATTCCATTTATTATAATCAAATATGTAAACCGTGTCATCCATGTAATAGAGAGCTAAATTGATTATAAAAATCCTTCAAGTTAATACTTTTTCAAGGAGATGGAGTGAGTAAATGAAAAATGAGAAGATGCGCGCTGCACAATACACTAATTATGGATCACCGAATGTTCTTTTTGAAGATTTTATATCAAGACCAGTTATAGAACCTGGAGAAGTACTCATTCGTGTACATGGGTCGAGTGTAAACTCAATGGATACACTGTTTCGATCAGGTAAGTTAAAACTATTAACGGGTAATCAATTCCCTAAAGGGACAGGAGCAGATTTTTCTGGAGAGGTTGTTGAAGTAGGGTCGAACGTAAAAAGTTATCAATTAGGTGATAATGTGTGGGGGGTTCTCCCTATTAATTTAAGGAACCAAATTGGTAGTGCTGCTGAATATGTAGCTATATCACCTGAGAAAATATCTAAAACTCCTATAAAGATTGATCTCATACAAGCCGCGGCATTGCCTGGCGTAGGTGCTACTGCAATTATTGCCTTAAAATATAAAGCGAACCTTAGAAAAGGAGAAAAGTTACTTGTACGTGGTGCAAGTGGTGGGGTCGGAAGCATTGCGATTCAAATTGGAAAAATGTTAGGTGCTCATGTAACTGCTCTTGCAAACGAAAAACATCTTACTTTTCTTCAGGAGCTAGGTGCAGACGAAGTATTTGATTATAAAGAAACATCTCCTACTGATCTTAAAAAGTTTGATGTAGTCATGGACACTGTGGGAACTGACCTTAAACATTATAGACGCTTGCTTGCAAAGAACGGTAGAATGGTTACTATTGGATTTCCTAGTTTTTCGTCCTTCATATATATATTAACTTCAACTATTTTCGGCTCTCGTAGAGTTCGCACATTCAGCGCAAACCCCAAAAATGAAATTTTAAAAGAATTAGCATCTTATGTAGATTCCAACAAGGTCAGACCAGTTGTTGATAGCATTTATCGTTTATCTGATGTTGCCAAAGCACATCATTCCTTAGAAACTGGAGGTGGACGGGGAAAACGTATCATAAATTTACTTGATAAAAAATAAACCATCAATTGACATGACATTAATTTTTCTGTTGCAAAAGGTACATGCTTGGTAGCCATTTCAAATCTTCCAGCTCTTCTAAAGTATTCAGCTGCTTCTAATTCAAAATCTTCAATATCACTATACATTTTCCTACTTTTTAAGAACCCAAAACATCGGTCTAACAAATGCTTATCTTCTTTTAAATACAGACCTTGAAGATTATTAAATTTCGAAATATACTCGACATCCATACAATGAAAATATTTCACATTTTATGACGAATTTGTAACAAAACCAAACTTAGGGGGAAAGTTTAAAAATTTAACACAGATCATATAATGCTCTTACTCGAGGAATATAATATTATACAAATTTTTCTCTCCAAAATAAAAATATTGAAAATAACACAAAAAAACCAAAGGTCTATAAACCTTTGGTTTCTTAGATGCGGCCGAGAGGACTTGAACCTCCACGGGTTATTCACCCACTAGGCCCTCAACCTAGCGCGTCTGCCATTCCGCCACGACCGCGTGTATGATGTGCTCATATATTCATAAGTGCACTGTTTAAAAACAATGCGGGTGAAGGGACTTGAACCCCCACGTCATAAAGACACTAGATCCTAAGTCTAGCGCGTCTGCCAATTCCGCCACACCCGCGTGACAATGGTGAGCCATGAAGGACTCGAACCTTCGACCCTCTGATTAAAAGTCAGATGCTCTACCAACTGAGCTAATGGCTCATCTGCTATGCAGAAAAACATATATAAAAAATGGCTGGGCTAGCTGGATTCGAACCAACGCATGACGGAGTCAAAGTCCGTTGCCTTACCGCTTGGCTATAGCCCAACGAATCAACATAAAAAAGAAAACATGACCCGTACGGGATTCGAACCCGTGTTACCGCCGTGAAAGGGCGGTGTCTTAACCGCTTGACCAACGGGCCATATGATAATGGCGGAGAAGGAGGGATTTGAACCCTCGCGCCGCTTGCGCGACCTACACCCTTAGCAGGGGCGCCTCTTCAGCCACTTGAGTACTTCTCCATTATGGCTCCGCAGGTAGGACTCGAACCTACGACCGATCGGTTAACAGCCGATAGCTCTACCACTGAGCTACTGCGGAATAATAAGACATGTTTCATTATATCTATGCCAGAAAAATGTGTCAAGAATTTTTAAACGTTTCATTCCTGCTCCATTTGCGACGGCTTTTATAATTTAACATATACTAATATAACAGTCAAGCCTTTTTCCATGCCATTTGTTTAACTTGGCAGAAAGCCCCCGACCTCCACGTAGACCAAGGGCCTTGATGCAGCCTTCCTCATAAGATTAAGACAGATGAAACTTTCGCATCCACTTATAAAAAGTACTTCTTGGCACTCCTGCTAACCTCGCTGCTTCTGACACATGACCTTTTGTTTTATGCAGTGCGTCTATCACTGTTTGCTTTTGAATGCGTTCCCTGAATGTGAGTTCTTTTGAAGTCTCGGGTGGCTCTGCTGGATGCAGCTTCTGTTTTTTCTGATCAATCGTCTCTAATACTGAAGCATATTGCGATTCACCAATCCATCCGCCTTTCGGAAAGAGGACCCTTAGATGTTCAAACAGGTTAAAAAGCTCTCTTATGTTTCCTGGCCAATGATACGCCTGTAATTTCTGAAAAAATGATTCAGGAAACGCTGCATTCCAGTGATGCTTCTTTTGGTAATAACGATACAAATCATGAATGTCTTCTTTTCTTTCTCTAAGCGGCGGGATATTGATCGGATAGACATGAAGACGGTAATACAAGTCTTCTCGTATTTTTCCTTCCTTCAGCAGTTCGTTCATATTACGGTGAGTCGCTGTAATGATTCGAATATCCAAAGGGATTTCGTGTGTCCCGCCGAGCGGTACGACTGCCCTTTCTTCTATCACCCTAAGAAGCGCTACTTGCATCGCATATGGGATTTCGCCTATTTCATCTAGAAAGAGTGTTCCTTTATGGGCTTGTTCAAATTTCCCTTTAGCTCCGTGACGTTTTGCTCCTGTAAAAGCACCTTCAGCATAGCCAAACAGCTCACTTTCTAACAGGCTTTCAGGAATGGCTCCGCAATTAACAGCAATGAACGGCCCTTTATGCCTTTCACTGGCGGAGTGAATGGCTCTAGCGGCGAGTTCCTTCCCTGTCCCTGTTTCTCCCCAAATATACACATGAGCATCTGTTTGTGCCGCTCTCTTCATCTCACTAAGCGTCTGTTGAAATACCTTACTTGTTCCTGATTCCCCGGGAAATTGAGCAAAAGAAACGGTCATGCTGCTTTTCGCTACTTCTTCAAGAGAAAGGGATATGCCTAGCACCTTCCCATCTTGCTCTGATTGAATGATCTCCTTTCCCCGAATAACAAATGAATGATCCTTAAGCCGCTCAACATCCATTCCATGCCAGTCTGAAAATCGATCTCTAATCGACCTGCTGGCAGACACAATTTGCTTTTTTTCATTACAGACCACATACGGTTCATCTGCTTCCACCTGCTGGAGACAATGAGTGATCAGCTCCATCTCTCTCCTTTTTTGCTGGACTTGAATTTCTCTCTCTATGGCATAAGCAACCGTTGAAGCCATTCCAAGCATAAAAGGGTGCTTGTTATCCGTCATACAGGAGATGTCAATCACCCCTATGATTGTACCGTCCGCATCGCGAATTGGAGCAGCTGAACAACTCCAATGATGAGAGGCGATAGAAAAATGCTCCGTTCCGTTGATCGTCACCGCTTCTCCGATGACGAGTGCCGTTCCGATCGCATTTGTCCCTACATCTGTTTCAGTCCAGCGTGAACCCTCCATAAAATTAATTCTTCTGGCTTCCACCATCGTTCTTTCGCTTCCTGTCAGACTTAGCACATAACCATCTGCATCAATGAGTAAGGCCAGCATATCAGAATCTTTTAATTGCTGATTGATTTTATTTAAGTAAGGAAGAGCCGCATTTAGGAATAATGAATATTTCTTTTTTTGAGCACTGAATCGTTCCTTTTCTAACAACGACTGTCCTTTATCTAAATACGGATTCACATTTGCCTGTTTACACCTGTGCCATGATTCTGCCACTCTCTTATTCAGACGAGACTGATCAAGCAAACCTTCACGAACAAAACGTTTCCACGTATTTAAATAACAAGGCGTCGGATTCATTCCATCCTCTCCTCTGGGGGCTTTTTATTCATTATAGATAAACATAAAAGCGCTTTCAATTATCATTGGCTAACCCAAGAAGTCAATTGGATGGAAAAGGAGTCTTTTTCAGCAGTGCACCGCTCTTCCAATGGTTTGCAGAACGGCTTCGTGTATTGCCTCTGAAAGTGTCGGATGTGCCGCAATAAACTGCTCTAATGTATCAGCGGTCAACTCTGCATGCATCATCACCGCCGCTTGTCCAATCATTTCTGTTGCATTCGGTCCAATGATTGAAACGCCTAATATTTCTTGATATTGCGGCTCTACAATGACCTTTACGTGACCGGCTGGTTGATTTAAGATTAATGCTTTTCCATTTGCAGAAAATGCACATGTCCCTATCCGAATCTCCTCATATTGTTTTCTAGCACTCTCTTCATTTAAACCAACACTCGCGATTTCTGGAGAGGTGTAGATGCACCTCGGAATCACTTGTTCATTGACCTTTAGATGTTCACCTGATGCATGGGAAGCTGCAACCGTCCCTTCATGAAAGGCAGTATGAGCAAGCTGGACCCCACCTGTCACATCACCGCACGCATAAATATGCGGGAGATTGGTTTGCATATGTTCATTGACGTAGATTCCGTTTCTATCAAATTCAATTCCAATCTGTTCAAGATTTAACTCTCCAAGTTGCGGAGTTCTGCCAATGGCCACTAAGCAAAGATCCGACTGGATGTCACAACGTTCTCCTTGATTATTCTCCACCACTACTTTTCTTGAAGAGGAATCAAGCTGTTTGACTGCGGCGGACGTCAAAATGTTTACACCCGTTTCTTCGAGCTGCTCGTGAAGACATTGTGCTGTATCACGATCTTCTTCTGGTAAAATGTGCACTGCCCGTTCAACCATGACAACCTTTGATCCCATTCTGCTAAAGATGCTCGCAAACTCACAGCCAATCACCCCGCCCCCAATGATACAAAGTGAATCTGGGATCGAAGAAAGTGACATGGCGTCCTTGCTGTGAATGATCCATCCGCCATCAAAAGGTGCAAACGGTAAAGCCACAGGCACAGCCCCTGTTGCAATAATGATTTGTTTTGCTTGAATGATTTCAGACTTCCCTTCACTTTCTATGAATAGCTCATGTGCTGATAGAAATGAAGCCTTCCCATTTACCACGGTAATTTTGTTTTTATTCATCAAGTAACGAACACCATCAGTGAGCTGCTTGACGACAGACTGTTTCCGCTTTTGGACAGCATTCCATTGAATGATAGGCTCATGTTCTGGAAGCTCAATCCCAAAATGTCCAGCCGATTTCACATGCTCATACATATCGGCGCTTTGCAAAAGTGCTTTGGTCGGGATACAGCCTTCATTGAGGCAGGTACCTCCCAGCTTACCTTGATCAATTAACACAACCTCCCTGTCAAAACGGGCGGCTGTTATGGCCGCCACATAACCTGCTGGTCCGCCTCCTATAATGACCAGTGTCATGGTACATTCACCTTCTTTCTATAAAAGAATGGATATTGGTTCTTCTAAGTGTGCTTTGACCGTTGATAAAAATGCAGAGGCAGGCGCCCCGTCCAGCACGCGGTGATCAAACGTAAGACTGAGTGGTAGGATGGTCCCTTTGCACAATTCATCCTCTCGATAAACAGGGGTGTCATACATTGTTCCGACGCCAAGGATCCCCGCTTCCGGCGGATTCAAAATTGGTGTGAAATGCTCTACACCATACGCTCCAAGATTGGTGATGGTAAAGGTAGAACCTTTGATTTCGTCATGTAGAAGCTTTCCTTCACGTGCTTTTTTACCATACAATTTAATGCCCTTCGCCAGCTCTATCAGCGTTAACCGCTCCGCATCCCGAATGACCGGTACAGCCAATCCGTTATCTAACGCAGCAGCAATCCCAAGATGAACATTCTCAAAGGTTTCGACAACTCCGTTATGATATTGACTGTTCATCGCAGGATGTTCTAACAACGATAGGATCGCTGCTTTGGCTACAAAATCGGTGATGGTCAACTTTGTCTCGTAACGTGCGATGGCTGTTTCATTCAGCTGTTGTTGTAGGTTTGTCAGTTTTGTCACGTCCGCTTTCATCGTAATGGTTAATTGTGCACTTGTTTGCAGGCTTTCCATCATTCTTGAGGCAATTGTTTTCCGCATCATGTTAATAGGCTGTTGCACTGTCTCGTTTTGTTTCTTCTCTTTCCGTTCAGGAAGTGCACGAAGCACATCCTCTTTCGTAATTCTTCCACCTGGTCCTGTCCCCACTAGCGTATCAATGTCTAGATTTGCGCTATTCGCCATTTTACGGGCAACAGGGGAGATTTTCTTTCTCTCTTTCTTTGGTTTTGACTGGATTTCTTTTTCTTTCTTTCTCTCCACCTGTTCATTTCCTTCACCGATATAGCAGATGACCATGCCGGGCGGTACACCTTCTCCCTCAGACACTTTTATATCCAAAATGGTTCCTTCAGCAGGTGATTCGATCTCCATTTCAATTTTTTCGGAGTTGATGCTTGCAATGCTTTCTCCTTTACTTACGGTCTCACCGACCTCTTTATTCCAGACAGATACCGTTCCTTCTTTCATCGACATGCCCAATTTAGGCATCACAACTTCGACAGCCATCTCCCTCTCTCCTTTCTCTAGTTCAAGATCTTGTCATGACTCTTGCCAATCATCTCTAATACGGTGTTCACAACTTTATCAGGTGTTGGCAGATAAATATCTTCAAGAGGTGGTGAAAATGGTACCGGTGTATGAGGAGCCGTCACTTTTTTGATTGGTGCGTCCAGTAAATCAAATCCTTTATCTGCAATCAAAGAAGAGATATCTGCGGCAATTCCGCATCTTGGATTTGCTTCATCGACAATGACAAGTCGATTTGTTTTTTCTACTGAAGTCAGAATGGCCTCCTCATCGAGCGGCGACAAGCTTCTTGGATCAATTACTTCCGCTTCAATACCTTGAGCAGACAATTGCTCTGCCGCTTCGAGTGCTGTATACACTTGTTTGCCCACCGCAAAGATGGTTACATCAGAACCTTCCCTCTTCACATCTGCTTGACCAAGCGGCAATGTGTAATACCTCTCCGGCACATCTCCTGTGATATTGTAAAGCGTCTTGTCTTCAAAAAAGATGACAGGGTCCTGATCGTCGATGGCTGCCAGCAGCAGCCCTTTGGCATCATATGGTGAAGAAGGCACAACTACTTTCAATCCAGGGATACTTGTAAATAGTGCATACAAACTTTGCGAATGCTGGGCAGCTGCTCTAAAACCCGCCCCATGGGTCGTTCTAATCGTGATTGGCACCTCTGCTTTTCCGCCAAACATGTATCGAAATTTTGCGCCTTGATTCAGCACTTGGTCGAGACAAGTACCGATAAAATCATTAAACATGAGTTCAGCAATTGGTCTTAGCCCTGTTGAAGCAGCAGCCATGGCCGCACCTATATAGCCAGCTTCACTAATCGGTGTATCAAGGACACGTTCACGCCCAAATTCCTGAACAATCCCTTTTGTTACACCAAGAACACCGCCCCATGCTTCATCATCCTGTAAGTGATCTACATGAGCACCTCCCGCAACATCTTCCCCCATTAAAATGACATCTTCGTCTCTTCTCATTGCCAGTTTAATCGCTTCATTCAAAGCACTAGACATGCTGATTTCTCTTGTCATTTCCCTCTCTCCTTTCAGATTTATTGATACGAAACATACACATCAGTTAGCAATTCAGTATGATCTGGATATTCACTTTCTTCACTGAATCTCACGGCTTCATCTATCGCTTCTGCTACAGACGCTTCAATACTTGATATTTCTTGATCTGTTAGCAGCTGCTGCTTTAATAATTCATTTTTAAAAAGAGTGATGGCATCTTTCTCTTCTTGATGTTCGGTTTTTTCTTGATTGGTTTTGTAGCGCTGAGCGTCTCCTTCAAAATGACCATAATTCCGATATGTCATGCATTCAATCAATGTCGGACCTTCTCCATTTTTTGCTCGTTCTATCGCTTGTTCTGCTGCTTGATAAACAGCTGTCACATCTTTTCCATCCACTTGAATACCCGGAATACCATAACTGGCGGCTCGATCCACAATCGATTTGCAGCTTGAAGCATACGAAAATGGCGTCGCTTCCCCGTAACCATTGTTTTCTGCGATGAAAATGACTGGCAGTTTCCAGATAGCGGCGAGATTGATTCCTTCGTGAAAAGTCCCTTGATTGTTAGCACCATCCCCAAAAAAGCAAACGCTTACATTATCTTTCTTTTTATATTTAGCCGTGAGGGCTGCCCCGCACGCAAGTGGAAAGCCGCCTCCCACAATTCCGTTGGCACCGAGCATTCCTTTATCAAAATCTGCAATGTGCATAGATCCACCTTTACCTTTACAAAGACCTGTGGCTTTTCCATAGATTTCTGCCATCATTCCTTTTAGATCACAGCCCTTGGCGATACAATGACCGTGGCCACGGTGTGTACTTGTAATACTGTCTTGTTCATTCAGATGAGCGCAGACTCCTACAGCAACAGCTTCTTCACCAGCATAAAGATGGACAAAACCTGGCAAGATCCCCTTTGTAAAAAGCGTGTGTACTTGATCTTCAAATTGGCGAATTTCCTGCATTTTTTGATACATCCAAACGGCTTTTTCTTTTGTAAGTGCCATTTCCATGTTAAAACCTCCTATCTTTTTTGCTTGCACTTCTATACAAGCAAAAAGCGTGCCAACATCATGGCGCTTGAAAGCTTAGGATTTGAGCGATTCACATCGATCAAAAAGAGACAAAATGAGACTCGCGTCTCTATTTGTCTCAATATGTCTACTTCATCTCACAAAAAAAGCATCCCATAAAGGAATGCATATCACTCTGAACCGATTGTACGCTGCCATTTTAATTTTCCTTTGCAGACGCCGCACACATAACGAGAGGTATCAATTCGCCTTTTCCTGATAAAATACTGATCGCATCCTGTGCAAACATATTCTTGTCGCTTCTGTCCACGTCGTTTATTTTGTACGGTCTTTAGCGCTGTACAAAAACGCGGGGCTCCTACTTGTTTTAATAACTCTTTAAAGGAACGGTCACGATGCTGATAGCCTTTTCCCTCAAGATGCAGATGATAATGACACAGCTCATGCTTGATGATCCCGATTAATTCTTCTCGTCCATGTTCCTCTAGGTATCGGCGGTTCAATTCGATATTGTGTGTTCCAAGTAAATATCTCCCGCCTGTCGTTTTTAAACGGGGATTGAAAACAGCCTGATGGCGAAACGTCTTACCAAAGAACTGCTCTGAAATGTCTTCTGTTAACTGCTGTAACTCTCTCTCGTTCAATCAAGATCGTTCCTTTCTATAAAAACCTCGAACGGGACAATTTCCTCTTTGCATACATTGAAGGTACACCCACTGTTTTGATCAAAGGAGGAATGGGCGATGCCCAACTGGCTGAAAAATCAGATGCAGAAAGCATTTTATGAGAAAAATCATTATCAAATCAAATTGCTTAATCAATGCTGGTACTTCTATAGAAAAAAACATTCAGTCACATCAAGGCACACCCCATCCTAAGGTGCGCCTCGTTTTTTGTTTAATCTGGTTTTAGCATCGAAAGAGCCACCCGACCTTTTGCCTGGTCAACGGAGTCTACCCATACGGTCACAATATCACCGACTGATACAACGTCGAGCGGATGTTTCACAAAGCGATTGCTTAGCTTGGAAATGTGGACAAGTCCATCCTGTTTTACGCCAATATCAACGAATGCGCCGAAGTCTACGACGTTTCTCACCGTTCCTTGTAGCTCCATCCCTTGCTTCAAGTCCTCCAATTTCAACACATCTGTTTTCAAAAGAGGTTTTGGTACTTCATCGCGTGGATCACGCTCAGGTCTTGTGAGCTGATCGATGATATCCTGGAGTGTAATTGGACCAATGTCAAGCTGCTGTGCTGCTTCGTCTAGCTTGACCTCTGCGATTTTCTCTTTTAACTGCTCTGTACCAAGATCGTCTGGCGTCATCTTAATCATGCGTAAAAACTGTTTTGTTTCTTTATAGCTTTCAGGGTGAATACCTGTGCGGTCAAGTGGATCTTGTCCATCTGTGATGCGCAGGAAGCCGATACACTGCTCATATGTCTTTGCACCAAGCCTCGGGATATCCTTCAGCTCTTTTCTGCTTGTGAATCTCCCAATCTCTTCACGGCGCTTGACGATGTTCCCTGCGACGGCTTTTGAAAGACCTGACACATATTGCAGCAGTGCCTGTGAAGCTGTATTAACGTTCACACCGACTTGGTTGACGACCGTCTCCACCACGAAGGTTAACGAGCTGTTTAATTGCTTTTGGCTCACGTCATGTTGGTATTGGCCTACTCCGACAGACTTCGGATCTATTTTCACGAGCTCTGCTAATGGATCTTGTAATCTTCGAGCAATGGATATAGCGCTTCGTTCTTCGACTTGCAAGTCTGGAAACTCTTCTCTTGCCAGTGCAGATGCAGAGTATACACTTGCCCCTGCTTCATTCACGATCAAATATGAAACTGGCTGGTCCAGCTCTTGGATCAAGTCTGCGATGAATTGTTCGGTCTCTCTTGAGGCTGTTCCGTTTCCGATCGCAATGACTTCAATGTTGGATGATTGAATGATTTCTTTCACTTTTTGTTTGGCTTCCGCTTTTTTCTGCACAGGCGGGTGCGGATAAATGACGCCAATATGATGGACTTTTCCTGTATCATCCACGACGGCTAATTTACAGCCTGTACGAAACGCAGGGTCCACCCCAAGTACACGTTTCCCTTTCATCGGCGGTTGAAGTAGGAGCTTTCTTAAGTTTTCAGCGAAAATATGAATGGCTTGTTCCTCTGCTTTTTCTGTCAGCTCTTTTCGTATTTCCCGTTCAATTGAAGGCTGAATCAAGCGCTTGTATGCATCATCAATGGCCGCTTCAATGTAAGGCCTCGCCGTCGTTTGCTTGCCTTTTAAGACTTGTTTATCGAGGTAGAAACGAATATTTTCAGCAGGTGGTTCGATGGCTGCTTTCAAAATCCCTTCTTTCTCACCTCGGTTGACCGCAAGTACACGATGAGGCACAATTTTTTTAATCGGCTCTTGATAGTCGTAATACATTTCATAGACGTTTTTCTCGTCGTTTTCAACGTCTTTTCCTGATGTGACAAGACTTCCCTTTTGGTACGTCTCACTGCGAATCCATTTCCGCATATCAGGATCATCCGCAAGCTGTTCAGCAATGATGTGCTGGGCGCCCTCTAGTGCTTCTTCTGCGGTTGTGACTTCTTTTTCTTCATTAATAAAAGCCGATGCTTTCTTTTTGATCTCATCGTTTGGCAGCTGCAGTAAATACTCCGCCAGCGGCTCAAGTCCTTTTGCTTTGGCTACATTGGCCTTCGTTTTTCGTTTTTGTTTAAATGGTCGATATAAATCTTCGACCTCTTGCAGCTTATGCGCCTGTTCGATCTTCTGTTTTAATTCATCTGTTAATTTGTCTTGTTCAGCGATTAAGCGAATCACTTCTTCTTTTCGATTCGTCACATTTTGGATATATGTATAGCGTTCAGAAATGGTTTGAATTTGCACCTCGTCTAGTGAGCCTGTCTGCTCTTTCCGGTAGCGTGCAATAAACGGGACGGTATTGCCATCCTCTAATAGCTGGATCACACTTCCAATTTGTTTTGTTGAAAGCTTTAATTCTGTCGCAATTTGTTTCAATAAAAAGTCAGATGTCTTCATACTTTGCATCCTCTCACTGTGTCTTCTCTTTTAGTGTATCAAAAAAACCGGCAAAACAGAAAAAAGGTCAGCTATTTCATGTAAGCTGACCAAGTACATAGGTGAGATCGTCTTTCTTGTCTTGTGTGTATGTTTCAAGTTCTTTTGCGATGTCTGCAACTGAATGGCTATGCTTTAAACACATTCGCATGTTTGGCACATTCAGCCCGTCTGAATACATAATGAATGTCGAACCTTTTTCGTAGGAATAGGTGTATGTTTTGTATTTTCTAGGTTTACCTGATAGATATCCTGATGTCGGAAGTGGATAAATATAGTCGCCAGAAGGTGCATTCAAGATAAAACGAATGTTACCAACCGAACAATAGGTAAACTGCTGTTGGGAAAAATTCACCTTTAATATGGCTACAGTGGCCCCGCGTTTATTTTTCATGGCCTGATTGCATCTATCAATGAGGGTTATTACATCCTCATGTCCATATTCTTCGACAATTTCGCTGACTAAAGAAGATGATTCATTGGCGAACTGGCCGCTGCCTAATCCGTCTGCTACAGCACAAATTAGTTCTTCATCATCTGCTTTAATAAAAAAACTGTCCCCGCAGCATGATTTTCCTTCTTTGTTCGATTGATAGATAATGGCGTTTACATGCTCATGCTGTTCGATCTGCTTCATTACCCTAGCTCCATAGACGCATCTTCTGACAGTGCATCTCGTAGCTTTTTAACTGCCTTCCGCTGCAGCCTTGATACATGCATTTGAGATATGCCGAGTAAATCGCCTGTTTCTTTCTGGCTTTTATTTTGCAAATACGTGAGATTGATAATTTCTTTTTCTCTATCTGTCAGAACGTGAAGCACACTTTCAAGCATCATTTTTTGGTTTACACGTTCGTACCCTTCTTCTTGTGAGCCGACGACGTCTAAAATCGTCACAGTGCTTCCTTCAGAATCTGCCTCTACGCCTTGGTCAACAGACAGCGCTTGATAGCTTTTGCCCATCTCCATTGTTTCAAGAACTTCTTCTTCTGTTACATCTAGATATTCTGCAATTTCTTGTACTTTAGGTGACTTTTGCGTTTCCGTTGTCAGGTGATCAACTGCCATCTTGATTCTTGGTCCAAGCTCTTTAATTCGTCTTGGTACATGGACACTCCATGTTTTATCACGTAAAAAGCGTTTGATTTCCCCGATAATGGTTGGAATGGCAAATGCCTCAAATGATTTACCGACAAGTGGATCATAACGCTTAATTGCGCCAAGTAGACCAATCATTCCAACTTGTCTTAAATCCTCATGAAAGCTTTTTCCTTTGGAGTATTTCTTCGCGAGCATATCCACAAGATTTGTATAACACTCAACTAGTGTCAGCTGCGCCTGCTCGTCTTGGTTGGATTGATAGCTTTGAATGAGGCGATCCACTTCATCTTTAGTTAGTTTCATAGTTTTGGATGGTTGTGTCATGGTCAACTCGCTCCCTGTTTAAAAACTTTGTCATCGCAACGGTAACTCCGGAGTTTGCTTGCACCTCGACTTCATCCATCAATGTTTGCATTAAGTATAAACCAAGACCTCCTTCTGCCAATTGATCCACCGTATGAGCAGATGTGTACGGCCCTAGGTCTTCCTGCTTTTGCTTAAAGTCAAAGCTACCGCCTTTGTCTGCGACAATGATTTCTAGACGATCTTCGTAGACAAGAAAGCGAACAGCTACCTCTCCATCTTCACCGTCTTTTCCTTTATAGGCATGCTGAACTGCATTTGTACAAGCCTCACTGACGGCAATTTTTAAGTCTTCAATCTCTTCGTAGACATAGCCCATTCGGCTTGCAACGCCTGAAAGAGTCAGGCGAATGATGCCTACGTATTCTGGTTTTGCCGGTATTTTCATCTCGATTAGATCTACTGATTCGTTCATTGTACCCCACCCTCTGACTTTGCAGAAATGTCAATGATGTCCTTTAATCCAGTAATTTCAAACAACCTTACAAGCCGCTCTGACAAGTTCTCAAGCTTTAGTGTTCCACCTGCTTTTTGAGCTGCTTTAAACAACCCAACAAATACACCTAATCCTGTACTATCCATATACGTAACATCCTTCAAACAGATCTCTAGATGCTCGCCCGCCTCGGCTTTAGGCATGAGTGTTTCTCTTAGCTGAGGAGCAGAGTATACATCGATTTCTCCACTAACACTAATTTTTGTTTTTTGATCTATTTGATGCTCTTTTACAGACATATTCATTATGCATTCACCTCGAAATTCTTGTTTCCTTGAATTTTATATACCCGTCTATGCACTTTCTAAACCTTCCTTTTGAGGACAAGTAACGTAAAATCATCATGCAGCTGAAATTCTTGCAGCTTGAGTAAGCTGTCATAGATGGAATCCACCATTTCCTGAGCTGAGTAGGATAGGTTCTCAGATATCAGGGCTTTGATATCCTCACGCTCTAGGAAGCCATCCTCCGATTTGGATTCTGTGACACCATCAGAGAATAAGATCACCATATCCCCTACGTCCAAATGCTTCTCATACTGCTTATAATCAAAATCTGGTGCAATTCCAAGCACAAGACCCTTTGCATCTAAATCGTAAAATTGATTCTCTTTTTTGCAATAGAAAAAGCCCGGCTCATGTCCAGCCGATGCGTACTTAAATTCATGTGTTTCTTTATTATAGCTGCCATAAAACATGGTGATAAACATGCTTGGGTCTACGTTTTGCTCGACCACACGATTAAGGGTTTTGAGCACTTTCGTTGGGCCGCTGCCTGACTCTGGCAAGGAGTCCATCGCATACTTAATCATCGACATACAGAGCGCAGCTGGAATGCCTTTCCCAATGACGTCTGCAATCGCGATATTGATTGTATCGTGATCTGTTACGAAATGGTAATAATCCCCGCTCATCTGTTTTGCCGGCACACTGATGGCTCCGATATCAAATGTGTCTCCTTCTGGAATTTTCGTTTCCAGAAGGGTTTGCTGAACATTTGCAGCAATTTCAATTTCCGACTTAATTTCTTGCTGGATGCCTCTTAGTGTTAAATGCTCCTGGTAGGCAAGTCCGTATCCAATCATGACTTCAATTAAGAAGTCTAGTGAATGAAAGACATCTTCCGGCAAATCAGGGTAAAGCTCCTGAATCACTTTTCGGTGAACACTCACTATTTCTTCAGGAGGTATTTGATGCTCAATGGTTTTGCGGCTAAATTTTTGAGCTTGATAAAGCGATGTTTCAGTTAAATCACTGATATAACGACTGAGCAGCTGATGGTACCGCTGCTCCATTACCTCCTTAAAATCCATGGTTTCCCTCCTAGCGAAGCCACTTGACAGCTTGTATCTCAGTTCCTTGTTCTGGTGCGGAATCTAATTTAAATTCATCCATCAGTCTTCTGACGCCCGGCAAGCCTGCTCCGAGTCCGCCTGATGTAGAAAATCCGTCTTCCATTACTTTACGTATATCCATGATGCCAGGCCCCTCATCGGCTGCGATGACTTTGAGTCCACGCTTTCCGCGCTCCATCACTTCTTCTATACAAATCTGACCTTTACCAGCGTATAAATAGATGTTACGAGCTAATTCTGAAATGGCCGTCGTAATTCTTGCTTGGTCAACTGTTCCAAAACCAAGTTCTTTTGCAACATTCCGCCCCAATTGTCTTGCTGCGACTATGTCCCATTCCGTCAATATTTTTACACAGGATTGGTCTTTCATATCTATTCCCCCAATTCCCGCTTCAGTGTCTCAAGCCCTTGTTCAAGATCTAGTGCTGTCTGAATTTCTTCCAGTGAAATGCCAAGTTCAATAAGCGTCACAGCGACTGCCGGCTGTATTCCTGTTAATACAACTTTTGCCCCCATGAGCTTGGACATGGTGATCACATCGCCTAATACCTTTGCGATAAATGAATCAATCATATCGACGGATGTTAAGTCAATGACCACACCGTTTGCTCCTGTTTCATGAATTTTATTCAGTAAGTCTTCTTGAAAGTGAAGAGCTGTTTGATCATCAAGCTCCCACTGTATTGAAATCAGAAGACAGTTATATAATTTTAAGATTGGAATCTTCGGGTGATTTCTCAATTGGTTATCCCTCCAATGAAACAATTTTTCGATTTGTCATTTCCAAAGCAGTTTGAATTCCTTTTTGAAGGGTATTCTTTGTTGTAACCTGAGATAAATCAATTCCAAGGTTAACGATTGTTTGGGCTATTTCTGGGCGAATACCGACAAGTAAACACTTCGCTCCTACTAATCTCACAGCCTCTGACGCTTGAATAATATGGTGTGCCACCATTGTGTCTACGACAGGTACACCCGTGATATCAATCAAAACGACCTGTGAGCGATGTTTGACGACACCATTAAGCAGGTTCTCCATAATTTTTTTCGCACGATCTGTATCAATTGTGCCAACAAGTGGCATGACGGTGATGTGCTCAAATACAGGGATTAGCGGGGCAGAAAGTTCCTGCAGCGCAATTTTTTGAAGGCTGACGGTTTTTTCCCATGAGATGGAATACTGGTTTAAGATCTCATTATGGATGGGTGTGATGAATCGATCGATTTGCCAGATGAGGTCATGACTTTCTTGTGTTGTATCTTTGTCATCGTTCATTTTTTCATATAAATGTGTACGGATTTCCGTTAGACCGTTTGCCAGTAACTTAAGTGATATACCCATTTGAACGATTTTCAAAGCAAAATTTTGCACTTTTTCTTCAAAATCTTCATTATCCCCCTCTGAAAGAGATGTAATGATGAGTTGAACATATTCCGAACAGATGGTTTCATACATTTTGTCGTTCAGCATCATGTCCGTTTCTTTTTCTCCGAGTCGTTTTAAAATGTCCGTCCACTCTGTTTCTAATTCCTTTTGGTGCTTTCTTGCAAAAGCTAACACGATATGATTCGACATGTTTTACCCCCTACTTACATTTAAAGCTCTTCTTTAGTCTTTCTTCATTATAACGTTAAAAAAAATTGAACACAAAAAAAGTTGCTCCCAATAGAGCAACCAAGTATCACCATATTAAAAATCAATAAGAGCCAAACTAACTTGTAAGGCTTCATCAACCTTCTCCATCATCTCATCATCAAGATGTGTGATTTTATCTGTCAATCTTTGTTTATCGATTGTACGAATTTGTTCCAAAAGAATGACAGAATCTCGTTCAAAGCCGTAGCGCTTTGCATTAATTTCGACGTGAGTCGGTAATTTCGCTTTTTGTATTTGGGCTGTTATGGCTGCAACGATAGCAGTCGGGCTGAAGCGATTTCCAATGTCATTTTGAATCACCAATACCGGGCGAACCCCGCCCTGCTCGGAGCCAACAACAGGAGATAAATCAGCAAAGTAAACATCACCGCGTTTAACAATCAAATGTTTAACCCCCGCTGACTAATCGCTCAACTGTATTCTCAGCCTCAAATTCTGCGTATTGTGCCTCTGAAGAGATATTCAGATTAATTTTCGCCATCTCCATGTAGCCGCGTCTCATCGATTCACGATTTTGTCGAATATTACGTTCACGAATATACGTTTTTGTCGCTCGGTAGATCAATTCATTTCTTGTTACCTTATCCTGCTCTGCTACTCGTTCGATCTCAGACATTAAAGCCTCCGGCAGTCGAATCTTCATTTCGTTTGTTGCGCTGGATTCAGACAAAAAACATACACCTCCACAAAACTTACGGATACCGTTTCGATCCATTCCAAGACTAATCATACCATTATTCAATGCACAAGCAAAGCTGTTTTTTCATGATTTCTTATTAGAACATGAAGCGGCTCGCCACCCGTAAATCAAGATGATAATGGAGTTCCTCTTTCCCATTATACGCTTTTTTCCGAAAATCATACGGTATTTCCAAAATCTCTAAAAAAGGGAGAATGTTTACCCTATTTTTGTCGAATAAAAAAGAACGAAGTCAGTTTGACTATCGTTCTTTTTGAATGTTGTTTATAAAAAACTTGATCCGCCTTGAAGGAGTGGATTCCGCACTTGCACTCTTTTGCCGTCTTCTATATATACTCTTGGAACACGGTGGCCAATCGAGCACGTGACTTCATAGTTAATGGTTTCAAGTCTTTTAGCGATTTCATCGACTGGTACCATGTCTTCTCCTTGCTTACCAATTAAAACGACCGGTTCCCCTACTGGAAGCTTGTCTTTCAGTTCAACCATGAATTGATCCATACAAACCCTTCCGGCGATCTTCCGGCGCTTTCCACCAACAAGTACTTCCGTTCCTGCCAGCTTCCGGATCCATCCATCTGCATAACCAACTGGAACCGTGCCGATCCACGTATCTTGATTGGCTGTATACGTTGCTCCGTAGCTGACACTCTCACCCTTTTGAATGTGCTTCACATGGGCAAGTTTTGTATGAAGAGACATAGCTTCTTCGAGCTTGAAAGGCAGTTCATCCTTGATTTCTTCTGACGGTGACAGCCCGTACATACTGATACCGAAGCGAACCATGTTAAACAAGACGTCTTTAAACCTTAGACCCGTTGCACTGTTGGCGCAATGAACGAGCAGCTTGTCCGTATGAAGCGGCTCAAGCAGTGTTTGAAAGGTGTCGACCTGCCGATCAAAGTAGGACTCATCCTTTTCATCTGCTGTCGCAAAGTGAGTAAATACGCCTTCCAGCTGTAAATAAGAGTGCTCGCTGACAAGTTTTTTCACTTCGTTCACTTGCTCAATCGTTTTCACACCTAATCGGTTCATTCCGCTGTCTATTTTCAAATGAAATCGTATAGGCTGTCCCATCTGCCCTTTCATCATGTTGGTGACGTCTCTCAGCCAATCGATGGAGTATGCAGTCATGATGACATTGTATCGAACGGCGACTTTGACATATTCAGCAGGTACAGCGCCGAGTACCAGTATTGGTGCTTTGATGCCTTTATTTCTTAAAGAAATGGCCTCATCTAAAAAGGCGACGGCTAATACGTCTGCTCCTGCTTTGAGAGCAGCTCTTGTCACTTCTATATCTCCATGTCCATATGCATTGGCTTTCACCACAGCCATTAGTTGAACATTTTGACCGATATGATCTTTCATATGTGAAACATTATGCTTGATTGCTGATAGATTAATTTCTGCCCATGTGTCTCTATAAAAGGCGTTTGTGTCCATCCGTCACACTTCCCTATTGAATGATTCAATCCCCTCATATGATACTAAAAATCAGGAATAAAGTGAAACAAATCAAAGAAAATCAGCCCTTGTATAGGGCTGATGTTTCATATCTAAGGCTCTCGCCTGAGGTATTTATTTAGCTGACTGTCCTTCTACACTCTTTGCAACCATCAAGAGCTCTTCCTTCGATAAATCACTTGAAGAAATCAAGTAGTCAACTCCATCAGATGTCCAAGAAAGAGATTTGTCTGTCAGAACACCCACTGTCATGCCAAGATCGACTGGCTCACCATTCATCGTCACAGGCGTAGACGCTTCTGCTACCCGCGCTTTTTCCTGAATGAGTGTGAAGGATTTCTTTCCGCCATACGTCATCACATAACGCTTCCCGGCATCTGTTGTCATTTCTTTCTCTTCCATTTTCTTCACGCCCTCTGGCATATCCACAGGCGTTTTCACCGCAAAGCTGTCAGATGGATCTGCACTTGTGGCAACATCCATTTGAGAAAGTGTCATATTTTTCTTCTCATCAAAGGCGTCTTTGTCAAAGGATTTGTTGAATTCAAAGTGAGAGAATTCTACTTTCACCATTGGCTTTTTATCGCTATCCAGTACTTTCACACTAGCAGGCGCCATTGTTTTTTTATGAAAGGTAATCTCTTGGGTCGGCAGCATTTGGTTGTGCTGATAGTTGGTTTTTGTTTCAAAAACGTACTTCGACTCTTTTGCTTTGAACTGAGCTGCACTGTCATTTTTAATGTCTTTCACAAGTGATTCAAATAAATACACCTGACTGCTGTTGTTCGGCCAATCGCTATGGAAGCGGAAGCTTTTGTTTAATGAAGGTGTCAGCACAAATACACCATTGCCATTTCTTAAAATGACTTGACTCTGATCCTTCTTCGGATTTTCTAAGTAGACACGGTAAAGCTCCGGCTTCTTGTACCAAATTTCCACATGGTATTCCTGCGGATCATTTCCTGTCTCAATGGTCATTTTTGCTTTGGCTTTGTATGATGTCATTTCCTCTGCCTTTTTGTTTAAATCTCCAACGATAACCTGTTGAGATTTTTGACCGCATGCGGAGAGAATCAGTACAAAAAGGATCCCCGTTACAAGCAAAACAAAGCTTTTTCTCACCCTTTTCAACCCCTTCGTTAATTGTGTTAAAAGGAAGAAACCGCTTGTTTGACTTTAACAGTACGCCTCAAGAGTTAACTGCGTACCGCGAACCATCAAAGCCTGTTAGCAACTCGCCCTTCCTTATCGCACTACCCAATATATGAAGGGGGGACAAACAATATGCAGACTAGCTTGACAACCTTTCAATTAAAACTTGTGCTGCAGCATATTCTTTTGTGTGTGTAATGGATACATGAACGTAGTCTTCTTTTGTTTTCTCACTTTTGATGAGAGGTTTTCCGTTCACATCTTTTTGTATCTCGATGTCGTGAAAGCTGACATACTGACCAATTCCCGTACCGTATGCTTTTGCGAATGCTTCCTTCGCCGCAAAACGTCCTGCCAGAAACTCCAGCTGTCTCTTTTCACTTAGTGTGCGAAAGACTTCCTGTTCACGTAAAGTCAAAATTCTTTCTGGTAAACGGGGCTGCCTGCTAAGCACTCGTGACAGCCGGCCGATCTCTACAATATCCATACCGATTCCTTTAATCATGTGGTACCTCCTATGATACTCGTACTAATTTGGATGTTCGCTTCATAAACGTGTTACTATAAACTTACCATTATCTAGTCAAAAGGGGTTTGTTATGTTTATTCGAACGGAGAGCTTTCAACAATTTATTAGATCGTATCCAATCGTAACAGCGATCCTTGCTTTGCAAATCGGCCTATGGCTTTTATTTGCAATCCCTATTCCAATGATCCAGCTTGGGCAGGACCATCTCGTTGGTTTTAATTATGGTGTTGCAGAAGGAGAATGGTGGCGGCTTTTAACGCCTATTTTTCTTCACGGAAGTCTGACACATATTCTGTTCAATTCCATGTCGCTCTTCCTATTCGCTCCAGCACTTGAGTATTTGCTTGGAAAGGTTCGATTTCTTGTGATTTATCTGGGTGCTGGATTCATTGGCAATCTCGGAACCTATTGGGTGGAGCCTTTAGAGTACGTACATGTCGGGGCTTCTGGTGCGATATTTGGTTTATTTGGCGTCTATCTTTATCTTGTCCTATTTAAACCGCATATGATGGACCGTGGTAATTCTCAGGTCATCTTAACGATTCTCGGCGTTTCTGTTATTATGACGTTCGTCAACTCGAACATCAACATCATGGCCCACTTATTTGGATTGATAGGCGGCATGATCCTAGCACCGATCACCCTATTCTTCCATTCAAAAAAACGACGCTATTAAGCTCATAAAAAATGTCGATCACTCCGTTTAACGGGAGCTGATCGACATTTTTTTGTTTAAGTTGATTGATTCGTTTCATAGGAATACCAATCGCATACACGTTCAGCATCTTCCTCTTCAAGGTGATGCACACCAAAGGAATCAAGCAAGGCAGAGGACTTCACAAAGGTGTGAATACTTGCCACCCGCCCTTTCTTTTGAAAATAGGATTGGGTCATCGTATAGTTTTGCATTCGTTTTCTTAAAACAATTCCGGTGGTCTTGCCGATACCTCTTGTCGTTAATTGAATCAGTTGATCTTTGATCACATATCCTGATTGTTTATAGGCTAAATACCCAAAAAACAAGGCAAACGGTAATGGAATCAGCGCCAAATATCCCCATGGTGGAAAACGTACAGAAAGGATTATACCTACAAGTAATGGAACAAATCCGTAAGATATCAGATAACGTTTTAGTGAACGCTTCGGCACTTTTTTCAATTCACTTTCTGGTGCCAGCTGATATTGATCTGTAAATTGCGTTAACAATTCATTGATTTTTTTCTTCCGTATGAGTGGAAATAAGACAGAAGAAGTCTCTTTTTCTGTAATGGAACCTCCTGCGCTGACAAGCATGACCGTCGCAAAACCAAATGGTTCACGCAGAATATTTTCTTTGATTTTCACTGCTTGAATTCTCGCAAGCGGAATAGTCATTTGATGCCTTTCGATGAGTCCTCTTGTGATGATGATGTCTTTCCCTTTTCGTTTTGCGTTAAAATTCGCATATTGAAGGGCTGTTACCCCAACACTAAGAATCCACGCAATCAATACGGCAATAAATATGAGAATCGCATAAATCTCAACACTCGCATGACTTAAAAAAGAAAACCGTTTGAAGAATCCGTCCAAAGGCAGAATTTCATCTATTTGTGTGTAAATGGCGAGACACCCAGAAATAATGACGCCGATTCCGCTTGAAGTGGTCGCAGCCAAAAGCAGCTCTGGTATACCCATTCGGTAGGAAACGCTGATTTCTTTTTCTACAGGCTGTTGCGCTGTCAGAGGATCAGGGAGATCTAAATTTTCATCATTCATTTCTTCTTGTTGCAAGCTTTTCTTCCGGTTGAAAATCGATTGCTTTAATTGCTCAGCTTCTGCTTTTGTAATGGCCGTCAGGCTCACTTCAGGTCCATCCGTCCCGCCTGCCGTTTCGATTTGCACCCGAACCAAACCGAAAATCCGCTGGAAGATGCCTTCACTTGTATTCACCGTTTGAATTCGTTCTAACGAGATATACTTTTTCTTTTTGGTGATGACACCTGATTCTACTCGAAATTCATCGTCTTCCATTCGATAGGTGAATCGTCTCCATGCTAAAACGGTTGAAACAGCTTTCCATAAAAGAAGCACACCAAGAATGATAAACGCATAAAAACGAATACTTGAATTCGAGTTCACAAAAATAAGCACGAAAAAAGGGATAATGAAGTTTTTGATCATGGATACGGCATCTGATATAAAATCAATGAACATCGAGATTGGATGTACACGTTTTGGTTCAGACATCATCTTCCGTCACCCTTGCTAATCGAGATATGTAATCGCGAAGCTCATCTGCCTCTTCTAATTCCAGTGCCGGAATATCATGCACTGTCGCAGCAGTAGAAATTTGAACAGATGCCAACCGGTAGCGCCTTAAAAGCGGCCCTTGGGATGTATCCACATGCTGAACACGTACCATTGGCACAATGACACGTGTGACACGAATCAGTCCGTGCTGTATTTCAATTTCGTTCTCAAATACTTCGTAGCGCCAGATGTGATGGCGGATTTTCGGTATGAGCCAGATTCCGAAGATGATCTGTAAAATCCACAAACCGATGAGGATGGCTCCAATCCAATATGGCCATTGAAAATAATAACTAGCTACAAATACCCCAATGATGATGAATAAGAAAATCAATGAGATAATTCCATTTTGAAGACGCCATACTTTTAATCCATTTAAACTGATTTGACGTTGCGGCTGTTTTCTCACATTCTTCCCCCATTCTCTTACTTTTCTATCAATATATTACGAAAGAAAGCCTAAAAAGTTTCATTAGGCCTGTTAAAAAAAGCGAACCCTGCAAAGGATTCGCTTTTGAATTAGTTGTTATAAGATTTCTTTTGACGACGATCGTTAGAAGAACGATTGCGGTCATTTGAAGAACGCTTTTTATCACCGTAAGATGAACGGCTTTTTCCGCGATAGCCGCCTCCGCCGCCACCGTCTCTACGTTTTGAAGAGCTGCGGTTGTTACGATTGCGTTTTGAAACCATTGGTGCTTCATCTGTCAAACGAACAGGCGTTGCATCTGGCTCTTTTGTCATCATTTTGATGGCAGCCGCAACCACTGTAACAGAATCATGATCTTCTAATAATTCAGCAGCTGCTGTCATGTAGAAGTTTAAGTTGTTTTCACTGATAATTGTGCGCAGACGATCAATGGTTACTTGTTGTTGTCCTTCGATTGCCTCATCTAGTGTTGGTTCTTTCATACGATCCATTTTACGTTTAGTCGTTTGCTCGATCGCACGAAGCATATCTTTTTCACGTGGTGTGATGAATGTCATCGCCATACCTGTACGTCCAGCACGTCCAGTACGTCCAATACGGTGTACATAGCTTTCTGGATCTTGTGGCACGTCAAAGTTATACACGTGTGTTACGCCTGAAATATCAAGTCCACGTGCTGCAACGTCTGTTGCTACAAGCACATCGATTGAACCTTCTTTGAATTTACGAAGCGCAACCATACGTTTCGCTTGAGTCAAGTCACCATGAATTCCTTCAGCTGTATAACCTCTAAGGTTCAGTGCTTCAGTCAATTCGTCAACGCGGCGCTTTGTACGGCCGAAGACAATTGAAAGCTCAGGTGATTGAATGTCAAGAAGACGAGTCAATGTATCAAACTTTTTACGTTCATGGATATCCAAGTAGAACTGCTGGATGTTAGATACAGTCATTTCTTTCGCTTTTACTTTTACGTGTTCTGGGTTTGTCATGAAACGTTCTGCAATACGCTTAATTGGTGCAGGCATTGTCGCAGAGAATAAAAGTGTTTGGTGTTCACTTGGTACATTTGAAAGGATCGATTCAATGTCTTCGATGAAACCCATGTTTAGCATTTCGTCTGCTTCATCAAGCACGACTGTTTCAACATTTTGAAGACGCATTGTACGACGGTTAATGTGATCGAGTAAACGTCCTGGAGTCCCTACGATGATATGAGGATTTTTCTTGAGCGAACGGATTTGGCGACCGATATCTTGTCCACCGTAAATCGGAAGTACGCGCGCACGCTTGTCTTGGCCAATTTTGTATAGCTCTTCAGATACTTGAATCGCTAATTCTCTTGTTGGCGCAATGATAATCGCTTGGATATTTGGAGACGCTGGGTCGATTTTTTCTACAAGAGGAATACCAAACGCTGCAGTTTTTCCTGTTCCTGTTTGTGCTTGTCCAATGACATCTTTATTCTGAAGACCGAGAGGAATTGTTTCCGCTTGAATCGGTGTTGCTTCTTCAAATCCCATGCGGTTAATAGCTTTCATGAGACTTTCGCTTAATTGAAAATCTTGAAACGTTATAGTCAAATTATTCAAACTCCTTCTAATTGCTGTTTCAGTAATCTCGTGAATGATCATTAAAAACTGCCCTTTGTATGAAAGGACAGGTCCATTATATACAAAGCCCGAATTACCCTACATTATATCTTACCATTACACTATTTGTTTTTCAACAAGACAGAAATGGATATATCTACTGCTCGACAATGACCGATTCACCTTCACTTTGATCTCCGTCCATCCATTTCCACTTTTCAAACAGTTGAATTTTTCCGTTATCCAGCTGCTTAGGAGTGGAATGACATGAACCGCTTCTCATGCTGCCATCCTTACTTACATGGTGATATCTAAAATGAAGTGCTCCGTCTTTATTCACAGTTCCTACAAGCACGCCAGATTGAATACTGCCGCCTTGATATGTGCCCGTTAAAATATTCCCGTCCTGACGATATTGAAATATGGTTCCTTCCGATACTTCCCCATTGCTCGAATTAGACTGCGGGATAAAGGTTTTTCCGTCATATTGAAACAACCGAATCGACCACCTTTTCTTACCTATTGTAACATAGGCCTGTCACTCATTCGACAAAAATGATGCAAATTTTAACAAGTGGGATTCAATTTATATTAGTTTAGCCACATTTTAGCTTTTCTATAGATTAAATTGTTTTTTTTAGAAATTGTTCGACTTTCTCAAACAATTGCTGTGCACAAGGTTCATGACAAACGTGATGTTTACAATCAGGTAAATAGAACATTTCTTTCTGACGGGACGGGATTTTATGATAAATGAATTCTGCACTAGAAGCGGGGACGATCCCATCACTTTCACCTTGAACGATCAAGACAGGTAGATGAAGCTTTTCAAGAGAACCTTTCGTTTGCTTCACCAATTTCATAAATTCTACAGCAGCTGATAGCGGTGTACTCGTCAGCTTATGACGATATCGATCATACAATGGGTTGGTATCAATCAAACCAGACAAGGATTCCTTCACCATCTGCCTTGTGTCTTGAATCATTTGTTTTGGGTTTACATATTTAGCAGCAGCACTTAACAGAACAAGACGGGCCACTGGATACTTCGCTGCTAGATATGAGGCAATCATCCCGCCCATAGAAAAGCCGACCAAATAAATGGTGTCACATGTTCGGTAAAGGGATAAGAGTTCTAATTCAGCGGTGGCAATCCACTCCTGATAGAGAATGCCTTTGAGCTGAAGTTCCTCCCCATGCCCCGGAAGCGTGACAGATTGTACCGTCCAATCTGTCGTCTGCTTTAAATATTCTGCAAGCGGCTCTACTTCATACGGGGCACCAGTAAAACCGTGTATACATAGACAGCCAATCACCCTGTCACCTTCTTTGCCGATCTGATTTATAGTGCAGTAATAACGTCTTCCAATCTCATGCCACGGGAAGCTTTGACCAGAACGACATCGTCAGGTCCTGCCACATCCGCTAGTTTTTTCTTCAGTTCTTCTTTGTCCATATAAGAAGACACGCGGTCGTCTCCAAATGCTTTCTTCGCTCCTTCAGCAATGAATGCGCCAAGACGACCAAACGTTAAAACATGATCAATAAACTCAGGCTTGATGTACTCCCCTACTTCAAAATGATAGGTCTCTTCTTCACTGCCCATCTCCAGCATATCTCCGAGAACGAGTATGCGATTAGCAAAGCCATCCATATCTCCTACAAGATCAATCGCTGCTTTCATTGACGTAGGACTCGCATTATACGCATCGTTGATAACCGTGATGCCCTTATCTGTTTTAAACAGTTCTAAACGCATGCCTGTCAATTTCGTTTGCATTAGCCCTTGGGCAATTTGTCTTTCATTCAAACCGAAATGCTGACCGATTGCAATAGCTGCAAGAGCATTCTTTACATTGTGTTTCCCTAATACAGGAATGAGAAACCCTTGAGCATATCCCTCCACTTGAAATTCAGTGCCTTCAGCGAGTTGGTGGATGTGAATCACCTTGATATCACAGTCCTCTGATTCTCCAAACGTTTTTACGCTGCGTGCCAGGGCATTTGCTCTTTGGCGGAGTAAAGGCTCGTCTCCTAAATAATAAAAAGTCCCATCCTCTTTTAACCCTTTTGTGATCTCACATTTTGCATCTGCAATGGCTTCTCTTGATCCTAAATCCTGCATATGAGATTCTCCAATATTCGTGATGACAGCTGCATCAGGTTCAGCGAGTTTAGATAAAAATTCGATTTCCCCTTTTGCACTCATGCCCATCTCTAGTACAGCAATCTCGGTTCCTTCTGGCATCGCAAGGATGGTCAGTGGAAGTCCAATGTGATTATTAAAGTTGCCATCTGTTTTGTGGACTCTGTATGTCGTTTGTAGGACAGAATGGATCATATCTTTCGTCGTTGTTTTGCCATTACTTCCAGTAATACCGACAACTCGAGGGTTTTCCTCTTTTAAATATGATTTTGCAAGCTGTTGGAGTGCTGTCAAAGTATCCTCTACAAGTATGACAGGTACACCGAACGGTGGATTCGCTTCTGTTTGATTCCAAAGAACCGCTGCCGCTCCAAGCTCCACTGCTTTTGAAGCAAAAGTGTGACCGTTAAAATGTTCCCCAATAAGCGGGATAAATAGTGCGCCTTTTGATACTTTTCGTGTATCTGTTGTCACTCCGTGTATCTGTTCTTCGCCAAAAGCTTCATTCGATAATGTGCCACCAGCCATTTGGGCAACTTGTTTCACTGTACGTTTGATCATGTTTTTTCGCCTCTCTTTCTCATTTCACGTTTGAAGGAAAAGAGACACTACCTGTAGGATAGTGTCTGCTTGCTTCTTACATTAAAAAGTGGTTTTAATGGTTTGTTTTTCTTGATGGCGTTCAATTGCAAGTGACACCAGCTTCTCAATTAGCTCAGGATACTCTACACCAGTATGTTTCCAAAGCAGCGGGAACATACTAAAAGGTGTGAACCCTGGCATTGTATTCACTTCATTGATCAGCACTTCGCCTTCTTCTGTTAGGAAGAAATCTGCACGTACGAGGCCAGATCCATCAATGGCTTTAAATGCCTTAATCGCCATATCGTGAATCGTCTTGTACTCTTCCTCTGACACACTCGCAGGAATGATCAAATCTGTATCGCCATCTTCATATTTTGCTTTGTAGTCATAAAAATCTGTTTTAGGTGCAATTTCACCAACGACTGAGCATTTCGGCTCGTCATTTCCTAATACACCAATTTCGATTTCTCGTCCTACAACGCCTTCTTCCACAACAACACGACGATCATATTGGAAAGCCAAATCAAATGCTGTTTGCAGCTCTTCTTTGCTGCGGCATTTACTAATTCCGACACTTGATCCCATGTTGGCAGGTTTCACAAAACAAGGATACCCGAGAACTGCTTCTACCTGTTCTAGACTGTCTGATATGGCTTTCTCATAATCCTTTTTATTGAAGGAAAGATGCTTTGCCTGCGCAAGCCCAGCTTGAGCAAACACATCTTTCATCATGACTTTATCCATACCCGCAGCAGACGCAAGAACGCCGTTACCGACATACGGGATATTCATTAGTTCAAGTAACCCTTGCATGGTCCCATCTTCACCATTTGGCCCATGTAGCAATGGAAAGACAACATCAATCTTTTCATCAGCAGATGCAGGTTGTGGAAACATGCTTTCATTTAAAGAAGTTGGTAAAAACGTCTTTGCATTTTGTTCAAATTGAAGCATTTTGACGTTTGATACTGGTTCAGTGAGTTTTTCTCCTCTTAGCCATTCGCCCTCTTCTGTAATATAAATTGGATGTATATCGAACTTCTCAGTGTTAAGTGCTTTCGTAACTGCAAGGGCTGTTTGCAGTGATACATTATGTTCGGCTGACTTTCCGCCGTAAACCAATCCTAAACTTATTTTCAATGGATACTCCCCCCACTAAAATTCATCTTTACTATCTTATCACTTTCAAGCAAAAATGCTCTAATTAATTTTTGTTGTTACGGAATTGAAATGATTTGTAAAGGTTGTAAGCGCCCCCCCGAGCATTTGTATGTCATTCGCCTTTATTTTATATTAAAATGACATTGAAAAGGAGTTGTGACAAATTGAAAAAAATTACAAGCACTGAACAATTCAACGAAATCATTCAATCAGACAAAGAGGTCATCGTTAAATTCTTTGCGACATGGTGCCCTGATTGCACTAGAATGGACATGTTCATTCCAGACATCTTAGAGGCTTATGCTCAGAATGAATGGTTTGAAATAAACAAAGACGACTTTCCTGAGTTAGCGGAAACGTATCAGGTCATGGGAATTCCTAGCCTGTTAATTTTCAAAAATGGCGAAAAAACAGGTCATTTACACAGTGCCAACGCTAAATCACCTGAAGAAGTAACAGAGTTTCTTCAAGAACACGTTTCATAACTCATTTGAATGGAGACATTAGCCAACTCATGCTGGTGTCTTTTTTATATCCTTTTAAATCAAATCTCTTCATAAGACGAGATGTGCGGCTAAAATGTTTCAACATCGACAGGAATGTTTGATCTGATTTCATGACAAGGTTTGACAGCGGATTATTTCCTGGGAAAGAATTCATCGTCGATATGGATGGGAATATGTCGGTTACGTGAATTTTCTGAATTGAATCTTTACTTATGACATTCTGCTTTGTATAATGGAGATGCTAATTGAAAATGATTATCAATTTCATCTGTGTGAAATCTTATAGAGTCCATTCTACCAAAGGAGCGTTGAGTTACATGTCTAAGAAGAAAATCAAAACGTATCAGCAATTGATTGAAGAAAACAAAGAAGCGATCATGCGAGACCCTAAGATGATGGAAAGTATATACGCAACCATCGACAAAAAGCACCAGAAGCAGCTTGCCGCTGCTGGACGTGAATCATAAACACAAGAAGAGCAGTCAAACAGATGGCTGCTTTTTTATTTGCCTGAAGAAAAGAAAAAGCCGATAAAATCTATTCTTCGATTTTATCGGCTTTTGTTTTAATGTGATTTCGCTACACGGTCTTGCTTCATTCCTAAATAGATGAGCATATATGTTAGATAACCCATTGTCATCGTTAAACCACCGAAGAAGAATTGTGAAAACACGGGTTCTTCAAATGTCGTAACGGCAGCAAGAACGATCCAGCTCGCATATAAATAGACCATGAACCATTTCATGTTTCTTTTAAGTGTATACAGAAAGAAAAGACCCGCTAATGAAAAGATCCCTAGCGCTAGTCTGAAATAAACAAGATGATCAAACTGGAAGGCAAAAGACACAAACGAAAACGACAACAGCAGCAAAATAGGTAAAGCCGTAATAAAATTTTTCACGATAGTGCCACCTCCATGACTCTGTCTTATTATAAGACAAAATCAGCCGGTTATCGTGAAATACAGACTCGTTTTCACAAAGATGTCACGAATTTTTCTTGTTATTTGACACAATTTTTACACATTTACATCACGCTTCCAAAAAAGGAGCCAAGCAGCACCAACAAAGAAAACGAAATGCGCCCCTACAATGAATAGCGAAAACAGAGGGCTCATGCCCTGAAAGAGCGGCGGACCTTGAAAACTGTATTGTGTGAAGTCCGTATTAGCGAAAAGTAGAATTTTCCCCCACTGATTTTCTAACAGAGACATGATCGACACTAGTGATTTCGCCGCGTATAAGACGAAAAATGAAGTCACAAGTGCAATCAGACTGTTTCTAAACAAACTTGAGCACAGAAAAGCAAAGCTTGCCATCATGACCACTTCCACCCACTGTGATCCAATCACAGCAAATGTGTGCAGAAATAACCGCCCAGTGCTTTCATCAAAATCAGTACCAAAGAAAATAAGGCCAAAAAGAAAAGCGAACACATAATAAAAAACAAACAGGTAAAGGACCATCAGCACAAGAGTGATGTATTTTGACAAGAAAATATGAAGCCTTGTCTTTGGCCGGATCAACAAGAACTTGATGGTTCTTTTTTGAAACTCTGTTGAGATCAATGTGGCGCCAATCACGACAGCGAACACTTGTAAAATAAACACAACATTCGTGGAATAAGCAAAATAGTTCGCGACTGTATCTTGCCCGCCAAGCCCGGAAATGACTTGTTTCAATGCTAGAGCCATCGTCAATTGAAAGACAACAATCAGTCCAAGTGCAATGAATGTGATCTTTTGTCTCGTGATTTTTTTATGTTCATTCTTGATGAGTTGAAGCATCTGCCGTCCCGCCTTCCGTCCATTTCATAAAGGCCTCTTCAATTGATTGTTTTTGAGGCGTCATTTCAAGTACATCAAATTCTGCTAAGACAAGCTGTTTATTCAGCTCCGGCACACGGTCTTTATTCAGTTGAACCAGCACATGCTGATCCCTTTGTTCATATGTATATCCTTGCGTATCTAGCCATGAAACTGCCTTTTCTACTGGCTGAATATTCATCAGCACCTGCTCTTTTCCTTCCATGTCGCGAAGGTTTGTATTGGCTTTGATCTGTCCTTTTTGGATGATGATCATGCGGTCACAAAGCTCTTCTACTTCATGCAAAAGATGTGTAGCAAATAACACAGAGACACCTTCTTCTTGTACAAGCATTTGCAAGTGCTCTCGAAACTCCTTCATTCCTGCGGGATCAAGCCCATTTGTTGGTTCATCTAAAATGAGCAGATTGGGCTTATGCAAAATGGCTTGTGCAATCCCGAGCCTTTGTTTCATCCCTAGTGAATACGTTTTGACCTTCTGGTGAATGGCGTGCTCCAGACGAACTCTTTTTACCACTTCAAAAATGCGCTCTTCTGAAACTCCATCATGCATAGACGCATACAGCTCAAGGTTTTCAAAACCTGTTAAATATGAATAAAATTCCGGATTTTCTATGATCGCCCCAACAGATGACATCGCCTTTAGATGATCATCATCTTGAGAATATCCATTAATGATGATCCGGCCGTTGTTTTTTTTCATCAAGCCAACAATCAATCGAATCAAGGTCGTTTTTCCAGACCCATTTGGTCCAAGTAAACCGACAATTTCCCCTTGCCTAATGTCCATCGAAATATGTTGTAAAATTTGATGCCGGCCAATTTGTTTATCGACGTTCTCTATGTGTAGAACAGCAGACTGCAAAGTGGTTCCTCCTTCTGATGTAAAACCTATGGCGGCAGTTACGGCCGCTCATCCTGTAAAAAGTATATCACGCTAGACAAGCCGTTCCACGAAAAAAAGGGCTGATCCAGTCAGCCCTTTTTGTTGTTACAGTGATAAATTAGGTGTTGGTGCTTCCTTCTCATGTTTCTTCTCGGTTTCAGAAACAATCACCGCACATGCTGCGTCACCTGTAATATTGACCACGGTTCTTGCCATGTCTAATAAGCGGTCTATGCCAAGGATCAGCGCAATGCCCTCAACAGGAAGATTCACGGAATTTAAAACCATGGCTAGCATGATGAGCCCTACCCCTGGGACACCTGCTGTGCCAATACTTGCTAGTACTGCCGTTAAGACAACTGTCAGCATTTGAACAAGGGTTAATTCAACTCCATACACTTGTGCGATAAAAATAGTCGCAACCCCTTGCATGATCGCTGTACCATCCATATTAATGGTCGCACCTAGCGGCTGCACAAAGCTTGAAATAGGTTCTGGCACCTTCAAACGCTTTTGAGCTGTTTCCATTGATACTGGCAGTACTGCGTTACTGCTTGATGTACTAAATGCCACAACCATCGCTGGAGAAAATCCTTTGAAGAATGCCATTGGATTTCGTTTAGCTAATAGGGCAACGGTTGACCCATAGGTCAGGAAGAAATGCAAGATCAGCGCAATTAAGACGACTGAGAAGTAAAGTCCCATCGCTTTCATGGCATCGAGCCCCTGACTGCCAATTGCCGTTGCGATCAAACCGAATGTCCCGTACGGTGCGAATTTCATCACAACACCGACAAGATACATCATTAATTCATTTCCTTGTTCAAACAGCTTCAGCAAACCTTCTGTTTTTTTACCGAGCAAGGCAATGCCAAGACCTAAAAATACACAGAAGACGATAATTTGAAGCATATTTCCTTCAACTAGAGATTGGACTGGATTGGTTGGAATAATATTGAGTAGTGTATCTGCCATTGATGGGGCTTCCTCAGCGGAATATTCTGCCGCTTTCGTATCAAAATTGCCAAATGCGCCTGGCTTAATAAGTAAGGCCAATGAAATGCCAATAATGATGGCAAAAGTTGTAGTGAGTAGAAAGTAAGTAATGGTTTTTACGCCGATTCTGCCAAGTTTTTTCGGATCGCCAAGGCCTGCTACACCAAGTGTGATCGAAAAGAAGACAATCGGTACAACTAACATTTTAATCAGGTTTAAGAAGATTTGACCTAGAGGTGTAAATAGATAAGGGTCTAACACTTTGAATACATTTGGAGCAAAAATGTTGAGCAGTAGTCCTGTGATTGCACCTACAATTAAAGCAATAATAATTTTCGTCGCAAGCTTCAATAAAATCTCCCCTTCCTCGTCAAAAAGGCCCACGAGAGAGTCTTCTCGTGGGCCTGCGTGTCCATACGTGTACCACTGTCTACTCTCTTCACGCTGATGAGGTTAGCTGACGGGTTAGGACGAAGAGATGTCCTTTTTTCTTAAATAAGAAAAATTCACCCCAAAAACTTGGGTCCCCCATTCCTTTAGAAGGATTAAGCGTGTGGTAATATGATATTTTCATACTATTTATACCTTATTTTTAGAAAATTGTAAACAGGTTCATATGAACTTTTTAATTACTTTCTTCCTTATTCGTGACCTCCAAGATATCTAAGATAAACACAAAGATTGGGATGCCGATAATCAGTCCCCAAATGCCAATATAGTGTTCAGAAAAGATCAGGACAATAAACGTGAAGAAAATAGGGAGCTCTGTTTTAGCTGACATGAGCTTCGGATTTAAGAAGTAGGCTTCAATGGCATGGATGATCACGATCACCAGCACAATATATAGGACGTACATTCCGCCTCCAAGTGTATACGCAATGATGCTGAGTGGAACGAGGGAGATGACCACACCCGCTACCGGAATTAAACCTAACAAGAAGACCATGACTGCTAATCCAAATAATTGCGGAAAGCCCATAATGCCAAGCGCAATTGTCGTTAAGACACAGTTAACTGTTGCAATGATGAACTGTGCTTCAAGTACCTTACCAAATGTTCTGGAAAACTTACGTCCAAAGAAGGCAATTTCATGATAGAACACGGAGATTTTACTCGTTTTGAACTTATTCATGAATTGAATGAGGCGTTCCTTTTCGAACAGGAAGAACATGCTTAATATTAAGGACATAATGACCTGGATACTGAACGTGCTGAAATCTGTTAAGTATGTATAGAGGAAATTAAACCCTTTCTCGAAGAAAGAAGATATTTTGAAATCTCCGAACACATTGGTGACGACGTCAAAGAAGGGTAAATCTTGTGGATGATCTGCAATCTTTTTCCCTAAATGAAATAACTGTTCCACCTGTTTAGCAATGATGGGCACAAACACAAAGCCGCCAAACGTCAATCCACCAGCCAGAAGGATGTACAAAATGGTGATGACTGATTTCTGTCCTATTTTCAGGAAGCGATTTAAAAAGCCTCTTATGACCTCTTCTAACCGGTTCATTAAAAAAGTGAAAATGAAGGTCAGGAGGATTAAATTCATCATTCCTCTTAATAGATATAATGCTGTGGCTAATACTACAAATACTGAAAACCTCTTGACACCAGGTTTTTCGAACAATTTAAAAAATGCCGCCATACGTTACACACCTGCCAGGACTAAAGTCTATTTTTCGTTGGATCTCATATTCATTATATCGGATCTTTCTGTAAATTATATAACAAAAGGTCAATGAGGTCTTACGATTCGTCCTAAATTAATCAAGCTTTTATGTTTTTTCTTTTTTTACACAAGAAAAAACCGAACCCCATGTAGACATAAGGTTTCGGTTTTTGGTTGTTTTTATACTAAACAGCCTGCTTTATATTTCGCATTTCCTGTAGCGCTGTTTTACTCTTCGCTTCGTCAAATTCCCCTTCACTTTTCGCTACAACAATTGTAGCAATTCCATTTCCAATCAGGTTCGTAATCGCTCTTCCTTCACTCATGAAACGGTCTACCCCTAATAGCAGTGCAAGACCTTCTAGCGGGATAACCTGAAGTGCAGCAAGTGTAGAAGCTAGCACGATAAATCCGCTTCCTGTGACTCCAGCTGCTCCCTTTGATGTGAGCATCAGAACAAGGATAATCGTGATCTGCTGTCCGATGGATAGATCCACCCCAAACACTTGCGCTAAGAAGACCACGGCCATGGACAAGTAGATTGAGGTTCCATCTAAGTTAAAGGAATAGCCTGTCGGAATGACAAGTCCAACAACCGACTTAGAGCACCCGTAGCGTTCCATTTTATCCATCATTCTTGGCAGGACAGATTCTGAAGAACTTGTGCCAAGAACAATTAAAATTTCATCTTTGATAAAACGGAGGTAACCGAACAGGCTGAAGCCATACATTTTACAAATGATGTTCAGCACGACGAAAATAAACAGGAACATCGTCATATAAACGGAAAGCATCAGACTAGCCAGTGGTTTAATTGAAGCTAAACCGAAGTGTCCGATTGTATAAGCCATTGCTCCAAATGCCCCTAATGGCGCGGCACGCATGATGTAACCAATGATTTTAAAGAAGACAAGCGACAGTTTATCAAGCCATTCGATGATGCCTTTCCCCTTCTCGCCAAGTGCAGCGAGCGCAACACCGAATAAAATAGAGAAGAATAAGACCTGTAAAATATCTCCCTTTGCAAAGGCATCTACCATGTTAGATGGCACAATGTGTGTGACAAACTCCATCCAGTCGATACCCTGTCCCCCATTTTGGGTATATTGCGAGACATCCCCTTTTTCAAGCTTACTATAGTCAAGACCTGCTCCCGGCTTCATGATATTGACCACGAACAGTCCGATGACAAGCGCAAGCGTCGTCACAACTTCAAAATAGATAAAAGCTTTTCCCCCAACTTTTCCAACCTTTTTCATATCCCCCATCTTGGCAATCCCAAGTACGATGGTTAAGAAAATAATGGGTGCAATGACCATTTTCACTGCATTAATAAATGTGTCACCAAGCGGCTTCATTTCTTTCCCGACGTTTGGCCAAACCATCCCAACAATGATCCCGATAATGACAGCTGCAATGACCTGAAATGTCAGGTTCTTCAATAGCCTCTTCATAAAAAATCAACTCCCTCACCCTTTGATGTAAACGCTTAACTGTTATCTGTAGGTAAATGATAGCGATTTCATCAAAGGCTGTGAAGCTTATGGACATATCGTACATTTTGGTCTTTTTGGTCTCTTAGTCAGAATGTACGATATATTTATTCACAGGGCGTCCGACCCCGCCATATTGCATATCTAATTTCAGCTCGCCTTCTTTTACAAGGAAGTCTAAATAACGGCGTGCCGTGACACGTGCAATCCCAAGTGCATTGGCGACTTCCTCTGCAGACTGCGCTCCTTCTTGCAGACGCATATAGGCTTTAATTTCATTCATCGTATGCACATTCAGCCCCTTAGGAAGCCATGTCTCTTCCTGCTTAACTGCAGGCTTTCGTATGATATCATCGAGCATCTCTTGAGAAAATTCTGCTGCGGTACGAATTTTTGATTTGAACGCTTTATAGCTTTCAAGAGATTCTTTCATCCGTTCAAACTTAAATGGCTTAATAATATAATCTCGGGCACCATTTTGAAGCATGGTGCCGATCGTCTCTTTGTCCTTTGCTGCCGAAATAACAATCACATCCACCTGCATCTTTTGCTTTCTGATGTCTTGCAGTGTTTTGACGCCATCTTTTTTAGGCATATACACATCGAGCACCACAAGATCTGGGCGAATGTCTTTGATCAGCTGGATGCCCTGCTCGCCATTTCCTGCTACAGCCGCAACTTGAAAGCCAGGGACGCTCTTAATGAACTCTCTATTGACTTCTTGCACCATCGGGTCATCTTCAATTAATAGCACCTTAATCTGAGTCATCTGTCTCTCTCCTCTATTGTCATTGGGAATTCGATTGAGAAGGTGGTACCAATGCCGATGCTTGATGTGACTTCTACATTTCCCATCCCTTTGTCGATAATCGTTTTTACAATATACAGTCCGTAGCCTGTTCCGCCTTCTTTACCGTGAGTAAAGCCTTTGTCGAAAATATGAGGAATCATGTCCTCTTCTATTCCAGATCCATAATCTTCAATTAAGATCGCAAGGACATCCTCTGTTTGATCAATACTAATAGAAATAAGTTTTGTGTCTCTTCCTACAGTATCATACGCGGCAAAGGCGTTCTCGATCAGGTTGCCAAGTAGCTTCGTCATATCATGCTGATCCAGCCGCTCTGGGAAATCGCGCAGACTGCTATTTTCATCTACTTCAACCTTGATTCCAAGCTCCTTGCCCCTTCTTATCTTGCTCATCAATAAACCTGCCACTGCGTCATGCTGTATCACACGGTGGAGAAAGTCCGTCACATGCTCCTGCTCTTCGGTCGTTTGAAACGCTAAATCGAGTGCTTGATCGGCTTTCCCCAGCTGAATTAATCCCGCAATTGTATGAAGCTTATTCATATGTTCATGATTTTGCACCCGCAGGCCATCAACGAAGTTCTTCACCCCGGTTAATTCCTCCGCCAATTTGGCCGCCTCTGTCCGGTCCTGAAAAATCGCAACCGCTCCGATGATTTTCTTTTTCATCACAATTGGAATTCGGCTGCTCATGATCCGCTTTCCGCTCATATGAATTTCTTCATTGTAGACGGGTTCTGCGCGGTCAATGATTTCTGGAAGCCTTGTATCTGACAGCACATCCCAAATATTTCGGCCCACTACATCACCTGTCACGCTGAAAATTTGCTTTGCTTTTTCATTAAAAATGGTGATCATGTGCTGGTTATCAATGGCAATGACCCCTTCATTAATGGAGTGAAAGGTAGCGGTGCGTTCCTCTAGCATTCTGACAATCTCATGCGGCTCCAGCTTAAACATTTGCTGTTTAATATGACGGGCGAGCAAAAATGAACCGACAAGACCAAAGCTGAGCGTGAGCAAAAGGATCATGAGGATATCCTGCTTCATTTCTCCTAATATATCTGCCATACTCGGCAATGTTCTTCCGACTAGTACAACCCCTGTTTGGTTAAATTTTTCATCTTTTACTGGATAAAAGGCTCTAATGGCTGTGCCAAGCTCTCCCTGTGCTTCTGAGAAATAGATATGCTCTGCAAAGGCAGGTTCTTCATCTGTCCCCTCAGAGCGCTGGCCAATCCTTGTTTTTACTGGATGTGTCAATCGCACGTGATCCATATCCATGACAACAATGTAGTCAGCATCTTGGATAATCCGAATCTCTTCAATGGCATGCTGCAACCGAGCACGCTCCTTTGTCTGATCATCCAATGCCTGCTTTACCTCATTCATCTCAGCTACTGTCCTTGCCGTGTTCATGAGCCTTTTTCGAAGTTCTCGTTCCTCTGTTTGCTGAATTCCCCCGACTAGAACAATTCCTCCGATTAAAAGGGCAAAAATGACAACGAAATATGTGAGGATGGTGAGCTTCCATCTAATAGATAATTGTTGTAATTTCAGTCGATTTCTCATCATTTTTTCACCTGTATCTTTACGAATTCTTCCTCTGTCAAGTATCCTTGACATAAGGGGGATCTGACGCATGAAGAATTTACTCGCCTATACGCTATTGCTCATCATCGGTTTTGTAACCGCTTTATACTTTGGTTTTTATCATATGATGCCTAAATCAGCGACGACCTTCGACGATGAACAGACTGGGCTGAAGGATCAGCTTGTGTTCAAATTCAGCCATGTTGTCGCAGATAATACCCCAAAAGGGCTGGCTGCAAAGAAATTTGCTGAGCTTGTTCATGAAAAATCCGACGGCAGGATCAGCATTCAAATCTTTTCAAACGGGAGTCTTTATTCTGATATTGAAGAAATTAATGCACTAAAAGAGAATCAAGTTCAATTTATTGCTCCGTCTACGTCAAAGCTCGGCATGCTGTCCCCTGAATGGCTGGCACTTGATCTGCCCTTTGCCTTTTCTAACTACGCTGCTGTCCAAGAAGGGTTACATGGTGCGATTGGACAGAGACTGTTCGGCACACTGCAAAAAGACGGACTAAAGGGAATGGCCTACTGGACAAATGGCTTTAAGCAAATCACTTCGAATAAAGGCCCAATCAAGCAGCCTAGTGATTTAAAAAAGCAATCTCTCCGTATTATGCAAAGTGACATGATTGAAAAGCAATTCAAGCTTCTTGGCGCAAAACCCTATCAGGAATCGTTTAATTCAACATTTCAGCTGCTAGAAACAAAAAAAGTAGATGGTGAAGAAAATACAATTTCAAATATTTATTCAAAAAAATTCTATCATATACAAGACTATATGACGATCAGTAATCACGGGTATTTAGGATATGTCGTCTTAACAGATCAATCCTTTTTTGATCGTCAAACACCTGAGACGAAGCGAATTTTACTCGAAGCGATGGAAGAAACAACGGCATGGAACGAAAAACATGCAGAACAGATGAATAAGGATCAGCTGGAGGATATTAAACGCGAATCTCCAATTGCCATACACGAATTAACACCAGCAGAGCGGCAAAAATGGATGAAGGCGCTCGATCCTTTATATGATGAAGCAGAAAGGATCATCGGTTCCACCTTGATCAAACAAATCCGCGAGCTCCGGGCACGCTATGAATATTCTCCGATTCAAGCGTTTGAAGAAGATGCTGAGACCAAATAAAAAATCCCTTCGAGAAAGGGATTTTTTTATGCGCCGGAGTCACGCTGTTCTTGCTGAGCGAGCTCCTCTAATCTTGTTAATATTCTGCGCTTTCGATATTGCATGATGCCTGTTTCGGCAATTCCTTTTAACTGTGAGCGGTTGGACGCTGCACCAAACAAAATCCCCGCAATTGGGACAAGTTGAAACAGCTTCTTCCAGCCAAACGAATCACGGTAGTTATATACGACCTCACGCCATCCTTGAATTTGAGAGATCATGTTTTCGTGCTTCCCTTCTGATGCATGATAGCTCTTCAGCTCTTTTAATATTGATTTTTTCCCAACAACGTCAGCAGAATTCAGCTGTAAACATTTAATGATAAAGACTCGTTCTTCTTTATTTTTCGGATCATAGCCATAGGTGACGGCGATATCCTGTAATGTTTTTAAAGAGAGACCGAGGACAGCCGGAATATCTGCCGCTAATGTAAACATACCTCCGACACCTGTTGTCGCACCTTGTACAGTGGCGAGGTTTGTTCGGTTTTTCCCCATCTGATCACTAATGACATCCATAACCTCGATCGGAGCCGCCTCAATATCTTCAATACGCTGAATCGATTCATCGGCACATTTCTTTTGAAATTGATGAATAATGCCTTTCTCTGACGTCAAATAGACACCGCCTGATTGAATGTAGTGCCCCATCTCATCTAATAACACACCGATTTTCTTTTGAATAAAGGCAGGGGTCAGCTTGTCCAGCATTTGAAATGGAAGCCGGCTAAGTTTCTCCCAAAACCATACCTTTTGCTGGTCTTTCTCCCATTTTTCAATCTCTTTTAATTGTGCTTTTAGCCACTCTCTTTCCTCCATGCCATTTGCCTCCTTAGATGCCGTTCAAGTATATGTCTGTTATTATACACAATCCTTGTCCATCATATGTATCGAACATTGAAGCGGTTCCGAAAGGTTTTAATCTCTTTTAAAACGGTTATTGCTTAGTAAACAAACAAAAGAGGAGTGATCAACATGTTAGGATTTCTGATTTCATTAGTTGTGGCGATTGTCATTGGTCTCATTGGGAGTGCACTCGCTGGAGGCAGTGTACCAGGAGGCTGGATCGGTTCAATGATTGCTGGGCTTGCAGGTGCTTGGATTGGTCATGGATTACTTGGAACGTGGGGTCCTAGTCTGGCAGGATTTGCGATCATTCCAGCGATCTTAGGAGCAGCCATTTTCGTCATTATTTTAAGCTTGATCTTCCGCAGCGTTGGATCAAGGGTTTCTTAAAAAACGATACAAAAGAAGAGGAAGCAGAGGATGCACCGCCTAAGATAAGAGGCGGTGTTTTTTATGTGTTGATTGACAAGGTATCTATTTTTTTCACTTACATATGATAAACAAACCTATTAGTTCAGATAGTTGACTTTTCATGAAGATGGGCATATGATGATTAAAAATTGCATCGAGGAAACTTTTTGTGCCAAAGCAAAACTTTGTAGAATCTAGGTGATGACATATGACAAACAAATACATCGAGGCACAAGCCCACATGTCAGTGGCAGCGGAGCGTGCACTTGAAGGAAAGGTGAAAGGATTTAGAAGGCTCCTTCCTTTTCTCGGGCCTGCTTTTATCGCCGCCATTGCCTATATTGATCCAGGAAACTTTGCGACCAACATTGCAGCTGGCTCGAAATATGGCTACCTTCTGTTATGGGTCATTCTCATATCCAATCTCATGGCCTTACTCATCCAGTCTTTGTCTGCAAAGCTTGGAATCGCAACAGGGAAAAATTTACCTGAAATTGCTCGAGAAGAGTTTCCAAAACCAGTCTCGATTGGTTTATGGATTCAGGGCGAACTCGTCATTATCGCCACAGATTTAGCCGAATTTATCGGGGCTGCCCTTGGTTTATACTTACTCTTTCGTATCCCGCTGCTTGAAGCATCGATTATTGCAGCGATCGGTTCTTTTGCCATTTTAGAGCTCCAAAGACGAGGTTATCGAGCGTTAGAAGCAGGAATTACCGGCATGCTGTTTGTTGTCGTGATTGCTTTCGCTGTACAAACCTTTGTCGCCAAACCTGATCTTGCAAGTGTCGCCGGTGGACTGTTCATTCCAAGGTTTGAAGGGACAGACAGCGTACTGCTTGCCGCTGGTATTTTAGGCGCTACGGTGATGCCGCATGCGATCTATCTCCATTCAGCCTTAACGCAAAGAAGAGTCGTCGGCAGAACGGAAAAAGAGAAAAAGCTGATTTTTCGTTTTGAGTTTTTAGACATCCTCATTGCGATGGTAGTTGCTGGCGCCATCAATGCCAGCATGTTGATTGTAGCAGCTGCTTTATTTTTTAAAAATGGTCTTTTTATTGAGGATTTAGATGTAGCATTTCAGCATTTTGGAACTCTCGCAGGTCCTGTATCAGCGATCTTATTTGGTGTAGGTCTGCTTGTAGCCGGGCTTTCCAGTTCTTCTGTCGGTACACTGTCAGGCGATATTATTATGCAAGGTTTTATTCAGTACCGAATTCCGCTGTATGTCCGCCGGCTGATTACCATCATTCCACCTATTGCGATCATTGCATCTGGAGTCAATCCGACATCTGCGCTTGTGATGAGTCAAGTGGTCTTATCATTTGGAATTGCGTTTGCTTTAATTCCGCTCATTTTGTTTACAAGTAAAAAACGAATTATGGGCGATTTGACGAATGCTCGCTGGGTGACCGGAATATCTTGGGTGATAGCAGCTCTTGTTGTCGCACTTAATGTGTTTTTAATTGTGGATACGTTTATGTAAAAGACAGTGATTAGGCTGTCTTTTATATCGGGTTGTGGTAGAATTTCCCTTGAGAGGATGTGATCACATGTTTTTTTATCAGGATCAAGATCTATCCATGCGGCTGCTTGAACCAAGAGACGCGAGAAGTCTGTATCTGCTCATCCAACGCTCAAGAGAGCACTTACGTGAATGGATGCTATGGGTCGATTCGACGCAGACAGAAGAAGACAGCATGGCGTTTATTCAAGGTGCCATGCAGCAAGCTTTGCAAAACAATGGTTTTCAGGCTGGAATCTGGTCACATGGAGAACTCGTTGGTATCATTGGCACCCACCAAATTCATTGGATTAATCGGACGGTTTCCATTGGCTATTGGCTCGGGGAAGGCTATCAAGGAAAAGGCATCATGACAAAAGCATGCAAAGCGGTCATTCACTATTTATTTGAAGAGTGCGGTCTGCATCGCATTGAAATAAGGGCCGCTGTTGATAATCAAAAAAGTAGACGCATCGCAGAGCGTTTATCTTTTTCACTTGAAGGCATATTAAGACAATGTGAATGGCTGGGCGACCACTTTGCCGATCACTGTGTGTACGCACTTTTACAGCCTGAATATATGAAACAAAAAACGAATTCGATCAATCAGCCCACTTAATTGTGTCGATTGCATGAACTATTTTACAAAGTGAAGCTTTGTAGTATCCGTTGTGATTGGCATCTGATAAAATAGAAGGAAAAATCGAGGTATGATGTATGTCTCTTATTATTTTATTTTACTTATGGATTGTCCCTTTATTATTTGGCATTTTCTTCTCATTCCTAACAAAGAAAGCCACATACAAACGCCGCTTTGTCCCATCATATAGCATGGCAGGACTCAGCATCGTGTTTCTCATTCTGGCACTCGTCTTTTCAGCCAGTCATTTTCTATTCATTTGCGGTATGTTCCTATTCGCCACTACACTTGTCGGCACAGGCATCCCGTTATTTTTAGCCTTTACCAAAACACCTTCATAAACAAAACCACCTTTTCGCGATGGAAAGGTGGTTTCTTTTTTACTGCTGAGGCATTCGATAGGTCATCGTACCATTTGGGTTTTTTTCAATTACTTTCACAATGTCTTGAAGGATCTCTAACGCTCGATCATTTGAGTCATACTTGCCGAGCGTCTTGACCCAAGAATCACTGCCAGCGATAAACCCTTCAATCTTTTTACCGGTTACTGTGACTTCGTGAACATTAACGAAACTTTGTTCGTTTTGTGTGAAAATCCATAGCATGGTTTATTCCCCTTTTTTGTGGTGGTTTATTAGCCTCGTTTTTAAGATACATTTATACTCAACAACGTATTGAAATTCTCTCACTTATTCAGGTTATGAACCAGGTGTTTCTCAATTTCCACATCATTACCATAAACTTCAAAGTAAGAAAAATCGAATGCTCTAATTTCAATATCTGCTAAAGAGTGTTGGATGCCCTCATCTTCTTCTGTTTCAGGCATTGAATTCAAATCCCATTCAATCTGTAAACCTTTTTGAAATCCTATAAAGACACCTGATTCAAATTGAACAACTTGTCTTACACTATCTATTAATTGATCTGTTGACATTACACTCAAATCTTGGCTTGGGAATAGCTCAAAAAGAGAAGAATGAGTCGAACCAAAGACATCAAATACATACCATTGATAATCCTGTTTAAATTCCTTAATACACAAAAGAATCTCAGCAAGTTGATCACCTAAGCAAGATAATTCATCGTTAAAATATTCCCTACCTCTTATTTTTAATAGAAACGCTGATTCCTTTACACCCATTCAAATCTCCTCCAAATTATTCTTTAAAACTCCATGATCCATCCTTAAAGACCGCAAGATGAGAGTGTGGATTTGTGTGATCACCTCTACCATGATCCGTCCAATCTGTTCTTTGTATCGGCGTACCATCTTTTCCCCATTCGAGGGTTTGAATGTACCCCTCTTTACGCCCTTTCCTATAACCAATTTGCGTATGAGGAAACTGTGAATCTGGTTTATGAACCGTTCCATTGATTAACTTCCCATTCTCGTATTTTGGCAGACTCGCATTTTTACCATTTATATCTTTCGGGATATATTTGGGCTTTTTAATGGAATCTAAATTACTTTTAACTCCCTTCGCCCCAAACGGCAAAAGCATCCCCAAAGCCGCATTCATACTCGCTTCCTGCTGTTCTTTCGAGACTTTATTTCCAAACATATCTCGACCCGTAATCGCTTCACTGAAGCCGTTTGTTGCGGTGAGGCCATATAAGCCTTTTTGTGATGTTTTCAACGCATCGAAAGACTTCTGTGATGTCTTGTAAATGTCGACCGCTCTTACTGCGGCTGAGGTGGCTTGAGTCGTTTTATAAACGGCTTTACCGCCTTTGAAAATGCGTCCTGCCCAGCCGACGATCGGGATGTATCCTGCTGCTGCCATGCCGCCTGCGGCGACTCGCTGGCCTGCGGTGAGTTCTTCACCTGTGATCGGATCGACACCTGTTGCGGCACGTTTTGCATCGTTCACGCCTGTCAGTTCATTGACAATATTTCCTCCGTAATCAAGAGTTTTTTCATACCACGGACGGTTGGCTAGTGCTTCTTGTTCCTTTGCAATCTTGCGGGCTTCTTCTTGATCTTTTTTGATTTTTAGATATTCAGAAGTTTGCTTCTCAATATCGCTTTTTGCCTTGTAGATTTCGCTATTTTGATACGCTTTCTTGTCAAAATTCATAGGCGAAATGGACTTTCCGTCATTTGTGGCATTGATCATTTCTGCGTACAATGCCATTGTAGCCTGCTGCTCCGTCTCTGACAAAGCATATTCATCTTTTAGATTTTGATCAAGTTCTCTTAGGTCTTTCACTGTCTTTTTTCGCTCGTATTCCGCATCTTCTATTTTTTCATCAAAAGTTTGGCTATCAAATACCTCTAGTGAAATGAGGTCATCTATATCTTGAAAAATGGTTTTGAGTGCCTTTTTTTGATCTTTTACAATGCTTTTGGCGTTTTTGATGCCCATATGAACGGCATTGTCTAAAAAGTGTTCTTCAACAAAGGTGTCGCCGCCAAAATTTGTATCATCAAGCGTTCCAGAAACACCTTCATGAAAGGCTTTTTGTTTATCAATGAAGCTAATAAACATGTCCACATTTCCGGCGAGTTCTTTGTAGAAGCTTTTAATGTTATCGGCACCTTTTCCAGTGAAGTCGTCACCGAGATTGGCAACACCTTGTAATGCCTTTTTTAAATCTATCATTTGTTCGCGGAGTTCCTGATAGTGTTTTGCCCTTGTATCCATGGCACTGGTTAGTGCTTTTGCATCAAGTATCTTGCCCAGATTAAGCCACTCCCTCCATTATTGATCATAAAGTCTATTTTACCTTTCTCACCGAATTGGAAAAATAGGCTTTAAGTTGCAAAAAATCCAGTCTGTATATTTTTATATAGAAGAAAACAAGTGACAATTGAAATGATTTTACCTATTCAACAAAAAAAGTCAGTCTTCTAATTAGAAGACCGACTACCTGCTGTTTAGAAAAAGCGTTTAAGGCTTTTCTTGAGTGGAGGGATATCCAGCTCACCTTTTTCAAAGAATTTTTTCAATAAATATTTACTAAAGCCTGCTGCTTGTGTGTACGTGATTTTACCAGGTAACGGTGGTTCATTGGTCACCGCAACATCAATGATCACAGGTTTCTCAGCTTGAAGTGCTTGATCAAAGGCTGGTGCTAGTTCTTCATGTGATGACACCGAGATTCCTTTACCACCGCACGCTTCTGCAAATTTTGCAAAATCAATATCTTCCAGCTCTATACCATAGTTGATGTTGCCTTTTACCTGTTGTTCATATTCAATCATACCAAGGTTGTTGTTGTTTAAGATCACAACGACAATTGGCAGTTTATATTTTACCGCCGTCACAAAATCTTGCATCACCATTGTGAAGCCTCCGTCACCACAGACAGCAATGGCTTGGCGATTTGGTTCATTTAATTTAGCTGATATTGCGCCAGGTAAACCACAGCCCATTGTGGCAAGCCAGCTGGAAATAATGAAATCCTGCTGCTTCATTTCGAAATGACGTGCCATCCATACCGTCACATTACCGACATCAACTGAAAGAATGGCATCATCATCTACCGCTTCTTCTAATCTAGCGATGACTTGCTGCGGTTTAAGCGGTGATGTGGCAATAGATTTTTCCTTATCCATTTCTTCTCGCCACTTCATCATGTGCTCTGTACAAGCTTCAAGGAAACCGCGCTGCTCTTTATATTCAATATAAGAGGTTAGTTCATGAAGACCAGTCTTACTGTCACTTACAATCCCCACTTCTACTGGATATCTTTTACCGATCTGATCCGGTTTGATATCCAATTGAATGGCAGGTGTGTCTTCCGGTAAGTAATCCCTATATGGGAAGGAGGTTCCAAGCATGATTAATAAATCGCACTCTTCCATTGCTTCATATGCAGGCTTCGTCCCGATCTGACCTAGGTTCCCTAAAAAGTATGGATGCCTGTCTGGAACAACACCTTTTGCTGGAAGTGTAATGACGATCGGTGCAGCTGCCTTTTCTGCAAACGAAAGAAGTTCTTCTTTAGCATTTCTTAATCCTTTTCCTGCTAAGATGACTGGCTTCTTCGCATTGTTAATGAGTTGAGCAGCCTTTAGCAGTTGATCTTTCTTCGGCCGCACATCTCCCTCTACATAAAGAGGTGATGTATAAACGGGACTCCGCTTAATTTTCTGAGAAAATAAATCATCTGAGACAGTGAGAACCGCCACCCCTTTATGGGTATAAGCAGCTTTGATGGCTTGATTCAATAAGTCAGGCAGAGCTTCTGCTGTTTGTACTTGCTGATTAAAGACAGCAACATCGTCAAACATCCGCTCTAATTTGATTTCTTGAAATGCATCTCTGCCTACTTCAGTTGAGGCAACCTGCCCTACAATCGCTAATACAGGTGCACCATCCGCTTTTGCATCGTATAGTCCATTTAATAAGTGGACAGCACCTGGCCCAGCAATTGATAAACAAACACCAAGTTTGCCTGTTAGTTTCGCATCAGCTGCTGCTGAAAGTGCTGCCACTTCTTCATGTCTTGTTTGTATAAATTGAATTTTGCTTGATTCATGCCTTAGTTCTTCGATTAATTCGTTAATACTGTCGCCGGGCATTCCATAAATATGTTTCACGCCCCACTCTTCCAGTAGCGCTGTTACTTCTTTTCCTGCGGTTCTTTGCGGCATGTGAGAAAACTCCTTTTTTCTTACTCCATACCACCGCACCCTTTTGATCAAACGTTTCAACTTGCTCTTGTTACTTTTTAAAGTGATATGGAAGAGTGGCGACAACAATATCCCGTTTCCATAATAAACGGAACCTTAATAAGAAAGCAGATTGATTATGCAAAATGGTGTGCCATCTTTTTTTCGGAATAAATTGAGGGACGAGTACCATCACTCTATATTGATGCGCATTTGCTTTCGCTTCAATCGTTTCAAGAAACTTATCAAGCGGGTGAATGAGACTTCGATAAGACGAATGTAAAATCACAAGACGCACATCACTATTCAGCTTTTCCCAATCAGCTTCAATTTTCTTGTCTTTCTCTTTATCAAACGATACATGAACCGCTATGACCTGGTCTGATAAGGATTTTGCATATTGAACAGATTGTTCGACGACACGTGTGACACCTGCTATTGGGACGATGACCACATTCCCTTTGATTTCGACAGGCTCGGTTTCATTCAATAAACGTAATTGTTCTCCAACAGACAGATAATGTTTCTTAATAGAATAAAAAATAAATAGAACAATTGGCATGAAAACAAATACCGGCCATACAAGATGGAACTTGGTCAAAATGAGAATCATGAAAACCGTAAATGAAATAAGTGCTCCTACGATATTGATAGGCATTTTCACTTTCCATCCCTGTGGTTTTTCACGAATCCACTTTACACACATACCTGTCTGAGACAAGGTAAATGGAATAAACACACCGACAGCATAAAGTGGAATGAGGTGTTCCGTTTTCCCATCAAATAACCAAATAAGCAGCATAGAAGCTACACCTAAAAAGATAATACCATTGGAATAACCGAGCCGATCTCCTCTCACTGTAAACATGCGCGGCATATATTTATCCTTTGCTAAGTTGACAGCCAATAATGGAAAAGCTGAAAAACCTGTGTTTGCCGCTAATATTAAAATTAAAGCTGTGACAGCTTGAATGACATAGTAGAAAAATGTCCGTCCAAAAGTGTCTGATGCAATCTGTGACACAACCGTTTCTTCTGGCTTTGGCGAGATGCCAAAACCAAACGCAAGCAATGTCACTCCTACAAATAGAACGGCCAGTAATCCCCCCATCATCAATAAAGTTCTCGCTGCATTTTGTGCAGCTGGTTTTTTAAAGGATGGAATTGTATTAGAAATCGCTTCAACACCAGTTAAAGCAGAACAGCCAGACGAAAATGCCTTTAATAAAAGAAATAACGTGATGCCTGATACATGTGTACCAAACGCTGTATGTTCAGGTGCTGGCGGCACTTGCCCAGTTAATAGTTTAAACCCGCCCACCCCAATTAAAATGAGCAATGAAAAGACAAATAGGTACACAGGATAAGCCAAAATAGATGCCGACTCTGTCAGTCCACGAAGGTTTAACACCATAATCACTAGGACTAATACGATTGAAATCATGACATGATATGGATATAGAGCTGGAAAAGCCGATGTGATCGCATCGGTCCCAGCAGAAATGCTCACTGCTACGGTTAAAATGTAATCGACGAGTAATGATCCCCCCGCAACCAGCCCTGGTTTTTCACCTAAGTTTCTGCTGGAGACGACATACGCCCCGCCGCCTTCTGGATAAGCATAAATAATCTGGCGGTAAGATAGAATTAACGCCATTAAAAGAATTAATACACAACCTGCAATCGGGAGTGAGTACCAAAACGCTGCCGCACTGACAACTGATAGAACAATTAAGATTTGTTCTGTACCGTATGCGACTGACGACAATGCGTCTGATGACAATAATGCCAAAGCTTTGATTTTTGATAGTTTTTGTTCTCCTGCTGCCTGTGATTTTAATGGTTTACCAATTAAAATACGCTTCATCAAACTGTACATGTGATGCCCGCTCCTTTAGTGTCAAACGATTTGAGTTACAAAATTTGGATCGCCAAAAAGACACAGAGGCAATAGAATGCCCCTGTGCCTATTGTTTAGATCACAGGTTGGTCTTTGCTCTCTTTAACGCTTACGAGGTTAGCTGACGGATTCGGGCGCATGAGATTTTGCCCTACCTTAAAAGGATTCACCCCACGTGGTGTTTTATACCACCACAATTGGTTCCCCCGCTCATCGAAATGATTCAGCGATTGGTCTTTTATAAAAGAGATCATACTCCCGTTTGACACCAAAGTAAAGAGATTTTTTCAAGGTCTTTTGATCGTTTAGAACTCAGTCTTTTTACGGTTTTTTCGTACGAAATAGACAATCATCACAAGCACCAAAAGGATGAGTGCAGCGATACACGCAAAGTAAATCCAAGACTCGCTACTGCTTTGTTTTTCACTTGTTTTCAGACTGCTCGATGTGCTACTGACGGATTGATGATTAGTAAACACGCCTTTGTTTTTACTCTCTATTGCAACTGTTGCTTTTTCTGTATTTGTTTGAAGAAATTGCATTACTTCATTTGACACGTTAGCTTCAGCTGCAGTCATTCCTGAAAAGACTGTCATTGTCTGTTCTTTATTCCAAACAGATGGCTGCGTCCATACAATTCGAGCCGTTGTTTCGTTGATCATGCCGAAAGAAGATACATCATACTGATCCTTTTTCACCGGAACAACGAGATCGGCTGCTTTTTCTTTCAGAAGAGAGAATGTTTGAATGCCTCCGATGAAAATGAGAGGGTGATTTTTCAATTGTTCATTTGTCACTTGAGAAGCTTTCATTAAATGATATTGAGCTACTTCTGGCTGACTAAAAGATTCCGTCAACATGGCCATTTGATTGATTGTTTCACGTTTGATTTGATCTGGTATGATGATCAATGTATTTTTCGAAGTGAACGGGAGCGGCCATGCGGCTAAATCTGGCTTTTCACTCGTTGTTCCTTCTGGTATTTGAAGAGAGCTGTCTTTGTCAATGAATATCCAGCCTTCTTCATCCGTATGTCTGCAGGATTCCATGTTTTTAAAACCACTTGTGACAAATTGCAAATCAATATATTCATTTTTTTGAAGTATCTTTGAATCGACTGGAATCGAGACATGATAGAATCCATTCGCATCTTTACTGCCTAGTTTTGCTAATGGTACGTCGTGCGGTTCGTCATTGATCATAACAGTTAACCGTTCTGTTTTGCTTGCCGCTGTATCAGATTTTTTGAATGAAAGATTGAGCTTTGCACCTGATTTTTGGTTAGCCAGTAGCGCTTTCGGATAATAGTAGTGGTCGGATACCGTCTTGTTGGTCCCAACCGTGACATCATCTCCGCCAAAATCTTTCAAAGGAATCTTGTAAGATGGTTTAGACGTTTGAGCTGCAGCCTTTTGAAGCACTAGGTCTGTTCCAGTCAGTTGATCCGTTAATTCTGACTGAGTCAGAACATTGATTTTTCCAGCGATTGTCACAGGCTTTTCCGCTGTCACAAATAAAATGGGCTGTTCTGTTTTCTTTGCTGTCAAAGTTCTCATCACTACCGTAAGATGACTGCTTTTTGTTTTAATTCCTGCAGCTTGTTCAATCGATTTCATCCGTCCATCCCAGCTTCCTTTAGCTCCCACAGCAATCGTTGGGTGCGCCACTTGCTTGATGTCCTTTTCTTGGATCAGTTTGATCTCTTTTTGGCGATCTTTGTTTTTCAACGTACGGTATACTTTGATGGCCGCTTCTAATTCAGCTGCATCCGGTGAATTAGGAATTACAATATCTGTCTGTTCTTTCTGATCACCTGTTTGAATAAAAGGTGATGGAAAGCTATCTAATGTGAAATCTTTTGTCTGGATTCCTTTGAATGTAAGTTCACTTTCAGGATACACTTTTAGCCAATTAGCAGGTGTGTCTTGGTTGATACACACGCCTTCTTTTAAAACACCATAAAAGGTGACCTGAATGCGGTGAGTACCTTCTTTCAATTGTGCTTTGTTCAACTTGATTTGAATCGACTTCTTCTGGTTTTTCCCTGATACAGGGATGGTCTTTTCGATCTCTCCATCAATCATAACAGTGAATGAGGAAGGTGAAATCAATAATGGTGAAGCCTCTATATTGAACGTCAATGTGCTTGACTCTGTTTTTTCCTGATCCACTTGATAGGTAAATTCAGTGCGGTCTTCTTGTCCATATAAGGTCACTACGTCTTCTGATAGATGCTGCGTTTTTGTTTTGTTTTCTTTTGAAGATTGAACCCAATCATCTTTGACTTGAACTCGGTTGGATTGCGCCATTGCTTGACCTGCCATGAAAAAAGGCTGGATCGCTAAGGATAATCCTAATATATAAATCAACCATTTTAACGATTTCAATATGTCACCCGCTTTTCTTTTGTTGTTGATTGTAACGCTCGGTTTTGTACCATTTCACTTCTTGTTTCAATAATCGGCTTTTCACCTCTACACATAAGGAGTACACAACAAGCGCAATCCATACTTGGGAATAGGTAAAGTACATGAGAACGACAATGAGAATGTTTTGTTTGGTCAGCTCTGTTTTCTCTATGCTTAACGTAATCATTACTTCTGTTAAAAAGAGGAAGAAGGCTAACCCCCATAGGATGAGTGCCACAGCTCCCACAGATAAGTGAAGATCAACGAATAAGTTTACGATAAAAATGCCATTGGAGAGCAGTACACCAAAGAAAAATAAGAAATACGTAAAGAAAAAATAAAATAAATCGAAAATCATTCGTTTTCGTTTTAATTTCATAAACTGCCTTAAAAATTTGAGCACAACATATTGGTTGCCTCTAGCCCAGCGTGTTCGTTGCCGCCACCAGACTTTCCATGTTTCAGGCTCTTGTTCCCATGTAATCGCAGCAGGAAAGAACCGAATCACATAGCCCAGATTATACACACGAATCGTTAATTCAGTGTCTTCAGCTAGTGCATGGACATCCCAGCCGCCAAGCTCTTCTAAAATGTGCCGGCGGATCGCAAAGTTGGTGCCTGGAATCGTCGCAATGCCAAACCATTTCCATCTCCCGCCTTGCGCCATCCACTGGAAGCAGATCGTTTCTACGTTAATGAATTTTGTCAGGAGGTTTTTGGCTGCATTGATGACCCTGAATTTCCCGACAACAGCACCTGCTTTAGGATCATTCAATAATCCAAGAACCAAATGGTAGACGGCTTTCTTTTCAGGCATATTATCTGCATCGTATACACAAATAACGTCTCCTGTCGAAGCCTTCAAGCCTTCATTCAGTGCAGTAGATTTCCCCTTCCCTGCAAATGGCGGCTTTGTTTCAATCATATGGACATGATCGTATTGCTCACTAAATGATTGCACAATCTCCCCTGTACGATCAGAGGAATTGTCATTAATCACAATGATTTCAAGAAGGTGTTTGGGATAGGTTAACTGGACCATGGCTTTTAGCGTCTGCCGAATGACCACTTCTTCATTATGTGCTGGAATGAGAATGCTGACGGTCGGCAGATCTTTCCCTTGTTTCGTCCATTTAGGCAGCACTTTTTCGTAAGTTAAATAGTGCTGAAAGCCTCCCTGCATCAGAAACATATGATATAGGAGCATGATCCAAATCAGTATTAATGATAGGTAAAATAAGATATCAGCCACCTGATTTTCTCTCCTTAAAGATCCGTTTTTTCATCGTCAGCCTTAAATACAATGTGTAAAAAGCAAATGCCACAATAAAGAGCAGCACCACCACTGTGAGTATTCGAAGCATATTTTCCATCCCGCTTCGTTTGTTTGTTTTTGGTTCAGCTATATTGGATTGCTCTATTTGAATATGTCCATTTCCTGCTGTTTTGATCTGGACATTCTGAGTTTGAACAGTCTGTTTTGTTTTCTTTAAATCTAGCCATTCACTAGAAGGGATCGCATCCATTTGTGTGATTACATCTTGCAGCCCATCTATCCCCGCTTCCACATCATAGGACAGCCCAATGGCGGCGGATTGGATATGCTGCAAGGATTGAATTGTCTGCTCAGTCAGTATGTTTGCACCTTCTTGGTCAGATGCTATATCTATAGACTGTTCAGGATATAAAGTCATGCCATGAAGCATGGCGGGTGTCGACAAAAATGGTGATGCACTTCTTGTTTTCCATGTACGGTCTGAGAGCTGCACCTGTCCAAATAAGCTGGACACATGGCGGGAAATCACTTCATAGCCTTGCAGGGAAATGGCGTCATTTGGCACTTCAAATGCAAGCGGATATAACCCCTGCTGCGCGAGCAGTTCAATGCCTTTTGTCAGCTTTTCTTCTGTATAGATGGCTTCTTGATGTTGATTGGATGTGATATACGCATTAAAATCTTTTTCATTCGGAAAAAAGCTTTTGTTCAGCTGCTGATCAGCTTTCTCTGGTTCATTTGACGTAACGGACTGATCGTACTTTACATCCCAAAATTCAAAGCCTTTACCCGACTCCTCCGTTCGATACGTATGGCTAAACCCATGAAGAACGACACTAGCTCCATTGCTTTGCAATTGTTTTAACACGTGGACAAGTTTAGGCCGGTCACTGAGCGTCACTTCATCCCCTGTTGCTGGATCAATCCATATAGGGGTCACCGCCAGCAGAAAAGGGATATGGCGAGCTGTTACGTATCGTCCAAGTTCAAGTAACTTCTTCTCATCCGTGACGGGGTTAATCTTCTCAATCTGTAAGTACTTTGTCGTCGTTTGATTAGAAGCCGGCAGGAGACTTTCCAGCACCTCTGCAAGCAGCTTGTCGTGCTGAAGGATATTTAGCATTCCGACATATGCCGCACCTTCTTTTGTTTGAATCACAAATGGCTGTTCAGCTTGATTTTTCTTCAATAAGAATTTACGTTGCAGATCTGTCCCTTGAACCGTCTGAGCTGTGATTCCTCTCTCAAGCTGACGGTATTCTTGATCATCAGTATCTTTGATTTGACTGATGTGATCTTGTTTGTGAAAAGTAAGCGTGGAGAATGGGCGAAGCTGTTCCGCATTGTATCCTATTGCAATTAAGCGTTTTGATTCGTTTATGAGACGAATGGTTTGTGCTTTCAACGTTCTCTTTTCTTCACCTATATAGATAACTAGCTGAGAGTCATTGAGGTTCTTTTCAGTGATTTGTTCATCAGATAAAATGGTCGTTCGTGTGAAAAAATGCCCCACAAGTACATCAAGCATTTGAACAGTTGGAGTTGCCTCACCTGATTGTGTGGAATAGACGATGAGGGTCCTTGACTCTTTCTCAAGTGCACCGGCTGATGTACTGTCTTTGATCGAAAGCATAGAGAAAAGAACGATTAACAAACAACATTTCGTCAAAACATTAAAGTTCATTCATCATCATCTCGTTTTCTAGTTCTTCTAAAAATTGCTCTGGTGTCCGATAGTCCGAGCTGCTTGTTAAATGACAGACATGAAAAGTTAAGGTCACTTCACGACCATTTAGCAGGACATGCGTTTGCAGTTTGTCTTTTAGCTTTTCAAGAACGATCGAGACGTTTTCTGCAGGTGTGTGAGTGAGCAGCAGCCCGATTCGTTCTTCGGATAATCGAAATTTCTTATCGGTTTCTCTCACACTTTCGCGTATCTTCATACTGAGTTGCTGGAAAAGATGCTGCATTTCTTTTTCTCCATATAATGTTTTGAATTCCGCTGAGTAGTGCATATGAAGAAGGATAAAGACGAATGGCTGTTTGTATCGTTCTGCTCGTTTCATTTCCTCAGACAACTCGAGTCTCATCCGCTCTGCATTGTCAAAGCCTGTCGTTGAGTCAATCGCTACAAATTGTTTGATGGCCCTCTTTTGTTGGTCAATGGTGTAACGCATCATTTTTATTCGCTCATGCACGTTTCCAGCAGAAATAGCAAAAAAGAGAAGCGCCACGCCCCATATCACGACATCTTGCAACGTTTGATTAGAAAAGAGTGAATTTGTGTGACCAAGCTCTGTAAAGAACATCCCGCTTCCTATAAAGAACAAAATCAACAAAGTAAAAACCAATGCTGGCAAAATACCAAATAAAATGCCGCATCCTATCACGACAAATGTGAGTGTGATGATCATGACACTCTCCGCATCACGTCCATTCAAGTAGCCCATAAATAAAATGAGTCCCGCAAACGTGAGGAGCACCGTATAATACGTGCGATAGGTGTTACTGAATAACCTTTTCATTTAGAAGCTCCCTTTCTACAATTAGAGGCAATAAATTATCAAATGAGTGTGTATCTTTTTCGTTCATATAGCCTCCGTAATAAGGCTTGAGAGGATCTTGGATTTGCAGCTCTTTCATTCGGTGATAGACGTCTTTTGCAAAATCATCTTCTCCTTGTTTGAGTGCATATAAGATCACCAGTGCATAGACTGAAGGTGATTCATACGTCACTGCTGGCTGTAATGTGCTCAGTTTATATCGTCCATACAGTTTTCCTTCCTTTTGGAAGTTGGTTTTCAGCCATTTCATGATGACTGTTGTATCAACCTGTGCACGTTCGGCATAAAGAGCCGTATAAAGCTGGTCGATCAAGTTGATTTCCTGATCAAACGAGTAGACTTTCTTCGCTATGTCATAAGATTTTGGAAAAAATCCTTTTTGTCTCGGTGCATTTTTTAGAATGGCCAATTGGTTGTTCATCATTTGTTCTGTGAATAGGTGGAGGGATACTAGTTCTTTGATTGCTTTTGGGTCAAGATATGAAAGTGTGATTGTATGTGAAGTTTGCTTTGTCGATGCATCATAATAGTCGGTCAACATACCCTTGAACATGTTTTTGTCTTTTAACGCTTTTGCGATTTTTTTGGCTGTGGTTTGATACACTGACTTCTGCCACAATTGATCTGCTTTTTGAAGCGCTGTTACTACACGTAAGTCATCAACTAAAGCATTGACTTTGCTTTTTTGATGAGATTCGATTTGCCAGCTAAGAAGATCATGTTCCAGTAAGAATTGAGTGCGCAGGACGTCTACCTGTTGATCAAAAGATGTTTGATCTTTTTTTCTAACAAGATAATCCATCCAAAGTCCGAGCGATTCCGATAAGTAGGTAGGCTGCTCCGCAAGCGAGGTGCGAATCATGCCTTGATCTGTCATTAAGTGGTGAGTCATAAAGTACTCTCCTGACAATACTGGCTTTGCAGGTTCTGGTTGAGCTGAATGTTGCTGCTGTTTCCAGGTACATCCGCCTAGTAAAATGACAATGAGTATAGCGATAGCTGTACGATATATGGGTGTATCCATTCGTGTCCCCTTTCAATCCTTGTTCTCTCTAAGCATCTAACGATTTATTATAGAGCGTTTCTGTTTAAATGAAAATAAATATTTTATACCAAATTACGAGTCTTTTCGCTTACATATTCCCATTTACAGAAAAACAACATGTCAAAATACTCGAACAAACAAAAAACCCATGCGAATTCACATGGGTTTTTACACAACTATTGATCTAATTTTAGTTTCTTCAATTGTTCTGCAAGTGCGTTATTGATTGGTTCTTCCACTTTCTTTTGTTTCTTCATATATTTGGACACATCGTGCTTACTGGCTCGTTTTTGATTGGATTGTGATTTGCGTTTTTCGAAAACAGACAGTTTCTCTCTATGACCACAAACACAGGCAAATATTTTGCCATCGCCTTCCCCGCGCAGCTCAAGCTTTTTATGACAGTTCGGGCAGCGTGCATTTGTTTTCTTTGCCACATTTTTTCGATGTCCGCATTCTCTATCCTGACAAACAAGCATGGTGCCGTTTTTCCCATTCACTTTTAACATGAGTTTTCCACAGTCAGGACAATGTGTGCCTGTCATGTTGTCATGCTTAAAGGTTTGGTTCGTTTGTTTGATTTCAGATACGGCTTGTTTTGCATATGACTTCATTTCACTCATGAATTGAGAAGCTTTCAATTGGCCTTTCGCAATTTTAGACAGCTTTTGTTCCCATTCCGCTGTTAACGCAGGTGACTTTAAATCTTCAGGTACTAAAGAAAGAAGCTGCTTCCCTTTCGATGTGATGAAGATGTCTTTGCCTTTTTTCTCAATTAAGAAGCTGTTAAACAGTTTCTCAATGATATCAGCTCTAGTTGCCACTGTCCCCAATCCACCCGTTTCGCCAAGGGTTTTCACTAAGTCTTTTTCCTTGTTCTGCATAAATGCAGACGGGTTCTCCATGGCAGATAAAAGGGTCGCTTCGTTAAAACGAGCAGGAGGTTTCGTTTCGCCTTTTGTCTCTTTTAATTGGCGTACATCAAGTGACTGCCCCTCTGTTAATGCCGGCAAGTGCTGATCTGCTTCGGCTGATTCCTCGTCTTCATAGGAATCATCGTACACGGCTTTCCAGCCGGCTGATTGCACAATTTTTCCTTTCGCTGTGAATGTCTCACTGCCGATCTTGGCGATCACTGTTGTTTCCTCATATTCAAAAGGGGTCATCAGTACAGCGAGGAATCGCTTGGCAATCAGGTCATATAATTTACGCTCTTTATCGCTTAATGCACCTGGATACAGCTCTTCCTCGGTTGGAATGATCGCATGGTGATCTGACACTTTGGCATCGTTGACGAATCCTTTATGTGCATTAATGCCTGATTGTAAAATGCGATTCACATGCTGCGCGTAAGGTCTAACGTTCATTCCTTTGAGTCGATCTTTTAATGTAGGCACGATATCTGCCGAAATGAAACGTGAATCCGTACGCGGGTACGTGACGAGCTTATGCTGCTCATACAGACGCTGAAGTGTAGACAGTGTTTCTTTTGCTGAAAAACCGTAGCGTTTATAGGCATCACGCTGCAATTCTGTCAGGTCATACAACCCTGGAGCAAAGGCTTTTTTCGCTGTTTTTTTCAGTGCATCAATCACTGCAGATTTTCCTTTACAGGCTGCCAAGCGCTCCTTCACTACATCCTCTTGGAATGTACGGTTTTGTTTTGTCTTTGCATCCTGCCAAGTCAGCGTCAGTCCGTCAACTTGTGCAGTCAGCCCAAAGAACGGCTTCGGCTGGAATTGCTGAATGTCTTCCTCTCGCTTGGCGATCATAGCAATCGTTGGCGTTTGCACACGTCCACAGGATAACTGCGCATTGAACTTCGTTGTCAGCGCTCTTGTTGCGTTGATCCCTACAATCCAGTCGGCCTCTGCACGCGCAACCGCAGAGCGGTACAAGTTGTCATACTCTCTGCCGTCTTTTAATCGTTTGAACCCTTCTTGAATGGCTTTGTCTGTAACAGACGAAATCCATAGACGTTTTAGAGGCTTTTTCACATGTGCTTTTTCAAGAATCCACCTTGCCACAAGCTCCCCTTCACGTCCAGCATCTGTTGCGATGACAATGTCTTTTACATCTTTTCTCGCCAGCTGCGCTTTGACCGCTTGGAACTGCTTCCCTGTCTTTTTCATCACGACAAGCTTGAGTGGTTCTGGAATAATTGGTAAATCCTCTAGGCGCCAGGATTGAAATTCTTTCCCGTAGCCTTCTGGATCAGCCAGTGTCACCAAGTGGCCCAGCGCCCACGTGACAATGTATTGATCTCCTTCTAAGAAACCATTTCCTTTTTTATGACACTTCAGCACACGTGCAAGGTCACGTCCTACCGAAGGTTTCTCTGCTAATACAACTGTTTTTGACACGAAATTTCACATCTCTTTCTTCTATCCATCCTTTTATTATAGCAGACGTGGAGATGCGGTTCTAATGACGGATTATTTCTTCAAGCGCTTGATGATTTCGTTTGTGATTTCTTGTGTTCGATAAGCCCCGCCGATGTCTGCCGTTAAAAAGCCGTCTGCTGTGACTGACTCGATGATTTCGAGCAGGTGTGTACCGAGTTCTTCCTCTCCGAAATGATCAAGCATGAGTTTAGCGGTCCAAATTTGACCGATTGGGTTGGCGATTCCTTTTCCTGCAATGTCTGGGGCTGACCCATGTACAGGCTCAAACATTGATGGATATTTGCCATTTACATTGATGTTGGCAGCAGGCGCCACGCCAATACTTCCCATAATGGCTGCCCCAAGATCAGTTAAAATATCGCCAAATAAATTACTGGCAACAATTACATCGAATTTCTCAGGTCTTGTCACAAAGAAGGCTGAAAGCGCATCAATGTGCTGCGAGTCTGCTGTCACCTTTGGATAATCCTTGGCTACGTCTTGAAACACTTCATCCCAAAATGGCATTGTATGAACGATTCCATTCGATTTGGTTGCACTTGTCACATGCTTTCGTCTCTTTTCTGCTAATTGAAAGGCAAAACGCATGGCTCGTTCTGTCCCTTTTCTTGAGAAAACAGCATTTTGAATGGCAAGCTGATCTTCCCCTTGATAGATGCGGCCTCCAATTTCACTATATTCACCTTCACCGTTTTCTCTTACAACAAGAAGATCGAAATCCTTTGGGTAAGCAAGCGGGGAGCGAATGCCGCTCAGCTGTTTTGCAGGTCTAACGTTGATCACCTGCTCAAATTCACGTCTAATTTTAATGAGCAATCCCCAAAGTGATACATGATCCGGCACTAAATTGGCATCTCCGACTGCTCCTAAGAAAATGCTGTCAAAGGCTTTTAGTTGTTCCAATCCATCCTTTGGCATCATTTCGCCATGCTCTAAATAATACTCACAGCTCCACGGAAAGTCCTGAAAGGTGAAAGACAGACCGCCATGCACATCTGATACCGCTTTCAAAACTCGAATAGCTTCAGGCACAACTTCCTTTCCAACCCCGTCACCTGGTATCGCTGCAATTGAAACATGCTTCATTGATTTTTCCCCCTTTGTTATCGGTCGACCGTCGACCGTTTCATTTGAGTTTACTAAAGAGTGCGTGTTCTTACAATGGACAAAAGACGCTTTTTTTGATCAAAGCGCCTTTTTATCCTGCATCAGCACATGGGGCTTCTGTTTCTTTCTTCCCGCACTTTTTTTATCTGAAAGCAGCAAACCTCCTAAGGTCAGTGCTGTTCCAAGCCCAGACATGAAGGTCAAGCTCTCGTGAAGAACGATCATTGAAATGATCATCGTGATAATAGGCACTCCATAAATATACACACTTGATTTCACCACACCGATCGTCTTCACGGAAAAGCTCCATGTCAGAAAACAAATAGCAGATGCAAAGACGCCTAAAAACAGCAAGTGGAAGGCAAACGATGGATTGGTCAACCGCTCCCAGTCTAAACGAACCTTAAAATGCCAGATCAGGGGAATCATCCATAGCAGTCCGTAAAAGAAGACACGCCTTGTTACCTGAATGATATGGTAGCCATATTGGTTGATCATCTTCGATAAAATGGAATAGAATGCCCAGACGATGGTTGCTGTTAATGCTAAGGCATCACCGAGTGGATTCAATTGAAACGTCGTCATTCCATTCATGCTAATCAGCACGATTCCCGTCATCGCGATGAAAAAGCCTATGAAAAACCGGCTGTGCAGCGGCTCATCTTTTAATAAAAAATAAGCCAATAAAAAAGAGAAGAATGGGACAACGGAGCTGATGACACCTGCATTCGAAGCGAACGTATAAGTAAGTGCGACATTTTCTAAAAAGTAATATAAGACCACACCGCATAAACCTGCCAGCGCAAACATCCCTTCATGCTTTTTACTTTGCACCTTCATCGTAAACGGATAGATGATCATCAGAGCCAAGTACCCTATAAAAAAACGGAAAAATAAAATCTCTGTTGGAGAAAAAGCCGTTAATAATATTTTGGTAGAGATAAAGGTAGATCCCCATAAAAAAATGGTGAACATGGCCGCTAAATGACCGAGCAGCTGTTTATTTTTCATCAGCTGTTACCTGCTTTACAAAAATTTGCTGATACTGCCCTGGCGTGAGCCCAATAAATTCTGAAAAGAAATGACTCAAATGACTTTGATCAGAAAATCCAGCGGAGGCAGCCGCATCTACAGGCTTCACTCCTTGGGCGAGAAGCTCCTTCGCAAAGTTCACTCTGACTGTCTGTAAATAACGATACGGCGTGATGCCTCTAAACTTTGTAAAAGCACGCAGCAATGAATATTTGTTCATGGACACAAGCTCGCCTAAGTCATCTAACGATATATTTTCCGTGAGGTGTGTTTCGATATATTGCTGTACGTCTCGGACTTTTTGTTCGTTGGCACGTGTGGCTGATGCTTTTTCCTCTGAGGTATCAGCATAGGCTTCAATCAATTGTTTCATAAAGAAATAGAAGGTTTCCTGTTTATTCAAAGCAGGAGCTTCTTCTGTGATCATTTGATGTAGATCATATAATGGCTTTGTTAGTTCACTTTGTGAAAACACAGGGGCTTTAAAATGCGGTTTGTGCTGAAAGACCTTCCCTAGCACACCTGCTTCAATATTTAAGCAGCGATAATCGAGTGTCCTGTGATCAATTTGTTCACATGCGTGATTATCATACGGATTAAAAAGAAGGATATCACCTTTTTCAATGATGTATTCTTGATTTTGGCAGACCAAACGTCTTTGACCGTCTTCAATAAATCCAATCACATAATATGTATGAAAATGATTCGGGAACTTTTGCATGATGCCATGAAAGCGATATGCCTCTATTTGTAAGTCTTGATCAAAATGTACAGTTCGTTCCTCTTGTGTGTTCATGTCGATCCCTCTTTTCGCTGAACTGATCATAAGTGTAGCACACCCCTTTTCTCTTGGATTGTACGATATTGACTTTTTGATGCAGGCTTGCCTAGAGGGAAAAACTTGGATAACATGAGACAAAAGATGATGTATAAAAGAGGGAATGATGGCATGAATTCATTCGAGATGGAAAGACCAACACCGTATCACATGCAATTTTATGAACAGCTGAAGCAAATGATTTTTGATGGCCACTTTCAGCCAGGAGAGCGCATCAATGAAACACAGCTTGCCAAACAATTTGGCGTAAGCCGATCACCGGTAAGAGAGGCGATGAGGCTGTTAGAAAAAGACGAGCTCTTAATCGCGGATCATCGATCAGGCTATTCCGTCTATACGTTAACAGAAAAAGATGTCGAGGAGCTTTATCAAATTCGGGTAGCTTTAGAAACACTTGCTGTTGAGCTTGCCTGTAAGGAAGCCGTGCAAAGAGAAATGGATGAAATTGAGCAGGTTCTCACGCAGGCGGACGAAGCGATCAAGCAGCAGCTGCCCTCTAAAGAGATCGTCCAGTTACATGAAGCCTTTCACCAAAAAATCATTTTGGCGAGTCACAATGACCGCTTATCCAAACAATTGAATCACGTAAATGCACTCATTCACTATTGCCGCATCTTTCATTTTAGCGGCGGGGCTCGTGCTGAAACCATTCAAAGAGAGCATGCAGCCATCTATTCTAAAATAAAAAAGCGCCGCTCCACAGAAGCCGTTCAAGCAATGACGGAGCATTTATTGCATGATGTGATGCACTTAAAGCAAGTACTCTCTGAAACAAACAAGGAGTAAAGGACTTTTCCCATTTTTTAAGCATTCCATGAACATATTTTGAATTTTTCGTAGATTTCGCATGTCCAGACGATCTTTCGTTTATATTAGAAGATGAGAAACTAGCTTTTATACAGGAGGATTTGTATATGCATACAAGTATTAGCCGTCTGAGACAGGCGGGTTTTATTGAGGGTATGTCTCTTTTAACCCTTCTTTTAATTGCCATGCCTCTAAAATATTTTGCGGATATTCCGATGGCGGTCACCATTGTGGGCTCTCTTCATGGCGCATTGTTTGTGATCTACATGCTCATTTTGGCATATGTGACATTTAAAGTTCGCTGGCATTTGAAATGGTCCATCGCCGGATTCTTTGCGGCATTCATTCCTTTCGGCAACTTCGCCTATGATAAGGTGCTTCGCCAGTATGATACAAAAGCTTAATCAAAAGGGCTAAAACGAAATTCGTTTTAGCCCTTTTTCTACACGCTGACGTATTTTTTAAATCGATGCATATTTCACAATGGCTGCTTGACGTGTCATTTCGTGATATGCCACCCATAATTCATCACCTGGCAGTACGCTAGTGATCGGATCGATTGGCTGTTTCACTTCATACATCACGCCATCTCTCTCAATCTGAATGATCGCTAACGGCTGGTTGCCGATGACACCGGAAAATGAGACATGGGTCACTTTTGCACTTCCTTGTTTCTCTTGCATAAGACTGATTTCTTTATCCAGCTCTTCTTGTTTTGTCTGCATCGTGATTTGAGTTCCTGGTGCGACCTCCATATGGTCAGGGATGAATTGACTGACCGTTTTTGTGATGGATTGATCTCCGCTAGAAACCGTCACATCCAGCATAATAGGCTTTTGTTCATGGATGGCCATTGGATATTGCTTCACACGCTGGATCGTTCCTGTTAATGTCACGTCTTTCCCCGCACGATTCCGCACTTCATGCCCATAGGCTGCCATTTTCAACTGACCGCTGATGACAACGAGATCGGCTTTTTCTCCTGTTCTAAACTCAAAACCAGCGGCTTGAATCATCGGAATGGTATACCTTTTCTGATCTGCTTCAAATGTAAGTGATAAGACGGTGCCTCGTCCTACGGTTCCATATGATTCTATGTTTCTTAAAATAGCGCCTTTGAGGAACTTTGGCTCGCTCGGCTGCGAGAAGTCACCCTCTTTTAAGAGCATTGCTTTTTTCTTTTTCGGATTGTAGAGAATGGCGATACGCTGACCCGGTTGCGGTATCTGAGTATAGGATACAACCGTTTTAACCGCCTTCTCGATATTTTCACCATCATATTGAAATTGAAGCTGCATGTTGACCAGCGGCTGTTCATTGATGTAGGTACCCGTTTCTTTGACAGATACAATATTGGCTTCTAATGTGACACTGTCTTTTATCTTGTTCTTTCTCACCAGTCTCAAAATCGGCGGCAGGAAGATCGCTAGCACAAATAACAGCAGTGGGATAAAGAGCCATATCGCCCAGTTGAGAATGAGTGGTCCGCCCTTCATGACATATTGTATAAAGGTGTCAACAGACGTTTGGTGGGCTGGACTGGCATTTTCGATTGAGATGACCTTTTGCAAAGGGAATTCCTTTAGCTGTTTGCTTTTCGCCTCAAATGCCCCCGTTAATTGGTTGCCAAGTGAATAATAGAGCCAATCGCTCTTCACATTTTTATGAAAAGAGAGATCTTCTTTTTGTAAAGATTCATATGACAACGACTGAAAAAGCTTGCTGGCAGACGTCGCCTTATTCGTGCGATGATTATAAATATAACCAGTCAGCTTGCCTTTTGCTTCGTCCTTTGCTGTAGAGCCTGCAAGAAGAACTTCTTCTTCATTCAGCTGGTAGATAAAGGTTTGGTAAATCGGTTTTGGTGTTGGGACGACTTCCCCAACCCTTCCCTCTGCATCCACTTTCCTTGGTCTTTTTGGATAGTTGGATTCGACAGCGACAGCAACGTTTTGTGATGATCCGATCGTTTTTTGCAGCTGCTGCACGACTTTATCTTCAATGAGGCTGAACGGTTCTGCACTTTTGGAGACATAGACCCCAAGCTGATGTTTCTCGTTTGAGATTCCGCTGACATACGCCTTCTGGTCATTTTTCAAAGTCAATTCAAACATAGGGAATGGGGTCTGCCCTCTAAAAGAATTCATGACGACATCGATGGAAACAGGTCTTGCTGGCAGCTTCAGCTCGTTGAGATTGTGGACATGAAACTGACCATTCTTTAGCTCACCGAGGACCGCAGCAGCGCCTTCCTTTTCTCCTGTAAACAAGAGTCGTCCATTCCATTGATATGTATTCGTTTTTAAAAATGAGGGAATCTGTAATTTTTGCTTAACAAGTTCTTTCTTTGCTCCGCTTGGAGACAGTTTCTCGATCAACAGCTGCTCGTCTTTATTTTTTAAAGCAAGTAAGAGGTTGTTACCTTGAGTGGATGGCAACATTTCATTAAACGTATCGCTTTCCGTGGTCCATTCACTGATTCTTTTTCCTGATTGGGGATCATACATTGCAAAATGGAGCTGCTGGTTTTTTGATACAGCACTCACCACTCGTTTTCCTTCATCAAATGTAAATATTTGTTTGACGTCATATTGCGTCGCTTTCCCTGCGGACAAATCATCTTGGTAATGGTTCCACACCAAGACACTAAGAATGATTGCTGGAATAAAGAAGACAATATACCTGAGGAAAATCACTGGTATTCTTTTCACTTGATCGCTTCCTTTCATGGAGTTCCTTTTTCTTATACGTCAGTGCAGCGAGAATGTTTCATGCTAGCAGAATACCATTCCAACTTTCTAAATCCATATTTTACATATTTGATTATTTACGATAAAATCCAATCAGATTCAAAAAAAGGATGTTATCTCAATGGATAAGCTATCATCGATCATTCTAGCGGCTTGGCTGCGTGTTCCCCGTTGGTTCAAGCAAGGGGTGCTCGTATCTATTACCATTTTCTTTTTTTATATGTGCTTTGTAAAGGGGCTGACTAGCTGGCACACCTTGCCGCCTGTCACTTTGCTCGCATGCGCCATTTGTTCCTTCTTCATCTGGTTGGTGTGGCTAAACAGTCAAAAAAATAAGTAAAAAGGAGAATTTCATGAAAGAATCCATCTTTTATTTTGCTATCTCTTTTGTTCTTCAATGGGTTTGGTTTGGGGTTGTGCATTCAGATAGAGGCGTGACACTGCTGGACATGTTGATCTTCTCTATTTTGTTTACGGTGATGTTCTTTTTTATTGGCCGGATTTGGAGGTATCAGAAGAAAGGGCGAAGTGAGTAATGATGAAGCATTTCCTCTTTCTGTCGATGAGTGTTCGTTGTTCTATTGTTGGCGACGGATCTTTTTGAAGGAGATATCATGCGGACGGTATCCGCTTTTATCTTCCTTTTTCCTATTTTATTGTTTAAAACGTAAAAAGGCTGCCAAATAGATGGCAGCCCGTTTCTTACTCTTTTCATGCAAATAAATAATCAATGTTTAATCTCCGTCACGGAGTGTATGAATTAAGATTCGATCATATCAGTGTGTCATATGTGTTCCGAGTGAACCTACGTTTGAAAGTAAACGCCATGGAAGTTCTGGATAACAAGACAACGAAAGCCCTACCTCTCATTCGTCCTTACGGCTCCGAAGCCGTGCCAGTGTGAATTGTAAATCAAAACGTCTTTTTTCCATTCTTCCGCTTTTATAGGGGGCGGTTGCAGAAGGAAAAGAATAAGTTTGTTCGCTTTGACAGCGTCTCGTTCTTATCAAGTAGAAGCTCTATTGCTTCTCATTATGTCATAGAAAAAAGAAAGTTTACTTTCTTTATTTATTTGCTATTTCAACACTTAATATAAAACTATAACACATTCCCCCAACTTACGCAAGTGTTAAAGTGATAATTCTGCTGGTGTCCGGTTTCCTTCGTTCATATAACGAATGGAGGTTGGGTCAATCTTAAGGATCACTAAGTTTGGATCATCTTTTCCTTTAAACCATTTCTCCATCTCATCAGACCAAAGGCGGTCGATCAGTTCTGGATCATCCGTTAATGTGGCTTTACCTGCGATTTCTGCATATGTGTCCCCAAATCCTTCACCTGAATAACCAATGAGAATATGAACATTCGGATTTTTTTCAATCTCATCAGCTTTATGTGTTTCTTTGCTTGTTGGTGTATATAATGTCAGCCCTTCATGAAAAAAAGTCATATAGCGGGTATGCGGCTTATCTTGTTCAACAGTCGCCAATGTTCCCACTTTTTGTTCGTCTAATAAGTTCATTACCTTTTTCTTTAACTCTTCTTGTGACATGTATCTTCACTCCTTCAAAATGTCATCCGTACTCTTAGGTTTCCACGACAATCCATTCATTAAACAAAGAAATGTGTTTTTCATAAAAAGACATCTTCTAGCTGATGCTATAAAAAACGGACACATTGAAAGGGGAAGTTGAATATGCATCATGAAACGATGTTCCATTTGAGTTCACTTGTTATTGCAGCGGTTGTTGTGGGCATTATCATATGGTCTGTCTCATCTGTACAGAAGAATCGGAAGAAATACTAAATACACCGCCCAATTAAATCTGGGCGGCGTGCTATTGATCATGTATTCATAAAGGAACCGCCGTTGACGTGAAGTGTCTGTCCCGTCATATAAGACGATTCGTCCGAAGCAAGCAGTACATAGCAGCCTACATGCTCCACAGGCTGTCCTGGTCTTCCCATTGGTGTCTCGGCCCCGAAGCTTTCGACACTGTCTTCATCAAATGTAGATGGAATGAGCGGCGTCCATATTGGACCGGGTGCTACACCGTTTACCCGAATTCCATCTTTCACAAGCGACTGTGCCATAGAACGAGTAAAGCCGTTGATGGCCCCTTTTGTCGCTGTATAATCAATCAGTACCTTGTTGCCTCGATACGGGTTAATAGATGTTGTATTAATAATGGAACTTCCCGGTTTTAAGTAATCGAGTGCCTTCTTCGTAAAATAAAAATAAGAATAGAAATTGGTTCTAAAGGTTTGGTGAAGCTGTTCACTAGAAATATCTTGAATACGTTCTTTCGGATGCTGTTCGGCCGCATTATTGACTAAGATGTCCAGCTGTCCAAAGGCTTCAACTGTCTTTTCTACCGATTTCTCACAAAAGGCTTCGTCCCCGACATCCCCTGCAATCGTTAAACATTTGACGCCTTCCTGTTCTACACGTTTTTGCGTATCCTCTGCATCCTCATGTTCATTTAAGTATACGATCGCGACATGAGCTCCTTCTTTGGCATACGCAACAGAAACAGCACGTCCAATTCCGCTGTCTCCACCTGTAATCAGCGCTACTTTACCTTTTAGCTTACCAGACCCTTTATACGATTCATCCTCATAGATCGGGGCAGGATTCATTTCTCTTTCACTGCCTGGCTGCTGATCCTGCGTTTGGCGCGGAATGCCATTTGTTAAGTATTCACGTAAATCCATGTGTAAGCTCCTCCTTGATTTGTTGATGTATCCTTTCATTACCACTTCATTTTTTCACTCAAACATCCCTATGCGTCATCGATGCGTTTTGAAAACTGACAGGTTTCATGATGGGAAAAATCGGTTACATAAACATAAAAAAGGAGCGTTCTCACATGCTGTCAACCATTTCTAAAACCTTTAGCAGACCAAAAGGCTGGCTCGGAAGCATCGCAGGTTTTATTATGGCAAATGAAAATAAGGCACTGAATCAATGGGCGATCCAGCATTTAGATTTATCAGATGGTGAAAACATATTGGAAATAGGCTATGGCCCCGGCTATAGCATCAAACATATGCTCAAGCATTATGACGATCTTCACATTGATGGACTAGATGCTTCTTCAACTATGATGGAACAGGCGCATTCGCGTATAAAGAAACGATCCAAAGAGAAGCAGGTCCGGCTATATGTCGGGAAAATTGAAAAAACACGCCTGCCGGCGGATCAGTATGACAAAGTACTTTCTGTTAACAATTATACGATTTGGGATGACCCAAAGGCTGGCGCACTCAACCTTTATCACACCTTGAAACCGGGCGGAACACTCGTCATTGTGATGCAACCAAGAGAAAAAGGAGCGGACGCCAATCGAACAAAAGAAATGAGCGAAAGCATCCTCAATGATTTAGAATTTGCTGGATTTGATCAGTTTTCTGTTGAATATGAGGAGATTCGTCCCACCCTCGCTGTCTGTGTCACAGCAAAAAAGCCGAGAAGCGAATAAGCTCTCGGCTTTTTTTTACCATTTTGCCTCTTTGACAAATTGATAAAAAAGTTGATGTAATTTCTGTTCAATCTCTTCCTTTGTTCCTTGTCCATAAAGTGCCATGCTTTCTTCGCTTTCAATGATGGATGAACTGATCAGGCTAAACATTTCAGACCCTTCTTTGCCAAGCTCTAGCGGCGCCAGCATGAGGAGCATTCTGGACATGAGCTGCTGCCCGCCATCCATGCTTTTGATCTCATATGCCTCATCAAGATCATAGATATGAAAGACCGGTTTCTTAATGAGATCATGCTTTAAGTGAAAAAGAGCAAACTCGGTTCCTGGAATGCCTAAACCACCTTGCTGCTCACGCTCAAGCAAACCGGCTGTCACTTCGTCTGCACGTTCTAAATAGCCTTGACTTTCAACCTGACGCATCAGCTCTCTCATTGTTGACTCATGCTGCTCTGTCGTCTTCTTTTTTTCGATTGTAAAATGGGACAAGATGCTGCGAATCACTGACATATAATTCGTGATTTGCTCTGCCATCCCTATCATATCAACCTTTTCCTCCACCGATTCTTTTGCAGATTCCTGCGCTCTTTTTTTCTCAATCAGATAAGGAATTTTTCGTTTAATATGAGACTTGACCCGCACTGCGTCATCCTCGTTTAAGAGCGGGCTGACCATAATGTAATCAATATGCTCATAGGGGATCGGCACGGTTGATACAATCATGTCATAGCTTGCAGCGTCGATTTCCTTTAGCTCCATTAAGGAAGATAGATCGAATTTGGCGATCTCAGGCAATTCTTTTTTTAATCGTGATGCGAGCATTTTTGACGAACCGATACCGCTTGAGCAAACGACCAATGCATGAATCTTGGTTTCTTCTTTTTTAATTTCAAGCACCGAACCAAAATGAAGCACGATAAAGGCAATTTCATCCTCTGGAAATTCGATCTCAGGAAAGAAGCGCTCCACACCTTCTTCAATCGCCATGAACAGCAAGAAGTAGTCTTTTTTTATTTGTTGTGTGAGCGGATTGTAAATCCGCATCTTTTCTTTTAATCGGTTCATAGCTGGTTCAAGATGAGACACGAGTCCCTCATACAATGAATCGTTTTCATTTAAATGATAGCCTGTTTTATGAGAAATAAAGTCAATGAGTTTCTTCGTTCGCAGCGCGATATCTAACTCAATCTCATCAATGCGGTATTCTGCCGTAAAGCTTCGATTTGCACTGCGCAAATGGATGGTCATGTATCCAACTTCAGCTTCAGGAATCTCTACATTAAACATGCGTTCTAATGCTCGCGCGATTCTGAGTGAAGATTCAAATTCCTTCGTCCGCTTTAATTCAAGCAATTCTTCCTCTTCCATCCGAATGGTTTCACCGATTTGAATGCGTTCAATGGCATAGGTTAAGTGAACGACAAGTGCAATATAGGCACTATCTGACAACGAGAGAGAGAGTCTGTTTTTCAAATGAAAGAGCAGCCTTTCTACCTTGAGCAGCTGTCCTCGACTGACTACCCCAAACACCTTTTCAGTCGCTTTCGTTCGATGTTTAATATTCATCTCAATCGTTTCGAGAAATAATTGAATGTCGAGACGGTCAACGATCAGGTTCCCGACAATTTTTCGTTTGGCTTCCTCCGGTCCTTTTAATTCAATGCCGTACCCACGCTTGCGGATAAGCAGTAAACCGTAAGGAGCGATCCAGTCCGTCAGTTCATCTAAGTCGTAGCTGATGGTCGCATTTGTGACCTGCAAGTCGGCTGCAAGTGTATATAGTTTCACCGGTTCTTTTGTTTCAAGCAGGGCACACAGGATTAAGAGCTTCCGTTCATCAGAACTATATTCAATTTGGTCTTCATTTGAAATATGAGACAGAAGCCGCTGTTTGTCTTCCTGTTCACCGACCGCCTTCAAACCCTTCCCCGGCTGTTTATCAAGTGATAGGTTGTAATTCTTTAAAATAGGTTTAATGGATTTAAGTTCTCTATGAATGGTTCTTGTACTTACCTGAACAGAATCGGCGATCTCACGAATGGTGACATAACGATTTTGCTGAATCATATATTTGATCACTTTCTGTTCTCGTGCCGTTATGTACATGAAATGCCTCCTTCTGCTTAAATAGGTCTATTGTCACACTTTAATATAAAACGCTTTCACTGATCGATGCAACCTGAAGTTGATCTAAATTTGGCACACAGGCTGTGACAAAATGAAAGACTCACACGTTTCTCCAAAAGGAAGGTCCATAATCCTTTTGATGAAATTGAATCGTTTGTTCATGAAATGGCAGTGTGCCCCCGACCTTTAATGAATAGGTAGGATTATAGACGGGAGAGCCAAAGCAATACTCCATCGTCCCTTCCTCCGGCCGAAACATGACGGTTCGCATCGTCCCAAACAGCTCTTCATAATTGTGCACAGTCAGACCAGCAGGGTATTCTGCCTGAAATAGTTCCGTAAGAGACTCGCTTGACGGCTGTTCTTCTAAAGCTTGAATTAACATGTCGTACCTGACAACAGAATGATGTTTCGTCAACCCTTTTGCCGTGTGATCAGCGAGCGGATGGTTCGTAGCCGCAATAAATCCACGCTCCGGCCTTCTCACCTTTTTTTGCCCATCAATCATTTCGATCACAGCCGCCTCTCCCTTCCGGTCAGCAAGCATGAGGTGAACATTAGACGCGACGGGCATTTCCTGTACCAAACGGACGGCATCCTCCACCGTTTTACAGGACTCTAGCACAGCACGAATGACATGATATACTTGCAAGCCAGCAACAGCAGGCGGCTTTAAGCCTGGTTCGTTGCCAACAGGCGGACCGCATGCAGAAAATGTCACCGATAGACCATGTTCATTCATCCCATCCGATCGACCAAATAAGATTAATGATGAGCCTGTATGGACTGCTGAGCCCTTCACATGCGTAGATACAAGACGCATATCATCAAACAGCGGAGAAAAATCATAGTTGCGCAGCATCACCGTCTGTTGATTGGCAGCCTCATTCCCCTGCATCACACAATGGGAACAGCCTGGCTGAAGATGCGAAGAATAGAAAAAGGTCAAATCGCTTTCATCTATTTGCATTTCATCACAAAATCCCGAGAGCTCTTCTTCTAACTGAGGAAGAAACGGTCGAATCAGCTGCTTTGTTTCCTTCACAGCCTCTTTTGATAACGGTTCTGATTGAATGTATTGTTTCTTAAGCAAAGGGCGTTCCTTCAGCCAAATAGCCTGCTGCTTTCCTACCTCATAAGCTGTTCCTTTCAATTCATGAAAATACGCACTCATCTCCTGCATGCATACACCTCTTTTGTCTTAGTTTCTTTTATCATATCGAAACAGCCCTTCATTTAAAAGAATGAAAAAAACTGTAATCCCGCAGGATCACAGTTACTTAAAGGATTGTTGAAACAGCGCTTCTGCCATTGCTTCATATCCTTTGTGGTTCGGATGAAATTGATCAATCGATAAGTATGCGCTTTGATGACCTTCAAATACACCGTAAATATCCACCACTTCTACATGTGGATTCGCAGCAAGCTGGCGAAGGTGATGGTTGTATTGCTTCAGCCATCTCTCGGCGATCGGAATCTCAGGAAAAGGATTATATAAATTCAATAAATATACGCAGTATGGTTGATGCTGCCCTCTTTTTATCAGAGCGATTTCTTGAACCATTTTGCTAAAATTCGCCTGACAATGCATAGACGCTTGCAGCAGTGTCTTTTCATCTTCACCTTTTTCATACTGCAGAACAGCTTGAACAAGATCATTCCCGCAGCCTGTGATGGTGATGATGTCAGCATGAGCAATCGCCCGTCTTACATCAGACCGCTGAAAAAGCTGCAAGATCTCTTCCGTTGTTAGCCCTGATTTCGCAAATACGGACAGTTTCACCGGTATATGCAGCTTCTTTTCAAGCTTCGCCGCATATCGCTCCGTAAAACCGCCGCCAAATAAACGTGCCCCCACCCCAACCGTTAAGGAATCTCCAATCGCAACATAGGATCGTCCCACTCTTATCCCTCACTCTCTCCTGCCTTCTCTTATATATACGAAAAAGAAGAAGAAATGCTTGTAGCAGATGGCTTAAAGGCATCCACCTTTTTTTCAAAAATGCAGGATGAGCGCATTTACAAACACTTTACTTGCGATATCGATCCATTTTTTGTTCAATGGGAGTAGGGTTTTTTTGCTTAAATCGCGGACTTGAAGCGTTTCAGAAAAATTTACAAACTTTTTATCTTGATTTCAAGACTTTATACCTTGACTTCAAACTATATAGTGATTACAATGAAAATATCAGTTTTTATGTAACTGTGCTTGTTACATCTTTTTCATAGCATTCCAATATGATTAAAGATGCCACATATTCAGTGTATCTTTGGGATACGCTAAAAAAAATCATTGAAACAGAAAGGATTGAATGAACATGGCAAAAGTTTTATACATCACTGCACATCCGCATGATGAAACAGTTTCTTACAGTATGGCTACTGCTAAAGCATTTATCGAATCTTATAAGGAAGCAAATCCAAGTGACGAGGTTGTACATATCGATTTGTACAAAGAAAACATTCCTCACATTGATGCAGATGTATTCGCTGGATGGGGCAAGCTTCAATCTGGTGCTGGCTTCGATACACTTTCAGCTGAAGAGCAAGCGAAAGTTGCTCGCCTAAACGAATTAAGCGATCAATTCGTTTCTGCTGACAAATACGTATTTGTTTCACCACTTTGGAACTTCTCATTCCCACCAGTTCTTAAAGCATACATCGACTCTGTTGCTGTAGCTGGTAAAACATTCAAATACACTGAGCAAGGTCCTGTTGGATTACTAACAGACAAAAAAGCGCTACACATCCAAGCACGTGGCGGATACTACACTGAAGGTCCTGCTGCTGAACTAGAAGCAGGTCACCGTTACCTTGGAACAATTGCAAACTTCTTCGGTATTCCTTCTTTCGAAGGTCTTATTGTTGAAGGTCACAATGCTGAGCCTGCAAAAGCAGAACAAATTAAAGCAGATGCGATCGAACGTGCAAAAGCTTTAGGTAAAACTTTCTAATCATGAACACGCAAAAAGCCAATGATCTTAACGATCATTGGCTTTTTATTTGTTCAGTTGTAAAACCTAATTCTTTTGAAATGCCGCTGGCCGCTTTTTTGACCTGCTCAATTAAATAAGGAAGCCGTTCCTTTTGATAGCCGGCCTCAAACCCCGCAATACTAATGCCTGCTGCCACCTCTCCATGATGATTGAAAATGGGTGCTCCAATAGCCGCAGTATAGTTTTCAAGCTCTGAATAGCTTAACGTATATCCACGCCTGTTTGATTCTTCGATCATGTTTCGCAGGACATCTTTATCGGTAATGGTTCCGATCCCGATTTTCCCTAGCTCTACCGAATCAATATAGGCAAGTCTCTCTTCCTCTGGCAAAAAGGAAAGAATACTTCTCGCACAAGCTCCCGCATATAATGGGGATCTTCTTCCGACAGCGGTATAGAGCCGGACAGGCTGCGTTCCTTCCATTTTCTCCACATAAATGGCTTCATCTCCTTCACGAATAATGAGCTGAACAGCCTCACCTACCTCATCACGCAAGTTTTCCATAAAGGGCCTTGCAATTCTACGGATATCGAGGCGGTCTGCGACAAGCTGACCGTATTCAAGGAACATCAATCCTAATCGGTAAACACCTGAAGGATGCTTTTCTAATAACCCCATATCGGCTAACGAGTTGGCCATTCGGTGTACAGATGTTTTGGGCATGTTCGAGAGCTCAATCATGTCATTTAACGTTAATTGTTCGTGTGTGATAAAAAGCCGTAATATCTCCATTGATTTCACAACGGTTTTATTTGTGTTCTGCATGTTTCTCACCTTTTCTAAAATGAAAATGCTTCGAGCTTTAATCTTGCCGTCAGGTCCTTCATCTCTGCTTCTTGTGTGAATAAGGCTTGCTCTGCTTCTTGGCGGCCAATTTGTTGAAACATGAGATTCGCTCCAGGCATCGCCTGCGCAATGAGCGGCAAATCGACTGTTGCCACCTCACCAATACGAGGATATCCACCTGTCGTTTGGCGATCTGCGAGCAGAATAATCGGCTGGCCGTCAGGAGGAATTTGAATAGAGCCAAAAGCAACCGCTTCTGAAATCAATTCAAGTTTTTGCTTTAAACGAATCGGTTCCCCTTTCAATCTGCATCCCATACGATCAGATTGGGGAGTGACCTGATAAGACCGTTCGAAAAAAGCTTGCTGCGATTCTTCCTGAAAATGAGATAGATGTCTGCCTGCCAGCACCCGAATGACTGGTGATTTCCCAAGAGGCAAAAAATGAGCATGATTGACTGTCCAGTCTGGCGCTCGTTCCCCTTTGCTTTTTAACATGTGAACGAGGCGCTCCGCCAGTGGTGACGGTTCTCCAATTGGCAGGACGTCTCCTTTTTCTAGCGGACGCCCTTCTATCCCGCCTATCTTCGCTCTGACGTACGTACTTTTACTTTTCATCACCGGCTCAACATCAAATCCACCGGCTACAGCGAGGTAGGAGCGGCATCCCCTCTTACAAGGGCCAAAGGTGATCGTGCTTCCTGCTCGAATGAAGAGTGGTTTCCATAGAGGCGCTTGTTCCCCGTCAATCTCAATCTCCACATCAGCACCAGTCACAGCGATCAGCTGATCCTTCTGACATGTCAACACTGGGCCGGGCCCCATTAAAGTGATTTCCAGCACCGCTTCGTTTTCTTGATTCCCGGTGAGGATATTGGCGATTCGGAGCGAGAGCGGGTCCATGCCGCCGCTCGTTAACACACCGTACTTCTGATAGCCTATTCTCCCTTTATCTTGAATGGTGGTGAACATTCCTGGCTTGATGACATGCATACTCAACGTTCTTCCTCCTTCATGCTGAAAAATTCCTTTTCAGACAGTTGAACAAATCGAACCTCGTCCCCTGCCTTTAGTAGACTAGGTCTCTCAGCATTCGGCCGAAATAAGGACAAAGGGGTTTGTCCAATGAGCTGCCAGCCTCCGGGTGTAGATATCGGATAAACCCCTGTCTGCTTCCCCGCAATACCCACAGATCCTTTTGGAATCGACATTCTTGGTGTTTGTCTGCGCGGAGCTGCAATTTTTTCAGAAAGTCCGCCTAAAAACGGGAACCCAGGAGCAAACCCAATCATATAGACAAGATACGTTCCGGAGGTGTGAATGCGTACAACTTCTTCAGGCGTCAAATCATTGATACGGGCGACTTCTTCTAAGTCAGGACCGAGCTCTCCTCCATAACATACAGGAATGTCGACGATCCGGCGCTTTGCCTGATTCCCCTCCTGCCAGTTGTCTTCAAGGAGGTTTTCAATATAGTCTTTGACCCATTCATACGGAGAGATCGCACGTTGCTTAAGCTGAGCAGATTGATACACCTTATAGGGCTCATAAAAGACGGTCACGTTTGTAAAAGCTTGAACAGCTTCCACATATCCTTCAAATGGATGCTGTTCAATACACGAAAACAGCTGCTTCACACGCTCATGAATGTCTTCACTTATGTCAGTCCCGGCTTGGATGACAATGGCTGCGTCTCCTAGCGGGTGGAACGTGATCGTATCTTTTATCGTTGAAAATGCCACTCTTATGACACCTCTCTTTCTACAGGACACCGAGCTTTTGATCTCTTACATCTGTTATAAACATATGACCGGGTGCATGGGTGATCGCAATGTCTGGCTTAGTGTGCATGACGATGGCTTGCGGCGTCACACCACATGCCCAAAACACCGGAACTTCCCCTTCTTTGATCACAGATGGTTCTCCAAAGTCTGGTTGATCTACATGTTCAATGCCAATCACAGCTGGATCACCTATATGGATAGGACCGCCATGTACCGATGGGAATCTAGACGTCACCTGAACACTTCTTGTGACTTGATGCGCTGGGATCGGCCTCATGCTGACAACCATCGGACCATGGAATACACCTGCCCTTTCACAGGGAATGTTCGTTTGATACATTGGGACATTATGTCCATCTTCAATATGGCGGACAGGAATGTCATTCAGCATGAGTGCATGCTCAAACGTAAAACTGCATCCGATGAGAAAGGCGACCATATCATCCTCCCAATAGGAAGAAATATCTGTTACCTCTTCTTGAAGAACCCCTTTTTTGTAAACACGGTATTTAGGGAAATCCGTTCGAATATCGGCATCAGGTGCTGAACGCCTTGGCACTGGATCACCTGGGTCGAGCACATCAAGCACAGGACACGAAGCCGGATTCCGCTGACAAAATAAAAGAAAATCGAAGGCCAGCTCTTTTTTGACGATCATTAAGTTGGCTTGAGCAAATCCCTCAGCAAAGCCAGCCGTTGGTCCTGTGATCTTCTGCTTACGAATCAATTCCCTTATTTGTGACGGCTTATAGGTTTGATATGCTTTCATGTGATCAGCTCCATAGTTTTGGAATTTCATTCATGATGGTATATCCGCCCATGATTGCCATGATGACAACAACAAACGCACCTGTTGCGGTCAAAAAGAATGGATGGCGATAATCACCGACAATTTCTTTTTTATAGGCAGCAATCAGCAATGTTCCGAGTGCAAGCGGCAAGATCAATGCATTGATGGCCCCAACCAAAATCAATATGTTCACAGGTCTTCCAATCGTTATAAAACAAATGGTCGAGAGCGCAATGAATCCAACGATAATGCCTCGTTGATTTTTCTCGATTTTTGGTGAGAAGGTTTTAAAGAAGGAAACGGAGGTGTATGCTGCTCCAATGACTGAGGTAATGGCAGCAGCCCACATAATAATCCCGAACATTTTATATCCAACATTTCCAGATGCTAATTGAAAAACAGACGCAGGCGGGTTCGACGGATCAATCTGTAAGCCTTTTGAGACAACTCCTAGAACGGCTAAAAATAAAGCCACACGCATCACGGATGTGATCAAAATACCGAAAATGGAACTTTTCGTCACTTGCGGCAATGCTTCCTTCCCCTTAATGCCAGCATCCAGCAGACGATGACCACCAGCAAAAACGATATAGCCACCAACTGTCCCGCCGACCAGTGTGACAATTGATAACATGTCAATTTTCTCTGGCACGAAAGTTCTCATAACCGCTTCTCCAACTGGCGGTGCTGTGGAAATAGCCACATACAGCATCAGACCAATCATGACAAAACCAGCGATTTGTGTGAATCGGTCCATCGCTTTTCCTGCCTCTTTGATGACAAAAATGAGAATGGCAATGACTGCACTGACCCCAGCCCCTATGCGGGGATCGACGCCGAATATGACCTGAAAACCGAGACCCGCACCAGCGATATTTCCAATATTAAAGGCAAGACCCCCAATGACAATCAAACAGGCTAACACATATCCGAGCCCCGGCAGAACCATATTGGCAATGTCCTGTCCTCTTTTTTCCGAGACGGCAATGATACGCCATACATTTGTTTGCGCAAAAATGTCTAGTAAAATAGAAATCAAGATGACAAACCCAAAGCTAGCTGCGAGCTGCTGTGTGAACACCGTTGTTTGTGTTAAAAATCCCGGTCCAATGGCTGACGTTGCCATTAAAAAGGCTGCGCCCATCAGCATAGAACGGTTCCCTTTTGGAGCTTTCATCTGTTTGGCTTTCTCTCTTTTCATGCTGTTTCCCCCTTTGATGACGATTTATCGAAAGGCCTTGAGTTGAATAGTGGCTTCTTTTAGCTTCGCTGTAATGGTTTTTGCAAATTGAAGCGCGTGACTGCCATCCCCGTGGATGCATACCGTATCTGCTTTGAGCTGAACATCTTCCCCTTGCACTGTCTGCACTTTTCCCTCTCTTACCATACGGATGACCTGTTGAACCGCCCTTTCATCCTCTTCAATAAGTGCATGAGGTTCACGGCGGGATGTCAGTGTCCCGTCTGGTTGATACGTGCGATCAGAAAAAACTTCATGTGCCACTTGAAGACCGATTCTTTCCCCTGCTGACGCAAGTTCACTGCCTGACAGCGCAAATAACACAAGGTTAGGATCAATATCATACACAGCCTTTGCGATTGATTCAGATAATTCAGTATTTTTAGCCGCCATGTTGTAAAGGGCACCATGTGGTTTGACGTGCTGCATCATGCCGCCTTCTGCTTTCAGAAAGGCTGATAGTGCACCAATTTGATAGATCACAAGATCATAGGCTTCCTCTGCTGAGATAGCGATTGGACGTCTGCCAAAACCGACTAAATCTTGCAGACCTGGATGTGCACCAATTTGGACCCCTTTATCCAGTGCCATTTTAACCGTCTTTCTCATCACAGTTGGATCTCCCGCATGAAAACCGCATGCAATATTGGCTGAGGTAACATATTCAAGAATTTGTTCATCTGAACCGATGGTGTATTGACCAAAACTTTCTCCCAAATCACAGTTAATATCCACTTGATACATAGGACCCCTCCTTGTCGTTCCGAATTACGGAATAGAAAGTCCGAATATTCGAATTTATATTGATTATACCAACTTTGAATAGACTGCACATGAAATTGTCAGAAAATATAACAATAGAACTAGGAGAAAACAAAAAAAGTGAGAGGTCATGTCCTCTCACTTTTTCTACTCGTTTATTTAGACAGCACCCAATGTTGGATGGCTTTTGCTACCCCGTGCTCTGTATTAGGAGCCGTAATCCAATCAGCCGCTTCTTTCACAACTTCTTGTGCATTGCCCATTGCAATGCCTAATCCGGCTTCTTGAATCATCGCCATATCATTCAGACTGTCGCCAAGTGACATGACGTTGTCCATTGTGCAGCCAATGCGTTCTGCTACTTTTGCAAGAGCTGCCGCTTTGTTAATGCCTGCTGCATTGACTTCGATATTGGTTGGACTGGAATTCGTGATTTCTAGCTGTCCATTTGTTTTCAATGTATGGAGGACTTCCTCACGAACAGCATCGTCATGAATATCAAAACCAAATTTCAACCATTCGTGGTCATGAATGCGTTCTGGGAATTCTCCTCTCCACACTTTATCCACAGTAGATGCCCAGTAATCGGTTTCGTATCTGTTTTTTAGATCCCACATCATCTGAACGTGATCGGGATGCAGCAGTTCCCGTTCAATCAACTGGAAGTTTGAATCCCAAATTTCACTTCCGTTCGCTGTGACAAGATAAGAAGAGAGTTTCAGCGGCTCGACCAGCTCTCGGCATGTCATCAGCGTACGTCCTGTGCTAATCACCACATGGACCCCTTTGGCTTCTGCTTCTTTAATGGCTTGTTTATTTTCCTCAGGAATGACGTGCTCACTGTTTAACAGCGTGCCATCCATATCAATGGCAATCAATCGGATGTCTTTCTTATCAGCTTGTGTTGACAAATTGAGTACCCCACTTTGTATCATTTTTTGAATCTATCTTTATTTTAATATAAAGATGAAGATGGCACAAAGGGACGAGTTTGATCCCAAAGAAAAAAGACCTTGTGACAGGTCTTTTTTCTTCTTCTTAACGTTCACATGCGATGCCGTCTTTATCACGGTCAAGGTGTGTATTTTTTAAGTAGAGTGCTTTTGATACATAAGGCTTGTACTTCGTTTTTCCACCTTTGTTTTTCGTATTTTTGCTTTTTGCCACGCCGCCTTTATACACTTTGTTGAGTGCTTTGCAGTTTTTGTACTTGACTGTCTTTGCATCCGCTGTGTGAGTGTCAACTTGTGTAAAGCTAAGTAAAAGACCGAAAGATATGACAGCCACCATGATTTTTTTCAACATGTAAGTTCCCCCCTATTTTTTCTCATTTTACATTTTTATCATATGTCACCACATTTTGTTTTTCAAGACGATTGAGATAGGAATATTGTTTTTTTTGGAATTAAATGAATCTTATTGCCTATGTGGTAAAATGAGTGGGAAACCTTTCCGGTTTTGACACGTATATGAAGAGAGGAGCTTTCCACATGAAAATGAAATATACCATTCTATATGTAAACGATGTTGAAGCAAGTATTCAGTTCTACCATCATATCCTCGGTTTCCCGATTAAATTGAGAGTTGAATCCTATGTTGAGTTTGATACAGGAGAAGTGACCTTATCAATTAATTCACGCCAAGATGTGAAAGAGTCACTTGGTCTGCCTGTTCCAGAGGCAGTTAGCTCGTCACAAACGTTTGAGATTGGCTTTGTTGTGGATGATGTGAATGAAACAATTGCATCCTTGAAGGAAAAAGGAGTACCTGTCATCAAGGAACCTGCCAAGAAGCCGTGGGGACAAACGGTCAGTTATGTGTCTGATCCTGATGGACATTTCATTGAAATATGTGATGCGGTCTCCTAATAGCTGTCTGAAGGAGTGAAGCATAATGAGAAAGAAACATGCTTTTTTTGCTGGTGTTTGCTCCATGCTGTTGATTTGCAGTGCGGCGCTCATATTACAGCACCATGAATGGATTGGATTCGTCAGTGGTGGAATCTCTATTATTGCGTTCGTTGCATCTGGATTTCTTATGGGTGCATGGACCAACGGGGAAGAGGCACGAGCGGCCTATCACTCTGAAACAAAAGAACACCGGATGTTTCGTCTTGATACGGCTTTTCTTTTCATCATCTTTGCCCTTCCGCATATGGGTGCAGCACTGTTGTATGTTTTTATGTAAATAGTTGATTTGGTTCAAAGGAGTAATTAACATGGCTGTTTTTGTCTTATTCGTTGTATTTGGTTTACCTATGATCTCTGTGCTGATTGGTATTTTCGGCACATTGTTTTTAAAGAACATTTGGTTTCCTACATTGATTGTGCTGGTTGCGAGTGTGATTCTGATGTTCACCTCTATTGGTGGAAATGAATCTTTTCTCATTTGGGTCATCATTTACACAGTCTGTGCATTTCTCGGTGCATTCATTACAAAGCGATTCCAAGCTGTTTCATAAATACTCATCAAAAAAAGAACAGTTTGCACTGTTCTTTTTTTGATTAAATATCGGCACACCATAGCTCTATTTCGATTTTCAGCTCTGGCCACCCTAATGCAGTCACATAGGCAACGGTCATTGATGGATATGCCGTTTTGAAGATTGCATCCCACTGTGGGTATAGATGATCCCAATCAATTTCTTCTGTTGCCCAAATATTGACTTTGATGACGTGTTCTTCATTCAACCCTTCTGATGCAAGGATTCTCTTTATATTTTCAAACGTATTGGTGACTTGGTCGTTTAAGCTTGATGGGATCTGTCCATCCGCTCCTGTCCCTACTTGACCTGATGTCACAAATAACCCCGCACCCTTTGGCACCCTTGTGATATGACTGTAGTTGCCAACGGGTTTCGGCATACTTTCTGGATTTTTTCTCGTGATTTTCTCCATGTAAATCCCTCACTCACTATGATTTTTCTGCGTGTTTTTCTTCCTGTAGACAGACTTCACCAATTTTTGTCTATCCTAAAAGAAAACAGCAGTGGAGTATCCGTAGCCACAAGGTAAGAACATCAATATTTTCTTTTTCATGGACGAAACACTCCTTTTTGATTGCGTGAGCAAGGTTTAGATTCATTTCATCCTACCTGATAAATGAACCACAGTCAAAAATAAATGATAAACGATAACGTGCAATATCTTGATTCTTATTGCCTATTATCTAAAATCGTTCTTTTCTTGTTCATGGTTTGTTCAAATTTCTTCTATATAGTAGATCGTAATAGGAGGTAGGATACATCATGGCAAAAATAAATAAGAAAATGATTAGTCTTTGCACCGCAGCTATCAGCAGCTTATACATCACTGGTTATGCAACTACCCATCATGCGCAAGCCGTTCAGACAGCACAATCAAATACACAAACAGACGCTTCTAATCATACATCTCTCACATCAGATACTACCGCCACTCAAACAGAAGATACCACTTCAGAAACTGAACTCAAGGATGGTACTTTCTCTGGTACTGGATCAAATGAGATTGGCTCTATTAGTGTATCTGTTACCATCAAACAAGGAAATATCACTTCTGTCGAGATTACGAGTGATAACACTAGATACGGACAAAGCTCCATTTCCTCATTACCCAATGAAGTGGTCATCAGACAAAGTGCTGATGTAGATACGGTGAGCGGTGCAACATTAAGTACACAGGATTTTGAAACAGCTGTTGCTCAGGCTTTAGAGCAGGCAAAGGCATAGAGAGGAGACACCATGATGAAATGGTTAGGACAACAAAAACTCATTACTTTTCAAAAATCCATGCTGGCTATGGGAACTGTTATCAATATTCAAGTGGTTGCCTATGAAAAAGATCGACGGGCTGTTTTAGAGGACATCAACCGTGCCTTTTCCATTTTTTACGATATCGAGCATCGTTTTAGCCGTTTCCGCTCTGATTCTGAAGTCATGAAGTTAGCCAATCGTTCAAAGCAAGAGGTATTAGTCAGTGAAATGCTTTTCGATTTAACAGCCTATGCGCTAGAGTTAGCCGAGTTAACAAATGGCAAGTATGATCCAACCATCGGAAAAATCATGGAACAAAAAGGATTCGATCGTTTATATACGACAGGACAAACTTTTTCATCACATGACGTTCCACATGCAGCCGTTCATTATCGTGACGTCCAGTTAAACGAGACGAATCGGACGATTTATTTGAACAAACCGCTGATTTTGGATTTTGGTTCTATTGCAAAGGGATTTGCGTGCGATCTTGCCGCAAAAGAGCTTGAAGCATGGGAAGGCTTTATGATGAATGCTGGTGGGGATGTGTTGGTATCTGGATTTAACGAACAACAAGAAGAGTGGACAATTGGGATTCGGCATCCCATTCACAAACAGACCAACATCTCGGTCATTCGAACGACTAATTGTGCGATTTGTACATCTGGAAGCTATGAACGGATCAGTCGTTATGATCCTCATACGCACCATTTGATACACCCTCAAACGAAACAGTCTGAACAAAGTTTGTTAAGCTGTACCGTCATTGCACCACTCGGTATGCTCGCCGATAGTCTATCCACAGCTGCTTTTTTATTAGGTCGAGAAGAGGGTTATTCATTTTTAGCCGAACATGAAATACCTGCCGTGATGGTAGATCAAACCGCTGATATGATCGTAACACCGGAGATGAAGGAGGTTCACTCATGGAATCACAACCAGCACCTATCACAAACCAAACATTTTTGAAACCATCACCCTCACTAAAAGCCTACATTCGGACACCGAAACGGTATGTCATCGCCATTCTTTTGGTCCTTTTATCCGCCGGGAGTCTGCACGCTGGTTTTCTTAGTGGTCTCGCTACAGTTGCTACCAGCATCGGGACAGCACTAATTCTTGACTCTTTCATCTCAAGAGTGATTTGGAAAAACAATAAACACACATTCCCTGATGGAGCTCTGCTCACAGGGCTGATTATTGGCATTGTTCTAAGTCCAGCTACTTCTTTTGCTGTTTCTGTTTTCACAGCCGCAGCAGCCATTTTATCTAAGCATGTCATCACTTATCAAAAGAAACCAATTTTGAATCCAGCCGCATTTGGTTTATGGCTCTCAGTCATTTTATTTTCTTCCAATCAAAGCTGGTGGGGCGGTATGTCTCTTCTACCTTGGTGGACCCTATTCCTTGTGGTGGTCGGCGGTTATTTGGTGACCAGCCGCGTACAAAAATTCCCGCAAGTTTTCGCCTTTCTAGCAGCATACGGCCTGATCCACCTCATATTGGGATTCATTGGCTTAACGGATGCTTCATCTGCTTTTATTACGCCCTACTTGAATGCTGTCTTGTTTCTTGCGTTCTTTATGTTGACTGATCCACCTACTTCACCAGCAAAGAATCGTGATCAAATCATCTTTGGTATCCTGTGTGCTGTCGTTTCGTGTGTGGACTTCTATTTATTTAACAGCCTATCTTACTTACTCACAGGGCTTTTATGTGCCAATGCTTGGAAAGCCTATCGAACGTACCAAACAAATCAAAAGCGACGGGCAATAAGGACGAAAGTTGTCTAAATAAAAAAACGGACATCGACTTCTCGACGTCCGTTTGACCATACCTTATAAACGATAACGTGCAATATCTTGATTCAATCGCATGCTTAGCTCATTGAGCCTTTCTGCTGCCTTCGCCACATTGGAGATGGCGGTGACTTGTTCGTCTGTAGATGCAGTGATTTCTTCAATCGCTGCGGCATTTTCTTGAGAAATATGGGCTGCACCATGCATCGCTTTTGTGATGAGGTCGTTTTGTTCCAGTAATGTGTTCAGCTCTTTTGCCATCGCATTTGTTTCAACGATGGTTTGTGAAATCGATGTAGAGATGGAATTGAATTCTTGTTCTGTTGCGTGAACCGCTTCATCAAGCTCGGCAAAACGATCCATTGTTTTGGACATCATGCCAGCTGTAGCCGTCGTTTCTTCTTTAATGCCTTGAATCATCTGCTGGATTTGAACGGCTGATTGCTTTGTCTGTTCAGCTAAATTCCGCACTTCACTCGCCACAACCGAGAATCCTTTGCCATGCTCTCCTGCACGAGCTGCTTCAATGCTCGCATTCAGGGCCAGTAAGTTCGTTTCATTTGAAATGCTTTCAATGGTATCTGTGATTTGAGAAATATCTTGTACTTTTGTACTTAACTGCTCAATCCCTGATCGAATACCTTGAGATGCCTGAATGGATTGCTCATTTGATTGTTTTAATTGCTGGACAATTTGCTGACCCTGCTCGGAAGATTGGTTCGACTGGTCTGAAATTCGTTTGATCTGGTCGCTTTGTTCTTTGACGTTTTCAATGGATTGATTGAACTGAGTCATTTGTTGATTGGCTACCTCAAGGTCTGATGCTTGATGAAGTGTCCCAGTTGAGATATCCCCAATCGCTCGGCCAATTTCTTCACTGCTAGCGGATGTTTCTTCAGAGATGGCGGATAGATCTGTCGCAGATTCGACGAGCTGGCTGCTCGTTTCCTGCAAACCGCTCACAAGTGCTCTAAGCTCTCCTGACATATGATTAAAGCCTTTTGCCAACTGCCCAATTTCATCCGAGGTTTCTTTTAAGCTGGTGCGTTCAATATTGCCCGCCGCAATTTCTTTTGAAGCAGCCGTAACTTGCTTGAGCAGTCTCACTTTTCCTCGGGCTGCCAAATAAAAGACACCCATACTTAAAAGAGCGACACCTGCTGTAATGAGAATAATATAGAGCTTCATCTGCTCTAGTTCTTTATAAAATTCATCCTGAAATACGGCGATTCCTATACTCCAATTCCACGGTGTAAACTGGTTCATATAAGCGAGTTTTTGCTTTTCTTCCCCCGTGGCATCGTCTTTATCCATATAGGTGATATAGTGTGCATCCTCGCCTTTTGCTGTAGCGCCAGCGACCATTTTTTGACGATTTGTCGTGTTATCTGGGATGACGCCGATGTCGTTAACCGGATGAACCTGTGATGAATAATCGGCTCCATATGCGACAAGGTAGCCTTTATTTTTATAGATGAAATCTGATTTTTGAAATTGATACCCTTTGCCGTCGTCATTTTTAGGCCCGCTCAAGTAAATACGTGCTTGTTCCTGCGCCTGTTCAAGCGTCAGTTCTTTGTTCTCCACACGGTCGTTCAATTGTTCAAGAGTGGCCATCGCTCCATTTACGATGTGTTTTAAATCTGCTTTCCCTGCATCAATTAAGACATTTTTCGCTAAAAAATACCCCGTTGTTCCTACAAGTCCGCCTGTTAAAATCGTAATAACGATAATGGCTGACATCAATTGAAAAAAGACACTTCTTGAAGCAAACGCTTTCTTTTTCATGTTCTAATTCCCCCTTACTACATATATCGTCATGCAGGGGAAAGTATTAAAAAAGTCATAGAAAAAATCCCTTTCACGTTAGAAAGGGATCTCAGATTGTTGACAAAGGGCTAAAATGAACTTGATTTTAGCCCTTTGTCTTCTTTTCAGCGTGATAGAAAACCTTTGCAGTCTAGGAAGGACGAGTATCGGAGCGGAGCGAATGAGAGATTCGTGAGCACCGACACACAGGACTGACACCGAATGCGGGGGTTTGTCTATACGCTGAAAATCCCTTTCACGTTAGAAAGGGATTTTTTGATTATCGCTCGGTTTCTTTGAGGATGGCTTGATAGAGATCGTCTTCAGGTTTGAGTCCACATACCTCTTGAAGCACACCTTCAATGCCTTTTTCTTTCCTTAATGCCTGCAAGCGAACCGCTTCTTCGTCTTCTGCAAAGTCGTAAGCCAAAGCAGCAGCGATCCCTTTGATTAAGTACACTGGCTGCTTGATCTTTTTCGCTGGACCGATTAAACGGTCATCTGCTCCCAGCTTTCTAAGAGGAGAGCGTGCGACACGAGTCACTTCATCGGAGATAAAAGCATTTTCAAATCGTTTGATGATTTTTTGAATGTACGCATCATGTTCTTCTTTTTGGAAGCCATACGCGTCAATTAAATAACTGCCCGTTTCATGAAGGGCACCTTCGACAACTTGACGAATATCTGGTGTATCAACAGCTTCTTTAATGGTTTTTACGCCTTGCTGATACCCGACATAAGCCGCTAGTGCATGTCCTGTATTGACGGTGAAAAGCTTCCGTTCAATATACGGCGTCAAATCTTGGACAAAGGTCGCTCCGTCAATTTGCGGAACATCTCCAATAAAGCCCGTCTCATCAATGACCCACTCGAAAAATGGTTCAACCGACACTTTGAGAATGTCCTCATGGTGCTGAATCGGAACAATGCGGTCAACCGCAGCGTTTGGAAAACCCACGGTTTGTGATATCGCTGCTTGCTCCTCTACTGTTAAATGAGAGAACACCGCTTCTTTTAAATGAGCACTTCCCCCAATCATATTTTCACATGCCACGATGTTGATGATATGGTCTGGCTTTTTTTGTTTTAATCCTTCAGCAATCGATGAGGCGATGATCTTCAATACGGCTGGTCCAACAGCTGTTGTAATCAAATTGGCTGTGGCAACGGCCTCTGTTAATGCTGCTGGATTTTGCGAAGAATTGATCGCTGATACGGGCCCGACGATTTCTTGCTTCTGCCCTGGTGCTGCCAGTTCAACCGTGTATTCTCCTCTTTCATTCAGCTCATTGATGACCGCTTCATTCACATCGGTAAAGACAAGTTCAAAGCCTGATGTCTTTAACAAAGATCCGATAAACCCTCTGCCGATATTCCCTGCTCCAAAATGAAGTGCCTTCATATTAGTTCACCTCGTTAAAGATGGCGATCAGTTCATCCTGATCCTTTGCATGAATGATCCGTTCTACATTTTCTTCTTCTGAACAGACAATCGCAATTTGAGACAGAATATCAAGATGCTCGTTGTTTTTCCCAGCGATCCCAAAGACGACTTTCGCCACATTTCCTTCACCATATTCAACACCATCTGGAATTTGGATAATCGAAATCCCTGAATGAAGGACTGCCGCTTTCGCATCCTCTGTTCCATGAGGGATTGCAATGCCGTTCCCCATAAATGTAGAAGAAATCTCTTCTCTTTCAAACATTTTGTCGACATAATCACTTGTGACATAGCCGTTTGCTACGAGGACTTCGCCTGCTTTTTTGATGGCTTCTTCTTTAGAACCTGCTTGTTCGTTTAGAAAAATATTGTCTTTAGAAAGTACTTGTTTCATACATGATCACACACCTTTTTTAGAATAAAAATCAGGAAAACAACCAAAACGGGGAGTTCAATTAGGAAAAATTGGACTCAACCCGTTTCGTCATGTTATTTTTTCAATTTCTCAATCAGCTCATCATATTTCGGGCTGTTTAAGAAATTATCCACTGAGATATGCACAGCGCCTGGCAGCTTTGCCTTTGCTCTGTCTGTTAAATCTTTATGAGTAAAGACCACATCCGCATCGTCTGGGATGTTGCTGATAGATGTGTTTGTCACATCGATATCAAGCTCTGCCTTTTTCACTTTGTTTTTCAGAATGGACGCACCCATTGCACTTGAACCCATCCCTGCATCGCAGGCAAAGATGATTTTGTTCACGTCATCTGGATTGACATCACTTGGAGATGCTGCTTGCTCGTTTGCTTGAGCGTCTTCTTTTTGTGCCGTAAGAGCAGCGGCTGCTGCACTTTTCTTGCCTTTCATGTCCTGCATCTTTTCTGTTGCTGCTGTTAAATCTTCGTCAACTTCTTTAGACGCTTTCAAAATGACAGATGCAACAAGGAACGATACGATAGCTGCTACGACAACACCTGCTAAAACGGCAAGGTGACCGCCTTTTGGAGACATCAGCATAAGCGCAATAATACTTCCTGGTGACGGCACAGCTTTTAATCCTGCATTTAATAATGTGAACGTCAGGACACCACTTGCTCCCCCTGCGATGACAGCCAAAATAAGTTTTGGTTTCATTAAGATGTACGGGAAGTAAATTTCATGGATTCCTCCTAAGAACTGAATGACAATGGCACCTGGTGCAGACTGTTTCGCATTTCCTTTTCCAAAGAACATATACGCAAGAAGAACCCCTAAGCCTGGCCCTGGGTTTGTTTCAAGCAAGAACAAAACAGATTGCCCTGTCTTCGCTGCTTGCTCGACCCCTAACGGACCTAAAATACCTTGGTTAATCGCGTTGTTTAAGAATAATACTTTTGCAGGTTCAATGAAGATACTTGCTAGTGGCAGTAAATGAGCATTGACAATGATATCTACACCTGCCGCAAGGGCTTTATTCAGACCTAGTACCACTGGGCCGATGGCATAGAATGCAATGACAACAAGAATGGCACCGAGGATACCTGCCGTAAAGTTATTCACAAGCATTTCAAAGCCAGATTTGATTCGGTCTTTGAACAGCTGGTCAATTTTCTTTATGAGATAACCGCCAAGCGGTCCCATGATCATGGCACCTAAAAACATTGGAATATCTGAGCCAACAATGACGCCAATCGTAGCCGTAGCACCGAGCACTCCGCCTCGATGGTCATAGACGAGTTTACCGCCTGTGTAACCAATTAAGAGCGGTAGTAAGTAGTTAATCATCGGTCCAACGAGTGTAGCTAATTGCTCATTCGGAAGATAACCACTTGGAATGAACAAAGCTGTAATGAGTCCCCATGCAATAAATGCACCAATATTCGGCATAATCATGCCGCTTAAATAGCTTCCAAAGCGCTGTACTTTCACGCGGAATCCGCTTTTTTCCTGCATCTGTGAAAACCCCTTTCTTCTCTCCCTTTATTTCGGGCTTTATAGGTCAAAAGATATAAGAACGAGAGTCAGTGAAGCCCTTATACCTATCGTAAAACGCTTTCACTTTCCCTTCAATTGAAACTAAATGTCACTTTGTCACTTAGTGTGTGACAAAATTGAAAAATAATGTGACACCTCTCGGCATACCATAGATGATAGCGGGGTAAAAGTTGAATCTACTGTTGTTTTGGCGCAAAATTCATTGGAATTTCACAACTTTCAAATCGTCACTTCTTGTTTCCTCTTCTTAAATCGAATAGGCTTATATTGATCAAACCTATTTAAACAAGAAATGTCTGCGCAGACATGACACAGAAAAAGTGAACCATCTTGCTATTTGTTTCGTTTACCTTTTAGAGTGGGCGGTACAATAGAAAGAGCGGTTTTTTCTGTGACTCACAGTTTACTGCCGCTTTCTTTCTGATACATGAGACATTTTCATAGGTAGAAAGGCGGTTATTCACATTGTTGAAATATCGTAAGTGGCTTCTGCTGCTTCTCTTCATGTTCTCATTTTTCATTCCAAAAGAAGCATTTGCTCATGCATATGTGGTGAGCTCAAATCCAGTAGCAAATGAAGAGCTGGATCAGCAGCCTCCTGCAGTCTCGATCACCTTTAGTGAAGGAATCGAAAGCGGATTTCATGCCATTAAGGTGTTTAATGCAAAAGGGGATCGTGTGGATCAAGGAGATACGGTCATCAAAGAGCAAAAGATCATGGAAGCAGCTTTAAAAAAGAATTTACCTAAAGGCATTTACACCATTCAGTGGAATGCGGTATCAGCCGATGGGCACTCTGTGTCTGGCATGATTCCGTTTAGTATCGGAAAAGCGGATGGAGGATTTGATCAATTAGATCAAGGACAATCAAGTGAATCCATCGATATGGCTTCAACCATTGACAAAGCCTTTCTGTATACGTCATTTAGCTTATTTCTTGGAACCATTTTATTTGGGCTTCTATGGTTTAAAGCGCCCATAACCGACGTTTTAGCCCGGCGAATGAAGCGACTTTTGACTGTTTCACTGATCATGATGGGCGGAGCACTCTTGTTTCAGCTGCCGATTCAAACAAAATCAGCGGCAGACGTGTCCTTTTTAGGGGCATTTCAACCATCGCTTTTACAAGAAACCATTGCGTCGACTTCGGGCGGGAGTCTGTGGATTATGCTAATGGCGTCATTTGTTCTACTGACGATCTGGACAATTGTGGCGATGAAAAAAGGAAACTTCACTTCCTTCCGGGTATGGCTGTTTCCACTGCTCATTTTCATCGTGCTTCTTTGGCTGAAAGCACAAATCGGTCATCCAGCCGCTACAGATAATAAAATACTGACAACGTCACTTGATTTCATTCATCTCATTTCTGCATCTATTTGGGTCGGCGGCTTAACAGCCATTGTCCTTCTTTTGATGAAGAAACTGCCGAATGAAGATCAGCCACTCATACGCAGCACCCTGACAGCTTTTCATCCGTGGGCACTGCTCTCAGTTGGACTGATTGTGTTTTCTGGGTTTGTGAATGCGATTTTTATTCTGCAATCATTTGATGCCCTTTTCCAATCAGCTTATGGACGCACCTTCTTAATCAAACTTGGTTTATTTATCATCATGGGTCTCCTTGGGCTCGTCCATTATTTGATGCTGAGATGGGAAAAGAAGCAGAAACGAAACGTATCTTTACGAGCAGAGTGGATCATTGGGATCGCTATTTTACTATTAACAGCCGTATTCACCAATATCCCAAGCCCTCCGCCGCCTGCACCAGAGCCATTCTTTGGAGCCAATCAGGTGGAGCATCGTGACCTTGTGTCTTTGAGCATTACCCCGAATGCTCCTGGTAAAAACACGTTCGAGGTGGCATTTACGAAGAAGGATGGACAAACGATCACAGACATTCAATCTGTGACAGCTAAGATCCACAAAGTCTCCTTGTTCGGTGATGAAACGCCAAACGAATTTCAGCTGAAACGATTAAAGAATGGACACTTCTCGGCTGAAAACCTCTTACTAAATGAAAAAGGCACTTGGAAAATTGAGATTCATGCATTAACTGGTTCTTTTGACAACATCGATACGACATTCATTAGAAGAAACTAAAAGGAGTTCATATCATATGAAAAAATACGTTAAAGCTTTATTACCAATGCTTCTCGCTTCATTTTTACTGGCGATTCCTGTGAGTGCACACGTGACAGTCAAACCTGATACATCTGCAACGAATGCTTGGGAAACCTATACGTTAAAAGTACCTTCTGAAAGCGACAGTCCGACAACAAAGGTTGTCATCACGATGCCTAAAGGCGTAGAATTCCAGCAATACGAGCCAGTGCCTGGCTGGAAAACAACAACTGAAGAGAAAAACGGAAAAGTCACAAGAGTCACTTGGGAAGCAACTGGCGATGGTGTTCTTGCTGGGCAGTTCCAGCAATTCGTGTTTGTCGCAAAAAACCCTGAAAAAGCCAGCGAAGCGGCATGGGATGCGTATCAATATTACAAGGATGGAACAGTAGTTGAATGGACTGGCGACAAGGACGCTGATAAGCCTCATTCGATCACAAACATTGTTGCGTCTAATACCGTAACGGATTCACATGGTCAAGAAAAACCAAAAGAAGAAAAGGCATCTGAAACAGCCTCTGCTTCTTCTTCACCACTTGTTCTTGGTCTGTCCATTGCAGCCTTAGTTGTGGCATTGATTGCACTTGGACTTACTTTTAGAAAGAAATAAACCTTACATGAGCGATCGTTTTTTCAAGCGGTCGCTTTTTATTTTCCCAACCTATCATTTCCAATATAGGATTGAATAGGATACTTGTGCGTGCCATAATGAGACACATGACCACCTAGGAGGCTATGAGATGAACCATCTAATCATATTTGCTCATCCCCAGCAAAGCTTAAATCAAACCCTATTAGATCTTGTTGTAAGCACTCTTTTGAACAATGGTCATCATGTGACGGTTCGTGATGTGTATAGCATTGGCTTTCCGCCAGAGCTGACAACAGCAGAAAAGGTTGCCATGAGAAACGGACATGTGCCGGCACCGGTTCAAAGAGAGCAGAAGCTGATTCAACAAGCTGATGTCCTCACGTTTATCTTTCCAATATGGTGGACAGGCTTGCCGGCGATGCTAAAGGGTTATGTGGAGCGCGTTTTTTCAGAGGGGTTTGCGTATGAGATCAATGAAAACGGAGTGGTGAAAAATCTGCTTCGAGACAAAAAAGGGGTCATTATTAATACGCATGATGCACCGAGGACCTTTCTTGATTCCAATATGATCATCACCCCCAGCCATCACATGACGACAGATACAGCCGCCTTCGATCTGATCGGCGTTGAGCCAGTCGAACGGCTCTTGTTCAGCAGCATGGAACAAGCATCTGCAGACGACATCCACGAGATTCTCAAAGAAACAAAAGAAACGGTGGATCAACTTTTCCCACCGGCTGTTTAACATAAAAAAGACTGCCGAGACTTCTCGGACAGTCTTTTTCACATGTTATTCGTCTAAACCAATTGACACATACTTCGTTTCTAAATAAGGCTCGATGCCTTCGATGCCGCCTTCACGACCAATACCGCTCTCTTTCATACCGCCGAAAGGTGCCTGCACAGCGGATGGTCCGCCGTCATTCCAGCCAATAATCCCGTAATCTAGATTCTCAGATATATAGAGACCATTGCGGTAATTCTCTGTAAAGAAATAAGCCGCAAGTCCAAAAGGTGTATCATTTGCTAATTCAATGGCTTCATCTAAAGTGCTAAATGTCGTAATTGGTGCAACTGGACCAAACGTCTCTTCATGCATAATGTTCATGGAAGGGTCGACATGAGTTAGCACCGTCGGCTGAACAAAATAATACGACTTCTCATCGTCAAAATGTGTATCGCCACCGACAAGAACTTTCGCCCCTTTATCCACAGCATCTTGAATTTGGTCGACAATTTTATTAAAGCCTCGCTTATTAATAATCGGTCCGATGGACGTTCCTTCCTCAAACCCATTTCCTACTTTCAGCTTTTCCACTTCTTTGCTAAAGCTTTGCGCAAATGCTTCATGAATTTCTTCATGGACGATTAATCGGTTGGCACAAACACAGGTCTGGCCTGCATTACGGAATTTAGATGCCACTGCTTGTTTGACAGCCAGCTCAAGGTTGGCGTCCTTATCTACGATCAGCGGGGCATGACCGCCAAGTTCCATAGAAACGTGTTTAACCGTGCTCGCACTGTTTTTGATGAGATGTTTTCCAACTGGTGTTGAGCCAGTAAATGTGATCTTGCGGATCAATGGACTATCTGTGAAGATTTCCCCCACTTCTTTTCCATCTCCAACCACCCATTGCAAGGCATCCTCTGGAATTCCGGCTTCATGGCCTAATTTGACAAGCTCAATGGCCGTAAGCGGCGTGTCTTCAGCAGGTTTCACGATAAACGTACAGCCCGCCGCAAGCGCTGGTGCCGCCTTCCTTGTAATCATCGCCGCAGGGAAATTCCACGGTGTAATGGCCGCAACAGGACCGACTGGCTGCTTTGTGACAAATAGGCGTTTGTTTGTCGTATGAGACGGGATCGTTCTGCCGTAAATCCGCTTTGCTTCCTCCGCGTACCATTCAATATATCCAGCGGCATAGACGATTTCCCCTAATGCTTCTTGATACGGCTTCCCGTTTTCTTCTGTGATGATTTTTGCAAGCCTTTCTTTATGCTCAATCATGAGATCAAACCACTTGCGAATGATATTTGCACGTTCATGGGCTGACGTTTTTGCCCATGTTTTGAATGCTTTGTGTGAGCGAGTGATCGCATCTTCAATCTGTTCTTTTGTATGCTGAGCAACTGAGGCAATTTCTTCTCCGGTTGCAGGATTATACACTTTGAGTTCGTTTGTCATGCTCTACCTTCTCCTTCGTTCTTGGATTCATTACATATAGTATATACCCAATGAGTGCCCAACCTAAAAGCAATATCCATTCAGCTGGCCATGATAAGGAAGCCGGCATCCCAGGAAAATAAAATGAAAGAAAAAGGAAACTGAGTCCAATGGCTAAAACGCCGGTCGTCCGCCAATATTTAATGCGGTATGGACGCTCAAGCTCAGGTTCTGTCTTGCGAAGTTTCATAAAGGCAATGGACACAATCAAATACCCAACGATGATGCCCACACCGCCTGCATTGACAATCCACACGAGGGCAGGTCGGCCTAGTAATGGTGCAAAAAAGGCCAATGCACCTAAGAACAAAATGGCATTTGTCGGAGTTTTATACTTCGGATGAATATACGCAAACCATTTGGAAATCATGCCTCTTTCCGCCATTGCGTAGAGGATACGGCTTGCACCAATGATAAAAGCATTCCAGCTCGTTACGATACCTGCTACACCGCCAATGACAAGCACAGTCCCAAACGCCTGATGACCAAGAAGCTGTACCATGGCATCTGCTGTTGCTAGTGATGAAGCCTCAAGCTGACCTTTTGACAATCCTGCCGCTACTCCAAAGACAATGAGTAGATAAAATACAACCGCACTCACAATGGAGATAATCAAAATTCTCCCGATGATTTTCTTCGGTGCGTTAATCTCCGCCGCTACCTGCGGGATGACATCAAACCCAACGAATAAAAAGGGAATCATCACTAACACAGCCATCAGACCGCCAACCCCGCCTTGAAACATCGGCTCAAGGTTTGCAAAATCTCCATTAAATGTAGCTCCGCCTAATAGAAGAAAACCTGTCAGGATAATGGCCACTGTGAACACCGATTGAAAAATAGCAGCAGGCTTTGCGCCAATGTAGTTCAGAGCTGTTAAAAACAGCGCACCGCCAGATCCAATCAATACCCATGTAAAGTAAACATCCCATCCTCCTATATTCCATAGGAAACCAACATGCTGTGTTGGAATGACATAGTCAATGACTGTCGGAAGTGCGACCGCTTCAAACGTAATCACGGACACATAACCGAACAATACGCCCCATGCGGAGACAAACGCTGATTTAATCCCAAATGCCCGCTGGACAAAGACGAGTCCTCCGCCTGTTTCTGGAATCGCAGAGGAAAGCTCTGCATACGTTAGTCCAATAAAGATGACGAGAATGCCCCCTATGACAAAGGCAATCACACTTCCTAAAAATCCAGCTGTTAAAATCCAATCTCCCGAAAGTACAACCCAGCCCCAGCCAAGCATTGCACCAATGGATAAAAACAGTACGTCTGACTGCGACATGGTTTTAGCCATTTGTTGTTTTTGCATACAACCATCCCCCTTTGTTGTTTAGCGTGCTGTGAAGGCGTCTTCGATAATCCCTAATCCTTCTTGCAGCAGCTCATCTGTGATGACAAGTGGTGTTAAAAAGCGAATAATATTCCCATTGATCCCTGCCGTTAATAAGAGTAGTCCGTGCTTGTTTGCATAGGCTGCAATCGCTGCGGCTGTCTTCTTATCTGGTGTACGCGTTTTTTGATCTTCCACAATTTCAATGGCCGCCATTGCCCCTAATCGCCGGACTTCCCCGATGAATGAATACTTACTTCTCCACTCATTCGCTTTGTCCTCAATGACTTGTCCAATGTGTTCAGATCGTTCATTCAGTTGTTCTGTTTCAATAATATCAAGTACAGCCAATGCCGCCACACATCCTAATGGACTGCCAGCATACGTCCCCCCTAGCTCCCCTGGGTCCGCTGCATCAAGTAATTCTTTTCTGCCAACAACACCGCTCAGCGGCAGGCCAGCTGCAAGTGATTTTGACACAGTGATTAAGTCTGGCACCACATCGTAGTGCTCAATCGCAAAATATTTCCCTGTTCTTGCGAATCCTGTTTGGATTTCATCTGCCACGAATACGATTCCATGCTGCTGACAGAATGAAGCGACGTGCTGGACAAAACGCTTCGATGGTACAATGAATCCGCCCTCCCCTTGGACTGGCTCCATCACCACACAAGCGACTGTTTCTGGTGCAACGGTTGCGACAAAGAATTGATTGAACTGATCAATGATGTATTCGTCGTAGGCTGCATCGCTTAATCCTTCAGGTTTTTGATAGTAATAAGGATACGGCGCTTGATACACCTCTGACGCAAATGGTCCGAATCCAAATTTATAAGGCTTGACCTTGCTTGTCATGCTCATCGTCATATTCGTTCTTCCGTGGAACCCTCTTGTAAAAGAGACAACCGCTTGTCTTTTCGTATATTTACGGGCAATTTTCACTGCGTTTTCAACTGCTTCTGCACCTGAATTTAAGAAAATGGCTTTTTTGTCGTGGTCGCCTGGTGTGAGGTGGCATAGTTTTTCTGCCAATTCGATATAGGATTCGTACATCATGACATTAAATCCTGGGTGAATCAGGCTGTCTGCCTGTGCTTTGACTGCTTCCACAACCTTTGGATGGGAGTGTCCTACATTTAATGTACCGATGGCGCCTGCAAAATCGATAAAACGATTGCCATCAATATCGAAAAGCTCGGCTCCCTTCCCTTTCGCTGCAAGATGACGGTTGCCATTACTTACGCCTCTTGCGACGTATTGATCTCTTTTCCCCTGCCATTCCTCTGTTGAAAAACGGTTTGTTGTCGTTTGACTCATTGTCATCCATCCCCTTTATGTCTTTTTTATTATTCTGAATATTTTTTGGTATGATAGAAAGTACCAATATCATTTTTTTCATGGTACCAGAGAGGATGGAATGACGAGATGCTGACAATTCAACTAGATCAAACAGGGGAAAACGGGTTTATTTATCATCAAATTTACACGAAAATTAAAGAGGAAATTTTAAACCGCAACCTGCAACCACACGATCAATTACCATCTAAACGAGAGTTAGCAGATACTTTAAACGTCAGCGTCAATTCAGTGAATGGCGCCTATCAGCAGCTGCTTGCCGAGGGATATTTATATTCAGTTGAACGGAAAGGCTTTTTCGTGGAATCACTTGAAACGTTTCATGAGTCAGGTCAGCTGAAACCCTCTTCCCTTCCAGCGGATTTAAAAGAGAATCCGATTGAGCGAGATGACTGGTATTCCTTTTCACATATTTCTGTTGATACAGCCAATTTTCCTTTTAAAAGCTGGCTGAAAAGTGAGCAAAAAGCGATTCATCTCCACCAAGAAGCCTTTGGTGAGCTGCCGCACCCACAAGGCGTCTATGAGCTACGGGAAACGATCGCCCGGCTGATTGGACTTGCACGAGGGGTCAAATGCTACCCTGAACAGCTCATTTTAAGTGCGGGTACACAGTCACTCATTCATTCATTATCTAGCATCCTTCCAGCTGATCAAATATATGGATTAGAAAACCCCGGCTATCGCAGACTGTATCAAATGCTGAAAAACAATCATCACCGGATTGAAACGATTGGCATTGATCAAAAAGGGGTGCGGATGAGCGATATTCAGAAGAAAGAGCCAAATGTCTTGATCATTACGCCTTCTCATCAGTTCCCAACAGGGGTGATCATGCCGATTTCCCGGCGGATACAGCTGTTAAACTGGGCGGCTGATAAGCCAGACCGCTATATCATTGAGGACGATTATGACAGTGAATTTAAGTATGGCACAGACAGCATACCGGCGCTGCAGAGCCTTGACCGCTATGACAAAGTCATTTATATGGGGACCTTTTCGAAATCATTGCTGCCCGGCTTGAGGATCAGCTACATGGTGCTACCGCAGCATTTATTAAGACGCTATAAAGAAGAACAGCACTTTTTTATTCAAACGGCTAACCTTTTTACACAATACACCCTTCTTTATTTTATAAAAGATGGCGCCTATCAGCGGCATATTAAAAGAATGAATGGGCTATATGAGGAAAAACGAAAACAACTCATTGGAGAGCTCGATACTGTCTTTCGTGACAACGTAAGGATTATCGGGGAAAATGCAGGGCTGCATTTTATCGCAGAGTTCCGTTCAAACCGCACGCAGCATGAGATTTTACAACGTGCCAAAGACCGAAAGCTGAAAATGTACGGGATGGACCGTTTCACCCTTGATGAGCATGTGCCTGGTCACAAAGAAGGCTTTGTCCCGCTCGTCCTCGGTTTCTCGCATATGCGGCCAGAGGATATTAAGCCAGCGGTGAAACGCCTGTATGACTCGATTTATGGGAAATGAAACAGCTCATGTAGATGAATCGTGGCGCTCCTTTGACGGGACTAAACCCATAGAGGAGTGTTACGATCACATTCTTTCATAAACGTAATAGTTGATGTGAATATTTTTTTCTAGCAATTTCACGAGTGTTTGAAGGCTTTTTAAGTTGGTTGGCAGTAACGCAATACCATCTCCCTGTTCAACGATTTTGATCATTCCTTCAAACGAATCTAACTCAAATAGGGTTCGATCACCCAGCATACGTCTGGCCTCATGTCTTAATGGGCAAAGCTGATCACGATTCACGACCAATGAGATATCATCATCGTATATTTCTTTAGATTTTCCATACACGTTCAATGCCAAGCTCTTTACCTCTTTTAATTGATATTCCGCTTTTTCCATTTGATTAAAAGAAATAATTTGATCATACACATCCTCTGTTAACTTTTTGTTGATCGTATTTGATGAAGCAATGATAAAATCAGCGGCTTGAATATCCTCTAAAACTCGTTGCTCGTATAAAAAGTTAAATAGAAGTTCAGAGCATAAAACGGTCTTTTTCTTTGAAGTCAATTTTTGTTGAATGGCCTTCGTTTCTTTTACGATTTTTTGAGCGTACTGATAAAATAAATCCCCCTGTCCTGTTGAACTGATTCCATGATGATGCCGGATAAAAAATGTTGCATCATATAAAGTTTCAAGCACTTTGATTCTTTGAGAAATATTGGATTGCGCATACCCTAAAGCTTTAGCCGCTTGATTAATCGATTCTTTTTGATACACCTCTATAAAAATAATCAAATCATTTATATTCATCATGATCACCTATCACTTTTTGTGATAACAATAACACAAATATGTATTATTCAACTGGTTTGAAGTCGATTATGATGGCTATTGAAAGGGAGTGTTTCTATGCATGCCATGCAATATCATGTGGATCTGCCTGCGGATTATGATATGAATATCATTAGAAAAAGAGTACTGAACAATGGATGGAAAACAGATGGATATCAGGATTTATTATTTAAAGCTTATTTGATCACTGAAAAAGACAAACATAGGAGTTTACACAATGGCTATTGCCCATTGTATATTTGGAAACAATCTGAGGGCATGACGGATTTTGTGTTTAAGGGGTCATTTGATCAGATTTTACGTTCTTTTGGCTGGAAACAAATCAATATTGGCATCACGTATTCCGTTCATTTAACAGATGATTTTCATCGTAGCACATTCGTTCTTGAAGAGTATGTGACAATTCATCCTACTGATTGCCTGGAAAACCTAGATATCGCCCATCTCTTTTCCCATTTTAACGACAATAAGGGTGAAGTCATCGTATATAACCCCGATAAATGGAAATGCGTCAAATATTCTTTTCTAGACTCATTGCCAGTGAATATAGAGAAGCAAATTCACACTTATGAGATTATCCATCTGTCTATGGATCATTCAATGGCCTAATTCCGTTTTACACGAGACGCATCACAAATCCCCAAGGTTACAATGCCTTGGGGATTTGTCATTTATTGATGCAAAATTCTCTTACCACCGCTCCTTGTCTACAGCTAATACGGATGACAAGAGGCCTGGAAAAGCGGTATCAATGTCGTCCTTTCTGAGAGAGTAGTAACGGTGCTTCCCGTCAATTCTCACTTTCACGATGCCTGCTTCTCTTAGTACTTTAAAGTGATGCGACAGCGTGGATTTGGCAATGTTCATATCATACGTACCGCATGTTCTTTCACCCGCTTCTGCTAAGCAGCGGACAATCTCCAGCCGAACAGGGTCAGCCAATGCTTGCAGCACAGAAATGAGTCTCATGTTTTCTTGGGTTGGATGATTTGGATTATTCATACGATAAATGTATCGTATTTTGTTCTAACATACAATCTCGTTACTCGCCTATGACATTGTAACGCGACAACCTTTGGAAACGACTATGACTCATAGACACTATTTTGAAGGGAAGAACCTTATTTGACACGTACAATATGGACTTGCTTATTCATGCTCTTATTGGCAACGAGCTTATGCGCCTGCCAATCTGTTCAGCAATTTGAGTCAAAACCACCTAGTGCAGAAGAGTTATTAGCTCTCGATCCACAGGCAGATTTATTTCAATGGGAAGAAACGATCTATGAAACAAACATAGATTGGACAAAATCATTAAATGTAACAAAACATCAGCAAGTAGGTGTCATTCAGAAAACAGCTACCACACATTTTGAACATGGAACAGCTTCTCGGTTGAAAAAAGGAACACCTATTTACTCTGTCAAGGAGCGAGAAGACCTTTTAATCGCCGAACTTAACGGACAGATCCACATATATGCTGGACATGCGGAAGGATAAATACCTGTCATTGGGGCAGGTATTTTTTAAGTTCATTTTCTTGTCATGTGCCATTGGTTTTGTTATCATAGCAAAAGTGACCACTCGGTTTCCATTGTGACCATATGGTTTTGCCGATTCGGAAAGGACTTATGAAGATGAACGAAAAGCAAGAAGAGATTTTGCGGGTGTCGAAGAAATTATTTTCTCAAAAAGGCTATATGAGTGTCTCCATGCAGTCAATTGCTGATGCCTGTAAAATATCAAAAGCGTCTATTTATAAACTGTTTGATTCAAAGGAAGCTCTTCTATTGGAGCTGATTAAATACAATCAGCGCAAAATGAGAGAGATTTCTCAGATCATTCATTCCGAAACGACGCTGTCCAAAAAGGAAAAATTCACAAAAAAGATTAAGCTTGAGCTTGAAGAGTTTAAAGAGAATCATAAATTTTTGAATATGCTGTCCTTTGAAGCTTTTTCACAGCATTCGCCCATCGTCATTAAGCATTTACGTGAGACACGCTCCATTATCATGCAGCGGCACAGAGACATCATTTTAAGCACATATGGTGAATCTGTTGCGCCTTATGTGTGGGATCTTGTGATTGTCCTCAACGGATTAATGAGAGAATTCATCTTGATGTTGGCGATCGAGCACAAGAACATCCAATTAGAAAATGCCGCCGAAATGATCATCGGTGTGATGGATCGTGTATCAATAAAGCCTTGCTCCATTGAGCCTGTGCTAACAGATCAGCTGATGGACTCTTATTTGCTTTCCACACAGGAAGAATATGATGAAGAAAAGCTTGTCATCTCGTACTTAACAAAAATAAAACAAGAGCTTCACACACTATCAAACGGAGAAGAAAAGGACGATCTCCTCTCTGCGTTTGAACTGCTGAGTCAAGAACTGTCAAAGGACCAACCGAGAACCTTTTTAATCAGCTCATTGCTTGATTATTTAGGCAAACACAGCGTTTTATCTCAAAACGTGTCACAGCTGAAAAGCATTATTTTATAGATAAAGAAGGGATAATATGAACCAATCAACAACATCGTATAATCGGTCTGTGATTGTTGGGATTTTCCTCGTTGGGGCGTTCGTTGCGATCTTAAACCAAACGCTTCTCATTCCAGCGATCCCGCATATCATGGAGGAATTCAATATCGATGTCAGTAAAGGCCAATGGCTGACCACAGCCTTTATGCTGACAAACGGGATTCTCATCCCAATTACGGCCTTTTTAATTGAGAAATTTTCAAGCCGTTCCTTAGTCTTAACGGCTCTTAGCATTTTTACAGCAGGTACCATTCTTGCTTCGTTCGCCACGAATTTCCCGGTGCTACTTGCAGCACGTATCGTGCAGGCAGCCGGCGCAGGAATTTTGATGCCGCTCATGCAAACGATCTTTTTAACCATTTTCCCAAAAGAAAAACGCGGGCAAGCCATGGGTATGGTCGGACTAGTGATTTCATTCGCACCGGCGCTTGGACCAACACTTGGCGGCTGGATTGTCGATTCCTTTAGCTGGAAGTTCTTATTCTATATTGTTCTTCCAATCGGTATTATTGATCTCATTCTTGCTTTCTTCTTAATGAAAAATGTCACACAGCAAAGAGACACTCGTATCGATGTTTTATCGGTGATCCTGTCTTCCTTCGGATTTGGCGGACTGCTGTACGGATTTTCAAGTGTCGGAACGTATGGCTGGACGAGTGCGACCGTTCTGATTTCACTCATTGTCGGCACTGTGAGCTTGTTCTTCTTTATCCTGCGTCAGTCGAATTTGAAAAGACCGATGCTTGAGTTTGGCGTCTTTAAGTTTGCGATCTTTAGCTTAACGACCTTCCTCGGTATGCTCGTCTTTGCTTTACTGATTGGAACAGAGACGATTCTGCCGCTCTATACGCAGAATGTCAGAGGGTTATCTGCCCTTGATACAGGGCTGATCTTATTGCCAGGGGCTCTCTTTATGGGATTCCTATCACCGATTATCGGACGAATTTTTGACAAAGTAGGCGGTAAAGGGCTGGCTCTAGGCGGGTTTACGATATTAGCTGTCACTTCCCTGCCATTTATGATGCTGAGCCTTGATTCATCGATTACCCTCATTACAGTGGCCTACACGCTTCGCTTAATCGGGGTTGGGATGATCATGATGCCGCTGACAACAGCCGGTATTAACTCGTTACCACCGCATTTGATTCCGCACGGGACAGCAATGAATAATACGATGAGACAAATGGGCGGCTCTATCGGGACGGCTGTGCTTGTCTCCATTATGAGCAGCTCTGCTGCCAATGCAGCATTATCCGATCCAATGAAATCAGCCGTTCATGGCATGAATACGTCATTTATCGTGTCTGGTGCTATTGCGGTCATTGGACTCGTCCTTTCATTCTTCTTAAAAGAAAAACGTGAAAACAAAGTGATGAAGCAGGAGCTATCTTCTTCGTCCTCTTCTTCATAAAGACAAAGAGCTCGGCATATCGCCGGCTCTTTTTTCATCTATTCACACATAACGTCCTCCCCAAAAATACATTTGTTCATTCGGAGAAGAAAAACCTTGATAATTTGAAGAAAAGAGTTGATAATAGAAACTATTCAATTTGTGAGAAAATTTTTACTATAGGAGATGTATGCATTGAAGGTCGTTAAATTTGGTGGCAGTTCTCTTGCTTCTGGCAAGCAGCTGCAAAAGGTATTTGACATTGTCACAGCAGATCCAGCTCGAAAAGCAGTCGTTGTTTCCGCACCAGGAAAACGGCATTCAACGGATACGAAGGTCACCGATCTATTAATTAGCTGCGGTGAACAATATTTACGTTTAGGTGAAGCACACGATTTACAAGAAGCTGTCATCGAGCGATATGCCTCGATTGCGGATGAGCTGGGATTAGGTCAAGACATTATTGACACCATCCGGCAAGATGTAAACACGTTATTACAGGCTGATTCTTCTCATCCTGAGCGGTATCTTGATGCGATTAAAGCAAGCGGTGAAGATAATAATGCAAAGCTGATTGCAGCCTACTTTCAGCATCAAGGCGTCGAAGCGCACTATGTGAATCCAAAAGAAGCCGGTCTATTTGTCAGCGACGAGCCTGGTCAAGCGCAAGTCCTTCCAGAATCGTATGATCATTTGTACAAATTAAGAGAACGCTCTGGCATTATTGTGTTCCCTGGCTTTTTCGGTTTTAGTCTAGCGGGTGATATCGTCACTTTTTCCCGTAGTGGATCAGACATTACCGGTTCCATTTTGGCAAATGGACTGAAGGCAGATGTGTATGAAAACTTTACGGATGTGGATGCAGTCTACGCCGTCAATCCAACGATCGTTCATGAACCAAAAGAAATCACAGAGCTGACGTATCGTGAAATGCGTGAATTGTCCTATGCGGGTTTTTCTGTATTTCATGATGAGGCACTTATTCCAGCCTTTCGGGCAGGCATTCCTGTTCAGATTAAGAACACCAATAATCCAACGGCCAAAGGCACAAAAATTGTAAATCAACGGGATCATACGAATGGCCCTGTTGTGGGAATCGCGTCAGACAATGGATTTTGCAGTATTTATATCTCTAAGTATTTGATGAACCGAGAAGTGGGCTTTGGACGTAAGGTGTTGCAAACGTTAGAGGAATATGGACTTACGTATGAACACGTGCCTTCTGGCATTGATGATATGACCATTATTTTAAGGCAGGATCAGCTGGAGGAGCAACAGATTGAACAAGAGCTTTTAGACCGATTAAAGCTTGTGCTTGATGCAGATGAGGTGGTTTTAGAGCGGAACCTCTCGCTTATTATGGTCGTAGGAGAAGCGATGCGTCATAATGTTGGTACAACAGCAAGAGCGGCAAAAGCGCTGTCAAAAGCCAAAGTGAATATTGAAATGATCAACCAAGGCTCTTCAGAGGTGAGCATGATGTTTGGCGTCAAAGCGGCTCAAGAAAAAGAAGCCGTTCAAGCCTTATATGAGGAATTTTTCTCTATGTCCACGGTGCCTGTCTCCATTTAATCAGCAGACTGTCAGATCTCCGGATCGGCAGTCTTTTTGATCTCACACGATTTGCGCATTAAAGTATATCTATTTCTCGTTTGATTTTGTATGATAGAGACAAATCAACTATTGTTCCGGCCATTGATCGGAGCTACAAGGAGTCCTAATCCATGCCTCGTCAACAACTATTAAAACAGTTTCGCAATTTTCATGATGCTTCTACAAGTATTTTAAACATGATGAGTCAATTCATTCATATGAATACACTGTTTATTGCTAAAAATGATCAAAACACCAATCAGATTGTGAAGGTGCTAAATCATGACGAGCAGCTTCTTGAAGAAGGGGAAGAAAATCCTTACGAGAAGACATTTTGCAAGCTGGCGGTCGATCATCGCGATACGCTGTTGATCCCTGATATCCGCTTGGACGAGCGTTCAAAAAACTTAGACGTCACGAAACAGCTGCAAGGCGGCTCATTTATTGGGGTTCCCATCAATTTTACTGATGGTACGAACTATGGAACAATTTGTGGACTTGATCTAAGGCCGCAGCAATTTACAGAAGAGCATGTTCATATGTTTGAAACGATGGCATCTTTGTTGAGTTACGTCTTAGAACTCGACCAGGCCAACCGGCAGATTCAGCAATTATCTGTACCGATCGTACCTGTTGTTGACGGTGTCGCCGTGCTCCCTCTTCTTGGTGATATCGAAGAGACACGTGCGCAGCATATTTTAGAAACCATTTTACAGGAAAGCTACAGGCTGTCGCTCTCTCATTTGGTCATTGATGTTTCAGGGACAAAACGACTCAATGAACAAAGCATTCAATACTTGGTCAGCTATGCGCAAACGTTAAGACTGTTAGGCATTTCAGCTGTTTTAACAGGAATAAAGCAAGACCTTGCGCTGAGTGCGATTCAATCGAATATTTCATTTAAAGACATCACCATTCGTAAGGATTTACCGCAGGCACTTGCTCATATCGGCTTAACGTTCTCCAAAACAGAATAAGTGATGATACACCAAAAAGGACTAAACCGAGTTTAGCCCTTTTTCTTCTTTTCAGCGTGATAGAAAACCTTTGCAGTCTAGGAAAGACGAGTACCGGCGCGGAGCGAATTTCACATTCGTGAGCACCGGCACGCAGGACTGACACCGAATGCGAGGGTTTGTCTACACGCTGAGGCTAAACCGAGTTTAGCCCTTTTCCTGTGGTAGCGGTAAACGAATGATAAATGTTGTTCCCTTATGTTTTTCGCTTTTTAAATCGATATGTCCTTCGTGCAAGTCCACAAGCTGCTTGACAATCGACAGGCCAAGTCCGTATTCTCCATATGGTGTATTCGTTCTCGAAATATCCGCTTTATAAAAACGTTCCCAAATGTGTTTGACTTCTTCGGGTGCAATGCCGATTCCCGTGTCTTCTACTTCAATGATCGTTTCCCCATTCTCTTCTTTCCCTCTCAAAGAAATACGGCCGCCTTCTGTAAATTGAATGGCGTTCTTTGTGATGTTGACGAGGATTTGAATGAGCCGGTCATAATCTGCGTATACCTTTTGTTCAGGGTGAACCTCTACCATGAGCTGATTGTTTTTCTCTTCAGCCATTCGGCTCAGCTGCTCCTTAATCACTTCAAACGTATCAATGAGTGGATAGTGAAATTTTTGAAGGGTGATTTGATTCGACCTGATTTTCTCATAATCCATATTTTCATTGACGAGACGCAGCATTCGTTTTGTCTCATCAGTGATGAGCGCATAGCATTTCTCTTTCTCTTCTGCCGGCACATCCGCAGTATTCAGCCATTCGACCAATCCTCGAATGGTCGTCAGCGGTGTTTTCAATTCGTGAGACACATCCGCAATGAATTGGCGTCTCCGTTTTTCAAGCCGGTCAATTTCCTCTCTTGACCGTTGAAGACGATTGGCCATCATATTAAAATCCTCACCTAGTGTGCCAATTTCATCAAGGTGTTTGTTTTCAAGATGAATGTTGTAGTCACCATGCGCAATTTTCTCAGTTGCCTCTCTCAGTTTTTTGATACGATTCACATGGAACTTCGACAGAAACAGGCTGAGAATAAAGGTAATCGTCAATGCCACAAACACGATGATATATAAATACCGGTTCATTTGAGCAATCAGCTCTTCTGCTCCTTGAATAGGAGCTATGAGCACCACCCCGCCCTTCAGCTTTCCGTCTTCCATGACAGGAAGTGCCACAAGTGATGCTTCTTGATCAAGCCGGCGCGAATCACTTCGCTTGACAATGATTTCTTCTCCTTTTGCAAGCTTGGCCCACAAATCTTTTGTGAGTAACGCTTCATGCGGTGGCATCTCTTGCTGCTGAGACAGCACAGTCCCTTTTTCATCAAAGACGAAAAAACGGATTTGTCTTGTCGAAAGAATGTCTTCAAATGGACGCAAACGGAAGTTCATCTCGGCTTTCGACAGTTGTTTAAAATTCTCCAAAATTTCATTCCCATACGAACTCATTTCGTCTACCCTATTTTGATAGGCAATATCTTTTACAAAATGAGACATGAGGGTGCTGATAATAATGATGGCGATGAGCAATAACCCAAGGTGACTAATCAGCAACTGGTAAAAATATTTAATCTTCATCGAACTTATACCCTACGCCCCATACCGTATACAGAAAGGGCTTAGGTCCGTCTCCGATTTTTTGGCGCAATCGTTTAATATGAACATCAACTGTTCGTTCATCACCATAAAATTGGTATCCCCAAATTTGCTCAAGCAATTGTTCTCGTGAAAATACTTGCCGAGGATGCTGTATAAAAAAGCACAGCAGATCGTATTCCTTTGGCGTTAAATTTTCGATCCGTTTCCCCTCTAGAAACACTTCTCTCGTTTTTTTATCTAACTGAAAATGTTCGGTCTCTAGCCGTTCATCCTCTTTCGCTCCTTCTTGAGTAGATGTTGTTTGAGCAAAACGTCGTTTCACTGCTTTGATTCTTGCCATTAAGGTGAGCGGACTAAAGGGTTTTGTCACATAATCATCTGCCCCAAGATCGAAGCCCAGCACCTGATCAGATTCCGTTTCCTTTGCTGTCAGCATAATAATCGGAACATCACTAATCTGGCGTACTTTTTGACAAATGGTCAGACCATCCATTGAAGGAAGCATGACATCTAAGATGAGCAGATCCCAATCCTCCTCTTGCTTAAATCGATTCAATCCTTCTAATCCATCATGGACAAATTCCGCTTGAAATCCTTCTCGTTGAAAAAACATATCCGTCATTGTACAAACACTCTGGTTATCTTCAATCATTAATATTTTCATCATCAGCCTCCGCTGTTGCCTTTGTTTTTCTTTATGTAGCTTTATTTTACATGTTCCTTCTCAAATCTCAATTGGATTGATACGATTTCATGAACTTATCATGCTTTGGTCATCTTTTATTCATACTTTTTGATGGAGTTGACATTTTGGAGAATCACATTGTTCTTTTTTAATATCGTAGAATGGAAAAATGAAGGAATTATAGAGGATAGTCTAAGATGAGGACAGTGTCATTTACGTTCTTTCAGAGGGAGAAGTCTCCCATGTAGTAAAAGAATGAAATGACACGCTTCCTGATCGTTATAAATGGTCTATATAAAAAACCGTTTGGAACTGGACATGCATATCGAGGGCGGTGTGCCCTAACGAAGCTAATTGTGATTTTCTATAAGGCACCCCATTTCGATGCGAATTTCCTTTTTCTTTATATCTTCATTTGAATAAGAGTTGACATTTAATCCAATCAGTTGAAAGCCATTTTTCAAATAAAACTGGATAGCTGGAAAATTGGATGATTGGGTTTCTAATACAATCATTCTAACTCTCAATTCACGAGCGCGTTTTTTTGCCATTTTAATGAAAGTGCTGCCAATACCTTTTCTTTTAAATTGTTTATCCACATATAAATCATGAATGAGTAATGTATTATTCCATTTCATGTGTTGAATGACTATAATTCCAGTTTCTTCACCATTCATCTCTGACACGTAAACCTCTGAACCCTCTTTATATGGATCGAAAATCTCCTCTTTTAGATTTTTTTTAACTGGAGCTTCAAATACTTCTTCTGTAAGGGAGATGTTCCAACCATTGTGACTGGTTTCCATATGAATTTCATAGTATTTTTCAGATGTATATTGATAATATACTTGTTTTCCTTTAGGATAATTTTTTTGATAGATACGACGAATCGTTAACATTTCATACTCCCTTCATTTAAATGATTTAAATCTTTAAACGTACTACTAAATTCGTCGATTTGCGATTTGATACCTTTAAAAATACACCTAAAAGATAAAACTCGTTTTGCCTCTGTCATAGAATAGGGTCGTTTTTAAATGTGATTGTTGTAGATCAATTGTTCACCTGACGAAGAGAATATCTTCTTTGACGTCATAGAGTGTATTCACTCTTATAAGAATAAGGACATTTAAAAAGCTCATCTCCAAAGATGAGCTTTTTTCATATCACACGAGCAATTTCAGATAAGCAGCGTCATTCCCCTCTTCAACCGCCTGTAAAAGCTGCTTTGCCTGTGATGTGCTGGTGACGCTGCTTAACTTTTGTATGATGTCTTCTGTCGATAACGCACAGCCTGGTGCTCCCCGAGGGATATCGACTCGTTTGCTGATGGTGGTTCCGTCAGATAAGGTGAGCTTTACAATCGTAAATCGTCCTTTTGGCACTGCGTCTGGATGGGGTTCTATCATTTGATCATATACTCTATTTACCCGCTTCATCCATGTCCGCAGCTCTGGTGAAATGGCTTTTTTCGTAAAAGCATCCAGTGATAAAGGTTGTCCAAACACCGCTAGTGCGATGACATACTCGACACTAAATCGTCCCTCTTCTCCCGTCAAAGGTGTCCGCTCCGTGAGTGCGGCATCTCCGCCAGGCGGAAACATGACGTCGACCTGTTCGATCTTCCCCTGTAAGGAAGAGTGTTCTTGTACCAATGACTCGATCGCATCAGCTGCATGATGCGCCGCTGAACAGAACGGATACACTTTAAACCATAGACCTGGCGACACGATACGCCACGCAGTGCCATAGTCTTCTAGCAAACGTCTTTCCGCTAGTTTCTGATCCCCATAGAGAGAAAAGAAGCCCAGCTCTCCATCCAGAAGCGATTCACTCCCGCCAAAACCTGAACAAGCTAAATCCATGGACCATACGGCTGTTTTAGCGGCGAGGCCAGCTTGTAATGGTTTCATATCAGTCCCAAACTGCTTTCGCATTCCAGCTGATTGCGCACCTGCAAAGCCGATCGCTTTCGCCAGCTCTTTCTGTGAAACTTGTTTCAAATAACCAATCGCACAGACTGCTGCAATGGCTCCGAGAGTTCCGGTATTATGCCAGCCCCGCTCATAATGCGACTTGCCGATGGATTCACCTAGCCTTGCCATCACTTCGACGCCAGTAATGTAGGCTGCTAGAAATCGATCACCGTACGCCTCCCCGTTGGTCAGCTGGGAAAGCAAGGCCGGGATGATGACCGCACTTGGGTGTCCTCTCACATCAGAATGCACATCATCATAATCAAGGGCGTGAATCAGGTAGCCATTTAGCATGGCTGCGGATTGACGGCTGACCTTCTTCCCTTGTCCAATGACGGGAATTTGAGCAGCACCGCCTTCTTGTTCCACCAACGCCATGAGCTTCTGAATCCCTTCATCCTCTTTTGCAGCAAGCGCTGCTGCCGCAGCGTCTAACAGACCGTTTCGAGCCATTTGAACGGCCTGTTGATCTTGCAGCGGATCAGCAGAGAGCACTGCCTCTGCGAGCTGTTTCGTTAGTTCCATGATCTTGACTCCAATGCCCGAACCGCAAGCTCGGCAAAGAAGGCAGCGGCAACAGGGAGTGCGTCTTCATTTAACGTAAAGGCAGGGTGATGCCATTCCTCGGTACCGCTCGTCCCCATCCAGACGAAAAAGCCTGGAATGTGCTCTTGGTAAAGGGCAAAGTCTTCTCCGCCTGGTGACTGCTCTGCCTCTACTACTGCGAGATCAAGCGCTCCTGCCGTTTCTTCCACAACCTTTGTCAAACGCTCGTCATTCATCACAGAAGGCAAATACGGATGCCATTTCACTTCTGCCTTTGCGCCAAATCCTTCTGCGATACCGCTCACGATCTGTTTCATGAGTTCTGGAATCATCGCTCTCACTTCAGGCTCAAACGTCCGAACGGTCCCTTCCATCTCGACGCGATCAGGTATCACATTCCATGATGTGCCGCCTTGAATACGTGTGATGCTGACAACCGCATGATGCAAAGAACTAATGCGGCGGCTGACAATTTGCTGTAGGGCGCTTGTGATCTGACCGCTGATGGCAATCGGATCAATTGTGTGATTTGGAATTCCAGCATGACCACCCGTTCCTTGAATGTCGATTTCAAACCGATCGACACTCGCCATTAACGCTTTTTCTCTTATCCCGATGGTGCCAACTGGCAGGTTAGGTTTATTGTGCATACCAAATATCGCATCCACTCCATTTAAGACGCCCGCCTCTATGACGTGTTTCGCTCCTTGCGCCACTTCCTCAGCCGGCTGGAACAAAATGCGTACTGTTCCCTTGAGCTCATGTTTCCGTTCGTTTAATAGGACGGCCGCACCAAAAATCGAAGCGGTATGGAAATCATGGCCGCATGCGTGCATTTTCCCTTGTATCTTTGAAGAAAATGGTTCGCCAGATGCTTCTTCAATCGGAAGTGCGTCAATATCGGCTCTCAGAGCAATCGTTGGTCCCTCTTGTTCTCCTTTGATTTCACAAACGACTCCTGTTTGAAGATCTGGAAAATCGAGCACTGTGATCCCTTCCACTTGTAACCAGCCTCGTAGTTTTTTTGTCGTTTCATACTCTTCAAATGCTAGCTCTGGATGCTCATGAAGCGCTCGGCGTATGTTAATTAAACGTTTGTTTAAAGATTCATTTCCTAATGATTTCACTGATACTCACCCCTCTAAAGAGTAAAAAGCAGCTTATGCTTCTTCAGCCGCTGCTTCTTTTTGGATAAATCGTTTTGTTCGTTCATTCTGCGTTTCGTCAAATAGTTCGGTTGGCGTTCCCTGCTCAATGATATGACCATCTGCCATAAAAATCACATGATCTGCTACTTCTCTTGCAAACGCCATTTCATGTGTCACGATGATCATCGTTGTTTCTTGAATGGCAATGGATTTAATGACTTGAAGCACACCTGAGACAAGTTCTGGATCGAGTGCTGACGTTGGTTCATCTAGCAGAATCGCATGTGGATCAACCGCTAAGGCTCGGGCAATCCCGATTCGCTGCTGCTGGCCGCCGGATAGTGTGACCGGGTAGCTGTCAGCTTTTTGTTCTAGCCCTACTTGTTTCAATAGCTTCATACCGATTTCATTTGCCTGCTGTTTTGTCATTTTTTTCGTCACAAGCAGTGACTCTGTAATGTTTTGCAGGGCTGTTTTGTTTTTGAATAAATTATAGTTTTGAAACACCATGGCCGTTTGCTGACGCAGGTGATGGGCTTCTTTACGTGTATATTTAGACGCATTCAGCTTCGCATCGCCAATTTCAATCGTACCTTCATCTGGCGTTTCTAATAGATTTAGACAGCGCAGCAATGTTGATTTACCGGAGCCAGAAGGTCCGATAATGGCCACAACCTGCCCTTTTTGCACGTCAAGATTAATTCCGTCTAAGACGACAAGGTCGCCGAATGATTTTTTCAAATTGGTGAGCTTGATCATGTCCACACCTCCTTAATTCCGGTAAGGTTTGCTGATTTTTCGTTCAAATAGGTCTTGTAGGAAACTATAAATGATGGTGAGCACCCAATACACAATGCCAACCGCTAAATACGTTTCAAAGTACTTATAGTTGGCCGATGCAATCATTTTCCCTTGCGCAAACATTTCTGCCACCCCAATGGTAAAGGCAAGCGATGTTTCTTTTAAAAGTCCAATAAAGGTATTCCCCGTCGCTGGAATGGCATTTCTGACGGCCTGTGGGAAAATAATTCTGACGTAAGACTGCCATCTTGTCATGCCGACAGATAAACAGGCCTCAAGCTGCCCTTCATCCACTGAATTAAGAGCCGCTCTAAAAATTTCTGCTAAGTACGCTGAGTTTTTAATACTTAAACCGATAATGACCGCTGTTAAGGCATCCATTGAGGTCATCGCAGGGAATAGCTGCGGAAGACCAAAATAAATGAGAAAGAGCTGAACCAAAGTTGGAACCGCTCTGAAAAAAGAAATATACAGCTTGGCAAATTGGTATAAGACAGGTATCCGGTTTTTCGTTATAAGCGCGAATACCACACCAATGATAATGGCAAATACCATGGAGACAATCGCCATGAAGATCGTTATCGGCAAGTATTGAATCAAGGTTGGAAAAACCGTCACCATATACTGCCAATCAATGTGATTCATGTCTGCTTTTCACCGCCGCTGTTGTTATTTTTTAATTGGAACTGTGACATCGTCTTTGAAATATTTCTCAGACAATTTCTTCAGTGTTCCGTCTTCTCTTAATTCTTTGATCGCTTTATTGAATTCTTCTCTTAGCTTGTCGTGCTTTTCATCTTTGGCAAATGGGTAGCCGACTTCTTCATATACGATTGGGTTGCCGACGATTTTGAGTGGAAGTCCTGTTTTTTCAATTTGAGCTAACAAGACACTGCGTCCGTTGACGTAAGCATCTACACGGCCATTTGCGACTTCATTTAAGACACCGTCTTGTGTTTCATATGTTTTGATGTTGATTTTCTTGTCTGGGTCTTTGCTCTCTAGGTTTTTGGCATGGTTTGAGCCAAGAACAGCCGCCACCGTTTTTCCTTTTAAGTCGTCAAGTCCTTTAATGTCCTTGTTGTCCTTCTTGACAATGATTTGTGTTCCTGCGTATGCATACGTATCTGTAAAGTTGAACGTTTGTTTACGCTCATCTGTAATCGCAACTTGGTTTGATACGGTATCCAGCTTACCAGATGTCAGCTGGCCCATCAGTCCGCTGAATTCACTCAGCTGCCAGTCTAGTTTGTAGCCTAGCTTTTTCGCAATGGCTTCTGTGACTTCGACATCAAATCCTACTAGTTTGCCGTTTTCTTTATAAGCAAATGGATAGCTTTGGCCTGTAGCACCCACTTTAAGCACTTTCTCATCTTTGCCTTCACTCTGATTACCCCCGCCGCATGCCGCTAACACCGCAAGCATTGCCGCAAATAAAACAACTAGCCACTTTTTGTTTTTCATGTTCGTACACCCTTCTTTCCTCTTATGGTTGTGTAATATCTGATCGTAATTGTTTTTTAAAATAAATGGTGATATGGCCTTTGCCTAGATCCTTTTCACCTGCTCTGACATAGCCTTTACGCTCATACATGTCCATGAGCCACGGATGCTTATCAGCTGTCCCAAGAGAGACAAACGGTACCTTTAGTGTGTCCCTTAGCACTTCCGTTTCAACCCACTCAAGCAAGGCTGAGCCTGTGCCTTTTTTTGCCGCTGGTTCTGAAGCAAACCACCAAATATGCGGAACGCCGAATGGTCCTGGCTGTTCTCCCCAAGGCATACGGAGTGATAAGGTGGAGAGAAGCTCTCCGTTTTCTTCCATTACATAGCAAAGGTTCTTTTGTACATTTTTCTGAACGAGGGCGATATCTGCATGTGCTGCTTGGAACTGGATGCCGAGCTCACGAATCGGTTCATAGGCTCTTGTTGTCAGTTCAAGCAGCGCTTCTATATCATCCTCAGTTGCCAGACGAAACGTATATCCCAACGTTAGTCACCTCACCTTTATGTCGTGTAGCGATTTTTTGGCTGTTTTAATCCGAGATTTTCTCGTAAAGTTTGTCCTGTGTATTCTGTTTTGAACAGGCCTCTTTCCTGAAGGATCGGAACGACGCAGTCTACGAAGGCATCAAGTCCTTCTGGCAATAATGGCGGCATCACGTTAAAACCGTCGGCTGCTTCCTCAACGAGCCATGTCTCCATCACATCTGCTAGCTGCTCTGGTGTTCCAATGAAGATATGGTGCCCACGGGACCCTGCAACAGATTGGTAGAGCTGGCGAATGGTCAGGTTGTCCTTTCTCGCCATATTCATCACAAGGTCAAAGCGGCTTTTCACAGCATTTGACGCGCTTGGATCAATCTCTGGAAGCGGTCCGTCTAGTGGATACTGCGAAAGATCAATACCCCCTAAGTAGTTTTGTAAAATGCTAAGGCCGATCTCTGGAACAATCAGCTCTTGTAATTCTTGATACTTCGCTTTTGCTTCTTCGACAGTATCGGCAATGATTGGGAAGATGCCCGGCATGATGCTGACATCCTCTCTAGCTCGTCCAGCAGCCTCTACTTTTCCCTTCAAGCTTTGGTAAAATTCCTTCGCTTTGTCGAGATCGTTTTGTGCCGTAAAAATAAGCTCAGCCGTTTTAGCCGCAAGCTTTTGACCATCTTCAGAAGACCCTGCTTGAATGATCACTGGCTGTCCTTGAGGGGTGCGTGATACATTAAGCGGACCCCGAACGGAGAAGAATTCACCTTTGTGCTGCAGCTCATGAAGCTTACTAGGCTCAAAGAATTCTCCCGTTTCTTGGTTTCTTACAAGTGCGTCCTCTTCCCAAGAATCCCACAGACCTTTGACGACATCGACGAATTCTTCAGCTCGTTCGTATCGTTTGTGGTGTGCTAAATGCTCTTCTCCGCTAAAATTTTTCGCTGTTTCTTCAATAGAAGATGTGACCACATTCCATGCTGCTCGTCCGCCTGATAAATGATCAAGTGAGGCAAACTGTCTCGCAATATGGAATGGCTCACTGTATGTAGTTGATGCTGTTGCTGCTAAACCAATTGTTGAGGTAGACTCTGCAATCGAAGAAAGCAGGGTGAGCGGTTCAAATCTCGTTAATACATTTGGATGAGATGTATGATTAATTGATAAGCTGTCGGCTAAAAAGAGCAAATCCAGCTTCCCTTCCTCGGCCTTTTTCGCTAATTGTTTAAAGTAATCAAGATTCATGGCTGCGTCTGGTACTGCTTTCGGATGTCTCCAAGAGGCGACATGATGTCCAGTTCCCGCGATGAATACGCCTAGCTTGAGCTTCCGTTTCGACTGTGACACTTGTTCTTCATCCTTTCTATATCTTCCTTGTATCAAGTTATTATTTTACAAGATACATTTTTCTGATTGAATTAATCGGTTTTATCCATAAAAAAAGGGCAAATGTTGTGAAAAATGAAAAATAATTATTACTATATGCCCTTTTTACATGATTGTCAACCGCCTTCTGAACCTCCAAAAAAAGGGATTTACAGGCGGTTACGGTGGATCAATTTCAATATTTCCGATGAGCCGGTCCGTGGAGTGCGTCATCAATTGACTGCGCTCTAGTACGTTATGGGCAATCACCGAATGAGTGGAAGATATGGTGCGGACGGCAATCGCTTTTTGAGGAGAGAGATTAATGATGTTATTCCGCAGCACACGTGCTGAGACAACCTCATCAAGAAAAACGGCTGTCGGCTGTCCGATTGAACGATTTAAATAAAAGCGGTTATCACCAATTTGGGGTGAGCCATTTTTAATATACATCACCACATATAAGGACGTTTCTTCAAAGGAATTGTCTTTAATCTCTAAAGGAGCGGTCGTATTGCTGTAGACGGCATAGTTTTGATAGTGCTTAAAACGATTCTGCCATATGAAAGCCTTTGCATTTCCTGTCACGCTGATTGTATACGAAGATGCGAGCTGTGAATGTCCTTCTTGAATAAAGTGATTGCCGTTGATCCCCGCTTCTCCCTCCTGCACCCATATCCCTCGGCTGAATTCCTTGAATTGATTATGCTGAATTAAGATATTCGTTCCTCTGACCATCGCCGCATCGATGACAGAGTAGACGGTATTGTTTGAAAAGACAATGCTGTCTGATTGATAAATACGCAGCGATGTACTTCTAAGCCGTGTGTTTGTCCCTGACTCAATATGGTTTCCTTCTATTAAAATACGATTGGCCATATAGACAGACACAGCCGCATCTTCAAAAAGACTGATTTTATTACCTGTGATGTGCACGCTGTCTCCCCTCACATCAATACCCTTTTCAAACCCTTCAATCATATTGCCAATAATGATCACATTGTTTTCCGATTGATCAAGCGGCACACCTAAGCTCGTAATCCCTGCTTTTGTCACGCCCCCTCTCACTGCACGAATCAAATTATTCGCAATGATCATTTCAGTGGCGAAGCCATAGGAGATACTGCTGTCCGTTTGATTGCCTTCAATGATCACACCATAGCCGTTGAAATTATAGATAGAGCTGGCTGCGCCGCCTCTGACTATGTTGTTTCGAATTTGAATATTCAGCGGTTCCTCCAAGTTGGTCGCATTTTCTCCGTATCCTTCAATATCAATGCCCATTTTTGGCTCGACCCCGTTTACCCCTGCCCTTTCAAGCAAACAGTCTTCCACAATGACACCATCACAGCCTGTAATAGAAATATTGTTTCGCCTTGAGTCAGTGATGGTGCAGCCAGAAATATGAATTGACGAAGCAGGCGAGTACGATTCGATATGGGTCAATAAACCGTGCGGACTGACAATGATACCGTCTCCCGTACAATTGTTGATTTGAACACGATCGATATTCACATGGGAAGCACCTTCAATACACACCCCGAAGCCCCATTCATGTGTTTTTCTTTCTGGCGGGAGTGCCTTGTACACATGCTCATCACGGTCGCCTTCAATCCGCCCGCCCCGAATGGTCACATGCTCTACCTCTCCTATATAAAAGGCTGCATATCCCCACGAATCATTTGGTTTCACTTTGATAACGGCATCTGATGCCATCTCAATACAAATATGACTTGGCACTCGAATGCCGGCATGACGAAAAGGAAAAAATTGATCCCCCCTGTACACCGCATCTATTAGATACGTTCCACTCGGCAGCCAGACGTGGGAGTAGCCCTGTGCTTTTGTCCATTCCAGGCATTCGTTCAGTTTCGCTGTACAGTCCGTTTTCCCGTCAGCAATCACGCCAAAGTCTAATACATTGACAATGGGTTTCTTCAGATCAGATTCATTTACATCCCCCAATGAAAACCCCTCCTTTTTACACATGTCCTCTTGTCATCCTATGCATGTGGGAAAGGTTTGCTTGTACGATATTTCAAATTTTATATAAATTCTTCTGGAATAACTTTCCGATGATTTTCACTTGAGCGAATTTTTCATCTTTTTGAGTCTTTACGCCTATTGAACTAACATTTTCCTGTTTTAGAATAGTTTTATATTGACACAAGAACTATACAAGAATATCATTTTTCTCATATCTCTTTTTTTAAGAAAGGATCTATGCCATGTCTACAATTGACCACGATAAAATTGTTAAAAGTGTTCCTCAAAAAGGGTTTTTTGGACATCCTAAAGGACTTTACACACTGTTTTTCACTGAATTTTGGGAGCGTTTTTCTTATTATGGCATGCGTGCACTGCTTATTTATTATATGTACACAGAGGTGACAAAAGGCGGTCTCGGTTTCGACCAAACAACCGCTAATTCGATCATGTCTGTCTACGGTGCCCTTGTCTATATGTCAGGCATTATTGGCGGATGGCTCGCCGACCGGGTATTTGGTTCGTCCAGTACAGTCTTTTATGGCGGGGTATTCATTATGCTTGGTCATGTCATTTTGGCACTACCTAGCGGAGCAACAGCGCTCTTTATTAGTATGGGGCTGATTATTATTGGGACAGGCCTCCTAAAGCCGAACGTGTCAAACATAGTCGGTGACCTGTATACAAAAACAGACCCTCGCAGGGATTCTGGATTCAGTATTTTCTATATGGGGATCAACATGGGTGGTTTTATCGCCCCATTAATTGTCGGAACACTCGGTCAAAAAGTGAATTTCCACCTTGGTTTCTCACTCGCTGCCGTTGGTATGCTTGTTGGACTGATTACGTTTGTCATCACGAAAAAGCCGAATCTTGGACTTGCCGGCACTTATGTCACAAATCCACTATCAGCTGCTGAACGCAAGAACTTCAAAATTTTCGGTACATTGATCGTGATTGTACTTGCTGTTTTTGCTGTCATCGGCATTCAAACAGGAGCGCTCACGATTAATCTATTCACTTGGTTTGTCAGTGTCCTTGGTGTGCTGATTCCAATTGTTTATTTTATTGTGATGTATTTTAGTAAAAAAACGAGTGCAGTGGAGCAGTCGAGGGTCCTCGCTTATATTCCATTGTTCCTAGCTGCGGTGATGTTCTGGGCCATTCAAGAACAAGGCTCAAATATTTTAGCCACATATGCAGATCAGCGAACAAACTTGAATTTCCTTGGCATGACATTAGCCTCTTCTTGGTTCCAATCATTGAACCCGATCTTTATTGTGCTCCTGTCACCAGTATTTGCTTGGTTATGGGTCAGACTCGGTAAGAAACAGCCGTCTACCCCGATTAAATTTTCACTTGGTCTTCTGTTCGCAGGATTATCCTTTATCATCATGATCATTCCTGCTTACATGTCTGGACCACATACACTTGTAAGCCCACTATGGCTCGTTTTAAGCTTCTTCCTTGTCGTCATCGGAGAGCTTTGCTTATCACCAGTTGGGCTGTCAGCGACAACAAAACTGGCACCTGCTGCCTTCTCAGCGCAAACGATGAGCCTTTGGTTCCTTTCCAATGCAATGGCACAGGCCATCAATGCGCAAGTGGTCAAGCTGTTTGATAAAGTGCCAGAAACCGTCTATTTCGGGATCATCGGCATGCTCGCTATCGTTTTATGTGGCGTTATGCTTCTGCTTACACCGGTGATTAAGAAAGCGATGAAAGGCGTGCATTAAATTGAAAAAGAAGCCTCCCAAATGGGAAGGCTTCTTTTTTTGAATTAAAACCGAATCTCATCATCTCCGTGGATTTGCAACTGGAGCGGTTCACTTTTCACCTGATGCTTTTTCACATAGCGGTGATAGACAACATATCCAATGATCATGAGCGGTACGCCGACATACAGCCCAATCCGCTGCTCGGCATCAAAGGCAAGACTGATTAGCACAATCGAGTTCAGCGTGATCGCAATGATCGGCAGTACCGGATAAAGAGGGGTTTTAAATTTTAGGTTTTCCAGCTTTCCGCCTGCTTTCAAATATCTTCTGCGGAAAAGCAGCTGTGATAATGTAATCGTAATCCAGCCGGTTTGGGCACTCATGCCCGCAATTGACACGATCCAAGCAAAAACGGTTTTCTCTGCAAAGAATCCTGATAATAACGAAATACCTGTAAACAGGAAAGTGAGCAGTAAGGCATTCATCGGGATGCCCCGCTGATTGACTCGTCTAAACGCCTTCCCTGCCATTCCTTCCTTCGACAAAGAGTACAGCATTCTCGTAGAGGCATATAGGCCAGAGTTCGCCACAGATAATAAAGCAATGATAATGACAAAGTTCATGATATCTGCCGCATAAGGAATGCCCGTTCTCTCAAACACAGTGACAAATGGGCTTTGCAGCACACTCGCTTCTTTCCAAGGCACCATACCCGCTAAGACAAAAATAGATAAAACGAAAAAGACAAGGGTGCGCCATACGGTCTGATGGATCGAACGGGGAACGGTTTTCTCAGGATTTTCACTTTCTCCTGCCGCAATCCCGATCAGCTCCGTCCCTTGAAACGAAAAATTCACCGTGATCATCGTGACGACAACGGCCAGCAAGCCATTCGGAAACAGACCGTCACTCACAAAATGACTAAAGTAAGGAGCTGGTTCCCCGCTCGTCGTTTGAATAAAACCAAACATCGCCGCTCCGCCTACGCCAATAAATAGTAAGATGGCAACAATCTTAATGGTTGAAAAGAAAAACTCCGACTCCCCGAACGCTTTCGCTGACCTGGCATTTAATAAGAACAAACACAGCCCAAATATGAGACACCAAATCCACACATCCACTTGTGGAAGCCAGCGTCTCATCAGCTGCCCTGCTGATAAAAATTCCAGCGCCACGGTGGCTGCCCAGCCAAGCCAATAAATCCAGCCAACAGCAAATCCTGCTGCAGGACTCACAAATTTCGTCGCATACGTATGAAAAGACCCCGACACAGGAAGCGCGACTGATAGCTCTCCAAGACACAGCATGGTTAAATACATAATCAATCCGCCCACTATATAGGAAAGAACAGCTCCAACTGGCCCTGCTTGTCCAATCGTATAGCCTGTTCCAAGGAAAAAGCCTGTCCCAATGACACCGCCAAGAGAAATCATAAATAAATGGCGGGAGGTCATCGCCCTTTTCAATTGTTCGGGCTGATTTTGTCCAACATCCACAATGATGCCCTCCTTCTTCTAAGATGTTCTGTTATCAAAACATGTCTCCATGTGATTATTCCATTTTCAAAACAACCTACTAATTATACATCTTTTATAATAAATATGCTTCCTTCTATCGTCACTGTTACAAAGTCTTTATTTTAGTAATGTTCGCACAACTAAGAGCAAATAGACATTGTAGAGAATGGAGGTTTGAAAGAATTGGGTTCAGGGCATAAAGTTGGTGAGATTCGCTCAAGCTAGTTTCAAATGCTTTACTTTTAGGTTGCTTCTCTGTAAGATCATATGTTGTAAATACCAACAAGAAAAGTGGGGAATAAAATGAAAAAAATGTTCTTTGCCATTATTTTAGGCGCTTGTGTTGCATTGATCACAGCATGTGGATCAGCTGCAAACGACAGCGCAAATAAACAATCTGGGTCTAAGGAATCAGGTGACCTTTGGAAGTCCATTCAGGATAAAGGCGTATTAACCATCGGTACAGAAGGTACATATGCTCCTTTCACCTTCCATGACAAAAAGACAGATAAATTAACTGGCTATGATGTCGAGGTCATCACAGAAGTCGCAAAACGTCTTGACTTAAAACCAGAATTCAAAGAAACACAATGGGACAGCATGTTTGCTGGTCTGAATTCTAAACGTTTTGATGTGGTAGCGAACCAAGTTGGTAAAACTGGACGTGAAAATCAATATGATTTCTCTGATAAATACACAACATCTCAAGCCATTGTTGTGACAAAATCAGATAACAATGACATCAAGAAACTTTCTGATGTGAAAGGCAAAAAAGCAGCACAATCATTAACAAGTAACTATAACAAATTAGCTACAGATGCTGGCGCTAAAATTGAAGGGGTTGAAGGTCTTGCACAATCCATTCAATTGATTCAGCAAGGGCGTGCTGATTTGACATTCAATGATAAATTGGCTGTCTTGAATTACTTGAAAACAAGCGGTAACAAAAACCTAAAAGTTGCATTTGAAACAGGAGATCCACAAGAAACGTATTTTGCCTTCAGAAAAGGCAGCGGCGAAGTCGTTGACAAAGTGAATGGCGCACTAAAAGAAATGAAGAAAGATGGTACACTCGCTAAGATTTCTAAGAAATGGTTTGGTGAAGATGTTACAAAATAATATCCTCGGAGTCGTCATTCCGTGGGATCTTCTTCAGCAATCTTTTTGGCCAATGGTGATGCAGGGAATTTATTATACAATTCCCCTCGCCATCATTGCCTTTATCATTGGTCTTTTTATCGCGCTTGTGACAGCTCTTGCTAGAATGTCTAAAATCAAAGCGCTCAGATGGATTTTTTCTATCTATGTGTCGGCTGTTCGCGGAACGCCGCTTTTTGTGCAATTGTTTATTATCTTCTATTTCTTTCCGACATTTAATATCACACTTGATCCATATCCAAGTGCTATCATCGCTTTTTCTTTAAACGTAGGTGCGTATGCTTCGGAAATTATTCGTGCATCCGTCCTATCTGTTCCAAAAGGACAATGGGAAGCGGGGTATTCGATTGGGATGACCCATCGCAAAACGCTCGTCCGCGTGATTTTACCGCAGGCAGTGCGTGTATCGATTCCGCCGCTGTCTAATTCATTCATTAGTTTGGTGAAAGATACATCGCTTGCCTCCCAAATCCTCGTGGCAGAGATGTTCCGTAAATCACAAGAAATTGCTGCGGCGAACTTGGATCAAATTTTATTTATTTATATGGAAGCAGCCCTGATTTATTGGGTATTCTGCTTCATTCTATCGCTCGTTCAACACCAAATTGAAAAACGACTTGATCGATATGTCGCAAGGTAAGGAGGGAACGACATGCTAACAGTCAAAGGCTTAAACAAATCCTTTGGTGAAAATGAGATTTTAAAGTCGATTGATTTTACGATCAACAAAGGGCAGGTTGTGGCGATTCTTGGTCCATCAGGTTCAGGAAAAACAACGATGCTTCGCTGTTTAAATGCACTTGAAATTCCAAATGCCGGCTCCTTTACCTTCGATGATTTCTCGATTGATTTTTCTAAAAAAAATAAACAAGCTGATTTGCTCAAGCTTCGCCGGAAGTCAGGCATGGTGTTTCAAGATTATCATCTGTTCCCACATCGCACTGTTCTTGAGAATGTGATGGAAGGTCCAGTCCAAGTCCAGCGCCGTCCGAAAGAAGCGGTGCGAAAAGAAGCGATTCAGCTCCTGCAAAAGGTAGGACTTGAGGATAAAAAAGATTTGTATCCCTTCCAGCTGTCAGGCGGTCAAAAGCAGCGTGTCGGCATTGCCCGTGCACTTGCCATTCAGCCAGAGCTTATGCTTTTTGATGAACCAACCTCTGCGCTTGATCCTGAGCTTGTCGGAGAAGTCTTAAAGGTCATGAAGGATCTAGCGAAAGAAGGCTGGACGATGGCGGTTGTCACACATGAAATCAAGTTTGCCCAAGAAGTGGCGGACGAAGTGATTTTTATTGATGGCGGAGTCATCGTCGAACAAGGTCCTCCTGAAGAAATCTTCAAACGACCAAAGGAAGAACGAACAAAACAATTCTTAAACCGGATTTTAAATCCAGTATGATCAAAAAGGCTGTTCTCACTTGATGAGAACAGCCTTTTTTTATATCTCTTTTTGCAGGCGAAGCGCCAATAAGTCTTGAAGGAGCAATCTCGCTCCCTCTGGACTGACAACTACACCGCCTGACAGCGCCTTATTGGAACAGGTGACTTGCCCTGTAACGATACAAGGTTTATCCCGCCAATAAGGCTTTATCACAATGTGACTTTCTTCTTGATAAATTTCAATAAAATCTTGTGGGTGAATTTTCAACCGCTTTCTTATATCTGTCGGCAGGACAATTCTCCCAACGTTATCTATATACTTTACATCTTCTTTATTTAACAAATTGACCCCCCCTGCATCTCTAGATATGATATAGACGATTCCCTGTTTATCAAGGGATTAAGCGCTCTAATCGGTTAATGAAAGAATGAGCTGCAGGCTGATCCAGTGGCTAAACACGCTTCCCATATATAATATATCTGTTTGGCGCAGGACCAATGAAAGAAAAAGGATAACATGTGGTGAGGACAAGTTCTTCCTTTTCCTGTTGTAGTGTAATAATACTTTGATCATCTTTTTTCACAATCTTTGTTTTCTCAATTTCATAGGTAAACCGACCGTATGAAAGCTCTATGACAAGTTGATCCCCTTTCACAAGTTCTCCTGTTCGTCTAAACACAGTATCACGATGCCCAGATAAAACGATTTGTCCCTGTTCGTTAGGAAAATAGCTCTCGTGATAATGACCAACTCCCTTTGCCAAATCCTCCGCCGCTGTTCCTTCTACAATTGGTAACTCAGCTTTTAACTTTGGAATGTGCAAGAGCCCAATGGTTTCACCAGCCTCCGGCACAAAAGAGGAATCCATTTTCCCCTTTTGCTGGATGGCTGCTTGCGCAGACTGGAATGATTGATCTACTTGTCTTTGTCCATCAACGATTTTCATATATCCTACAATCACAAGACAAATACCTGCTGTAATCAATAGAGCTGAGATGATTTTTTGAAACATGGACGATTATCCGTTTCTTTTTCTTCTTTTCCATACAATAAGGGATGCACCTATTAGTACAAGTGCAAATCCTGCTAGTAAAAGATTGTACATCTCTGTTGCAGTGTTCGGAAGATGATGACCAGGTGTATCCGGTTCTGAATGAGAAGGCTGCTCTGGATTTGCTGGCACCTCTGGCACATGCGGCGGTACTACCGTTGTTGAGTTTTCAGGTTTGTCTGGTTCGTCAACATTATCACCCTTCACAACTGCGATATTTTGAATGGTCTTACCTTCAGATCCTTTCGCGACCTTCGCTTCAAAAGTCACCGTATGCCAGTCCGTGTCATTGATATCACCAAATTCTCCGGTCACTGTGCCTTTTGTGTAGTCTCCGTTGTCGTCATCTTTTGCATCTGTGACGGCTTGGTCATCTACTTTTAATGATCCTTCGACGTATTCAAGACCTTCTGGCAGTTGATCTGCGATGACTAGATCTTTGATGATACTGTCTTCTACACTATTTTTTGTTTTGATGGTGTAAAGAAGGGTGTCGCCTACTTGAACTTGTTTTTCATCTTTATTGCCTTTTGCTTTTTGAGAGATCTCAGATGTTTTTTCTGATTCAAGCTTTGGATCTCTTGGATCAATGTTTGTTTCCGTTGTCGGCTCATCTGGTGGTGTGTTTTCGCCTGTTACTTTCGCTGTGTTTTGAATGCTTTTACCTGATTGGCCTTTAGCAACCTTCGCTTCAAAAGTAACCGTATGCCAGTCTGTGTCTTTGATATCGCCAAATTGACCGGTCACTTTGCCTTTTGTGTAGTCTCCGTTGTCGTCATCTTTTGCATCTGTGACAGCTTGTCCATCTACTTTTAATGACCCTTCGACATATTCAAGACCTTTTGGCAGTTGATCTGCAATGACTAGATCTTTGATGATACTGTCTTCTACACTATTTTTTGTTTTGATGGTGTAAAGGAGAGTGTCGCCTACTTGTACTTCTTTTTCATTTGTATTGCCTTCTGCTTTTTGAGCAATCTCAGATGTTTTTTCTGATTCAAGCTTTGGATCTCTTGGATCAATGTTTGTTTCGGTTGTCGGCTCATCTGGCGGCGTGTTTTCGCCTGTTACTTTTGCTGTGTTTTGAATGGTTTTATCCGCTTGGCCTTTAGCAACCTTCGCTTCGAAAGTAACAGTATGCCAGTCTGTGTCTTTGATATCACCAAATTGACCGGTGACTGTGCCTTCTGTGTAGTCTCCGTTGTCGTCATCTTTTGCATCTGTGACGGCTTGGTCATCTACTTTTAATGATCCTTCGACATATTCAAGACCTTCTGGCAGTTGATCTGCGATGACTAAATCTTTGATGATACTGTCTTCTACACTATTTTTTGTTTTGATGGTGTAAAGAAGGGTGTCGCCTACCTGAACTTGTTTTTCATTTGTATTGCCTTCTGCTTTTTGAGAGATCTCAGATGTTTTTTCTGATTCAAGCTTTGGATCTCTTGGATCAATGTTTGTTTCGGTTGTCGGCTCATCTGGCGGCGTGTTTTCGCCTGTTACTTTTGCTGTATTTTGAATGGTTTTACCTGCTTGTCCTTTGGCTACTTTCGCCTCAAACGTCACAGTATGCCAGTCCGTGTCTTTGATATCGCCAAATTGTCCGGTGACTGCGCCTTTTGTGTAATCTCCGTTATCGTCATCTTTTGCATCTGTGACGGCTTGGTCATCTACTTTTAATGACCCTTCGACGTATTCAAGACCTTTTGGTAGTTGATCTGAAATCACGAGATTTTCGACGATGCTGTCCTCTTCAAGATTCTTTGTTTTGATCGTATAAAGAAGGGTATCTCCTACCTGTGGTGTTTTTTCATCTGTGTTCCCTTCTGCTTTTTTCTGAATGCTCGCTGTCTTTTCTGATGCTAGTTTTGGTTCACGAGGATAAATTTCTGTTTTCGTTGTTGGATCATCTGGTGGTGTGTTTTCACCTGTTACTTCGGCAGTGTTTTGAATGTCTTGACCAGCCTGTCCCTTTTCAACTGTGACTTCAAACGTCACGGTATGCCAGTCTGTGTCCTTCACATTACCAAAATAACCTGTGACCTTTCCATCTGTGTAGTCTCCGCTATCGTCGTCTTTCACATCTGTGACAGATTCTCCATCAATTTCAAGAGACCCAGCGACATACGTCAGCCCTTTTGGTAATTGATCTGAGATCACTAGATTTTCCACAAGGCTGTCTTCTATCGTGTTCTTTGTTTTAATTGTATAAAGCAGGGTATCTCCCACTTCTGGATGCTTCTCATCTTTGTTACCTTCTGCTTTTTTCTGTAAAACAGCTGTTTTTTCTGAATCGAGCTTAGGATCACGAGGATAGATTTCTGTTTTTGTTGTCGGATCGTCTGGAGGTGTGTTGTCACCTGTGACACTGGCTGTATTTTGAATATCTTTACCAGATTGTCCTTTTTCAACCGTGACCTCAAAGGTCACTGTATGCCAGTCTGTATCTTTAATGTCACCGAATTGTCCTGAGACGGTTCTGTTTGTGACATCACCATTATCTTGATCTTTCTCATCTGTGACCGCTTGTCCGTCTACCTCAAGGGAATTCGGCACATACGCTAATCCTTCCGGCAGTTCGTCTGAGATCACTAAATTTTCAACGAGACTGTCTTCTATCGTATTCTTTGTTTTAATCGTATAAAGAAGGGTATCACCGACCTCTGGATGCTTCTCATCTGTATTGCCATCTGCTTTTTTCTGCAAGACGGCTGATTTTTCAGAAGTCAGCTTCGGGTCACGAGGATAGATTTCTATATTCGTTGTCGGCTTGTCTGGCGGTGTATTGCCGGTTGTGACATTGGCTGTATTTTGAATGTCTTTGCCTGCCTGACCTTTTTCAACTGTGACTTCAAACGTCACGGTATGCCATTTCACATCTTTCACTTCACCGAACGTTCCAGTGACAGTTCCGTCTGTCATATCACCGTTGTCGTCATCTTTTACATCTGTGACTGGATTTCCATCTACCTGAAGTGAATTTGGTACATATGATAACCCTTGAGGTAACTTATCAGAAATCACAAGATCTTCAATCACGCTATCTTCAACAGCGTTACGGGCTTGAATGGTATACAGCAATGTGTCGCCTACTTCTGGATGCTTCTCATCTGTATTACCATCTGCTTTTTTCTGTAAGACCGCTGATTTTTCTGATTCAAGCTTTGGATCACGAGGATAAATTTCTATATTTGTTGTTGGTTTGTCTGGTGGTGTATTATCCCCTTCGACATTCGCTGTATTTTGAATATCCTTGCCAGCTTGACCTTTTGCTACTTTCGCTTCAAATGTCACGGTGTGCCAATCAGTGTCTTTCACATCACCTATTTGACCTGTCACAGTGCCGTTTGTATAATCACCTTTGTCTTGATCTTTGGCATCAGTTACGCTTGTACCGTCTACCTTAAGAGATCCAGAAACATAGGTTAAACTACTCGGAAGATTATCTGATATGGTCAGATTCTTAAGAACGCCGTATTGCACCGTATTTTTTGCTCTAATTGTATAAAGCAAAGTGTCGCCTACTTCTGGATTCTTTTCATCTGTGTTGCCTTCTGCTTTTTTCTGTAAAGCAACCGATTTTTCTGATTCAAGGTTAGGGGGATATGGATCGAATTCAGGCTTCACCCTTGAAGCTAAGTCGTAAGATAATGAATCACCTACAGTGCCCATATATGTTGTACTTAATGTTTTCGCATCAAGTGTAAAAAGAGTAGAATGACCAATAGAGTCATCTTTTCCTGATTGTAATAGCATTTGTCCATTTGGCAAAAAGCTAATTCCTCGTACTCCTCCCTCAATCGGTTTACCATCTGCATTTGTGATTGGAATCACTCGAATGACTTCAGCTGTTTCAGGATTCATTTGCGCAATGGACCCACTGGTATTAGATGCGAACCAAAGATAGCCATCCTTATCGACGACAAGGTCTCCGCCAATGTCTCCGCCAATGCCAGGACCAACGTCATAACCGACAATTTTCTTGGCCGTTTTTTGACCAGTTGCTAAGTCGTACGTTGCAAGGTAGGGTTCTCCATCAACCGCATACGAATGAATATATTTACCGTTATAAACAACGGCATTAGGCGCTCTTCCGCCTAAAACACCTACACGCTCTGCTTGTCCAGTGGTCGCATTTATTTTATAAAGAACTGGCTCTCCACTTGCTGTCGTAGTTGCATACACAGTGTTTTCTTGATCATTCACAGCAACACCGTTCACTACAGTCGAATTAATTCCCTTCACCTGTACACTAGCCTTTACGTTTGTTGGATTTTGCCCATCAAGCTGATAAAGAACTAACTTCCCATTTCCAATCATGTAGGAATCTGCGTTATTGACGACCACCGTCCCAGCGGCTTTCGTAACAGGTGGCGAAACTGTTAATAAATTTCCAGCAATCAGCACCAATATTAGAAATAATTGACTCGTTCTTTTTAATATGTTCATTTTTTGACATCCCCTTTTCCATGCTTCAGATCATAATGGTATGTACCAGTTCACCTCCCACACTTTGGTAAATAATATCAGTAAGATTCCAACAGCCTCAACAGGACCAAATGACTATTTTCGACAAAAATAGTCATTTGGACATATACAACTTTCGACATTTGATCCATCTATGTTTTTTCCAATAAAACAAGTTTTTTTATCGTGTATCAAATATTTTATCTATCAATAAAAACAGGCCTAACGACGCAATTTACATACAATCTATTCTATTTTATTTGAAATATTCTTTAATTGGATAAAGGTTGGATTTTTGTCAATTTATATTGAATTTTTTTCTTATTTTCATAAAAATTGTTAATTATTGGTTAGCTTTGTTAAAAAAAACAATTCAAAAGTCTTGCTTCAGGATTTGATGTTTTTCGCTTTTTTTACGGAGAAAACTCTTTTTTTAAGTAAACGATTACAATTGAGCAAAGCCATTTAAAGGGGCATGCGAGTATGTTACGATTGAAATCGAGTGTTTAAGAAAGAAGGGAAAGCTTTTGAAGCGGGAACATCTTTTACGTTGGTTTTTTTATTTTGTTGGATTGATTGTACTTGCTTTTGGACTATCGCTGACAGTGAAGGGAAAGATCCTTGGCATTGGGCCGTGGGACGCTTTTCATTATGGACTGTTTCAGCATTTTGGTTTAACCATTGGACAATGGTCGATCATTATTGGTGCACTCATTGTGACACTGACATCTGTTTTCACGAAATCTTTTCCAAAGATCGGCGCCCTTCTCAATATGGTGCTGATTGGCGTGTTTATTGATTTCTTTAATGCAGTATTACCTGCACCACATGGGTATTTACCTGCTTTATATGTGTTTATTACGGGCGTGATTGTGTCTGGGTATGGCGTTGGCATTTATGTCTCAGCTAATCTTGGCGCTGGGCCAAGAGATTCATTAATGCTGCTCATCTCAGCAAAAACGGGGCTGAACGTACAGTGGGTTCGAAATGGTATTGAGTTAACCGTGCTTCTATTTGCATGGATGCTCGGCGGCCCGATTGGCATTGGAACGATTCTGACGGCCATCTTTACTGGACTCGTCCTTCGTTTTTCATTGCCACAATCGACACGGCTCTTGCAGCTGCTCATTACAAAAACAGCGGAGAAACCTGTTCAAACCCTTACCCGATAAGAACAAGCCATTCTACTAAAAGAATGGCTTGTTTTGTGCTAAACTAAATAGACGCAATATTCTTAAAACAGGAGATGATCCCCTGATGCAGCTTTTCCATTATCATTACTGGACACCATTTGTTGAGGAGACGGAGAAGGCGTACACCTCATTAGGCTTTGAAGTAAAGGGTCGTTTCGCAAAGGAAGGTTCTTTTCCTCCTCCGCAGACATGGGATGATTTTAGAGAGAAGAAGCCCTCTTTCCGAATCATTGAGATGAGAAAGGGACAGATCAATATCACATTTGGTTATAGTAAAAAAGTCCTTTTTGATCACATCGGCTTTCTAGTGACTGATGATGAATATGATCAGCTGCTGGTACAAGCGCAAAAGAGAAAATGGGCAATCCAGACCGGGGAGCGAAGAACGTTTCTTTCTACACCAATGCGCTTAAGGCTTGAATTGCAACGGCGGACAGACGTGATTGAAACTGGAGAAGAAGCAATTGCCGAGATGACGATCGCAGTACCTGATTTGACTCATACACCTGCGGTCGATCAGTTGCTGGACGGTTTGATACAACCTATTCATTGGAAAAAGGGAGAACGTCTCTCTTTACTTGAAGTGAAGATGATGGATTCTCATAGGATGAATACGACCGATCCAAACGGTGTTCACGTCCTCAAACAAGGATAAAAAGCAGCGAGATACGCTGCCTTTTTTATGATTGTTTACGGATTGGAATCCAAATCAATGTTACATGATCTGGAGAATGTATCTCTCCATCTAAAGGATACGTTTCCATCTCCATTCCCCCAGCATGCTCATATCCTGAGGCAGGAAACCATTCTGTGAAAATACGTGTCCATGTTGAATGCACAGCGGTTTCGACAGGCCCCTTTGCCTGAAATACAGCCCACGTACTGGCCGGAATCTGCTCGACTGTCATGGTCGAATCTGGTTCTTCCTCACCTTGCTCAATCCCAATGATATAGTCAAATGTTTCAAGCGTTTCATCAAAATGCGCACATACACCGATATATCCGAGTTCTCCAGCTGCATGAGCCAGTGAATCGATCCATCCTTCTTGATTGACACGCTTCCAAAAGGCGGGAATATCCTGTTTGTTTTGGCTATTCTTTGTTGTTGTCTTTAGTCTTCTGCCCATGATTGAAAATGAATCCTTTTCCACAATTCGATAATGCATCGGTTCGACTCCTTTTATTTGAAGTTCGAAGGAGAGACGGGGGTAGGCTTTCACTGTATACTCGCCTGTTTTCACTGCTGCCGGTGTATATCCGTGATGCCGCTTGAAGGCTTTCGCAAACGACTCTGGGGTTTCATAGCCATACTTCACCGCCGCATCAATGACTTTCACTTGCTTGGTCATGAATTCTTCTGCCGCAAGGGTTAATCGTCTTTTGCGAATATATTCTGCTACTGCAATTCCCGTCAGCATATGGAATAGCCGCTGATAATGAAATTTAGACATACAGGCGGCCTTTGCCACTTCTTCGATCTGCAAAGGCTGATCCAGCCTCTCTTCCATATAATTGATACTATCCATGATCAAGTGAATCATTTTTCCCTCTCCTTCCTTTTCCACTATATCGAGAACCGCCCGCACCTTCCTGTCATTTTGTGCTTTCATTGAACAGGATGTCTGTTTCTCTTTTGCATGGGTTCATCCAATGGTACAATAAATGTAAAAAATTGAGGTCCGTTATGAAGATTTTCGCTATTCAATTACAACCTTTAGATGATAAAAATGCACGAAAACAAATAGAACAGCTGAAGCCTTTTGTGTCATTTGAAAAACGCGCCGCCGCTGAGCGCTTTCGTTTTTTGATCGATGCAAGAAGAACGCTTTTAGGTGAGGTACTGATTCGTCACATCATTCATGAGATGTACGCACTGCCTATGGAACAGATCATTTTTGAAACAGAAGGGAATGGAAAGCCTGTTGTCCGGCAAATTCCTTCTTTTCATTTTAATCTTTCTCACTCTGGTGATTGGGTCGTGGGCGCAGTAGATGATGCGCCTGTTGGCATTGATATTGAAGAGATTAAACCGATTGATTTAGCCATTGCCAAACGATTTTTTTCAGCTGACGAATATCAAGATTTACTCTCACAACCGGCAGAACAGCAGGAAGCCTATTTCTTTCATTTATGGTCCATGAAGGAGGCTTTTATCAAGCTGACAGGGAAGGGAATATCCTATGGTCTCTCATCCTTTACCGCTCGCTTGTCAAAGGATGGACAGGCTACTTTGAGATTACCTGATCACGAAGCCCCTTGCGTTGTCCAAACATATTCACTTGATCCTGCCTACCAAATGGCGGTTTGTACAAGAAAACCCGCTGCGGCTGAGCACGTCGAGATACTCACTTGTGAGAACATGCTGTCTCGCCTTAATAACGTGTGATTTGTTGAAGTGATGACTTTAGCAAATCGACGCCTCGTGCGATTTCCTCTTCTTTTACATGCCAAATGTTCAGTTGAAGTATAGGCTCCTTTTGATAAGTAGAAATAAAATGGCGGTCGATCGGCTGAACCATCACAGAAGCCTTTTTTAGCTGCTGAATGAGCTGATTCATCGGAATGGACCGGTCGACACGAACGTGGGTATGGGTAGCTGGCTCCTCTTCTCCCAGCGCATAAGCGCCTTGATCATTTTTCAAACAGGCCACAAGTTGTTTGGATCGAGCTCTATAGGTCGCCTGCATCCTTTCTCTATGACGCTCAAACATCCCGCTTTTCAAATAAATTTCTAAAGCAGCCTGCGAGAGCATCGAGCTGTCGATATCAATAAGCCGTTTATGTTCACTAAAGGGGCCAATCAGCTCGTTTGGTAAGACGACAGCACCTGTTCTAAGCCCCGGAAAAATGATTTTTGAGAAGCTTTTTAAATAAATGACCTTCCCCGCCTGATCATATGAATAGATCGGGTCTCTTTTTGTATCGAATTCTAAATCAGCCAAATAATCGTCTTCAACGATGTAGACATCATATGCTTCGGCAAGGGCTGCAATCGCTATTTTTTCTTGTTTCGACAGACTCGTTCCAAGCGGGTTTTGAAACCTTGGCATCGTATAGAAAAAGCGAATATCCTCCTCTCGGAAGATACGCTCCAATTCCTGAAGATCGAGTCCGTTTTCCGTCCGCTGGATTCCCCGGACAGGCAGCTGGTTTTTCTCTAAGTATTGGAGGAATAGGTGATAGCCTGGCTGTTCGACCAATATGGTCTGTTTTCCATTTGGAAACGGGATGGTGCTTAAAATCGATAAAGCCAGCTGAATACCAGAAGTCATAACGATCTGTTCTGGAGAGGCAAACACTTGATAATCCGTTAAACGCTTTGAAATGATTGGCAGTAAAGATGGTAATCCATTGGTGGTGCCATAGATAAATAAATCATTTTGATACAGATCAATCGCTTGATTGATGCAGTGCTGAAAATCGACATATGGAAATACAATGGGATCAGGCGCAGAGGAAGCAAAATCAATCCATGTGCCGCCCTTCTTAACGGCTGACTGATTGGTTTTCACGACAAAATAGCCACTTCTTTCTACAGAGTACAGCAAGTGTTCACGCTCTAATGTGTCTAGTGCTTTTATGACAGTGCTTTTGCTCACAGCATATTGAGCCGCTAAGTGACGAATGGATGGGATTTTCATTCCAGCATTGTATTCACCGCTCTCGATTTTGTTTTTTATATTCAACACAAGCTGATCATATTTCCTCACAGTACTACCCTCCTTGTACCGGTACAGATATCAATAACTCTTATTGTACACTTTACTTGATCCGTTTACGATAAAAAGACAGAACCGGTCAATTCAACTGAAGCATGCATGCTCGTGTAAGGAGAATTCTGATGGATATGTCAAAACAAAAAGCGTATGCTGCTTCGATCGCATACGCCTGTATTATTGGTTTTTCATTCTTGTTTGTCAAAGTAGCCTTAGCATCAGCGAATCCGATTGATGTATTGGCACACCGATTTACTGTTTCTTTCGCAGCGGCTCTTTTGCTATTTCCATTTTTACGAAAAAAGTACCGTTTTTCCATTCAATGGCGTGATCTCATTTACATTGTGCCATTTTCCTTGCTTTATCCTGTGTTGTTTTTTGCATTTCAAGTGTGGGGGCTGATGTTCACCTCTTCATCAGAGGCCGGCATTATTCAGGCGACCATCCCTATTTTGACAATGGTGCTTGCAGCATGGTGTTTAAAGGAACGTCCTACCTCGATTCAGGTGCTGTTTACCATTCTTTCTGTGTCCGGGGTGATGCTCCTCTTTGTGGTGAAGGGAATTGATGTGAAACATTCTCATCTCATTGGTTATGTGCTGATCTTACTTTCAGCCTTATCATCCAGTGCCTATAGCGTATTTGCCAGGGTGATGACACAGCGATTCCATGTCATTGAACTGACTTTCGTGATGACATTCTTTGGATTTGTCTTCTTTAATGCTGCTGCTCTCATTCGGCACTCGGTACATGCTACACTACCGCAGTTTTTCAGTCCGTTTACGCAGCCATCCTTTGTATGGTCTATGCTCTTTTTAGGCATTCTCTCATCACTGCTCACAGCGTATTTATCAAACTATGCTCTTTCCCACCTTGAAGCAGCAAAGGTGAGTATCTTTAACAATCTTTCTGCTTTCATTACCATTGCCGCTGGCGTGCTTATTTTACATGAAACGATTGATATGGTTCACCTCATCGGAGCTGTGCTCGTCATTGGCGGAGTAATTGGCGGGAATGTGGTGAGGAAGGGGAATTCAACACAGAAGAACTAGACAAAACTAACAACAAAACCATTTATTGTCTTGTATTTTTTTGTATAATAAGGAGAGAGAACCTTTCCTTATTATACAAACTAAAATGGACGTGTTATGAGTGCATATATTTATAGTATTTACAAAGATATTGATCCTCAACGAGTTAAGAGGCTATCAACGTAACAGACCTTATTTATATGTGTTATTTGCTATGAACTACATACTAGCACCACTCTTCCTAGGTGGACTGCTTGCGTTTTTTATCAAAAACGTATCAATCATCTACATCTCATTTTTCATTTTTTTAACAACGATTCACCTTGATAAAAGTCTTATGCGAATCTTATTTTCTTCAGATAAAAAACAGATGGCCATCCTGAAATTGAATATGGATCAATATATTTTTGGGAAAGATATGAGTAAATTTTTCGGTGTCATGATTGGTTTTATATGCTTTTTTTTAGGTTCTTTCTGCATGATTTTAAACACACATGCTTTGTATCATTCTTTTATTCTTGGAGCCTTAGGCATTAGCTCGTTATTATTCGGATATTTACTTAGATTGAAATTATTATTACTTCTTACTAGACCTAGATTCTTTTCAATCACACCCATGATTCCATACATCACCACTGGGATCATTGCTTCTTGGATGTTTTTTGTTTTTAAATTCGAATTATTTTCTATTCCTTTTTCTAACCAATTGGTGCTTACGCTTGCTGCTTTGATCTTTCTTACTAGTCTTATTTTGTTAATCAATTGGAAAAAGAACCTTAGATATACGCCTATCTTCCATTCAGAGGAGAAGAATAGACATCATCAAAACACAACATCAAGATCTTTCGATCATATTTTATTTTTTGAAATCATCCTTCTTTTGAGAAACCCTCCAATACAATGGTCGGTTTTACTATTTATATTCTCAATATCTGGTGGTCTATTTACTCTCATTCTGTATGGTGTTCATACAAACCAAATCGAAACACTGAATATAGAAAATGATTTTTTGTTTATCTTTAGTGTGATATTCCCTATGATTTTTATTTCTAACGCCCTTCAATCTTATGTCTCTTTTGATGTTGATGGTCCCATTATTCCTTTAAAACATAGGTTACCTCACTTTATAAAGAACAAAATAAACTCTAAGTTGATATTATCCGTTTTATTACATATGTTTTTTTGTATTGTATATGCTATCTTTTCTACTTTTACAATAAATGTAGATCACCCCTTTTATGTGATATTTACTTTGTTAGTTAGTAGCGTTTTAATAGGCGTATGCACAGTTGGTTCTACTGTTCTATTTCCTTATTTTAAATGGGAGTATGTGTATCAAGTTCCTAGCACACTGAGCAAATTAACATTAAACCTTTGCTTCAGTTTCATTTTAGGCTTATCCGTTATGTCCTCATATAACCTAGCCTCTTTTATTGCGGCAAATACGATCATGATTGTTTGTACAGTGATCATCATCGTCATCATGTTTTTATTTTGGGATAAAACGATTAACAAAAACTGCAAATCAGTTAAAACATTATTCGAGTGAGGGATTGTATGCTTTCAATTCATGATCTAATCAAGGAATATACAGAGTCCAACTTCAAAATATCAATTCATGAATTACATTTTCATAAAGGCTCAATTGTTGGATTATTAGGCAAAAATGGTGCTGGAAAAACAACCATTCTTGAAATAATCGCAGGGTTGATCACACCAGATAAAGGTGAATTGATCATACAAAAGGATATAGCAAATGGTTTTTCAACTGTCGGTTACATGGAAGATGATCCAACACTTTTTGAAAACTTAACATGCTTCGAATTGATTAAATATCAATCCATGTTAGTTGAACAACCGTTAAATAAAAAACAGATTCAACATTTATTAGAAAAATATGGGCTTGAAAAACAAGCCCATATTCGCTCTTCTTCTCTATCCCGAGGGATGAGGCAGAGAATTTCTTTTATATTAACCACCTTACACAATCCATCTATTATCTTATTAGATGAACCATTTACCGGTCTAGACCCAGCAAATATGACACTTATGAAAAGACATCTAAGAGAATTTAAGGCTCAAAATAAAACGATCATTCTTTCTACACACATCCTGCAATTTGCCGCTAACTTATGTGACGAGATCCTTTTTATAAATGAAGGACAAATCGTTCATTCAGAAAAAAAAACTTCCGAAGAAATATTTGATGAAGGTCAGCTTGAAAAAAGATTCTTTGAAACGTTATCCTAAATAGCAGTTTCTCTGCGTTTAAAATGATATTCAGCTATAGAAAACAACGGCCCTCGTTTGACGGGGCCGTTGTTTTCTTTTATTGGCTGATGAATTGCCTTTTTGTTGTCTGCTCAATGACATGCCTCATATGTTCTGCGAACTGCTCGAGGTGTGTGTTGATATACATGTGGCCTCCTTCGAAATCAGTGCGTTCGATGGCGTTTGCCCATGTTAGCCAGCCGTCTGCGTCTTCAATACATTTCTTATCTTGCTTTCCGTTCAATAAATAAACGGGTGATTCAATGATTGTTTTGTCTGTGTGCTGGAAGGATTCTAATGCTTGATAGTCGGCACGTAAGGATGGTGTAAAGTAATCCATCATTGGCTTGTTCTCTAACAATTCTTTTGGAATCCCGCCCATTTCAGCAATATGCTGAACAAATGCTTCATTCGATAAATGGGTCAATATTTGTCTTTTTGTTTGCGGCGGCTGAATGGCAGAAATGACAACTGCTGCCGGATCGATGCCTTCCCTTTCTAGCAACTGAGTCAGCCTGTACACCACAAGTCCGCCCATGGAATGTCCGAACAAAATAAATGGACGGTTTAATTTGCCTGTCAGTCCTTCTTTATACAATTCAGCCAGCCGGTCAATGCTTGTTTCAAGCGGCATGAGGTTCGTTCCATGACCCGGAGGTTCTGCTGCTGTCACTTCGGCCGTGTCCTTCAGCTGTTCAAAGAGCGGACGGTAAGAGGCGGAATATCCGCCTGCAAAAGGAAAACAAATAAGCTGAATGAGATCTGATTTTTTTTCAAAGGTTTTAAATAATTGGTTCATACGTCCTTACCCCTTTACGATCGTTTCAAGAATCTGCGCAAGTTGATCTGCCTGCGGTCTTTTCATCATGGTCACATGGTCGCCTTTTATTTGATAATACGAGCACGTTTCTCTCGTGTAAGCTTCCCAATCGGCAAATTTCTTCTGGAAATCTGTGGCGTGATCGCTGCTTTGTATAATATAAAACGGCACAGAGAATGGGTCTTTTTCTAATTCAATGGCTTGTGACATGATGGTATTATGAGTCTGCATTTGCAAGTATTTATCTAAATAGTGATCATTCATAAATTGATGAACGACTTCATCCTTTTCTGCTTCTTTAAGGATTTTCTGCTTCACTTCTTGGAAGCTGAGCCCTTGTAATGCTTCTGGTTTGATGCCGACGAGGTTCCCCATACCTAGGACGAGGGCCAGCATTTTCACTTCTTCTTCGTTCATATCGGCATGAAGCGCTTGATCTGCCTCATCTCTTAATACCGGAACCGTATCTAAAATGATCAATCCTTTTGGCGCTTTTCCTGCATGACAGAGTCTCTGATTCATTCCGTAAGCAAGATGTCCGCCCATGGAATGCCCTGCCAAATAATCAATGCCTGGTCGATAGAATGTCTCAATGGCTTCAATAAAAATGGTGACAAGCTCTGTATAATGAAGGAATTGTGGTTCTTCATCCTCATACAAGCCTGGAGACTGCAAGGCGTAAACAGCTCCTTCATGTGTCATGAGCTTGGCCACATCGATATAACCCATCACCGTTCCACCAGCAGGCGGTGCAAAGAAAATTCTCGGTTCAGCCGGATCCCCTTTTTTCAACTCGATCACATAGTCTTTCGGCGCTCTTTCGACAGACTCGCCTGTTTCTGGCACTGTGTCCAAATATGCCGCTAACTGCGCTGGCGCTGGGTGCATGAAAATCCATTTCGGATCAACACGGACACCTTTTTCTTTTAATTTGGCAACGGCTTGAATACTCATAATGGAATCTCCACCTAAATCAAAGAATGAATCATGAATTCCTACTCGTTTGACACCAAGCACTTCACTGAAAGCTGTCACAATCAGCTGCTGTGTTTCTGTTGCCGGTTGATCGTCTTCATGCGAGGAAGAGACTGCGTCTGTCGGCTCCGGCAATGCTTTTTGATCGACCTTCCCATTTGTTGTGACAGGAATTGCGTCAAGTACGATAAAGTAACTTGGAATCATATAGCCTGGCAGGCTTTCCTGTAAAAATGCTTTCCATCCGGGAACAGGCTCTCCCCCATCTGTGACAAGGTAGGCTGCCAGCCGGTTTGAGCTGCCGTACGTTTTAGCAATGACGGTACATTCTTTTACTTGTGGGTGTTTGAGCAGGGCTGTCTCAATTTCTCCACATTCAATTCGGTAGCCTCTAATTTTGACCAAGTTGTCTTTTCGGCCAAGGTATTCAATACTGCCATCAGACCGCCATTTCCCTAGGTCACCGGAACGATACAGTTTGTCCCCTTTTAATGCCGGGAATGGATTGTCAATAAACCGCTCCTGCGTACGCTCTGGGTCATGCAGATATCCTTTTGCCAGCCCTGTTCCGCCGATATAGATTTCTCCTTTGACGCCTGTAGGTACTGGATTGAGATGATCATCTAGTATGACAACCGTTGAGTTGGCGACTGGCACACCGATTGGCACTGATCTTGCATCCTCGGGTACGTGTGTGACTTGATAAGTGGTCGCTAATGTTGTGTTTTCTGTTGGACCGTAAGCATTGATCAGCACACCCTTCATATGTGGCAATGCCTTTCGTGCATGCTCACTAGACATGGCTTCTCCGCCAACGAGTAATGTACGGTATCCAGCCACACTTTTTGGATCATGCTCAATCAGCCGGTTGAATAATGCAGTTGGCAAACAGTTGGCTGTGACTTGATGCATTTTGATTAAACGAGTTAATTCGTCCATATTCAGAGCAGCATATTTCGGGATCAGAACCAGCTGACCGCCATTGAGCAGCATTCCCCATAATTCAAAGGTAAAGGCATCAAATGCATAGTTAGACAGCTGAAGCATTTTATCTTCTGAACCAAGCTCAATATAGTTTGTTTCTTTCACTAAGCGGACCACTCCTGCATGAGGAAGCATCACGCCTTTTGGTGTGCCTGTTGAGCCTGAAGTGTAGTTAACATAGGCAAGCTGGTCTTCTCCTACAATCGATTTTTCCCTTTGATACACTGCGCCTGTTTCTGGTAACGGCTTGTCCATTTCAATCTTTGTGCCGCTCAGATCGTCTAAACGATTGATCAGATGCGACTGGGTTAAGATGATATCGCTTTGTGTATCGCGAACGATCAGACCAATGCGGGCATCTGGATACTCAGGTGACATCGGTACATAAGCAGCACCCGACTTGACGATCCCTAGAACTGAGACCATCATGTCAAACGAACGATCAAACAGCATCGGGACAAGTGAACCTGGTCCAACGCCTTTTGACTGTAAATAGGCAGCCAGTTTTGTCGACTTCTCGTCTAAATCTTGATACGTCATATGCTCTTCCATATAGGATACAGCAATCCGGTGCGGGTCACGCTGCACTTGTTCTTCAAATAATTCTTGCAGCGTACGCTTTGGATAAGGCGTGTCAGTTTGATTTTTCCCTATGATCATGGCATCCTGTTCTGTTTTGTCCATGACGCAAAAGTCAGCAAATGTCCGTTCAGGCTGAGCCGTCATGCCATCTAACAAATTGAGATAATAATTCATCATACGGTGGATCGTTTCTTGCTCAAATAAATCCGTATTATATTCCACATGGATAGACAGCTTGTCCTCCTGCTCAAATACATGCAAGGTGAGATCAAATTTAGAGACGGTATGATGGACCATCACTTGTTCCGATGTCAGTCCTTTTAGGTTGATATCCAGCGAATCAGTGACATACCCCATGGCGACTTGGAAGATCGGTGAACGACTTAGGTCTCTATCCATTGAAAGGTCATCCACAAGCTTGTCGAATGGATAATGCTGATGTTCAAAGGCTTTTAACGTCATTTCTTTCACCTTTGCCAGTAAATCGGCAAAGGTATCGGCTTTTGAAACGTCCTGTCTCAGCGCCAATGTATTGACAAACATGCCGACGAGCTTCTCTGATTGTTCGACATCACGGCCAGCGATCGGCGATCCAACAATGACATCTGTTTGTCCAGACAACTTGTGAAGCAGGACATAATAGGCTGACAACATCGTCATAAATAGTGTTGTCCCCTGCTGCCTCGACAAGGCATGTAAACGCCGAACAAGCGGTTCATCTATCACGATTTGCTCTGTAGCCCCATTAAATGTTTGAACCGGCGGACGAGGACGGTCAAACGGGAGCTCTAATACCGGCAACTCTCCTTGTAACGTTTCTAGCCAATAGCTCTGAGCCTCATGGTGGTTATTTAATTGCTCATTCTCCCAATGAACATAATCGGTCCATTCAATCTCAAGTGCAGGTAGCTCAGGCGTTTTCTCTGATAATAGCGCACCATACACGACTTCTAATTCTTGAATAAGCAGGCTGAGCGACCATGCATCGGAAATGATATGATGCTGCGCACAAAGCAAGTAATATTCCTCTTTCCCCATATCAACAATTGTCCATTGTGCAAGCGGCCCCCGTTCTAAGTCATAGATGCGGTTCGCCTCTTGCTGAATCAGTTGTTCCAATCTTCTCGCTCTTGTTTTTTCATTAAATAATGAGAAATTCGCAACGGTTACTGATGGCGGAAGGTCTTCACGGATGACTTGAACCGGCTTGCCGCCAATGGTTTGAAATGTTGCGCGCAGTGCTTCATGACGTTTTGTTAAGAGACCGATCGCCTTTGTTAACGTTTGGATGTGTAATTGGCCCATCAGCTTCCAAGCACCTAATATATTGTAATGATGGCTCTTTTCTAATGTAGATAAGAACCAAATTCGCTTTTGAGCGTGTGACAGCTCATAGCTTGTTCGTTTTTCCAGCTTTGGAATGCCGACTTCCTGAATGGCTGGTGCTCCATTGATGTCATCGACCATTTGTGCCAAGTGTGCCAGATTCTTGCTTTCAAATAATATTTTTAGCGGTGCCTTTATTGAAAACTCATGATTAATACGAGAAATCGTTTGAGTGGCCTTTAATGAATGTCCACCAAGGTCAAAGAATTGATCCTCTTTGTACACACGATCGACTTCTAAAATATCCTCCCATACGGCCGCAAGCACCTGCTCTGTCTTCGTTTCTGGCAATTGCTTTTCAAACGGCTGTGCGTGTTTGTAATGGAACTGTTTGAGGGCTTCATGATCAATAGAGCCATCTTGTTTTTTCGGTATATCTTCCACTTGCCTGATGTCCCATTTCCCCTCTATGATGTCTGTGATCTTGTCAGCATCCACTTCTTTGCCTGATTGCACCGTATAGTACAGTTTCTTTTCAAAATGCGGGATTGGTGCTGGTTGAAGATGTTCAGCGATTTCTTGATTCGCCCCATCTAGGCCGATAAATAGATGCGCTTCATTCAGCCGAACACCTAGACATAATGAATGGAGTCCTTGTTTTTTTCCAATCAATTGAAAGCCCTTGCGAACGGTTAGCGCGGCCCCAGTATGTCCCTTAGACAAACCAAGATTATCCCACATGCTGAAATTCAACGAAATCGCTCTTCTTCCCTCATGATAAGTAAGGGCATGTGCGAGTCCATCTAAAAAGCTGTTCGCCGCAGAATATGCGCCAAATGTGGTGCCGCCAAAAAAGCCATTTACTGATCCAAAAAAGACGAGTGGAACTGACGGGTCATGCTTGAAAGCTTCCTGCAGCACCCAAGCACCATCTGCCTTCCCTGAAAGTTCTTTGACGAAATCTTCTTCTGTTGTATGAGCCAGTGTGTACGTATCCACATGCTGAAAGTGCTCAGATACATTGCCAGCACCGGCTAAATGAAGCGCTCCTCGGATTGACTGTCCGAAATGCTTTTCTGCTTCATAAATCGCCCGCTCGACGTCACATAAATTCGTCACATCGGCTTGTACATAAAGGACGTCTCCCAGATCTTTAAGTTGTGAGAATGACGCCTCTTTTTCTCTGTCTTCTTCAAGGGATGTCCGTCCAATTAACACGAGCTTCAAGCCAAATTGGAGCATTTGCTTAGACAGTTCAAATCCAATACCGCCAAGCCCGCCAGTCAGCAAGTACAAGCTTTCATATTCTAAAAACCCTTCTGTCTGAGGTGCCGTCATCATATTCACTTTTTCCAGCTTTGGTACGAGACGCTGGCCATGCCGGTAAGACACTTCTGCTTTCAAATGAATCGCACCTAGTTCGTCCGTAATATGCTTGGCATCCTGTTCCACATTCTCCGCTTCAATATCAAGGTGAGACACTTCTGCCCCTTCCCATTCTTGCGGGATGGTTTTTAATAATCCGGCAAGAGACGTTTTCTCCACATGAAGCTCATCTTGCGGTTTTACCAATTGACCACCTTTTGTGACAACAACGAGACGCATCGGCTCTTTATTTTCTTGTCTCAATGCTTGATACAAATACAAAATGGATTGGCTAGTGCTTGCATTCAGTTCTTTGAACTGCGCAGGGCTCGCAATCATCTCCTTGTCTGATACATTCCACAAGTGGAGCATACGGTCAATTTTTAATTCATCGGCTTCAAGCGCCGCCACAAGCCTGACGTAATCCCCCTTGATTCGAGGGTTCATCTGATACATCCCTTTTGACAGGCGTAAAAATTCATAACCCTTTTTCACAGAAACATAAGGCAGGTTCATTTGTTCAAATTGTGTATAAAGCGATTGATAAAGCCCTTTTTCATCCTCAAATACGAGTACATGATCAGTGGAGACTGGCTGAGATGGACCGATATTCTCTTTTACCCAAATACGTTTAAAGAACCAATCTGGGAGGGTTTGTTCATTTTCCGAAGCAAGATCAAGTGCACGTTCAATGTCATGAAATACCCCATCTTTCAGTGCCGCACCTAGTTGGGCACGTTGGATTTTTCCGCTTTCTGTTTTCGGAAATTGGTCTTTTTTCACCGGAATGATATGGTCAGGTTCGATTCCCATTTTGCGAATGATGCTCTCTCTAATCTGCTGAATCATTGTGATTTGATCCTCTATCGAATCCTTCTGCGTGACAAAAAAGACAGCGAGTGTGTCATTACTTGATTCGGGATTGTAAATGCCGTACGCAGCGGCAAAGGTGACTTCAACCCCCTCAACTTCTTCCACAACGGCTTCAATTTCGTAATTCAAATAGTTCGCTCCGTTGATGACGATGATATCCTTTTCCCGTCCTGTGAGGACTAGGCGCCCTTCATGAATAAATCCTAAATCTCCTGTATGAAACCAGCCGTTTTCCGCAAATACTTCTTCATTGGCTGCCTCATTTTGATAGTAGCCCATCATAATCGTTGGACTCTTCACCTGCAAGCGGCCGACTTGATCTTCTGGCAACACTTGGTGATGCTCGTCTACAATCCGAATCCATACAGAAGGGATTGGTGCACCGACTTCTGTAAAAGTCATCTTGTGCGGATGATCGTGCGTCACATATTGAATCTCACTTGTTAATGTGGTCTGATCAATGGTCAGTTGTCCACCCTGATCATCATGACGCATGAATTCTTTTGACTGGACAATGGCTGATGATGTTTCTGACATGCCATAAGCCGGCACCATCGTATGGCGGCTTAATCCGTGCTCACCCATGATGTGCATGAAACGCTGCGTCACTTTAGGAACAACTGCTTCGGCGGCGTTCATGATATAGGTCAAGGTGGAGAGATCCCAGCTCCCTTTGCGAATGTCGTCTTCATATTCATTCATCATCGCAAAGGCAAAGTTTGGCGCCCATGTCCTTGTGACACCGTATCTTTCTACCCAATCCAGCCACACCATCGGCCGTTCGATAAATTGATCAATGGATGGACTAATTTGCTGGCAGCCGAGGTAGACATCATGGACATGAAACATGACAATGCCCCCTACATGATCAAGCGGCATCCAGTTCATTGATACATCCTCATGCGTGAAACCATTTGCCTGCTCAAAGGAAATGATTCTAGATAAAATGCTTTGATGGTTGTGCCGGATACACTTTGGCACACCCGTACTGCCTGAGGACAGCAGCTGAAGCACAGGCTCATCTGGCTCTGGCTCATAATGCTGTTCATCTGGGTCACAGGCAAGTAATGTTTCGATTGTTAAAATCGGAATCGCTTTTGATTCAAACGTTTTACGTAGCCCTGCAATGTCCTCAGCACTCGCTTCGTTTGTAATAATGAATGGTTCATTTTGCAGCTGAAACACGCCCTTGAGCTTGTTCACACCTTGATTCATTTCATCATACACAGGCGGTACAGAGACTGGGGTTGGAATGATTCCACCGAGAATACAGCCCCAGAATACCGTGATAAAATCTTGATGGTCTTTCAATTGAAGCAGCACTTGATCGCCGTTTGAAAGTCCGGCTGCCCTTAATCCAGATAGGACACGTTCCGCTCCTGTGAGTAATTCCGGGTAAGTCTGGATCACCTCATGACCGCCTTCTTTGAGATACGTGACTCCGCGATTTGGTGACATAAAGGCGGCTCGGATCAGTACCTCTGTCAATGTGACTGGTGTACCTGGTTTTCTGATCACATCACCTCCATAAACAAGGGCTGGTGGTTTTTCTTGTACGGAGGATTGTATGGTTTGGCTGACTTCATCTTTTGAAAACGATTCGTTTCCATTTGTACGCTGTCTATCTGGGAAGAGGTCATCTAAATGATAGGGTGTTTGTTTTTCTGTCTGACTCTCTATCAAAACGGCTGCTTCCTCTACTCCATCTATGGCTTTCGTGCGCTCTTCTATCTTTCTTCGTTCCTCTTCATCTAGTACGTCAATGGCAAGCAGCGCCTCGGTATCGACCGCTCCATTTTCTTTTCGCGGCAAGGAAGGGACGAGGACGAGTGCGGCTGGCACTTCATCAGGATGAAGCGGGCCTTTCATCATATCCTCTCTTGTCAGGGAAGGGTCCTTCGCCTGTGCAAACAGCACAAGCGATAGGCCTCCTTCTTGATTTTTCTTCGGGATGAGCGCACATTCCTTTAGTGGAAAGTGAAGCATGAAGACTTTCTCTAATGCTTTGAGATCGATTCGTTTTCCATTGATCCTGACAATATGATTTGCTGCATTTCCTTTTCGTCTACTAACTAGCATTCTTCTTCTCCTCCTACATCCAATCCAAAATCTGAATCTTGCTTTCTTCCGTCCAAACGCCGACATCCCCTGTCGGATAAAGATATTCGCCTGTTTGATGTTTGAATGGATGCGGAATTTTATGCGCCTCCATCCAATCGGCTAGCTCTCCAAAAAGTGCTTTGATCTCTTTGGCGCCGATAAAAATATCTCCAGGAAATCCAATCGGCATGAGCTGATGTTCTTCATTCAGGACATATATTTCCGTTTCATAGGCAGGATCATGTACGCCTGCATAAACTTCTTCTTGGTCTGGGTATAGCACGCTGACATGTGCGTTTTTCGCCCAATCACTGATCATCCGCTCTTTTTCCTCACTTGTCACAATGGTGAAGGAAGATAGCGGCGTATCCACTTGTTCTGTCATGGCTTCAAGTGTGTGAATCAGCTGCTGCATCAGCGTTTGTATTTGCTTTTCTGTATATTGATTTAAGTTGTATGTGATCCGAAGCTCCAGCGTATCTCCCGGCACTGCGACAAGGGTTAAGTCATAATTTGTTTCTTCATGACTGGCGATGTCTAAAATGCGTACGCCATACGGCTCAATGGATTCAATCGGATAGTTTTCAAACACGACAATGCTGTGAAACAATGCCTCTCCATTTGGAATTTCCGTCATCTGCTGAATATCTGGCAATACGGTATACTCGTATTCTCTCATCTGAAAAACGGTTTCCTGTGTATGGGCGAGCAAACGCGCAATCGTCCAGTCCGAATGGATCGGTAGACGAAGCGGCAATGTGTTAATAAAGAGCCCTGTCATGCTTTCCACTTCTGGTAAGTCGGCTGGCCGGCCAGATACGGTCACCCCAAATATGACATCCTCTGCGCCCGAATGAAGGTGCAAGAGCAGTCCCCACGCTGATTGAATCAGTGTGCTCATCGTGACCTTCTGCTTGCCAGTCATCTTCTCCAGTCTCTGCTGCATCTCTGGCGTCAGTTTGACGCTGGACTGCGCCATGCTTGCTTCTTGGTCTGAAGCATGTTCTTCGCCGTCTCCTGGAAGCGGTGTCGCTTCCTCTACGCCTGACATATAACGCTGCCAGAATTCTTGCGCCTTCTCTTGATCCTGCTTTTGCAGCCATTCGATAAAATCTTTATATGGACGGACTGTAGAAAGACTGATCTCTCGTTCATCCACAAGAGAGCGATACAGCGCAAAAGATTCCTGAATAAAACTGAACAAACTCCAGCCATCGATTAAAATGTGATGAAAACTAAAGACAAACGTGCATCTTTCCTCATCACAACGGAATAAAGCAATCCGAATCAGCGGTTCATCTATATGGTCTAAATTGAAATCCTTTGAACGATCAGATACTAAAAAGTGTTCGATTGTCTCTTCTTGCTCCGCATCACTCAGGTGGCGCACATCGTGCTGAGTGAGGTGGATGCTTCCTTCTGATTGAATGAACTGAACAGGCTCCTTCAGCCCTTCCCAAGCGAATTTTGTTCTCAAAATCGAATGACGTTCTACAAGAAGGTTCCAAGCTTGTTCATAGGCATCACCGTTTGTTAAGCCTTGGAGCGTCATATGCACCTGACCAAAATAAGCTTGTGAGGCTTGATCTAGCAGTGCATGAAACAGCATTCCTTGCTGCATTGGAGACAGCGGATACACATCGACTACATTGTCTGGAAGTTCATCTATTTGCTTTTGCGTAAGCTGAACCATCGGAAAATCAGATGGTGTAAAGCCGCCGCTCGTTTCAACACAATGCGCCAAGATGATCTCCATTTTTTCTTTAAAACGTTCAGGTAACAACCGCACCTCTTGATCTTGCAGCAGTTCACGATTGATCATAAAGTTCATCTGCAACTGACCATCTGTAACATATCCATACACATCGATCAAATGCTGTCTTTCTGCTTTCGGATCGTGAACATGTCCATTTCGTTCGTCTGCTATATAAAGCTTGGCTTCGCCATCTGCCTGATCTAACTGACCGAGGTAATTAAAGCTCATCTGCGGCGTTACCGTTTTGAGTAAACGAGGTTCTGTCATGTATTGAAGCAAACCATAGCCGATTCCCTTTTGCGGCACAGCTCGTAAGGTTTCTTTGACGTCTTTGATTTGTCTTGCAACATCGGTTTGTATAAAAGGAATAAAAATAGGATAAGAGCTTGTAAACCAGCCGACTGTCCGTGACAAATCCATCTGTTCAAATAAATCCTCGCGTCCATGCCCTTCTAACGTGATGAGCATTGGCTTTCCAATGGCTTGCGTGAGGCCTGATAACAGTAAATCGTTAATCTCTGTTCGGTATGCTTGTGAGGCCTGTCTAAGTAACATATCTGTTTGTTCCTTTGTGAGCTGAACCGACAGGATCTCTGCATGTTCTTCTATATTAGAAAGCGCAGGCAGTTGGAAAGGAGAACCTTCTTCCTCTTGATCCTTGATTTTTTGCCAAAAAGAGGCCTGCGCTTGTAATTGATCTGTTTGTGCATATTCATATAAGGCATCTGCCCACTGCTTATAGGAGGCGGTTTTTTTCGCAAATATGATGTCCTGCCCCGTAGCAAGCTGTTTCAATCCATTTAGTACATCTTCTTGTATCATGCGCCATGATATGCCATCCATGACGAGATGGTGTGCAGCAATAAAGAGCTCAGACGTGTCTTCACCTGTATGAAAAAGAATCGCTTTGATCACTTCTCCGCGCTCTAATGACAATGTTCCTTGACAGGCACTTGTCTCCAAGCGGATTTGTTCCCGTGCTTCCTCCTGAGATACATCCGTCACATCAAAGAATGTGACACATGGTGTGACACCAGGCTCACGAATGGTTTGAATCCATGTGCCATCTGCCTCTTTTGTATAGATAGCTCTCAGCATATCGTGATGATCGACCAGTTTTGAAAGAACCTGTGTTAACTGTTCATGTGGAACAGATCGCTTCATTTCAATATGCGCCGATAGATTCCAATAATCTTGATTGGTCATCGATTGCTCAAAGAACCAAGATTGAATCGGGAGAAGACGAACCTCTCCTGTCACAGGTGATTGATCATAGACCGTAGAGACCTCTGCCTTTCTCATCACTTGTGCGAGTTGTGAGATGGTCTGTTTTTCAAATACATCTCTCGGCTGGATGACGTAGCCTTCCTGTGCTAAGCGTGCCACCATTTGTATGACAATAATGGAATCTCCGCCAAGCTCAAAGTAGTTATCATGGACGCCAATAGAAGGAACGCCTAGCAGCTGAGACCACACTTTTTCTAACACACGTTCTTCCTCAGTAGCTGCTTTGTCAATGGCTGTTTCTACTTCTTCTTGTCTCCACTCTGGCGGCGGAAGACGCTTTTGGTCTACCTTGCCATTTGGCGTGAGCGGTAATTCATCCAGCTCTATTAATAGGCTTGGTACCATATAATCTGGCAGAATGTCTTTTAAGTTATGGCGAATGTCTTGCGTGGTCATGCCGCCTTTTTGGACAAAATAACCGATCAATCGCTTATGACCACTCTCATGCTGATACGGGATAACGGCACATTCTTTGATGTCATCAAATGTCAGCATAGCGGCTTCAATTTCTCCACATTCCACGCGGTGTCCACGAATTTTCACTTGATGATCGATTCTTCCAAGACAGTCAATGATGCCATTTGACAGCCAGCGGCCCATATCGCCTGTTTTATATAAACGCGCTCCTTCTTGGAAAGGATGCGGGATAAATGATGATGCTGTTTTTTCTTCATCTCCAAGGTAACCAAGTGCTAGCCCTGTGCCGCCAACATAAATTTCGCCGATGACGCCTTGCGGAACTGGCTGCATTTGGTCATCTAATACATAAGCTTGTGAATAAGCAATAGGCTGTCCAATCGGGACCGTCGCCTGATCTTCTTCCAGTGCCCGAATGTGATGCACACAGGAGAATGTTGTATTCTCTGTTGGTCCATAACCATTTAAAAGCCCTTCAGGCAAATACGGTAGTGCTTTTCGGATATGAGCGGCTGATAAGGCATCTCCGCCGACCAATAATGCATGAAGTCCAGATAAAGCTTCTGGATGTTCTTCTGTTAAACGGTTGAACAGCGGCACAGTCAGGAACCCTGTTGTAATCTGATAAGTTTTTAGTGCTTCCGCTAATGTATCCATTGATAAAATGGTATTTCGATCCGTCAGTATGAGCCTTCCCCCGTTTAAAAGGGCACCCCATATTTCATACGTAAAAGCATCAAAAGAGAAGCTGGCGATTTGTAAAATGCGCGTTTGTTCATTAAGGGTGACATAGTCTGTTTCACACACAAGCCGGACGACCGCTTGATGCGGGATCAGTACTCCTTTTGGCTGTCCAGTTGACCCCGATGTGTAGTTGATATAAGCAAGTCCATCAGGTCTTAGTGCAGCGGGCATGACTTCTGCTTCTGGTAAAAATTCTTCATACCCTTGATCAAGACAAATGAGTTCCGTTTGATGGATGGATACTTTTTTCAGCCATTCATTTTTTGTCAGTAAAAGCTGAATACCTGTATCTCTCAGCATATAATCAATGCGGGCATCTGGATATTCAGGATCAATTGGCACATAAGCCCCGCCTGCTTTCACAATGGCCAGCACCCCAAGAATCATTTCAGGCGATCTGTCGATGAGCAGTCCAACTGGTTCATGCGGCGTCACGCCTCGCTGCTGCAAATAGCCTGCTAGACGATTGACTTTCTCGTGTAACTCCTGGTACGTCCACTCATCTCCTTGAAACTCAAGCGCCACTGCATGAGGTGTCTTTTTCACTTGCGCTTCAAATCGTTCCGTCATGAGTAGCGGACCTTTTGGTTGATCAGTCTTTCCGCTCCATTCATAGAGCAATTGATGCTTTTCTTTCTCTGGCAGGAAATTCACTTGTCTGATCGGCTGCGCTGGATTTTCACAAATTCCTTCAAGCAGGTGCTCGTAGTATGCGAGGAATCGCTCCATTGTGTCATCAGAAAACAAATCCGCATGATACTCAAGTTTTAACTGAAGACCTTCAGCTCCTTCAAACACAAACAGGGAGAGATCAAATTTCGCTGTATCATTATCTTCAATGGCTAAAACCGACGTCGCCTCTCCCATTGGAGAAGCTTCAAGCGGTAGGTTTTGCAGAACAAACATGACCTGAAACAGCGGCTGCTTACTGGCATCACGCACAATATTCAATTCATCGACCACCATCTCAAACGGCACATCCTGATGTGCATAAGCACCGACGGTTGTCTCCTTCACTCGCTCTAATAATTCCGTAAAGGCTGGATTCCCGCTATGGTCGATCCGAAGCGCCAATGTATTCACGAAAAAGCCGATTAAATGCTCCATTTCCGTTCGATTTCTCCCAGCAATGACCGAGCCAATGACAAACTCGTCCTGTGAAGACAATCGATGTAATAGAGTAGAGAAAGCCGACAGCAAGGTCATATACAGTGTGCTGTCTGTTTTCTTGGATAGCGCCGCAATCTTTTTAGACAGTGACTTCGACAGCTGATATGTTTTCGTCTTCCCTTTGTAGGATTGAACGGCCGGCCGCGGATGATCATACGGCAATACCAAATCTTCAACAGGTGCCGCAAATTGCTCCTTCCAATAGGCAAGCTGCTTACCTAGTGGTTCTCCTGTCAAATACTCCTTCTGCCACAGTGCGTAATCCGCATATTGAATTGGCAGTGCCGGCAAGTGAGGCTCCCGCCCTTCGATCGCCGCTGTATACCACTCGGATAATTCTCTTGCAACAATGCCGATCGACCAGCCATCTGACACGATGTGGTGAATGGACATAAGCAAGATATGCTCTGCGGGTGAAAGTCGAATCAGCTTTACTCGAAAGAGCGCTTCGTGTTCTAATTGAAAAGGTGTGGATGCCTCTTCTTTCGCCCATTCAGCCGCTTTTTGTTCTTTCTCTTCCTGTGACGCTATGCCTGAAAGGTCCATCACCTCAAGCTCTGGAAGGGCCATCTGTTCATGAATGACCTGTATCGGTTCATCCCCGCTCATCGTAAAGGACGTTCTGAGCGATTCATGTCTTTCCACCATATGATGTAGACTTTCCTGAAGCACCTTGATATCTAAAGGCCCGTTCATCCGAAAAGAAATCGTATTATTGTAAAATGGCAGATCCGGCTCTAATTGATAGAGGAACCACTGTCTTTGCTGGGCATAAGACATCGGAATTTCCTGACCCTTCTCCATTTTTCTCATCGGAATCACTTCATCTGCTTTGGCATTTGAATCGATCCAGTCTGCTAATTCTCCGAGTCTCGTATGTTCAAACAACACAGCAAGCGGTACGTCAAACCCTGTTTTTTGTCTAACCGCAGACAGCATTTGCGTCGCCTTCAGCGAATGACCTCCTAGTAAAAAGAAATGATCGCCGCAGTTGACATCTGAGACACCGAGCAGCTCTGACCAAATGTGTGCGAGCAGTTTCTCCGTTTCTGTGTGAGGTGCTCTGTTGTCTGCATCCATTCCGCTTTCCTCTATTAATTCATGAAAATATGCCTCGTCTGGCGATCCATCTTCTGTTTCTTTCCAATATTCCTCAGGAAACAAATGCACGGCATATTCACCAGATAGACGGGACTGTAAACATGTATGAATCGATTGATAAAGCCGCTCTTCAACCGCCTTTGTTTGATCAGTTTTGAAAAAGACGTAAAAGGTCTGCTCTGTTTGCATCTCCGCATCCGCATGGACCATCTCGTGAATCTCTTTCTTCGATCGATCCAATCCCGTATAAATGAGCGGAGCATCTGTCATCAGACATGCGAGCATCGTTTGGAAGCCTGCCTGCTTTGAAATTGGGAGATAACCTCTTTCTTTTAAAATGCCTTTTATCATGGAGCCTTCACTCATTCCAATCTCGTCCCACATGCTGAAACTAAAGCAATATGGCTTCACTGTAGATGTCAGCTTCTGATAATGAGCAAATTGTTCCACGAACTCATTGGCAGCGCAATAGGCGCCGACAGTCATACCGCCCTTTAGCGTTCGGGCTGACGAGCTGGAAAGAAATAAAACATTCCTGCGTTTGGAGGCAGCTTCATGAAGCGCAATCGTTCCATATACCTTCGCTTCGTACATGTCATTCAGAGACACAGATGTCATATCAGCAAGCAGTTCTTCTTGAATGATACCTGCGAAATGAATGATGCCATCCAGCCTTCGATTTCCAGCGACCTCATGTCTAGAGATGATCGCTTCCACCTCTTTTTCAGCCGTGATGTCTGCTTTCTCATACAGAACATTGCCGCCATGCACTTTTGCCTGCTTCTCTAGGAAAGCCAATGTCTCTTGCTGGTCACTAGAAAGTGCCTCTCTTTCTTTCCTTCCAAGCAATACGAGATGTGCTTGATAAGATGTCAGTAGGTGTTCACTGACTAAACGTCCAATTCCGCCTAGCCCGCCTGTTATGACATAAAGCCCAGATGATTCAAATGGCGGCTCTTTCCTTTTCTGTTCCTTTTCCAAATGAAGAGGTGCTAAAAAGGGAATATAACGAACGCCTTGACGATACGCAGCAACATGACGATCTTGGTCATGTGTGAGTTCTGCCATTATCGCCATTGCATGGGAATGACTAGATACCGATTCTGCTAGAGAAAAATCAAGACATTGCACCTTGATAAGCGGCCATTCATGCTGAATTGCTGTCATCAGTCCTACTGTCGTTGCTTTTTCTACATCGTGGATTTGATCCTCCGGCACATTCATCGCATGGGCTGAGACAAAAGTGATGGCCACCTGCTCCTCATAGACGGAAATGGCTTTTGTTAAAAATAATGCACTCATGCTGCCCGTTTTCTGCGCTTGTTTTGCCTTGTCCACATAAAGCTTGTCTTCTTGGTTTGTATAGTTCCAAAGGTGAATGATGTGTTTCACCGAAACGCCATACGAACGGAGCGTCTCAAAGAGTTGTTCGTAGTCAGACGGCCGATTCGGGTGGATGATGAAGTGAGTGTGTGTGAGTTGTTTGAACGCTTGACCCGGTTCAACCGTAATGTATGTTTGTTCACTGTTTGCAAAAGATTTCAATTGATCTGCCAGTCCTAATGGATCTGCAAAGATCACAACGTCCCCTATGATCTGCTTGTCAGCTACATCAAGTGGAGCAGGTATCCACTTCTTTTGATAACTCCAATCAGGCAAGGTATGTTCATTTTCAAGTCTCATGTCCATTTCCATGATCATTTCATCAAATTCGCCTTCTTGCCATCTTGTCTTGAGCTGTGCCCTTTCTATTTTTCCAGAGCTTGTTTTGGGAAATGCATGCTTCTGGACAGGAATGATGCGAGATGCAGACAAGCCCATTTTTGTTGCAATATGGGATTTAATGTGTTGACTTGCCCTCATAATATAAGCTGGCTCATACAGCTTCGGTGTAAAAAAGAGAATCAGTTCATCGGATGCAGAAGCCTCCATTCGGACAGAACAAGCAGCCACAAAGCTCGTTTCTACTCCCGGTACTTCTTCTGCTATGGCTTCAATTTCATAGTTGTGATAGTTTTTCCCGTTGATGATAATCATGTCTTTTTCTCTACCGGTTAGTGTCAGCCTTCCTTCGTGCAGGAAACCTAAATCACCCGTGTGAAACCAGCCATCCGCTTGAAATACTTCTTGATTCGCTTCGTCATTCCGGTAATAACCCTTCATGGTGGTTGGACCTTTTATTTGCACACGGCCAATATGATCTTCTGGAAGAAGCTCATGCTGATGATTGACGATGCGTATCGTGATACCTGGAATCGGTTTGCCCAACTCAGTAAAGCTGACGGTTCCCGTCTCACGTGCTTCTGCTGGTCTTAGCTGCTCTGTCAGCGACGTTTCCTCAAAGGTCAGAACCCCGCTGTTTTCATCTCCACGCTCAATCGCAAAGGAAAACACAACCGCTGATGAGATTTCAGACATGCCGAAAGCCGGTCTGATCACATCTCCCTTTAAGCCGTGCGGAGCAAGCAGGTGTAGAAATCGGTGGATGGTTTTTGGAACGACCGCCTCTGCCCCATTGATCATGCAGGTCATCGCCGACAGATCCCAAGACCCTGATGAAATCTCTTTCTCATAATCATTGATCATCGCAAATGCAAAGTTAGGTGCCCATGTCTTCGTTGCACGGTAGCGGTCCATCCAGTCAAGCCACCGCAGCGGCTGAGCGATAAAGTCATCTGTTCTTGCCCGAATCTGCTCGCAGCCTGTGTACACATTGACAAGGTGGAACATCACGATGCCACCAATATGATCTAAAGGCATCCAGTCTAACGAGACATCCTCTTGTGTAAATTGATTCGCTGCCACTGTTCCTTTGACGTTCGCCAGCACACTTCTATGGGAATGCTCTACACACTTTGGCATCCCTGTACTTCCAGACGTTAAGATAAAGAAGACGGAATCATCCGGCGCGGCAGGGTGAGCGGCTGTATCTCTTTCTAATGTCAGCATCGGCTCAACTGCTGCGACACGTAATTGGTCTGTATGCCACAGGAAGGCTAACCCTTGCACCTCCTCGATCAGTGAGTCATCTGTTAGGATGAGCGGATGCTCGAGCAGCTTCCAAGCGTGATGAAGCTTCTTCACTGCAGCATTCATCTCCCGATAGGTTGGGGCAGCCGACACAAGCGTTGGAACAAATCCGCCTAATACACATGCCCAAAAGGCAGTGACCATGGCATGATTCGATGAGAATTGAAAGAAAACAGGATCGCCTGCCTTAAGCCCCAGTGCCCTTAACCCAGTCAGAACCCTCTCGGCGTCTCCTTGTAACTGCGCATAAGATTGTGTGAGTTCGTTCTTGCTATTCACGATATACGTAAGCCCATTTGTCGTTTTTGCAGCCTCTGTTAAGACGTCCTGTAAGGTCTGTGCGCCTTGTGTGACGTCGAGATCCCCTCCATAGGAAAGAGCGGGCGGCATGTCGGCCAAAGCAGGTACAGCCGTTTTCGTCTGTATCGTTTCCGCTGCGGCCTCCTGCTCAATGTGCTTGTCGAGAAATAAATGAGAGAGGTGATACGGCCGCGGTCGAATGGTTTTTTCACGTGAAAAAACAGCGAAGCGTTCGATTTCGTTAGTTTGTAAAATGGTTGTTTTTACATCTTGTAAAATCGCATCCATTGATACATGTATACTCGTTTGGTTAATGGTTGATGGTTTCATATGAGTTCCTTTCCTTTTTTGTTAGGCAGGACTGCAAGGCTGCATCCTGCCTAATCTAAAGTTTACAAGACTCGTTCTCTATTTGTTTGATTGACAATATGTTTGATCAGCTGTGCATTTTGAGCTGCACATTCTTTATGCTTGAACATATCAGCATGCCGGCCATAGCCTTGGTATTGAGTAAAAGATCCGGCCGTTGCCTGTGTCCACTCTTCCATCCAGTCCGGGATCGCTATTTGTTCTTCAGATTGGATGAACGTAATATCTGCCTGTATTTTGCCTTGATTCACCCCCTTAACAAACGTTTCATAGTAGGCGCGCGTCTTTTGGGCAAGCGCTTCTTGAACGATCTCCCCTTGAGCAAGTTCGCTTTGTTTCGTTTGATGAACAATCGCTTCAATATCATCATCAATGGATCGTCCTTCTAAATCACTTTCTCCAATTTTCTTATAGGAATCGATCATGATGACCTTCTCGACTGTCCGCCCTCCTTGTTCAAGCGCTTGAACAAGCTCAAAGGCGAGGTAACATCCGCCTGAGTACCCCATCAACGTCAGCGGCCCTTTTGGCTGAAGGTGCTGAATATGCTGAACGTACTGCGCCATTCGGTTATTCGTTTCAATAAAATCAAAGGCGATCAACCGAACATCATCAAGCGTTTTTGCTGCTTCCTGATAGATAAAGCCGTAGCCTGGTAATGGCGGAAGAGCAAAGACTGTTGATGTTTGAGATTCATTGAATACAAGATAGCCAGCGGTTTCCCCGTCCTGATGCTGAATATAACGACTAAGCGCTTCAATCGTCGGGGTCTCAAACAACAAATGGATCGGCACCTGAACCTCAAACTCTTTTGATACTTTGGACAATAGAGACATCGCTTTTAAAGAATGTCCGCCAAGCTCAAAGAAATGGTCATCTGTGCTAATATCCTCTCGTTCAAGTACTTCCCGCCACATCAAAAGCAGCTTTTGTTCCACTTCATTTGCGGGCAGTTTCACACGGCGGTTTCCTTGCGGCGCCTCTGGTTTTGGTAGTTGGCGTTTATCAACCTTCCCGTTTGGCGTAAGTGGGAGGTTCTCCAGTTCAATCAGCTCATGAGGCAGCATATAAGCTGGAAGACGCTCTTTCAGCCCTGATTTGATGTCATCGAGTTTCCCTTTCCATGCATCATCACACGTGATGTAGGCAAGCAGTCTTGTATGATTTGTTTCATCATGATCCGCTAGGAGTACAGCTTGTTTTACACCTTGATGCATGAGAAGGTTGGCTTCAATTTCTGTCAATTCAATTCGGTGCCCGCGAATTTTCACCTGATCATCGACTCTGCCTGCATACTCAATCAGACCGTCTTCTCGAAAATAGGCTAAATCCCCTGTGCGATACAGGCGCTCACCCGAAGCGAAAGGATGAGGAATAAACACTTGTTTTGTCAGATCAGGACGATTCAAATATCCTTTTGCCAGTCCTTTGCCGCTCAGACAAAGCTCTCCAACCATTCCAATCGGCTGAAGCTGCCTGTGCTCACTCAATATATAAGCGCCCGTCTGGTTGAGCGGCTTCCCAATTGGAATAGAATGTGCCTCTAAAGGGATTGCTTCATCTATTGGATAATACGTGGCAAAAACCGTTGATTCGGTTGGTCCGTATACATTCAACAATCTGCCTTTTCCCATCACATCAAAGGCTTTTCTCACATGCTGAACTGATGCCCTCTCTCCCCCAAACAGCACCTTACGCACACCGCGCATCCAGTCTGTTCCTTCATCAACGAGAAGATGGAATAAAGCGGTTGGAACAAACATGACAGAAATATGCTCTCCTTTTATCAGCTCAGTGAGCTTCCCCATATCTAAGATGGTTTCTTTTTGCGGCAGGACAAGCTTTGCTCCGTTTAAAAGCGCACCATATACATCAAATGTAAAGCCATCAAATACGCTATTTGATAACGACAGCAATGTATCTGTTTCTAAAATGGTTAAATAATTCGTATTTTTGACCACCCGGGCAATATTGGAATGGGTCGTCATGATGCCTTTTGGCTGTCCGGTTGTTCCAGATGTATACATGATGTATGCCGTATCATCTAAACCAGCTTCAAGTGGCAGATTCTCTGAGCTCATCAGTAAAATTTCTTGATCATCTGCAAAAAGATACGTGCCACCAAATGCGAGTGACCTCGTCTGACTGATAAAGGATGAATGAGTCAGAAGATGCGTCGCTCCGCTGTCTTTCAGCATATATTGGATACGGCTTTCTGGATAATCTGGATCAATCGGCACATAGGTGGCACCTGCTTTTAAGACAGCGAGTAAGCTGACAATGAGTTCAGGTGTCCGCTCTGCTAAAATGGCGGTCACTGTTTGATGATTGACCCCATTTTTTTGCAAATGCCTTGCCAGTCGATTGGCTTGTTCGTTCAGCTCCGCATATGTCATCGTGTGATCACCTGCTGATAATGCCACTGCATTCGGCTGTTTTCGGACATTATGCTCAAACCACTTTGTCAAATATAGCTGATCATGCTCCAGCTCAGGTGCATTCCATTCCTCTAACATTCGCTGTTTTTCCTGCTTTGTCACAAGTGTCAGTGTATGAACTGACTGATCTGGATGTTTGATGGCCCCTTTGATCAAAAGGGTCAGCTGATCCTTTAATTTACGGACAAATGCAGGGTCAAATGCACGCTGATTAAAGGCCAGCTTCAGCTGCAATTGTTCCCCAGGTGATGCAAGTAAATTGAGATCATAGTTCGATTTTTCATAGACATTCATGTCTTCTACTGTAAAGCCAAGCAGTGACTCCTGCTCGTCTTTCTTTGCAGCAGGGACATTCTCAAACACCACAATATGATCAATGAGCTGCTGCTGACCTGCCTTAGCCTGAATATCATAAATCGGGATATATTGGTGCGGTTCAGCCGCTAAAGACTGCTGCTGCGTCTCTGATAATAGAGAACGGAACGTCATTTGGTCTGTCAGCTGAATTCGTCTTGGAATGACATTGATGAACAACCCCACCATCCGGTCCACACCAGCCAAATCCGACGGACGTCCTGACACAACTGTTCCAAACAAAACATCATTTGACCGCTGATACCTGCTTAGTAAAATGGACCAAGCCGATTGAAGCGCACTGCTTAACGTGGCATTCTGCTGCAAGGCTAACTCTGATAAAGCAGCTGTTTCTTCTTTACTCATGGCCCATTCGATTTCGCCTAATTCATGCTCATTTGTTTGCTTTCGCTGTTCTTTAAAAGTCGATTGCCCCTCAAAGCCAGCCAAAGATTGCGTCCAATATTCAAGTGAGGCTTGTTTATCTTGTTTTTCCAGCCAATGAATATATTCTTTATATGGCTTGACTGGCTCCAGCCTGTAAGGGATGTCATGCAAAAGTGCATGATAAATCGCAAACAATTCCTGCACAACTAGACCAAAACACCAGCCATCTAGAAGGATATGGTGATAGCTCCATATCCAGCGATAGCTTGAAGGACCCGTTTGAAAAACAGAGGCCCGCATGAGCAGATCCTTTGAGAGATCAAATCCTCTCAGCTGATCCTTTTGTTTAAAACGATCAATACGTTCAAACTGTTCACTTTCAGAAAGGTCCTGTATGTCCACAACATCAAGCTGGAAAGGTCGATTCTTTAATACAACTTGGACAGGACGCTTCACTTTTTCGTGGAGGAACACGGTACGAAAAATATCGTACCGTTCCACGATGATATTCATGCTTTTCTCAAGCAAATCATGCCGAAGTGTGCCCTTCACGTTCATATCCATTTGTTCTACATAAAAGCCTTTTTCTTGATGATGGAGGGTATGAAACAGCATTCCTTCTTGCATCGGTGACAGATAGTACATATCTTGAACTTGATCCCTTTTAAATTGACTCATCTATTTCATTCCTCCTTTCCCTTTTTCATGACTGATCTAGTGGTGTTAGGTCAATTTCTCCTCGAGCATGTCAAAGATATCGTCCATTTCATCCATTTCAAGGTCTGCAGCCGAGAAGTCACTTGGCGTAAATTCTCGCTCTTGATGCGCTAAGCAATGGGTGATGATGGATCTGATTTTCTCCTTCAACAATGCGATGAACTGCTGTATCGTTTGTTCTTCATATTCACTTGCACAATATGAGCACGACAGAATGAATTGATTGTGCTGAACAAGACCGCTGAGGTTCAGCTTATAAACAGCTTCTGATTCAGGGCTTGCTTGACGGCCCATATCATAGGTTGAGGGCCCAAAGAGTTCTGTCGTCACTTCCTGATCAATCTGCCCCAGATAGTTCAAGCTGATTTCAGGCTGCACGTGTTTGACTGACGGTTCGGATGGTGTCATGTATCTTAAAATACCGTAACCAATCCCTTTATTCGGTACACGCCGCAGCATCTCTTTCGTTCCTTTGATAGCGTCTGCAATGGTCTGATTCGGTTTCGCTTCAAGAACGACTGGATACATGCTCGTAAACCAGCCAACTGTGCGGGATATATCTAATCCTGATAAAATGTCCTCTCTTCCATGACCTTCAAGCTGTACATGTACATGAGATTGACCTGTCCATTCCTGAACGGCCAGTCCGAGCGCACATAGAAGAATATCATTCATTTCTGTTGTGTACGGAAGATGGATATTCGTTAACAGATGCTCGGTTTCTGCTTCTGTCAGCTGCATTTTGACCGCTTTCGTATTCGCGACTTTTCTTTCTTTTACTTCATGGTCAACAGGTAAAGTCGTAAACGGTCTATTTTCAATCGCTGCCCAATACCCCTTTTGGTTTTTTAGCAGCTGTGACTGCGCGTATCGTTCAACCGCTTCTGCCCATTCTTTGAAAGAGTGCGTTTTTGGCGGCAGAACCATCGCTTCTCCTTTTTCTGCCTGATGATAAAGAGACATAAAGTCTTCTAGTAAAATCCGGCATGAAACGCCGTCAATCACTAGATGATGTGTGATCATGAGTAAGTGATCACCGTTTTCTGTATGGAAACAAATCACTTTCATCAACGGACCTTTTTCAAGATTCAGTTGACGCTGATACTCATTGGCGTATGTGGAAATCGCCTGTTTCACATCTTGCGCTTTTGAAACATCACAAGAAATAATTGAAAATGGTTCTGTCAGCTCCCGCTGATTGTATTGCAGAATGTCATCGTGCTCCTGTCTGAACACCATGCGCAGTGCATCATGATGTGAGAGCAGCCTTTGCAGAACTTGTTCTGTGACAGCCAAGTCAAACCCTTTTGGTGCATGAAGCATCATTGAGAGATTCCAGTGGTGCTGGTGATCAAAGTTCCGTTCAAAGAACCAGCGCTGAATCGGTGTTAAAATCACCTCTCCTTCGACAGCTGACTGATCGGCTGTGAGAAGATCCGCTTCTTCGATATATGGGCGGAGCTCCGCAATCGTTGGATATTGGAAAAGCAGTTTCATATCGAGCTTCCAGCCCGCTTGCGTGAGTCTGCTTGCCATTTGGATGCCTTTAATCGAATCTCCGCCAAGGAAGAAGAAATGGTCGTGAATACCGACTTGGCTGACGCCAAGCACATCTTCCCAAATGCCGCAAAGCAGTGCTTCCACTTCATCTCTTGGCGCTTCGTATGCTGTTTGATTCGCTTCCACATCAGGTGCTGGCAGTGCTTTGAGATCCACTTTTCCATTTGCCGTCATCGGCAGTTGGTCTAGCTCGATGATCCATGATGGCACCATATATTCTGGCAAGGTGCGCTTTAAGCTTTCTTTCAAAGTGCCCGTTTCTTCATCTGTGATGGCGTAAGCGACAAGAGCGTCTTGATCACTTGCGTCTTTGACCGTTGTCACGACGGCTTCTTGGACTGAATCCAGCGCAAGGAGCTGCGCTTCAATTTCTGACAGCTCAATCCGGAATCCGCGGATGCTCACTTGATGGTCTTTTCTGCCGAGGTAGATCAGCTCGCCATCCTCTGTCCATTTCACCAAATCACCTGTACGGTACATGCGCTCTCCAGGATAAAACGGATCTGGGACAAACCGTTTGTCCGTTTCCTCTGGGAGATTCCAATAGCCTCTTGCCAGTCCTTTCCCCGCAATCACAAGTTCACCCGGTACGCCTTGCGGCGAGAGGTCATATAACGAACCCATAATGTAAAAACGAGTATTGGCAATCGCTGTTCCGATAGGAAGCGTGCCTTGATCTGGATCAATGATCCCGCTTGTCGCCACGACCGTATTTTCTGTTGGGCCGTAGTTATTGACGAGTTTGTATGGAACGGGCTTCACCTGTTTCAGCTTGTCCCCGCCTGTCAGTAAGTAACGGAGAGAATGATTGTCCATCGACATAAACTGCTCACATAGCTGTGTTGGCAGGAACGCAATGGTGATGCCTTCGTGATTAAAATACGAATTGAGCTTGATCATATCGAGGCGAATCGCTTCGTCGATGATATGGAGCTCTGCGCCGGCGATCCACGTCGGGAACATCTCCCAAATGGAGGCATCAAAGCCAAAGCCGGCATATTTGGCGGTTCGGTCTTGTTTCGTCACCTGGAAGGCATCATTGTGCCAGTAGGCGAGATTGACAAGGGACCGGTGCTCGACCATGACACCCTTCGGCTGTCCAGTCGTTCCAGATGTGTAAATCATATAAGCGAGATCCGTTGGCTTGATAGGAACCTGAATCTCGTGCGCTTCTCCTTCTACCGCCTCTTCTATGAAGAGGGTATGACCTGTGAAAGAAGGTGGTGCAGTGAGCTCTTTCTGAATCAGAAGGACCTCTGCCCCGCAATCTTCCAACATGTAGGCAATGCGCTGCGCTGGATAATCGGCATCAATTGGCACGAATGCCGCACCTGCCTTGAGAACTCCGAGAACAGCGGCTGTCATCTCGAGCGATGGACGCGTGAGAATGCCGATGCGGTCTCCCGGTTTTGTGCCGCTGGACATAAGTCTTGCGGCGACTGTATTCGCCCGGTTGTTCAGTTCTTCATACGTCCAGCTTGTGCCGCAGAAAGTTGCGGCTTTTTGATGAGGTACTTCTTGTGACTTCACCTCAATCAATGCATGAACCGTTTGATCTGTCGGGACATCTAGGATAGGTCCTGACCATTCATTAAGCAGTTCTCGCTCTTCTTCTTTTGTTAAGATGGAGATGGTTGAGATCGGCTGATTCAATTTCGCGATCATTTCGTCTATGATTCGCTCAACATATTGACTCCATCGCTGAATGGTACTCTTTTTAAATAGTGCCGCTGCATATTCAAAGCGCAAGCCCACTTGATCTTGTTCCTCAAAGATGCCGAGCGTTAAATCAAACTTTGCCTGAACGGCTTCTTGCTGTTTGTGTGAAAGCGTAAGTCCATTCAAATTCGGTAACGTCAGATCACGGTCATCCGTTGTAATCATGACACTAAACAACGGGTTGCGGCTCGTGTCTTTCGAAAGGTCTAACTGCGCGACCAAATCCTCAAACGGGAATCCTTGATGCTCATAAGCTGATAGATTGTGATCTTTTATTTTTTCTAGCAGATGCTCTGCTGTCTCTTCTAACTGAACGTCATGTCGAAGGGCCAGTGTATTCACAAACATGCCCGGAATCCGTTCGATTGACGCATGTGTACGGCCAGCCGTTACAGCACCTATGACGATGTCATGCTGCCCAGTCAATTTATGAAGGAGAATGGCAAAGGCCGTTTGCATCACCATGTTCAAGCTCACATTTTTTTCAGCCATGAGCGCTTTGACATGCTGCGCCTTTTCAGCAGACAGGCATCTATCAACCCGGTCTCCTGCAAATGACTGCACGCTAGGCCGCGGGAAATCAAGCGGAAGTGCCAAGTCTTCTGGTGGCTGTGCATATTGCTCCAGCCAATACTGCCGCTGTTTTTCAAGTGCTACTTGCTGCTCTTCCTCTTGCTGCCATACCGCATAATCCTTGTAGTGCAACTGAACTGGCGGTAACGTCTTATGCTCATACAACTCCGCTAATTCTTGAATGAACAGACTGCGTGTCACCCCGTCTGCGATGATATGGTGCATATCCATCATGAACACATATTTATCATCAGACAACTTTGCCACTTTCGCTCTCATTAGAGGTGCTTGATGTAATGAGAATGGTGTCATGAAGTTATCTACGACGGATTGTACCTGATCGCTTTCTACTTCAACCATCTGTAACGTAAACGGCACACGGCGATAGATTTTTTGGACGGGACTGCCATCAATTTCAACAAAGGCTGTCCGCAATGACTCATGTCTATCAATTAAAGCTTGAATCGCTCCTTCTAGCTGCTTCAGATCAAGGTTTCCTTCCATCATGAAAACGGCTGGCATATGGTAGGTGACGGATTCTGGATGCAACTGCTGTAATACGTACATTCGCTTTTGTGCGGAAGAGACTGGATAGAAATCTTGCTTTTCCGCTGGCTGAATGGATGTGACGAGCGAAGCATCAGCTTCTTCCAAATAGGCAGCTATCGCCCGTATCGTTGGCTTTTCAAAAAGAACCTTGAGTGGAACATGCTGATTCAGTTTGGCTTGCATTTTCGAAATGAGCACCATGCCTTTCAGAGAATGCCCGCCTAATTCAAAGAAATGGTCATCAATGCCGACTTTTTCAATTTCAAGAACATCTGACCACATATCACAAAGCGTCTGCTCAAGCGCCGTTTCTGGTGCTACGTGTGCCGTGCGGTTCATATGTGCCTCATGAGGAAGCGGCAGAGATTTTGCATCTACTTTTCCGTTTTGTGTCAGCGGCATATGATCCACTTTGACAAAATAAGTAGGAATCATGTAATCCGGCAGCGTCTCTGAAAGCTTTTCTCTAAATGTCAGCGTTCCAATGTGATCAGGTGCTGTATAATATAACGCCAGCTCCGGTAAACGAGATGTGTTGATCACTTTGACATACACTTTTTGAATGGTTGAAAGGGCACGTGCGGCATGCTCAATTTCTTGTTTCTCAATTCGATAGCCGCGAATTTTCACTTGATCGTCTACTCTTCCAAGGAATTCAATCTCCCCATTTACATGCTGTCTGACCAAATCTCCCGTTCGATACATCCGCTCTTGAGGGAAATAAGGATTTTCAAGAAAACGCTCCCCTGTTAATTCAGGCTGATTCAAATAACCTTTTGAAACACCATCACCTGAAATGTAGAGCTCACCCGGTGCACCATAAGGAACAAGGCGCTGCTCGCGATTGCATACGAGCGCTCTTGTATGAGCAATAGGCTTTCCGATGATAGAACGCTCCTTTAAAGCGTCCAGTTCATGCGGTGTCATTAGCTTGCTCACTGTACCAATCGTTGTTTCTGTCGGACCGTAATGGTTCATCACTGCAACGCATGGATGCTGCTTCATAAATGTCTCAACATCTTCAGAGACAATCGGTTCTCCTCCCAATACCACAAGCCGTAAAGCGTCAAATGTATGACCCTTCGAATCTGCCATCATATGAAATAAGGATGGTGTCATTTTGATATAAGTCAGCTCTTGTTCATCAATAAAACGCATGAGACGTACAGGGTCTGTATACACGTCTTCATGAGGAATATAGAGTGTCCCGCCTGCTTTTAGAACCGGGAAAATGCTTGTGTAACCAAGGTCGTATGCATAAGAAGACAGGAGTGCCGTTCGATCGCATTCTTGTAAAGTCACTTCATGTGTCAACCAATTGACGTAGTGTGATAGATTACGATGCGTGAGCTGTACACCCTTTGGCTTCCCTGTTGTTCCAGATGTGTAAATCACATAAGCCAGTTGATCAACCGATACGTCTGGCAGGTCTAGAGAATCGTTTCGTTGGACGGCTTTCTCCACATGTACGACCTGAATCGACTTGAGATGCTGATACGAATCGCCAAGAGACTCATTTGCCACGATGACTTTTGCCCCTGAATCTTTTAATGTGTAACGAATACGTTCCGCAGGAAAAGCTGGATCAATTGGTACAAATGCACCGCCTGCTTTCATTACACCTAGCATGGAGACAATGACATAGACAGAGCGATCAAGAATAAGTGCGACTGTGCTTTCTTTCTCTACGCCTTGCATCTTCAGCTCACTGCAAAGAGCATTGGACATGTGATCTAGTTCACGGTAGGTCAGCTTCCTTTCACCATCCATCACCGCAATGGCATCAGGCGTTTCCATGGCTTGACGTGAAAATTGCACATGGTACGGCTCATGTTGACCTGTTTGTTCCCCATCCCTTTTCTCCAGCCGCTCCATTTGCTCATGCTGATCCAAGAGGTTGAACAAGCCAATTTGTTCATTCGGATGCTGGACCGCCTCACGAATAATCGCAAGAAGATGTGTTCCGAACCGGCGGATGGTTTCCTCTTTAAATAATGCCGTTGCATAGTCTAGGCTTAGTTTTATTTCTCCCTCACGTTCAAATGCTTCTAGAGACAGATCAAATTTGACGGATCGGTGCTGCATTGCATAAGGCGAAATGTTCAGATCGCCGAGCTTTAGTGCAGGAACATCCATGTTCTGCATATTAAACGAAACACTAAAGAGCGGGCTTCGGGTTGTATCACGATCAAGCGGTAGACGCGCGATTAACTCTTCGAGCGGATAGCTTTGATGTGCAAAAGCATCTACACTCGTTTCTTTTATTTCTTTAAGCAGCTGTAAAAATGACTTTGTTTGTTCCGGTTTCCCGCGCATCGCAATGGTATTGATGAACATCCCCGGCATGTCCTGAATATCTGGATGTGTTCGCCCCGCAACAGGAGATCCGACAATGATATCTTCCTGTCCGCTGTAGGAAGCGAGCAGCACTTGAAATGCAGATAACAAGAACATGTACAGCGTCGTATCTGTATTCTTGAGCAGCTCATGAATACGCTGAGTCGTCGCTTGATCACAGCCAAACATCACCCGTTCTCCAGAAAAATCACGTTCCACTGGACGCGGGTAGTCTGTCGGCAAATCTAAAACCGGTACATCTCCTTCGAATTGTTTCAGCCAATACGCTTCATGCGCACGCTGTTTCTCTGTTTCTTCTTCACTTAACTGCCAGACAGCGTAATCTTTATAATGAATGGCTCTTTCTGCAAGTGCCTCTCCATCATAGGCTTTCGCCAAATCCTGAATGAACGTCTTCATGGAACTGCCATCTGTAATCAGGTGATGTGCTTCCAAGACTAATAGATGACGATCATGACTCACTTTGAGCAGCTGTGCCCGCAGGAGGGGAGCGGCTGTCAAATCAAACGGCGCCTGACGTTCAGCAAGAAATGCCTCGGCCTCTTCTTCCTTTACATCATGAACAGGGAGATCAAATGCCGCTCGTTCATGTACCCTTTGGACGACGTTCTCGCCTTTCATATGAAAACTCGTTCTTAAGATTTCATGCGTTTGAATCAATTCATCAAATGCTGAGGTGAGCCGCTGATGATCAAGCGTACCTTCAAGCGTTAAGACGATCGGAATATGATAGTTCGTACTCTTAGGTTCAAGTGTTTGTAAAATGTATAAGCGCCGCTGAGCTGGTGACACTGGGTAGTCCTCCGCCTTCGCTGCGGGTAAGATCGGATGTCCTTGTTCTTCTTGACCGTCCTGGTCAATGTATGCCGCAAGCGATCGAACCGTTGGCTTTTCGAATATCACTTGAATCGGAACTTCCTTTTGGAACACTTCTTGAATTTTGGCTGACATCATCATTGCTTTGAGTGAATGTCCGCCAGTCATGAAGAAATGCTCATCTATTCCCACCGCTTTCCCAAGCAGTTCCTCCCAAATTTGAGCAAGCGCCTTTTCAGTCTCGGTTTCAGGTGGAATGATCCTGATTTCTTCACGATCAGCTTCGTCAGGCGTTGGTAAAGCTTTTCGATCGACCTTTCCGTTTGCTGTAAGCGGAAAAGCATCTAGCTTCATGACGTGATGAGGTACCATATATGCTGGCAGTGCTTGATGAAATAGAGCCCGCACTTCTTCTTCTGTGATCGTTCCCGTATAGTAAGCGTTCATTTCTTTTTCTTCTGAAGGAGACTCATGGATGAGCACAACCGCATCATCGATCCCTGTCTCTTGTTGAAGAACCGTTTCAATTTCACCGAGCTCAATACGGAAGCCGCGGATTTTCACTTGATCATCTGTCCGTCCGAGGAATTCGATTTGACCATTTGAACCGTACCTAGCCAAATCTCCTGTTCGATACAAACGCCCTTCTGCCTTAAAAGGATCAGCGATAAATGCTTGCTCTGTTAATTCTGGACGATGGAGATATCCTCTTGAGACACCGTCTCCGCCGACATACAGCTCTCCTGGCGCACCAATTGGCTGAAGTCTTTGATTGTCATCTAAAATGTAAGCGGACGAATGATTGATCGGCTGACCAATTGGAATCGTGCCCGTTTCATCCCCTCTCACCTCATAAATGGTTGAGATGGTGGTGTTTTCTGTGGGGCCATACGCATTCAGTAAAACAAGTGATGGATGATGTTTCTTCACAAGCTCTGCACTTTTCACATTGATCACATCACCGCCTGTGATCAATTTGGACAATCCTTTAAACATATGCGGCCGCTGCTGAGCGAGTTGATTAAACAAACCTGTCGTTAAAAAGAGCGCCGAGATTTGATTCGTTTGGATAAATCGTTCAAACCGGTTGATGTCTAACAACGTGTCACGGTCAACAGGATAAAGCGTTGCACCGTTCAGCAGTGTTGTAAAAATTTCAAAGGTAATGGCATCAAAGCTGACTGCTCCTGTATGTGCCATACGATCCGACTTGTTCAAGCCCAGTGTCTCCTGAGAACATGCCAATCTGACAATATGCTGATGCTCAATTTGAACACCTTTTGGCTGGCCGGTTGACCCCGACGTGTACATGATATATGCCAATTGCGAAGGAGAGGTCTCGACTTCCAATGGTACGATTGACTGATTCGATATGTCTGACACATGAACGGCTTGGATGCTTTCATGAACTGGCGGCTGGCTGTCCGCATAGAGCAACACGGATGCACCGCTGTCTTCAAGCATAAAGCGGATTCTCTCCTCTGGCTGGGCTGGATCAATTGGTACATAAGCAGCCCCTGCTTGAAGAACCGCTAAAATGGCGATCACTGCTTCAGCAGATCGATTCATATACACTGCGACGGCATCTTCTTGTTTCACTCCGCTATCAATCAAATGTCCCGCAACACGATGGATTTCTTGGCCGAGCTCTTCATAGGTGAATGCCCGCTCTCCTTCGACTAACGCCAGATGGTCTGGCTGCGTTTGAATGCGTTCTTTAAGAAGCTCAGGAATAGACAGATGCTTTGGATAATCTCGTTCGGTCTTGTTCCATGCTTCAATCTGCTGTTTTTCTTCTTCGGTGATACACGTCACGTCATGAAGGCGAACTTCCGGATTTTCGATGATCTGCTTCATGAGATTAGTGAGGTGTTTCGATATTTTTTCAATGACCTCTTCTTCAAAAGCCACCGCATTGTATTTGATTTTCAATGTCCATGTTTCACCTGGATATACGAGGACATTTAGATCGAAATTCGTTTGTTCAAATCCGTCTTTTACATCAATGGAAAACCCTAGACGTTCCGACATGGTGTCACCAGATAGCTCTTGATCTAAAGGATAGTTCTCAAACCCGACCAAGTGATCGAAGAGTTGTCCTCCTGCAGCTGTCTGTTGCTGAATGTCATAAAGCGGCATAAAATCATAGTTTTCCGCTTCCAGCGCATGCTGCTGAACTTTTTGAAACAGCTGTTTGAAGGTGTCTTCCTGATTCATTTCTACCCTGACCGGTATTGTATTGATAAAAAGCCCTGCCATCTGTTCTATACCAGCCACACTTGGCGGCCTGCCAGATACGACTGTTCCGAAAGTGACATCATTTGCCGCATGGTAAGTGCCTAAAAGAACCGACCAAACAGCCTGGAATAGATTTGGTGCTGTCACTTGGCAATTCCTTGCGATCTCTTGAATGCTGCTGACCATTTCAGCATCCCATGTGAACGTCCATTCTTGATGGTCATATTGTCCGTTCGCTTCTTTTTGCTGCAAAAGCCCTTGATGCTGAACCGCACCGTCTAAGCGATCCTTCCAATAGCCTTCCGCTGCTTGTTGATTTTGCTTGCCAAGCCACTGGATATAATCTGCATAAGGTTTTCCTTGTGAGCGATCCGGCGTTTTGCCGTTTCGATAAGATTCGTAGTAATGAAACAATTTTTTCATCAAAACTCCCATGGACCAACCATCCATGATGATGTGATGGTTGCTCCAAATGAGATGCCAGTTTGTTTCATTCAGTTGAAAAACAGCGACCTTTAATAACAAATCATTCGTTAAATGGAAGCCTTGCTTTCTCACTTGCTTTTTATATTGATCTAGTACCTTTTGCTGTTCCTGATGATTCAGGTGAGATAGATTCTCTCTATACACATCTAGATTGCGCTCTGCCAGTACAACCTGACGAGGCTTCTGTAATTGCTGATAGACAAAGGCTGTACGGAGAATGTCATATGTGCCGATGAGCTCATTGAGACTTTTTTCAAAAAGATCGAGATCAAATTCCCCTCTTATTCCAAGCTCCAGCTGTGTGAAATAAGAGGAAGAATTAGGGTCTAGCATGGCATGATATAACATGCCTTCTTGCATTGGTGTTAAAGGATATACCTTTTGAATCTTCTGTTTGCTCATAGTCCACCTCTTCGTTTGCTTAAAATATATCCATTAGCTTTTCAAGTTCATCCATGGTCAGGTCATCGTCTCCTACATCACTAGGCGTAATTTGCGCTTCATCTTGTGATACACAATGTGAGATGAGTGCCTTCACGTTCTTTTCTAAAAGGTCCTTGAACTGCTCCATCGTTTGCTCTTCGAATTCAAGCTGGTGATATGAAATCGTCATATGGAACAAGCCCTGTTCTACGAAACCAACAATATCTAATGCATGAGGTTTCTCTGATTCTGGACTTAATGATTGACCTGCCTGCCAAGTGGATCGACTTAGTTCACCCCCGCCAATCTGTTCATCAAACTGACCAAGATAGTTAAAGCTGATATCTGGCGTGACATCAAATGCGATACCGTCCTTCATTTTGTCAGGCGTTAAGTATTTTAAAATGCCATAGCCGATTCCCTTGTTCGGAATGTGTCTGAGCTCTTCTTTCAAAAGCTTGATTTGATACGAAAGATCCTCCGCACGCGACAAATCAAGCAGCACAGGATACATGCTCGTAAACCAGCCGATGGTCCGCGACACATTGACCGCCGGAAGGATGTCTTCCCTTCCATGTCCTTCAAGGTGAATAAAGTGTCTGTCTTCTCCCGTCCACTCTTTCAGGGTCAATCCTAAAGCGGTTAGCAAAATATCATTGATTTCCGTGTGGTACGCCTCATGTATTTCTGTCAGTAGGCTGCTTGTTTCTTCCTCAGACAGCGTAAAGCGAATGGTTTTTGTATGCAGCATTCTTTGATCCTCTGTAACATGATCCTTTTGCAGAGGTGCAGTTAAATGCCCAAGTACCTTTTTCCAATAGTCTCTTTCTGCCAGCAGCTCATCTGACACTGCATATTCCGTCAACTTCTGGGCATATGCTTGGAATGAATGTGTTTTTTCAGGAAGTGTCAGCTCCTCCCCACGCTTCGCCTGCTCATAAAGAGCCATGAAGTCTTCAAGGAGAATACGCCATGACACACCATCAATGACAAGATGATGTACAACGAGCAATAAGTGATCTCCATGATCCGTACGGAAAATCGCAGGTTTGACTAATGGTCCCTCTGTTAAAGAAATACTCGCCTGCACTTCATTTGCCAGCTTTTCTACCTGCTGGATTTGCTGTGGTCGTTCTCCTTGTACTTCTATCACGTCCACCGCTACATCGTTTTCGTCTACTCCACGATGACGCTGGATGATGCGTCCTTCTTCTATCGGATAAACCAATCGCAAAGCATCATGATGGGTCATCATCTGCTCGAGCACTTGTTTGACAAGCACTTCATCCAAACCATTTGCCGCATGGAGCATAACGGACTGATTCCAATGATGTTGGCTGCTGAAGTTCCGTTCAAAGAACCAGCGCTGAATTGGTGTTAAAATAACCTCTCCTTCGACAGGTGATTGATCGGCTGTGAGAAGATCCGCTTCTTCGATATATGGGCGAAGCTCCGCAATCGTTGGGTACTGGAAAAGAAGCTTCATATCGAGCTTCCAGCCTTCTTGCGTGAGTCTGCTTGCCATTTGGATGCCTTTAATCGAATCTCCGCCAAGGAAGAAGAAGTGGTCGTGAATACCAACTTGGCTGACGCCAAGCACATCTTCCCAAATGCCGCAAAGCAGTGCTTCCACTTCATCTCTTGGCGCTTCGTATGCTGTTTGATTCGCTTCCATATCAGGTGCTGGCAGTGCTTTGAGATTCACTTTGCCATTTGCCGTCATCGGCAGTTGGTCTAGCTTGATGATCCATGATGGCACCATATAGTCAGGCAAGGTGCGCTTTAGGCTTTCTTTCAAAGTGGCCCCTTCTTTATCTGTGATGACGTAAGCGACAAGAGCGTCTTGATCACTTGCGTCTTTGACCGTTGTCACGACGGCTTCTTTCACTTCATTTAGCGCAAGGAGCTGTGCTTCAATTTCTGACAGCTCAATCCGGAATCCGCGGATGTTCACTTGATGGTCTTTTCTACCGAGATAGATCAGGTCGCCATCCTCTGTCCATTTCACCAAGTCGCCTGTACGATACATGCGCTCTCCAGGATAAAATGGATCTGGGACAAACCGTTTGTCCGTTTCCTCTGGGAGATTCCAGTAGCCTCTTGCCAGTCCTTTCCCCGCAATCACGAGCTCACCCGGTACGCCTTGCGGCGAGAGGTCATATAACGAACCCATAATGTAAAAACGAGTATTGGCAATCGCTGTTCCGATAGGAAGCGTGCCTTGATCTGGATCAATGATCCCGCTTGTCGCCACGACCGTATTTTCTGTTGGGCCGTAGTTATTGACGAGTTTGTATGGAACAGGCTTCACCTGTTTTAGCTTGTCCCCGCCTGTCAGTAAGTAACGGAGAGAATGATTGTCCATCGACATAAACTGCTCACATAGCTGTGTTGGCAGGAACGCAATGGTGATGCCTTCGTCATTGAAATACGTATTGAGCTTGATCATATCGAGGCGAATCGCTTCGTCGATGATATGGAGCTCTGCGCCGGCCATCCATGTCGGGAACATCTCCCAAATGGAGGCATCAAAGCCAAAGCCGGCATATTTGGCGGTTCGGTCTTGTTTCGTCACCTGGAAAGCATCATTGTGCCAGTAGGCCAGATTGACAAGGGACTGGTGCTCGACCATGACACCCTTCGGCTGTCCAGTCGTTCCAGATGTGTAAATCATATAAGCGAGATCTGTTGGTTTGATAGGAACCTGAATCTCGTGTGCTTCTCCTTCTACTGCCTCTTCTATGAAGAGGGTATGGCCTGTGAATGAAGGTGGTGCAGTGAGCCCATTCTGAATCAGAAGGACCTCTGCCCCGCAATCTTCCAGCATGTAGGCAATGCGCTGCGCTGGATAATCAGCATCAATCGGCACAAATGCCGCACCTGCCTTGAGAACTCCGAGAACAGCGGCTGTCATCTCAAGCGATGGACGCGTGAGAATGCCGATGCGGTCTCCCGGTTTTGTGCCACTGGACATAAGTCTTGCGGCGACTGTATTCGCCCGGTTGTTCAGTTCTTCATACGTCCAGCTTGTGCCGCAGAAAGTTGCGACTTTTTGATGAGGTACTTCTTGTGACTTCGCCTCAATCAATGCATGAACCGTTTGATCTGTCGGGACATTTAGATAAGGGCCCGACCAATCATCAAGCAGTTTTTGCTGCTGCGCTGGTGATAATAATTGCATCTGATCTAATAATTGATCTGGTGCTGACACCATTTGTTCTATCAGGTAAAGGAAATACTCCTTCCACTTCTCAATCGACGACCGTTCAAAGATAGAAGAATTATAATCAAACACAAGCTCGATTTGATCGTCAGATTCGTTTCCAGTTAAGGTCAAGTCAAATTTTGCTATGTTCTCATTGAACGGCTGTGGAATGATATCAAGTCCATCCATCGACAGGTCACGAATATCTGCATTTTCCATCGAAAACACCACATCAAAGATTGGATGGCGGCTTGTGTCGCGAACTGTTTGCACTTGGTCCACCAGTTCTTCAAATGGGTAAAGCTGGTGTTCATTTGCCTCTAACACAAGCTCATGAACTGTTGACGCAAATTGAGAAAATGTCTGATGTCCTTCTGGTTTTGTTCTGAGTGCCAGCGTATTCACAAACATGCCGATGACTGATTGAATATCAGGATGGGTTCTGCCCACCACTGGAGAACCGATCATGATGTCTTCTTGTCTCGAAAGCTTGCTTAAAAGCGTACTGTAGCAAGCAAGCAGCACTGTATACGTTGTACTGTTGAGTGATCTAACCAACTCATCCAATTGCGCTTTAAGCGCACCGTCTATAGAGAATTCGACGCGGTCCCCTTCAAACGTCTGAACCATTGGTCTCGGAAGATCCTCAGGCAGCGCCAAAACAGGCAGTTCTCCTTGTAATTGTTCCAACCAAAACGCCGCTTCTTCCGCTTTTTTCACAAGAGATTCTTCACTGTTTGACCAAACCGCATAGTCCTTATATTGAATAGGCAATTCATCAAGTTCGTCTCCTCGATACAAGATCGATAGCTCATCAATTAAAATACCGACAGACGCACCATCTGAAATGATGTGGTGCATATCAATCAACAAATAATGAACACTCTCCGATTCAGACACAAGCCCCACTCTAAGCAGCGGCGCTTTTTCTATATCAAATGGACGAATAAAATCATTCATTAATTGCTGAATGTCTCTTCCGTTCCCTTCGATGTTTTCAATGTTCACAGAAACATTCGTTTCAATTCGCTGAACAGGTTCACCTTGAACGAAGTCAAAGCTCGTACGGAATGCTTCATGACGATGAACAAGCTGGTCAATGGCTGTTTTAAATCGTTTTTCATCAAATACACCTTCAAGCTTTAAAGCAGCTGGCATATGATAGCTCTGCTCGGCATCTGTCATTTTTTGCAGAACAAACAATCTTTTCTGAGCAGATGTCACAGGATAAAAAGCCGCTTCTTCCGCTTTTTCCACTCGCCTGATTTCAGTTCGATCTGTTTGATCCACCGCAAGGGCAAACGCCTCTAAAGTGGGTGATTCAAATAATGTTTTCAAAGTACATTCCACATGCATCTCTTCATAGAGCCTGTTCAGCATTTTCATGCCGCGCAGTGAATGACCACCGCATTCAAAGAAATGATCATGTCTGCCGATTTTCGGCACCTCAAGAACTTCCTCCCAAATGTGTGCCAATATACGCTCTGTATCTGATTGAGGAGGGACGTATTCATTTGCCGCCTGCTCACTTACATCAGGTACCGGTAATGCCCGTCTGTCTACCTTGCCATTCCCCGTTAGTGGCAGCTCGTCTAATTGCATGAAGAAAGCTGGCATCATATAAACAGGGAGTTCTCGTCCTGCTTGCTCACGTAAATCCGACAGCGGAACAGCACCTTCTGCTGTGAAATATGCACACAATGTATCATTTGATATCGCAATGACAACGGCTTCCTTCACTTGCGGATGCTGCAATAGCTGGTGTTCAATTTCGCCAAGCTCAATACGTTGCCCTCGAATCTTGACTTGATGATCGATTCGCCCAATGAATTCAATATCTCCATTTGACAGCCATCGTGCGAGATCGCCCGTTTTGTACATGACTTCACCAGGTCGGAAAGGATTTTCAACAAACTTTTCGCTCGTTAACTCTGGTTGGTGATAATACCCCTTGACCAGTCCGTCACCTGCGACACAAAGCTCTCCAGCTACTCCCGGCGGCTGCACATGTCCAAACTCATCGACAATATAAACAGCCGTTTGACTCACCGGCTTTCCGATCGGAATCGACAGTGCTTGTTCTTCAATGTGATTCACCGGATAATACGTTGTGAAAATCGTGCTTTCAGAAGGTCCATACATATGAATAAGTTTGTCTTCTCCAACCGTTTCAAGGGCTGCCACAACATGCGGCACAGAAGCACGTTCCCCGCCAAACAGCACTTTTCTGACGTTTTTCAGGCTGCCTTTTTTCATATCAATCAGTAAGTGAAATAGAGCGGTCGTGATCATTAAAATACTGACTTTTTCCTTCTCAATCGCGCCAGAAAGCTCATTCATATTTAAAATCTGATCCTTTGGCAAAACAATGAGTTTCGCTCCGTTCAATAAAGCACCAAACACATCAAACATAAATGCATCGAATACATAGTTTGAAAGGCTCATCACCGTGTCTTCATGATGAATGGTGAGATAATTCGACTGCTTCACTGTTCTCAAAATGTTCCGATGCGTCACCATGTTCCCTTTAGGTTTGCCTGTCGTACCAGATGTGTAGGTCAAATTCGCCAAGTCCAAAGGCGAAACACATACAACTGGATTGCTCTCTGACTGCTGATCAACGGCTTGATCTTCTGTTTCTATGATTTTCCCTTCAAACGCAGTAAGCACAGAACGATGACGCAGCACCTGATGGGTCAGGACAAACTGTGCACCACTATCTGTCAAAAAGTGCTTGATACGTTCATCAGGGAAGTCAGGATCAATTGGCACATAGACACCGCCAGCCTTTAGCACAGCTAAAACGGACAGCACCATCTCATTAGAACGTTCAAAGAATAAAGCCGCTTTCATCCCTTTTTCAAAACCATGTTCGTGTAAATAATGAGCCAGCTGGTTCACTCTGCGATTCAGCTCTTGATAAGAAAGAACCTCATCTTTACATTGCAAAGCAGGCTGATGACCATGCTGCTGTACTTGTGATTCAAATTGCGTCACAATGGTTTCTTCCGCAGGATAAGGCGTAGGTAACGGGTTCCACATCTTCAATTGAGCAGCTGCCTCTTGTTCAGACAGTAAGCGGTATGATTGAATCGCTTGCTCCGGTACTTCGACCATCTGCTCCAGAAGATAAACATAATGCTTGAGCATCTGCTCGGCTGTACTTCGTTTAAATAACGCCGTACTGTAATCGAGAACAAAGGAAAGACCATGACTTGACTCCGTCGCTTGAAGTGTGAGATCAAACTTCGCAATATGGAAATTGGTTTCCTCAACTTCGACTTTCATCTCTCCAATATGCTGGGCTGTTGAATGATCTGGCGTTAGAGTAAAGACCGTATCAAATAATGGATGACGGCTAAAATCTCTTTGCACATTTAGCTTTTCAAGCAGCCGCTCGAATGGATATTGCTGATGCTCAAACGCCCTCATCGTCTTTTCCTTTACTTGCTCAATCAACTGTGTCATTGAACCGTTCGGATCTACCTCTGAACGTAAAGCAAGTGTTTGGACAAACATGCCGATCATGTCATTCAAATCTGCATGCACCCGGCCTGCTGTTGGCGTCCCCACCACAAACTCCTTTTGACCTGTGTATTTCGCAAGCAATGTATAGTAAGCAGAAAGCAACACGGTATACAGCGTCGTATGATGATTCGCTGCAAGCTCCTGCAAACGGCCTGTTAACGTCTCATCGATGTCCCTGAGAACGCGATCTCCAGCGAAAGACTGCACAGCCGGACGCTGATAATCCGTTAGCAGCTGCAAAGCAGGGATATCTCCTGAAAATTCTTTCAGCCAGAATGCTTCATCTATTTGACCGCCTTGCTCTGCCTGTTGTTCTTGCCAAACAGCATAATCTTGATATTGAAGCTTCAATGGCGCTTTCACTAATCCCTCATATGCGTCAGACAGCTCACCCAGCATCAAATCAATTGAAAGACCATCTGAAATCAGATGATGCATATCGAAATAGAGAAGATGCTCCTGATCATGTAAAGACTGTAGCCCAACACGCAAAAGCGGAGCCTGCTCAAGATGAAAAGGTCGGACAAATTGACGCATGTTCTCTTCCATCGTGCTGCCTGTCACCTGTTCTATTTGAAATGGAACGGATGAAGCTACCCGCTGACGAGGGACTCCTTTGACTGTATGAAAAGAAGTTCGCAGCATATCATGACGTGCGATCAGTTTTTCAAAAGCTCCCTCCAACTTCTCTCGTTGCAGCGTTCCTCTTAATTTCACAACGGCAGGCATATGATAGGCGATGCTCTGCTCCAGCTGAGTCACCATATAAACACGCTGCTGCGCTGGTGACAGTGGATAATCGGCGGCAGTCGGTGCTTTCGGTATGACCACTTGTGAAGACTTTTCCGCTTGTTCAATATAAACAGCAAGTGCTGCAATCGTTTGCTGTTCAAATAAAACAGATAAAGGGACCTCCACTTGAAAAGCCCGCTGAACGAGTGTAAGAACTTTCATCGCTTTGAGTGAATGCCCGCCTATGTCAAAGAATGAGTCGTACACACCTATGTTCTCTTGATGAAGAACGTCTTCCCACAAACGAACAAGCTTCGTTTCTACATCGTTTCTAGGCGCTACATAAACAGCACTGACAGCCTTGTCTCCTTTTAATGCAGCAAGCGCACGCCGGTCGACTTTCCCGCTAACTGTCAGTGGAAATGCCTCAAGCTGCTTGAAATAAAGCGGCATCATATAAGCTGGCAGCTGATGTTTGATAGCGGCTTGCAGGGTGTCCACGGAAAGAAATTCTTGTCGTGCTTGATAGTAAGCACTTAAAGCCTTTCCACCGTCCGGTTCATCCACGACAAGCACGACAGCCTGATCGACTCCGTCTACCTGCTCCATGACTGCCTCAATTTCACCTGTTTCGATGCGGTAACCTCTTATTTTTACTTGGTCATCTATTCTTCCAAGGTAATCAATAGTGCCGTCTGGAAGCCATCTCACTACATCACCTGTGCGATACATCCGGTCTTCAGAGAAAAATGGATCTGGTCTGAATGCCTTCTCCGTTAATTCAGGCTGATTCACATAGCCCCGTCCCACTCCTATTCCCGCAATGCATAGTTCTCCCACAGCTCCCTGCACCTGTAGTTGTTCATGTTCATTTAAAATATAAATCCGGTGATGGCCCAGTGGCTTTCCAATTGACACATATCGCTGTTCTGGTGACTTCTGCATCTCACTGAGATCTAGACGGTGAACCGCCGCATCCACACACGTTTCTGTCGGACCATACACATTCCACAAGGCAAAATCGGGCTGGCTGACACGCACAGCTTCAATCAGCGCCTGCGCTGCTTTCGCAGGGAGTGCTTCTCCCCCAATTAGCATGTGAGTCAGTGCAAGCCCATCCAAATCCGCTGCAAGTAAAAGCTGCACATGTGCTGGCGTTCCATCTGTTGCTTTGATTTGATGTTCTTTGTAATAAGTCGCTAGCTGTACACCGTTTCGTGTCGTTTCTCTTGGCACAATATGAAGCGTATGTCCAAATAAAAGAGCAGCAAAGATTTGTTTAACAGATGCATCGAAATGGAATGGTGCAAGAAGCGCCACTTGAAGCTGATTTGCCCCCTCATACACTTCGTGATGCAGAGCATGAACCAAATGATGCAGCTGAAGATGCTCGATCATCACTCCCTTCGGCTTTCCAGTCGTACCCGATGTATAAATGAGATAAGCCAAATCCTGTGATGTCGTCTGATCGATCAGCTCAGGCAGCGGACGATCTTCTAATTCCATATGCTGCTGGACAACCATTTTTTCCGCAATGGATGAATATCGCTGAACAAACGATTCTTCTGTTAAAACGATAGAAGCACCAGAATCTTCTACAATAAATTGAATGCGTTCCTCAGGTAATGCCGGATCGATCGGTACATATGCACCGCCAGCTTTTAATATCCCAAAAATGGCAATCATCGTATCTGCCGTCCGTTCCATTAAAACGGCAACTGGTACATCACACGAGACACCTTTCATCTGTAAAAACCGTGCCAGTTTGTCCGCTTTTTGATACAGCTCTCCATAAGTGAACGTTCCATTTTCCGCTACCACAGCTGCCCGTTCTGAATACTTTTTAGCTGCCTCATCAAATAAGTGGTGAACTGGTTTCGCTCCTGGTAAATCAAATGCTTCTCCCTTAGATAATTGAAGCAGCTGCTTTTGTTCATCTGCTGGCAGTAAAGAGAGAGCCCCAATCAGCTGATCTGGCTGAGAGACTGCCGCCTCCAGCAAAATCATCAATCGATCAAACAGCTTACTCATATCGTCTTTACTAAATAGATCTGTACGGTAATCCAAATCAATGGTCAATGTATCTGTATCCCAGCGGTCTTTCACATGAATCGATATATCATTCATTCCGCTTCCACTAAAAATCGGCTCCGTAATGAACGAAAGATTCTCTTTTTTCTGCCACTGCATGACCTGATACTCTAAAGAAATATCAAACAGGCGTCCTGTAAATCCATCTCTTTCCCTTAAATCATTCATGAGCACATTGTAAGGATATTTTTGATGACGCAAGATCTTCATCTGATCCGCCATGACCTTCTTCACGAAATCAAGAAACGTGAGGGATCCTTGCACAGATGCGCGCATCGGAATGGTCGACACAAACATCCCAATCATCTTTTTTTCCTTTGCATTTGTCCGATTGCCCATAAAAGTGCCAAGGACCACATCCTCCATGCCGCTAAATCGGTGCAAGTAAATATAGACAGCGGACATAAACATAGAAAGCATACTGACTTTCTCTTCTTCACAAAAAACGCGAAGCTTCTCCTTTAAAGCATCTGGAATATCCCCTGAAAATCTCTCCGCATGTAAACTCATCTCGTAACCTTTATGCGGTGTTAAAGAAGCGAAACCTGGAATATTGGCAAATTGCTCGTTCCAAAAAGCTTGGTCTTTCTGAAAACGTTTAGAAGATTCATACGTTTGCTCACTCATGATGTGATCAACGAAGGAAATGTCTTCAATTGGGGAGATGTCTGTCCCCTGCAGCATGTCATGGTATAGATCAATGATTCGGTTTCCCATCAAGATAATTGAAATACCATCAGCCACAATATGATGCGCTTTACAGAACAGCCAGCACTCTTGATCACTGATTTGAAAGACCGTAAATTCGATTAAGGAACGGCCAATCAGTTCCATCGGCTCACGAATCTCCTCGTTCGCCCACGCCCTGACTTCCTTTTCACTCCATCCTTTCACCAAACGAATCGGCTGTTTTTCATATGGCTTGATATATTGAACGGGCTCCTCCTGCTCATGTTGATACACCAGCCTTAAACGAAGAGAATCAGTTTCACGAATGTACGCTTGAAGCACATCAACGATCAAAGAAGGATTTAGACCTGATACCGATCTTAACTTGGCAAACCCACCCAAATTAGAAATACTTGTGCCTGGATAAAATCTTTCCGTGTAGAATACTCGCTTTTGCGCATGTGTTAAGGGGTAATAAACTGTACTCATTCTTATCCTCCGCTCTTCTATGTTTTCTCCACCAAATGTGATACCCTGCACCCTCTATATCAAAAGAACCAAGTCTATTTCATTAAAATAGACGGAATAACAGAAAAGGAGCCCACCCCGAATAAAACGGAGGGACTCCCATTTTGATTCGGTAACCTGCCGACCATAGTAAAAAAGAAACTTTTACCTTAGGACATGGCTTTGCGTCTCTATGTTTCCATAGATTTGCCTTTTTCTTCTTTTCTTTTAGATATTTTCTATTTACGTCCACTTTATATGAAATTATTGTTTTTTTCACCGAAAAATGGGTGTAAAGATTCATGCGTTATGCCGAAGGGATCACATCATAATTTACGATATTTACCGAAAATAACTAATAATAGTTGCGTTCCACCGAAAATAAATGACCAATTACCGCAAAAATTTCATGTTTTTCCTTAAATTTTGCAAATATGACCGAAAATGTAGGAGAGAGGTCTCCTATCATGCCTCGCATTTTCTTAAATCTTAAGAACTATATTCCCTAAAACTTTGAATATTTTTACCATAAAAAACAATACAAAAAGAGCTGTCATTTCAAATGACAGCTCCTTGTTTCTTCATTATATTTACATCACCTTAGACAGACCAATCGTTTTCTCAATAATGAGCAACGCAATGATAGAAATGATAATAAATATGACAGATATCGCATTGACACTCGGATCAAAAGTTTGCTCAATGTAATTAAACGTCCTCACGGGAATCGTAATGGTTTGAGGTGAAGAAACGAACAAACTAATCGAGATTTCACCAAATGATGTCACAGCAGAAAACACCCCACCTGCGATAATGCCCGGCTTGATCAAGGGCAGTGTCACACGAAAGAAAGTACGTATGGGCCCTGCACCAAGATTCATGGAAGCTAGCTCAAGACGTGGATCAAGATTTGAAACACTGACACCCACGGTTCGTACCACATAAGGAAAACCAATGATGACATGTCCAATGACTAATGCCCACAAAGACCCTGTAAAACCCATAGCCGTAAACAAATACAGCATCGCAATCCCTAATACCACCTGAGGAATCATAAGAGGTGACAAAATAAAGGCTTGAACAGCTTCCTTTCCCTTAAAGGAAAGCCTTGCTAAAGCATAAGAAGCCATCGTTCCTAAAAGAACAGTAAGCGGCGTCACAATCAATAACAGAATCACGCTGATACGCAAAGATTCCATCCATTCTGGATTCGACACGACCTCATGAAACCAACGAACGGAAAATGAAGTCGGCGGGAATTCAGGAAAGGCATTCGGGCTAAAAGCAGAAAGAACAATGACAAGAACAGGTACGGTTAAAAAGAGATAAACGAGTGAGCCTGCGGTCCATATCAGAACCGAAAGCAAACGGTCACTTATTGATTTTTTACGCATGCATCCTCGCCTCCCATCGCTTCAATAGATAGCTTAATAGACTGACGACCGCTAGCACACAAATCAATAAAGTAAAGGACATCGCAGCGGCAAGAGGCAAATTATACACCTGCATGACCTGCTGATAAATGGACAGTGGCAAGAGCGGCTGCATCCGTCCGCCGACTAGCAGAGGAGTAATATAACTTCCTGCTGCAAGTGAGAAGACAATAATTGCTCCGGTGATCATGCCTGGAATCGTAAGCGGCAAGGTCACATGAAAAAATGTCCGTATACGCCCAGCACCAAGACTCATAGAAGCCGGTCTTAAGTGACGGTCCATATCAGTTAAGCTCGTTGCAATAGGCAGCACTGCAAAAGGCAGCATCACTTGAACATAAGCAATAATGACCGCATTCATATTCCACAGCATCGATAGCGGTTTCTCAATCAGATGTAAATCGATCAGCATACCATTGATCAAGCCATTTTGCGAAAGAAGAACGATCCATGCAAATGTCCGAATGACGACACTCGTCAAAAGCGGCGATACAAGTAAGATATAGAAAAAAGCCCGCAATCTTGGATGAGGTGCTTTCACTAGCACATAAGCTGTAGGATATGCCATCAATAAACAAATCACCGTTGTCTGTAAGGCCACCCACACAGTACTTCCAATTGCTTTCACATATGCATCTGTCGTAAATACATGTAAATATTGAGACAAACTATAGGATTGTAACGTATTCATCATCGAATCCACATCACGAAAACTGAGGACAAACATCATCACAAGCGGAGCAAGAAGGAATACAACTAGAAACAAACAAGCTGGCAGCAGCATAAACCAATGAAAGCGCTGATTCTTTTTTTTGATTCGCATCACGCATGCACCTTCGAATCTAAGAAAACAATATCTTCAGGCTGCCAATGAATATGCACAGTTTCTCCAACTTGAGGCAGCTCGGGAAATGCTGCGTCTGATGCATGGACAATGATTTCACCTTGATCAAGTCCAACGACCAAACGTAAAGAGTGCCCAATATAACTGACATCTGCCAACATTCCTGTGACATGATTTGGCTGAACTTCCTCCCCGCCAGAAGATAACTTGATTCTCTCAGGACGCAGCATGAGTAAACGCTTCTCGCTCTTCTCTTTAAATGCGGCTTTTAGCTGAACTTGCTTCCCGTTTGATTGAGTGAAATGTGGAACAGTGTATGTGGAAGTAACTTCATCATACTCCGCTTCAAATAGATTGACCTGTCCGATAAATTCAGCAACAAAACGATTATTTGGCTGACGATATACTTCTAAAGGTGTCCCAATCTGCTGAATTTTCCCCTCACCTAATATCCCAATTCGGTCGGAAAGACTTAAGGCTTCCTCCTGATCATGCGTCACAAGAATAGTCGTAATTCCGACATTCCGTTGAATATTTCGCAGCTCCGTCTGCATATTTTTTCTTAGCTTTGCATCTAGGTTACTGAGTGGTTCATCCAGAAGGAGAACAGCCGGCTGGATAGCAAGTGCCCGTGCAATTGCGACCCGTTGCTGCTGACCACCACTTAATTGGTGCGGCATACGTTTGGCAAATGACTCTAATTGAACAAGAGACAAGCTCTCCATCACCTTTTGCTTGATTTCCGCCTTCTTTTTCTTTTGAACCTTCAACCCATATGCAACATTATCAAATACGGTGAGATGTGGGAAAAGTGCATAGCTTTGAAAGACCATCCCCGTTTTCCTTTGATAAGGAGGTAAAGTCGTCACATCCTGATCACCAATATAGACGACTCCTTTTGTTGGTTCTAAAAAACCGCCAATGATATTGAGTAAAGTTGATTTTCCGCAGCCACTAGGGCCAAGAAGGGAGAAAAACTCTCCCTCTTTTACCGTAAGACTGACATCATCAAGAGCAATCTGTTCGCCGAAATGCTGGCTGATATGTTCTAAATTGATTCCACTCATGCGATCACCTATTTTCCTCCGCCTAATACTTCATTCCATCGATTCGTCCATTGACCGAGCTCTGAAGTCGCTGTTTCGTAATCTACCCAAGTCAGCTTGCTATAATAATTTTCGCCAACCTTCACTTTCCCCTTAATTTTGTCTCCGTATTTCACATCAGAATTCGACATGCCATAGTAAGATTTTTCTGAGAAGGCTTCTTGAGCTTCTTTCCCACTAAGGTAGTTTAATAGCTTATAAGCCGCTTCCTCATGCTGACTTCCCTTTGTTAACGCCCAGCTCGCAACTGCTGCCACAGCACCTTCTTTCGGATATGAGAATCCAATATCCATCCCTTCTTCTTCAAGTGCAAATGATCGGCCATCCCAATATGGAACTGCCGTCACGTCACCACGTTCTAACAGCGTTTGAATAGACCCTGGGTTATCAGGAAAAGCAGCTACACGCCCTTTTAATTGTGCGAGGCTTTTAAATGCTTTATCAATATCCTTAGGATTTGATTCTGTCCCTCCTTGAGCATGGACAAGTGCAGAGAAAAATTGTAAGCCCGCTGAATAAGTTGGGGAAGAAATCGCCACTTTCCCTTTCAGCTGATCGCTCCATAAATCTGTCCAGCTGTTTGGCTCCTGTTTGACAAGATCTTTTCTATAAGCAATTCCAAGCTGTCCCATACTAAAGCCTGCTGCATATTGTTTTCCATCAACAGTGAGTTTCTTTTGAACAGAACGATAAAGCTTTTTCACATTTGGCGCTTGATCTTCATCAATAGGCGCAAGAACGTTTGCCGCAATACCTCTTTGAATCGTATCAGGCTGTAAAATAAGCAAATCATACGGTGGATTTTTACCATTAGATGCTTTTAATTTTGTAAACCATTCAGAATCTGCCCCAGAGACCGTTTGTACTTTAATGCCTGTATCCTTTTCAAACTTTTCGAGGATTGGCTTAATATTCTTTTCCCAATCCCCTCCGTAGACACCAACGATCACAGTCTGCTGCTGTTTACTTTGGTCCTGCCCATTTCCACCGCATGCAGACAGCAGTAACATGACGGATAGGACACCTGCAAATATGATCATTAATCTTCTTTTCATAATTCGTTTCCCCCTTTTTGTTGATTCAACTGATGAAGTGCTTGAATAATATCCATCTTTGTTAACGGTTCTTGTCTATGACTAAAATGAGAATGAACCGCATGTTTATAGTGCGTACGCTCATTTGCTGGGTATGAACGAAGCTGCACAGCAAGCTCACTGCTGGCTTCGTCCGTCCACACTTTCTCATAAGTTGCTCTTTGCTCTCCAAAATCCCAAGCGACAGCATCAGCATCATTCATCTTTTCACGAAGCCTGCTCGTCTGTTCGTCATCAATTTTCCATTCGTTATGATCTCGATAGACTTTGACGCCATATTGCTGAAGTGCTCTTTCTTCACTTAATAGCCCTGCTTCCACTTCATGAAGGACTTTTCCTTTCTTTCTAGCAAATGGATTCCCCCATCCTCCCCCACTTGGTGAAACCAATTGAACAATATCGCCTTTTTCAAGACGCATAACATCAATTTTCGGCTGGTTTTGTGTCTCCCCATTTGGTTTGGTCAATTTCACCTCACCAATTGCTCCTGCTCGGCCGCCCATTAACCCCCAAGGTTGAAACTTCATTCGTTCCATTCCTCGTGCCGTCACCATCGATTCTGGCTTGATCATTTCAAATTCTAAACCAATCGCATGTCCCCCTCTATGTTCCCCTGCTCCACCTGTGTTCGGCAGCAGTTCATATCGGTGTACATGAATATCAATATGCTGTTCCAAGCTCTCGATAGGTGTATTTTTTAAAAAGCCTGACGAATGATCAATTCCATCTACTCCATCAGTCCCTTTTTGAGCACCGCCGCCTCCGCCTAACGGTTCGACCACAGACATTTTTCTGCCTCCTGTTTGATCATCAGGAACAGAGAGAACGACGATAGCGGATTGACCTGCACCTGCCGCCGGCACTGCTTCAGGCAACAGCTTACCAATAGCACCTAGCACGACATTATACAGTCTCATTGTAATGGAATGCCGAATACCGACAGAAGCCGGATATTCTGGATGGACAAGCGTTCCTTTAGGTGAAATCACGTCTATCGGATACGTAATCCCACCATTAATCGGAATAAAAGGATCTTTACTAATGATGTAATTGATCAACCCTTGATATAAGAAGGAGTGCTTTTGACCATTGGTGACAAGATTAAAAGCTGTCTTAACTTGCGGGTCACACTCAGAGAAGTCCAGTGTCAGCTGTTTCCCTTTGACCGTCAGCTTGATCTTTAATCGGATTGGCACGTCCGAAATCATATCATCATCCAAGTAATCAGCGAATTCACTCGTTCCATCAGGGATGGCTTCAATTACTTTTCCTGCCCGATCCTCTGCTTGCTTCAGCAGATCAATCATTCCTTGCTTCACTTCGTTTTTTCCAAATTTCTCGATCATTTCTTTTAGTCTGATTTCTGCTGTATTAACAGCGGCAATCATCGCATTAATATCGCCATCATTTAAATGACTCGCCCGGCTATTAGCTCTTAAAAAGGTACGAACAACCTGATTCTCTTTTCCACCTTCATAGATTTTCACTGGCGGAATTCTTAATCCTTCCTGATGAACATCTGTTGCAGTTGGAGAAATGCTTGAAGGGACAAGACCTCCCACATCACTTACATGAACAAAAGACCAGGCATAGCTGACAATTTCATCTTCTATAAAAATGGGTTTGATGATATGGACATCTGGCAAATGAGTCGCTAAACCGTCTGTCGTATAAGGATCATTTGTGATGATAATGTCACCCGGCTGCATCGGTTCGCTTTCTTCAATCGCTTTTTTGAGACTCAGCCCTAAAAAAATCGTGACACCGACTGTTTTTGGGTAAACAAAGAAATCTCCAGAAGGCGTGGCTAATGCTGTGGCAAAATCCGCCGATTCTTTTACGAATGTTGTAAAGGATGTCCGCTCAATGACATGTCCCATGCCTGATGCAATCGCATTAAAATAACTCCTCATCATCTCAAGCTTTGCTGGATCAGTTCCCATGTAAAGCCGCCTCCCTTGAAATCACCAAGTTTCCTGAATGGTCTATGCTGCCTGCCCAGTTTGGCAAAATCAATGTTGTCGTATCATCTTGCTCAATGATGGCAGGTCCATGCACAACAGCACCTAATGACAAAGTACTCCGATTGTAAACAGATGCTTCGTACTCTTTTTCTTCTATAAAGATTCGTCTGTATGATTGTGGTATTAAAGGCTGTCCGCTGCTTTCATCAACAGGAGAGACAGGCAGTGGAGGCGTTTCACCTATAACCCGAACTCGCAAATGAGTAAATTCAATGTTCGCCTGATCATCTCTATGGCCATATTGACGCTCATGCAGGTTGTGGAAAGCTTCAATCAGATGATAGACGTCTTGTTCCTGCTTTAGCCAATCCACCGATAATGGCAATTCAATCTCAAATGCCTGTCCTTGATAACGGGCATCTGCTAATAACAAAATGGACGTCTGTTTGATATGTTGAATGTTTTGCTGGCTGAACCAATCCGTTGCTTTGCGGGAAAGCATTTCATAATCTTGTTTTAATTGGTCAATTGTATAGTCTTGTAAGCAGATTTTCTTAGACAACACAGCATCATGGATAAAATCGGCTGTAAGTGCACCTAACGCACATAATGTCCCTGGACTTGGAGGGACGACCACATTTTTTGCATGAATTTCTCTGGCAAGGAAATTCGCAACAACAGGCCCTGCCCCGCCAAATGCCAGCAAACTAAAATCTCTAGGATCAAATCCTTGCTGCTCCATGACATTGCTTAGTTCTGTGTACATATTGGCAACAGCCACTTGAATCAACTGGTCAGCCGCCTGTTCGACCGTTTTATGAAGCTGATCAGCAATTGGCTGAAAGGCTATTTCCGCTGCAGACCGCTGCAATTGTAAATGTCCTCCGGCAAACCGATCTTGATTGAGGTAACCGCATATGAGAAATGCATCGGTTAATGCTGCTTTTTTTCCCTTTCCATACGAAGCAGGTCCAGGCTGCGAGCCAACTGATTCCGGTCCTGCTTTAAGAAGCCCGCCTTGATCAAGCCATGCGACAGAACCTCCGCCAGCCCCTATCGAATACATTGCAACAGATGGAAGAATGATCGGAAATCCTGAAAGCTGATTCGATTGAGCCATTGTAGGCTGTCCATTTTGAATGATCGAGATATCTGCACTTGTGCCACCAACGTCAAACGTAATTAAATTGGGTTCATTTGCAGATGTTGCAATTCTCGCCGCACCAATGACACCAGCTGCCGGGCCAGAAAAAAGTGTTTTAACGGGTGAAGTGGCTGCACTTTCTGCATCCATTAAACCACCATTTGATTGGGTAATGTATGGAGAAATTGGTACACCTTCTTCTTTCAAACGGTTTTTCAACGTTTGTAAATATTGTTTCACCTTTGGTTGAATGTACAAATTGACAACAGACATCACTGTCCGCTCATATTCCCTCATTTGTGGCCATAATTCAGAAGACGTCAGAACTTCTAACTGTGGGTAATGGTGATGAATATAGGCTTTAGCTTGTAATTCATGAACTGGATTTTGATAACTATGTAAAAAAGAAATGACAATGCCTGCTAGTTTTTTAGACATGACCTGCTGGACAGCATCATCTAATTGCTGCAGTTGGAGAGGTTTTTTGATCGAACCATCGTGTATGAGCCTTTCAGAGATTGGATATACATGTTTTCGTGGTATCAATGGTTCTGGCAATCGAGAATTGAAGTCATAAGGGATGGGTAGACGTAAACGCTGTAATGACAAAATGTCTTGAAAACCTTCCGTTACAAAAAGGGCTAAATCTGCTCCCTTTCTCTGCAATAAAGTATTAAGACCGATCGTCATTCCGTGTACGAGATATTGGATGTTGGATAAATCGACACCTCTTTCTTTTAGAAGTTTTAGCCCATTGATAATTCCTTGAGCTGGGTCATCTGTCACTGTAGGTGTCTTGAGTTCAGTCAGCTCCCCTGTTGCTTCATTCATCAGCGATAAATCAGTAAATGTTCCACCTATGTCTATTCCGAGCCGATAAGAGACATCCGCCATTTGTACTTCCCTCCTGCAATGTAAATGGAATCATATTTTGATAAATTACGACATTTTTTGATATTTGACTCCATATTATTAAAGCATATCGGTCTAGTCAATTTTATTTTTTTAAAATTTCTGTGTGTTAAAATCTTGAAATTAGCCCAAAAACCTGTGATAAAGCCATTTTACATAAGCAGAATTGTAATATGAGCAGCAAAATTAAAATTTTTGTGATTTTTGTTCAAATAGGAAAAGAGAATAAACAGGTAAAAAACGTTTTTCGAACTTTAAAAGACGTTTTTTCAAAACGAGGAGAAATTGGTAAGTAATTCTGCTATACTTCTGTTTACAAAATACGCTAAAGAGAAAGAGAGCTAGCATCTATGAAACTTCTTAAAACCATTCTCTTGCTTTTATTGATTGTCATTGGTATAGCGACAGGCTATGTCCAACTAGGGCAACATAAACAAGAGACGACAAACTCTTCTTATGACAAAACCATTCACTTTCCATCAGATCGATATCCAGAAACCGCAAAACACATAGAAGAAGCAATTGATGAAGGGCATTCTTCCATTTGCACTATTGATCGAAAAAATAGTGATGAGCAAAGAGACAAATCACTTCATGGCATTCCAACAAAGCGTGGTTATGATCGTGATGAATGGCCAATGGCGATGTGTAAAGAAGGTGGAGCAGGGGCTTCTGTCAAATATGTACGTCCTTCGGATAATAGGGGGGCAGGCTCTTGGGTAAGTCATCAATTATCAGATGATCCTGATGGCACAAGAATCCAATTTGTTATCGAGTAGCACGATCTTTCCTTTTTTCACAACAAAAATTTCTGTGTAAGTGCATTCACGTATATCAAACATTTTTTTCATGCCGATAATCCTTAAGGAGGGATACCCTACCTTATACCTAAAGGAGTAAAAAACATGAAGAAAAAAGGAAAACTGAGGCTTGGCGCCAAAATAATGCTGATCTTTTTAAGTGTCCTCATCGTATTTTCAGCAGTGGTTGGTTATGTAGTGAACCGCGAAATGACAGAGAACATTAAGCAAATGGCCACCGAAAAAGCAAAAGGCGATCTAAAGCTAGGATACGCTTACCTAACTGAGAAGGTTGCTGGCTCGTGGCAGATAAAAGATGGCAAGCTTTACAAAGGAAATACTCAAATCAATAACCATGACACATTGGTTGATCAATTAGCCGAGTATACTGGTGATACAATCACGATCTTCCAAGGAAATACCCGTGTTGCCACAAATGTCATGTTAAACGGGAAACGAGCTGTAGGAACCGAAGTCTCACCTGAAGTAAAGGCCGCTGTTTTGGATAAAGGCGAGAATTATTACGGAACAGCCAATGTTGCCGGGAAAGACTACCAAACGGCTTATATGCCCATCAAAAATGATACAGGGGAAACGATTGGTATTTTCTATACCGGTGCAAATCAAAGCATGATTTCACAAATGCTTCAGTCTTTCTTTATTCAATTTGTCACGGTTCTACTGTTAAGTTTAATTGTTTCTGTTATCATTATTTCTATTTTCACAAAGCGGATTCAGACACGTCTCAAACATATGGCATCTGCTATTAAGAGTGCAGGCGAAGGAAATTTAACCATCAACGTGACAGATCACACAGGCGATGAACTTTCTGAGCTGGCAGGTCACTTTAATAAGATGCGTGAGAAATTAAATCAAACCATTTTAAATGTGATCAAAACATCTGAATTAGTAGCCACTTCTTCTGAGGAGCTGTCAGCTAGCGCAGAAGAAACGAGTGCAGCATCAGAAAAGATTACCCATACCATTCAAGAAGTCGCTCAATCGTCTGAACAGCAATCAGCCCAAATGACAGCTAGTGAGCACACGATGAGACAAGTATCTAACGAGCTGGTAAACATCACTGAAAATGCGGGACAAATGGCAACAAGAAGCCAGTCCGCACAAGAAATGGCCCAAAAAGGTGTACAAAATATCGGTGAAGTCAATTCACAAATGACATCTATTGCAAAATCAATTGAAGAGAACGGTACAGCAATTCAAGCGCTAGAAACACGTTCAGCCGAGATTGATCAAATTTCCAAAGTGATTACAGATATCGCTAACCAAACAAATCTACTTGCTCTTAATGCGGCCATTGAGGCAGCACGCGCAGGTGAACATGGAAAAGGTTTTGCCGTTGTGGCAGACGAAGTGAGGAAGCTCGCAGAAGAATCGCAAACATCATCCAACATGATTTCACATCTCATTTCCGAAATACAAAAAGAGATGAATCATTCGACGAGTGCCATTAAACGAGTACGAGAGGAAGCGGCTCAAGGGGCTGTTCTTATTTCTCATACAGAGGATTCATTTATTGACATTCAGCAGTCAATGAAGGAAATGGCAGATGGCATTAAACATTTATCAGATGCATCCCAAAAAATCGCAGCTTATACAAATGATGCGAAGCAAACCTTTGCCTCTATCACAGAAGGCGTTAAACTGACGAGTGAACATTCACAACAAGTAGCAGGTTTAACAGAAGAACAATTCGCAGCAATGGAAGAAGTAACAGCTTCATCAGAGGCTCTCGCCCATTTAGCAGGAGACCTAAAAGAAATGGTTTCGCAATTTCACATCTAGATCCCTCAAACAGTAGCGCAAGACGGCGACAATCGTCTTGCTGCCTAACATTCTCTTCAATAATCTTACTTTCAAACATTCACTTTTCAACATGATCGCCAGCTGGACAAATTTTATGAATAAAGGAGTTATCTATATGAATGATTTAAATCAAACGTATCCCCTATCTATCTCCTATCACCAAATCACTGTATACACTGGAAGCACGACGCCACCTGTGATTGATTGGACAGATGACGATATTCTTCAAGGATTCGCAACTGGGGATCGAGGTATTTCTTTTGAAGGCATCAATAACGGAAAAGCTTCTATTATCGTGACATTAAACAGCCATGAGCCTCCATCATCCGTTGATAGAGTCATCACAGTGCCATTTACTCATTCAAGTGATCATGTTTATCTGACAAGCGTCATGGCACAGGTACTGTCTTTCTCCATTCCAAAAGGAGACTATCAGCTCACCTGCTATATATCTGAGCACCCTGATCAAGATCTCTATTATTTTGATTTTCAGACTGCTTAGATCACGCCTGGTCGTACTGTTCAAGCCATTTTTCCGCAAAATCGACCGATTCTCTCATTGGCAATAAATACGAATTGGCTAGCCCGATTCGACTGTGGTTATAACTACATCCTGATTGTAAAAAATCACGACCAATCTGTTCAAATAGTTCTTCTCTTGTGATGATATCTTGATACTCTTTCCACACCCTCCAACCATTCTCTAAAATGGGGGCCCCTCGTGTCATGAGGTCTTGCTGTGAGATTCGATATTCAGCTAAGTGAAAAGCTGTCACACTCTCGAATGACGTGCCAATTAGCAGCACTTTTGCATCAAGATCGTACATACGTCCAAGAGGTGAATTTTCTCCTAAACCATAAGGAAGCGCATGGTGTTTCAACACTTCATCTTTCCTTTTCCCCCAGGCGGTGAATGAGAAATGAGGATGATTGCTTCTTTCTACGCCCGGGTATTTCCAAAAGGTCTCCGCTACCTTTCCCATTGCTGTTGGAGCTGTGTAAGCCGGATCAAATGCAGGCATCGTGTCTTTGATCGGTTTCCACCAAGAATAAGGAACAGGCGGATTGATCCAATCAGCAGGATCCGACAGCTCTAATGTTTGTGCCGGCATAATCAGTGTTCCTTCATCTGTTAAAATATCCATCATAGCTTGTATAACGGCTATAGCTCCTCCATTCACCCAGCCAATAGATGACAAGGATGAGTGGACACATAAGATCATGCCCTTCCTTACACCAAGTTGAACCAAATCCGCTTTGATTCTTTCCTTTGTGATCGGTTCAGCCTGATGTTCAATTAATCTTTTCATCGGTTATTTCCTCCTGCGTCTCATCTATTCTTGATGAGTGAGACGTTTCACAGCGATAGACAATTTATAATTTGCATGCTTTGTTAGCTCCGTTAAAAATTGATCAAGCTCATCATGACTGGAGAAATGTCCTTCAGCCATATAACAGCCCTCTCCACTTATTTTAAACAGGTTTTTGATTTCTTCCTTTTGATGGAGAAACGATAAAAGCGGTTCATGATCATGACTTCGGGTAAAGAGCTGTAAAAATGTTTGGATGTTCTGCTGTGTCCGCCAGTTAATTGAAATGGTATAGGCTTCAATAACCCCCTCTTCTTCAAGCTTTAAAACTCTATTTTTAGCAGCTTGACCGGTTAAATGGACTTTTTCACCAAGTGCTTTCATCGTCAATCGGCTATTCTTTGAGAGTTCTTTTAATATATCCATATCTGTTTTGTCTAGCATTGGCTCACCTCTTTCAAAAATCAAGTCGTTCCGCTGAAAGACTTTCATGATCCTCTGTCACATGAAGCTCTTTTAATATACTGTAAACTTAATGAGAAAAAAAGGAGGCCTTCTAATGAAAATAACACTCATTCGTAATGCTACTTTATACCTTCAATATGGTCCGTCAACATTTTTAATCGATCCCTTTTTAGCAGCAAAAGGAACCTATCCACCGTTCCCACATACCGCCAATCAACATGTAAACAATCCAATTGTGGATCTGCCTGCAAACATTGATTTGGACAAGATATTACAGCCGGATGCTGTCCTGCTCACTCATTTACATGTAGATCACTTTGACGACGAGGCAAAAAAGAGGTTAGCGCAAACTTTGCCGATCTATACTCAATCAGAGAAAGATCGCACGATAGTGAAAGAAGCTGGATTTCAGCATGTTACATGCATTGAAGATGAAATGGATGTTTGCGGTGTTCATATGAAACGAACTGGCGGGCAGCACGGGACAGGAGAAACTGCTAAACGGATGGGACAAGTGAGCGGTTTTGTTTTCTCTCATCCTGATGAGCCTACTCTTTATATTGCAGGAGATACCATTTGGTGTGATGAGCCGAAAGAGGTTGTGAATACATGCCAGCCAGATATTATTGTGGTCAATAGTGGGGCTGCCCAATTTTTAGAGGGAGACCCAATTACGATGACAAAGGAAGAGATTGTAGACATTCACCATACTCAACCACAAGCTCAAATCATCGCCTGTCACCTTGAAGCCGTGAATCATTGTTTATTAACAAGAGCGGCATTAACATCTTACATTCAAGAGAAACATGCAGATCAGGCAATTTTTGTCCCTCAAGATGGTGAGACGCTGACCTTTTAACACATAAACAATAAAAACCGGCCCCTTGCTGCCGGTTTTCTTGAACTTATGGTCGATGGTGCTGTGGTTTTTTTAGTAATGGAACAAACCCGTTATTTTTTAAGTGATTGTAATGTTCATCCATTCGTTTTGTGATGTGCGTGCCTTGTTCCTTCGTTAACACACCATACTGAACGTATTTTTCAATCACTTCTTTTCGTTTAGACAAAATTTGCTGTTCAAGTACTTCAATTTGTTTTTGTTGCTCTGTCGTTAATTTTACTTGATGCGTGACGGGGCGCTTTTCCATTTGGGATGTTTCTCCATGAGCCGTATTCACCTGAAAACCAAATAATAGCACCATCGTTAGTATGATCAAACCACTTGTTTTTTTCATCTCTGTCGTTCCCTCCTTTATTCGACTTTAATTTGCGCATTCTTTCCTTTTTTATACATTATTCACAGCATCAAATTGCACATAATATTCTTACTTTTTCGCTTTTCATCTGAAAACGTTGTCCTAACTGAAAAAGCGTGCTATGTTTTGTTTTGTATAAAAAATAGAGGAGGATTCTTAAATGAGTCGTTTTTATCATAGAAAACCTATATGGGTGCTGCTTGTTGTGTCTGCTCTCATGCTTGTCATGTCTGCTTGCAATCAATCAGGCTCATCTCAGTCTGGAGAATCAAAGTGGGATCAGATTCAAAAGAAAGGGAAAATCGTGGTCGCTACTTCAGGCACCTTGTATCCTACGTCTTACCATGATACATCGAACGGCAAGGATCAATTGACTGGCTATGAAGTGGAAGTCGTCAAAGAAGCATTTAAGCGCCTTGACGTAAAAGTAGAATTTAAAGAAATGGGTTATGACGGTATGCTCAGTGCCATTAATTCAGGTCAGGTGGATGCCGCTGCAAACGATATCGACATCACAGATGACAGGAAAGATAAGTTCGCCTTTTCAACACCTTATAAATACTCCTATGGAACCGCTATCGTTAGAAAAGATGATCTGTCAGGTATTAAAACGCTAAAGGATTTAAAAGGAAAGAAAGCAGCAGGTGCTGCAACGACCATTTATATGGATGTTGCCCGTAAGTATGGTGCAAAAGAAGTCATTTATGATAATGCCACAAACGAGCAATATTTAAAGGATGTCGCAAACGGCCGTACAGATGTCATTTTAAATGACTATTACTTACAAACACTGGCGCTTGCTGCATTCCCTAAGCTAAATATTACGATCCATCCAGACCTAAAATACATGCCGAATGAACAAGGGTTTGTGATGAAAAAAGACAATACAGAGCTTCAAAAAGAATTAAATCGTGTATTAAAAGAGATGAAAAAAGACGGAACCATGAAAAAGATTTCAGAGAAATTCTTTAATCATGCTGACGTCTCAAAGAAAATTGATGTTGATGTCGAAGATGTCGACATTTCTAAATAAGGAGCCGCAGACGTGGGAGATATTCATTTAGAATATATCTTTAATCCTGCACTGGCAAAAGCGTCATTTCCGTTTGTGATGAAAGGCATCTGGCTGACGCTGCTCATTTCTTTTGTGAGCATGTTTTTTGGTACGATTCTAGGTTTTTTTATTGCCCTTGCTCGAATGGCAAATACGTGGTTCCTTCGGCTGCCTGCACGGCTGTATATTTCATTCATGCGAGGGGTTCCCATTCTGGTCATTTTGTTTATCCTTTATTTCGGATTCCCTTACATCGGCATTGAATTTACAGCTGTCACTGCTGCTATTATTGGATTCAGCTTCAATAGTGCTGCATACATTGCCGAAATTAACCGGGCGGCTCTCTCCTCTGTTCCAAGTGGTCAAGTGGAAGCCGCCAAATCACTCGGTCTCAGCTATTGGCAAACGATGCGTGGAGTCATTTTGCCTCAATCCGTGCGCATTGCACTGCCACCCCTGACCAACGTCATGCTTGATTTAATCAAAGCTTCCTCACTAGCGGCAATGATTACTGTGCCCGAACTCTTCCAGCAAGCAAAAATTGTGGGTGGACGAGAATTCGATTATATGACCATGTATATATTGGTTGCCTTGATTTACTGGGGCATATGCAGTGTGGTCTCATTGCTCCAAGACTTTTTGGAAAAACACTATGCAAAATATCTATAACAACAAAAAGCAGATCCATTGGATCTGCTTTTTAATGTATCAACCATAACCACACATACAACCCCAATAACGTGATGATCAGCGTCGGTATGGTTAGAATGATTCCAGCTTTCATGTATGCTCCCCAAGAAATATGCACACCTTTTTTCTTCAAGACATGAAGCCACAGCAATGTCGCCAATGAACCGATTGGGGTCATTTTTGGACCAAGGTTTGAGCCGATGACGTTGGCATAAATCAGTGCATCTCTCATCACACCTGCTGTATCTGTGTGACCGATGGCAATCGCATCAATTAAAACGGTTGGGAGGTTGTTCATGACAGAAGATAGCACTGCTGCCAGAACCCCCATAAACATCGTTCCCGCAAGTAAACCGTGTGACGCCCCCTGTTCAATCCACGCCGCTAAAATTTCTGTCAGGCCGACATTTTTCAGTCCATACACCACGACATACATGCCGATAGAGAAAAACACAATCGACCACGGTGCTTCTTTGACGACTCGTTTTGTCGCTACTTGTGGACTCCGTTTTGCCAGCCATAAGAAAGCAATGGCAATGCCTCCTACAATGATTGACACCGGAATGCCTGCCAATTCCCCAGCAAAATATCCAACAAGCAAGCACCCTAACACATACCAAGATAACCGGAACATGCGCAGATCACGAATGGCCGAAGCTGGTTCCTTCGCCTGCGAAACATCGTACGTTTTCGGGATGAGTTTCCGATAAAACACATACAGCACAAGCATACTAGCGCCAAGCGATACAAGGTTTGGGACGAACATGTTTGCTGTATATTCAAGAAAGCCAATATGAAAATAATCGGCTGATACGATATTGACCAAGTTACTAATGACAAATGGCAAAGACGTCGTATCTGCAATAAAGCCGCTTGCCATGACAAATGGCAGGATCATACGCTCATCCAGCTTCAGCGCTCTGACCACAGATAAAACGATCGGGGTTAAGATAAGTGCCGCTCCATCGTTGGCAAAAAAAGCTGCTACCACAGCGCCGAGCAATGTTAAATAAATAAACATGCGGACCCCGTTCCCTTTTGCGGCTTTTGCCATATGAAGTGCCGCCCATTCAAAAAAACCAATCTCATCTAAAATCAATGAAATGATGATAATTCCAATAAATGCAAAGGTGGCGTTCCAGACAATTTGGGTAACTTCCCATACATCGCCCAAATGAACGACCCCAAAAGCAAGAGCAAGAATCGCTCCCCCGCACGCTGACCATCCAATGGTTAAACGTCCTGGCTGCCAAATGACAAGGACGAGGGTCATGATGAAAATTAAAATGGCCAAGGTGACTGATCCCAAAGGTGGCCCTCCTTTCACTTTCCTCATAAAATCTTTATCTATCATACAACGAAATAAGGCAATTGTATGCCATTTTATGATCTCGCATAAAAATCCGCAGGTCATCCTTTGCACCTGCGGAGTCCACGCCTATTGATCTTTTTTCATCAGCATCAATTCAATAAATAACTCACATCGCTGGCTAAAATGACTTAAATCAATAGACGTCATTTCAAAAATTTGTTTCATTCGATAGTTTAGTGTATTTTGATGAATAAACAACTGCTCTGCAGCTGGTTTTAGCTTGCAATTATTCAATAAGTAGACCTCTAAGGTTTTTAAAAATGATGTTTGGCTGTCACGGTCTTTTTCCTTTAGGCGCAACAAATCTGGATTAAAGCCGTTTTTCTTTTTTTGGTGACTGTAAATCGGGTCTAAGAACCGGAAGACCCCCAAATGCTCGTAATCGTATGGAATCAATTCCTGTCCGCCGACAATCTTCACTGCTTTCACGACTTCTATCGCTTCAAATCGACTTGTGCTCATTTTCATGACATCTCGATATTCTCTTCCCATCCCAATATATAAAGGAGATGGGTGTGTATGCGTTTTCGATTGAAGATGGGCGACGACATCCGCAGCGGTCGCTTTTGGTGAGTGGCGATCTGACAAACTGCCTAATATCACGACGATGTCTGCTTGCACAGAGTAGACGTGATTGACCTTGTCTTCTAGCTGTAAATAGGTTCTAATCACATCCTTCACATCTTCTGCCGTCTCACTTTTGTTATCGGCGGCATGAACAACCATCACAGTAAAGACAGCTGGCAGTGGAATGCTTAAATTCTCAGCTTCCCATTTCAGCTCTTCTTCTGTATAAAAATGATCATCCATGACCTTTTTGAAGAACTCTTCAATCTTGCCTTCCTTTTTCTCCAACTGTTTCTTATTTTTATAAATAACTTTTCCAACTTGAAACGATGCCTCGTGTAAAAATTGCAGCTCCTCTTGAGAGAGAGAATCTTCAATGTCCTGCACCCAAATAAAGCCGACAACCTCTTGTTTGTGCTTGGCGCTCACAGCCACTCGTCGATTAAACCCGAGCTCCTCATGACCATTCACATAAAAAGGATTTGAATCTGTATATAGCTGCTCAATGACCCCTGTTTTTTTTAACCAATCCACCACAGCTCCCGGGCATTCCTTTGAGAAAATGGTTTGCTGATTGACTGGGTCGAACTGCTGGATGCTGTAAGAATTATAAGCAAGCAGCTGACATTCAGTACTTTCTAAAATGACTGGTTTTTTTAAATAACCACTAATAAATGCAATTAATTTATCGACATCAAAAAATGTATGAAGCTTTTCTAATATCTCTTCCATCCCGATTGCTCCCTGAATAAGTGATACATTTATCATACTTCTTTCCAGTCATATTTGTATAGAAACAAGTCGTAGACAGGTAAAAAAAGCATGAACTCGCCTGCACGAGTTCATGCTTTTCCATATTAAAACATTTCGCTGATCGTTTTGGCCTGCATGTGCAGAGTAAGATAATCTGGTCCGCCTGCTTTTGAATCAGTTCCTGACATTTTAAAGCCGCCAAATGGGTGGTATCCCACAATCGCTCCCGTACAGTTACGGTTAAAGTAAAGGTTCCCGACATGGAATTCCTGCTTCGCACGGTTGATGTGATCACGATTATTTGTAATGACCGCACCGGTTAACCCGTATTCTGTGTTGTTGGCTACTTCAAGTGCCTCATCAAAGCTTGAGACTTTTGAGAAAGCTAGGACAGGTCCAAAGATTTCTTCTTGCATTAAACGAGATGTTGGCTCTAGATCTGCAAACACGGTTGGATGAATGAAGTACCCTTCTGAATCATCACTTGTTCCGCCAGTGACTAGACGACCTTCTTGCTTGCCAATCTCGATATATTCCGTGATCTTGTCAAAGGAAGCTTGATCAATGACAGGTCCCATGTACACATCAGCTGATAACGGATTCGCTGTTGTTTTCGTTTCTGTGATTTCCTTCACTCGCTCAACGACTTGGTCATACAGCTTCTCGTGGACGACAGCACGAGATCCAGCTGAACATTTTTGACCTGAGAACCCGAAGGCTGATGTGAAAATGGCGTTAGCCGCTAATTCAACATCTGCATCCTCATCTACAACGACTGTATCCTTACCGCCCATTTCAGCAATAACACGCTTTAAATGCTGTTGTCCTGGCTGTACTTTTGCCGCACGTTCAAAAATACGTGTGCCCACTTCTCTTGATCCAGTGAATGTAATGAGGCTTGTTTTTGGATGATCTACTAAGTAATCTCCAACTTCTGCTCCGCTACCTGGCACGAAGTTGACAACACCTTTCGGAAGACCTGCTTGCTCCAGTTCTTCTACAAAGCGGGCAGCAATGACAGGCGTCGCACTTGCTGGCTTTAATACGACTGTATTCCCTGTGACGATTGGTGCAACGGTTGTTCCTGCCATAATTGCAAACAAGAAGTTCCATGGTGGAATGACAAGCGTCACGCCAGTTGGTGTGTACACATATTGATTGCGTTCCCCTTCGCGGCTGTTCACCGGTTTGCCTTTCGCAAGCTCTAGCATTTGACGGGCATAATACTCTAGGAAGTCAATGGCTTCTGCTGTATCTGCATCTGCTTCATTCCAAGGCTTCCCTGCTTCTTTTACGAGAAGGGCTGAATACTCATGCTTTTTACGGCGAATGCTTGCCGCAGCGCGGAATAAGACGCCGGCTCTTTCTTCTGGAGACGTGTAGCGCCATGTTTCAAACGCTTTTGCCGCAGCTTGAATCGCTTGCTCTGCCTCTTCTTTCCCAGCTTTTGATACGGTACCCACGACTTCTTCCTTCTTCGCCGGATTGATCGAGACAATCTTGTCTATTGTTTCGATTCTTTCTCCATTAATCACAAGCGGATAGGTTTGCCCAAGTGATTCTGTTACTTTGGCTAATGCTTGTTCAAACGCTTGGCGATTTTCTTCCTGGCTAAAATCCGTGAATGGTTCATGCTTGTAAGGTGTTGTCATCTTTGTCACGCTCCCGTTTCAAATTATTTTCTCGTCATCCCTTTTAAAGCAAATGCAATGTTTGCTGGTCGTTCTGCAAGACGTCTCATGTAGTAGCCATACCACTCTCGTCCATACGGGGTGTAGACCCTCATTTGATAGCCTTCCTTCACGAGTGCTTGCTGCGTTTCTGATCTCATGCCATACAGCATTTGAAATTCAAACTGACTTGTCTGTATATTGTGTTTTTTCACAATATGTTTCGTGAACTCGATCATTTGATCGTCATGTGTCGCAATGGCTGTATAGTTCCCTGAGAGTAATTGCTTTTCGATCAGCTTCTTGTAATTCTGATCGACGTCTTTTTTGTTTGGATACGCCACTTCGGCGGATTCCTTATAGGCACCCTTTACAAGTCTTAAAAATGGCTGCAACTCATTTAGGTCATCAAGATCTTGTTCTGTTCTGTACAAATACGCTTGCAAAACCGTACTGACATACTCATATTGAGATTTCATTTCTTTAAAAATGTCCAGCGTTTTTTGACAGCGCTGTTCATCCTCCATATCAATTGTCACCATAATACGGTGTTTCTCTGCCGTATCTAAAATGCTTTTCATATTGCGATACACAAGGTCATCGTCAATATCTAAGCCAAGCGATGTCATTTTAAGTGACACGTGGGAATTGAGTCCCGCCTCTGCAATTCGCTGAATGGTTTGAATACACTCATTCGTCCGCTCATTTGCAATCTCTGCCTTTGTGACAAACTCACCGAGGTGATCAACCGTTACGGCCATACCTTGATCGTTTAATCGTTTGATGACAGGGATAGCGCTCTCAAAATCCTTCCCACCGATGATTTTCTTTGATGCAACAGCACTTCCCCAATTACGAGCAATATGGTTCAAGAGACTGCTCTTTGACAAAAACAAGAAGAAATTTCTTGTGACCGACTCCATAAAGGGCACCTCCCACTCTTTGTAAGCTATGTCTTTATTGTAAGGCTCATGAGCTGTCCGCTACAATATTTGAAGATGACAAAAATTCTGACTTTTTTTGTGGTTTTATCACAATAGGAGATAAAAAAAGAGTCTGCCGCTATCCGGCTGACTCTCCCCTCCTACGCCCACACCTCATCAAGGGTAGACTGCAAAAGCTCATTTAATTCTTGCATCAGATTGTCTTTCGGCTGATTGTAGCTTTTCACCAATTCATCAAAACGCGCCAGCTCTTGATCAATAAATGGATGGACATGAGCGAGACGGTTCTCTACATCCATTTCTTCTCCGTCCATTTTACGTTTGAGCAGTTCGTGAATTTCTGCTAACAGCGGACCTTCCTCCACTAGCTCCTTGAGTAATTCATGAAAGTCCATTGGTGGAACTGTTCGGTAACGTTCAATCCACTGACAGGCAAGCAGCGGACGAAGCACATAGAAATACTTCTTGATTCGCACCTGCTCTCCTCGTAAATGCCGGCTTTCATTCCGCTTCGCCATATTGAGGTAATGATACATCAAAGCCGCAGGATAAAACGCTCGATCCTTTAATTCTCTTAGCTGCTTTGCCAAAGAGAAAGATTCAGCATAGATGATATCAGAAGACAGCCATTCCATAATGGACGGATTTGATTTATTGAATAAGCGCAGTGCCTTTCTAAGCTCCCAGCCGCTGATATCAAGCATGTCATCAATCGGTCGTTCTATGACATCACGATGCTCTTCCATCGCCCAATACCATTCTTTCCGGGGAACATATAAAAAGCGAACATCATAATCACTATCGGTCGAGGGAAAACCCCATGCCCTGCTGCCTGATTCGACGGCAAGACAAATCTTGACGTCATACGTTTCTTCGATGATTTTCAGCTCTTCCTTAATTCTCTCTCTCAAGTGTCCATCAACTCTTTCTATAGAATTCTGCATGACTTCTTCACCTTTTGGGAAAATACGAATAAGACATATATGAAAAAGGAGTTGGATCTGATGTCTATATCTCGCATTATGAAATGGATCACTGGGATTTTTGAAGCTTGCCTTGCTATCCCTGTGATCGGAGGTCTATTCGTTATCAGCAATGGCTATTCACCGCTCATGGTCATGCTTATTCTGCATATTATCACACTCGTCTTATCGAAGCGAGACCAGGGACCAATGATTGGAAGTATCATTGGAATTGTCACATCCTGCCTTGCATGGATTCCGATTCTCGGATTCATCCTTCACATCATCACAGCCCTTGCCCTGATCGTTACAGCATTAGTGCCTGATGAAAAAACAAGACAGAACACCAGTTATTAAGCTGATCGCTCCAATAGCTGAAAAAGACAAAGAGCTAAAATGAATGTCATTTTAGCTCTTTGTCATGCTCTTATGTTGATAGAAGCAAATGCTTTTGTAAAAAGGACAGCTTCTCTGTTTGAAAAGCAGGAATAAACTCGTGCCCAAAATATCGGTACACTTTCAGCTCTTTATCTGTTTCTAAATGATTGTATGCCGCAAACACGGTGGATGGCGGTGTCACTTGATCAATCAGACCGATCGCCATCAATGTTGGCTGTTTCACCCAGCCGGCTAAATTGATTAAATCAAAGTAACTTAATGTCTCAAATACCTTTTCTTCAGATTCTGGATCACTGTTTCTGCGAAAGTATGAATTGATTTCTAAATAAGGCTGCTCCAAGGCAACATCAACTGCACGCTCAAAATTTGATAAGTAAGGATAGTCTGCCGCAACGACTTTTGGAATGTCTGAAAGGGCTGCAGCCGCAATCGCTAACGCCCCCCCCTGACTTCCACCGATCACGCCGATACGATGTTCATCTACTTCGGGGAAAGACTGAATGACTTCAAGTGCACGAACAGCATCTAGATAAACGCCTCGATAATAGTACGTATCCTTCGATAAAATGCCTTTTGTCATCCATCCTAATGCATGCCCGCCTGGCGTCACTGATGTGTCTTCACTGCCACCTTGACCGCGGACGAGCATACCAAATGTTGCATAGCCGTGCAACGCCCAGTTGACGATGTCATGAATGCCGCCGTCATAGCTGGCATTATAGCCATGAAAACGAACGAGCGCTGGATGCGGACCAGTTTGATCAGGCACAGCATAAAAGCCTTCAATTTTAGAATGTCCAAAGCTTTGATACGTCAGGCGGTACACCTTGACGCCTTTCACTGGATAGTCATAAGATTCAAGTGTTGGCTCTGCCTCCACTTGGCGCAGTTCTTCGAGCGATTTCTTCCAAAAGTCTGAGAAATCAGGACGTGCTGTTTTCTTTGGTTTATATTTTTTTAGCTCTTCTAGTGATAAATCGAACAATTGCATATCATACTATTCCCCTTTGTTTTATTAGTTATGAGTATCATACCACTCATTTCTTGATTGAGAAAGTCATTTAACAAAACCTTCTGACATTTCTATTGGCAAAGATGGCGGAAAGCTTTATGATAAAGAAACTGGCTTGAAGACTAGATGCTTCAGGCAATATCACCCGAACCATTCATTGCATGAAACGAATAAAGGAGGCAGACCGACATGAACATCGCCCTGATTCAAATGGACGTACAAATAGGAGAACCTGATGTAAACTTTCAGAAAGCAGAAGCGTTTTTAGAAGAAGCCATCCGCCAACAGCCTGATTTGATTATTCTACCTGAAATGTGGAATACCGGCTATGCGTTAGAGCAAGCGGATGAGCTTGCCGATGCAGATGGTGAGCGGACAAAACAACTCTTCTCTTCCTTTGCTCGTCAGCACCAAGTGTATCTCATCGCTGGAAGTGTCTTGAATAAACGGACAACAAATGAAAACATCACCAATACAATGTATGTCTTTAACCGCCAAGGTGAGCTTTTGTTAGATTATGATAAAATTCATTTATTCCGCTTAATGGATGAGCATAACTATTTAACCGCTGGTGATCAGCTTGGTTTATTTGACTATGGTGAAGATGTCAAGATTGGTGCGATGATCTGCTATGACCTCCGCTTCCCTCAGCTTTCTCGGACGCTCGTGAACAAAGGGGCGAAGGTGCTTGTTAATACCGCTCAATGGCCGTCAGCAAGAGTGGACCATTGGCGCAGTCTGCTCATCGCAAGAGCCATTGAGAATCAGTCATTTGTGATTGCGGTGAACCGGACGGGCACAAGCAGAGACACTGAATTCCCTGGTCACTCCATGGTGATTGACCCGCTCGGACGCATTCTACTTGAGACAAATGATGAAGAAGACATTTATTATGCAAACATTGATCTTCAGCTCGTAGATGAAGTGAGACAACAAATCCCCGTCATGACAGATCAGCGGCTGGATTTATATTAGAAAGCAGGGGCCCCCTGCTTTCAGCGTGTAGACAAACCCTCGCATTCGGTGTCAGTCCTGCGTGCCGGTGCTCACGAATGTCAAATTCGCTCCGCGTCGGTACTCGTCCTTCCTAAACTGCAAAGGTTTTCTATCACGCTGAAAAAAGGTAAAAGCAGGGGACTCCCCTGCTTTTTACGTTTAATTAAACGTTTGTTTAAGCTTTTCCTTGATTCTGTTGAAGGTCCATGAAGGCTTGAGCGGCTTTCGTTAAATATCTTTCTTCCATATATGCAAACACAAGAGTACGGGTTGGGCATGAATCAATGTGTAAATAAGTGACTGCTTTCCTTTCCTCTTGTGCCACCATTTTCGGCACCACCGTCACACCTAGCTCATTTTCAACCAATGCCTGAGCTGTTTGAATATGACTTGTTTCAAATGCAATTCTCGGCCGAAAGCCATGATGACTGCACAGTTCCGTGACCACTTGCCGAAAGCCATATCCCTCTTTCAGCATAATAAATGGGGCGTTTTCCAGAAGGTGAAACGGGACAGACCCTTCTTGATCCGCTTGATTGATGATTTCATTCAGTTCATCCGTCAACCACGGCTGAGCCGTTTGCGGAATGGCGAGGAGAAGCGGCTCTGTTAGCATTTGTTTTGTTTTCAATGATTCATGCTCGACAGGCAGAGAAAGAATCGCCAGATCCAGTTTCCCAGCGAGTAAACGTCTTTCTAGCTCACGAGGCGATTCTTCTATCAAATGAACGTGAACGTGCGGATACGTTTGACAATAGGTTTTTAATAAACTTGGCAGGACATATCCCCCTGTGACAGCTGGCGCACCGATCTTCAGTTCTTTCCCTACCTCATAAGCAGCTTCCCCCATCTCACGCAACAAATCATCTCGTTCCTTCAAAATGGTTTCTGCTCTTTTGATCAATCGGTTTCCTTGAGGTGTAGGAGTGACTTGTCCATACTTCCGAATAAACAGAGGAGTATCTAATTCCTCCTCAAGTTTTTTAATTTGCTGACTTAACGAGGGCTGTGCAATGTGAAGTTTTTCCGCTGCTTTTGTAAAGCTTTGCTGCCGGTACACTTCCATGACATATTCCATCATTCGTATATCCACTTCTCTCACCTCATAGGTTTTAACTATTCATATCATATCTTTTATGTCTTAGACAAATCACGGGAAGAACCCTACGATAAAGAAACAACAAAAAGGGGGTAAAGGAATGAATCCATATTCAAAAGCCGAGAAACAATTCTCACAAAATGCAGAGAACTACCGAGATTCACCCATCTTTGCAGCTGGAAAAGAACTTGAATGGATGAAAACGGCGGCGAAGGCAAAGGGCGATGAGCATCTACTTGATATCGGCTGCGCGGCAGGTCATACCGTTTTTTCCTTTTCAGACGTCATCTCTAAAGGAATCGGGATTGATGTCACACCCAAAATGATCGAGGTTGCTACAGCTCTTGCGGAAGAGCGCCAGTTGAGCCACATTACGTTTGAGCAGGCATCCGCAGACGCATTGCCCTTTTCTGATGCATCATTTGATCTGGTCACATGCCGATTTGCTGCTCATCACTTTCCACATCTCCCGGCAGCCATGTCTGAAATCAGCCGAGTCTTAAAGAAAGGCGGCAAATTTCTACTTGTCGATCATTATGCACCTGAAAACCAAGCACAGGATGACTTTATTAATCATTTAAATAGACTGAGAGATCCCTCCCATGTGCGAGAAAGCTCGTTATCAGAATGGAAAGAGCTTTTCGCTGACAACCATCTGACGAAAGAAGATATCCGTTACTGGGATCTGCATATTGATTATCAGGACTGGATCATACGAGGACGTACACCAGAAAATGTTCAAAAGGAAATCGTTGCCCACCTTCATGCTGCAGACGATGAAACGAAACAGCTGTTTCAACTGCAATTCGACGAACATCGTCAGCCAACATCCTTTTGCCTAAAAGCTGCACTGCTTCAAGGGATCAAACATTAAACTGATCGAAAAAGTCTACCCTGGCCGGTAGACTTTTATATTTTGATTCTACATTTACACTATCTGATAGATATTACTTTTCATGTTCGTGACAAGGAGTGCTGCATGATGTTTCTATTATAAGATAATTGAACTGAGGTAGGTTAGGCTTTTTCAAAAGTGTACGTAAATCCTCTGAATAAAAAAAGAACCTACCCTCTTTAGAATAAGTTCTTCACTGCATGCATCACTTACGGTGCAATATCCTCTAATACTTTCTCTCTCGTTTCGATCATTTTAAAAGCAAGAATTGCTCCCACTACAGTCACACTTGCAAAAAGAATAAAAATAGTTGAAACACCGCTCACCTCTAAAATAAAACCTATCATAATAGGAGCAATCGCTGAGGCCAGCCTAAGCCACGCTGTAGCAAATGCCGTACCAATTACCCTCATACGGGTTGGATAGATTTCAGGTGTATATAAATAGAGAAGAACTGTAATTGTCCCCATCATTCCGTAGGCAGCGGACCCTAAATAAATAACGCTTTCTGGAGAATTTGCTCCGCTGATCCATAAAGCCGTTAATAAAGCACCTGTTACGATAAATGCAATGGTTGCCCAACGCTTCCGTCCTACTTTATCGATTAAAAATGCACAAGCGAATACCCCTATGGTCTGTAAAATATTTGTGAGAGAGGCTGCCCTTAATGAATCTCCAACTGGCAAATTATAAACCGTATTATAAAGACTCGGTAACCAGTTATTTAATCCATTCGATACAAAGTAGGCAGAAAACCATAGTCCCCATACGATCAATGTTCTTTTACGATAAAAAGTAGAAAAGAGCTCTTTCCAGTCGCCTTTTTCAGTGCTGCTGGACACTTGCTTTGCAACAGGCATTCGTTTGTCTGTACTAGCTTCAATCTCTTCAATGATTCCTTCGGCTTCATCTAACCTGCCTTTTGAAATAAGCCATCTTGGAGACTCGCGTAACATGAAAAAGAAGACAAAGACGATTAAACCGCCAATTCCACCAATCAAGAACATCCATTTCCACCCAAAGCTAGGTACAACAAATGCACCAATTTGAGCTGAGATCATTAATCCTAATGGAAAAATCATCTCATAGAGCATAAAAAATCTCCCTCTCCCTTGGGCCCGGGACAACTCATTGATATATGAGGCCGCTACTGGCACTTCTCCTCCTACTCCAATCCCCTGTATAAAACGAAAAATAAAAAGGGCCATAAAGTTACCTGAAAATACACATGCGATACTCATAATAGACATGAGAAATACAGTCCACTTTGCACTAAATACACGGCCACGTCTTTCTGCTAACCACCCAAAGAAAATAGCACCAATCGCTTGTCCGATATAACCAGACCCAATAAGAAGACCAATTTGAGCAGGTGATAAATTCCACATGCCGATGAGAACCGGGAGAACAAACGCTAAAGATAGCGCATCAAAAGCATCAAAAAAGGTAGCAGATCCCATAATGATACGAGGTTTTAAATGCCATCTCGAAAAAGGTACACTTTCCATCCTAGTCAATAGTTGTGAAGCTCTATCAACAACTTGCTCATCATGAGAATTTGAATTTCCGCTGAGTTCTAACGTCATGATATCTCCTCCTTAATAGAGGAAATGATGCAAAAGTACATGCTGATGAGCACAAAAGAAATCGCTTACATTTTAAATGAAGAGACATTCTAAAGCGATCATATGAGTTTTCAGCATCTATCATTTCTTTTTTGGCGTTCCCGTGGTGCCACGATCTACATAGTACATCGGGAAGATATGTTCCATTTTCTCTAACTGTTCTCCTTCTACTAACTGCGTTAGTAAAGAAACCGCTTTTCTTCCCATTCCAACTAAATCAACATGAACAGAAGATAAAGAAGGGGTTAGAAAACTTGCAATGGGCACATCATCAGCACCAACGACAGACAAATCATGAGGTATTGACACATTTGCGATATCTGCCGCTTTCATGACCCCTATCGCCAAAAAATCTGAAGAGCAAACAACTCCAGTCATGTGCTGGTTTCCTTGGAGAAATTGAGAAACCACTTCTACTACTTTTCCCCCATCAAATTCATCTAACTCAAACACAAGCTCTTTGTTCATTGTTAATCCTAAACTTTTCAGTGTACGCTCATACCCCTTGTAATACCTCACACTATGCATCGAACTCATTGGACCATTGACCAGTCCAATGGTTCGATGACCTTTATCAAATAAGGCCGTGACAGATTGGCACACACCTTCTTCATCATCAGGCCTGACACATGGAAATGGAGAATCCTCTAAGTAACTTCCGACAACGATAATGGGAATAGCTAAACTTTTTAACCAATCCATGCTCAATTCTTCATTTCTTGGAGAAAATAAAATGGCACCATCTACAGCCTGCGTTTCAAGTAATCGCTGCTGCTGTACAGATGTAAATGACATCAACATATTGAATTCAGTCTCATCTAATTCCTTCGCTATCCCATCTAAAATCGTCGAAAAAAATGGATTATTCAAAATATATGAACCACGTGGAACCACGACAGCAATATTGCCAGTCTTTCTTTTAACGAGCCCTCTAGCTCCTAAATTAGGACGATAGCCTAATTCATCAATCACTTGTTTGATTCTTTCAGCCGTTTGAGCACCTACTCCTGGTTTGCCACTTAATACTCGGGAAACAGAGGCGATAGATACTCCAGCTTTCAATGCGACATCTTTAATACTTACTGACACATTTCATACCTCCGGGAGTCTGTTGTTTTATACTCTATTATAACCTGACTCACCTTCATCATGAAATCAATGGTCTATTATTTACTAACGTTTTCCTTAAGTAAACCAACACTTTGAAGGCCCTGACGAATCTCTTCTTTTTCCTTTTGAGTTAAAGGTAATACTGGCTTCCTCGCAAGCGAACTGCTGATCAAACCTCGCTGGAACATCGCTTCCTTCATTCGCAGATGAGAGGTAGAGGAAGGTTCATCCATTTTATACACAGCATGCTTTAATTCAAAGATTCTATCGTACACTTTATTAGCCGCTACAAGGTCTTGTTCTTCCACACATTTCACAAGCTCAGCAATCAAATCTGGGACAAAACAGCCAAAACCTACAAGCGCCCCATCAATTCCTTGAACTAATGTTGGCAATAAATATTCATCGTGACATGTGAGCAACGATACATCTGGTGCATGCTTTTTCAGTGCGCGCACATCGACTTCATATTGCGCCATGTCTCTTTGACCGATTTTAAATGAGACAACGTTTGGAATCTCCGACATTTCTAATAATTGACTGGTTGTATAAGAGGTTTTTGTCCATGTTGGATATTGATGGACGATGATTGAAATGTCAATTGCTTCTGCAACATCTTTAAAGAATTGGACAGGTGACTCAGGCTGCATACCGAATCTCAGCCATGAATGTGGCGGCATAAGAAGAATACCTTCTCCGCCAGCTTCCTCCACTGCTTTTGCATGCTGGATCGCTTCAATTGTCCCTTCAGCTGAAACCCCAGAAATGACAGGAACTTCTCCCTTTAATTCGTCGGCTGCAATACGCACAGCTTCAGCTCGTTCATGTGGCAACAAAGTCATAATCTCGCCAGTATGTCCATTGACAACGATCCCATTAATCCCTTCGTGCTCCGCCACCCAGCGAACAAGCTTACGAAAAGCAGGTTCATCAATTGAATAGTCATCTTTAAAAGGAATTAAGACTGCCGGGAATACACCGCTCCATTTTTCTTTATTTTTCATCAACAAATTCCTCCCCATCCGTTATAGTAAACGTTTACGGTAAGCGTTTACGTTAATAATCATAGAATGATCTAACCGAAGGTGTCAACAACATTTTTAAAAATTATAATAATTCAAAAAACTATTATTAGAATTTAGATACTATTTAATTTTTTCAAAAAAAGAAAATGAGAGATATATTTCGTTTCCCACATCAATCAAAAAACCTCATCATCTTGACCTAGTTGTAGTCTGATCACCACTTTTTTCAAATGGCTAGACACACCACATAAAGGATGCATACATTTTGATATAATGACGAAGAAAAAAACATCTTTTACTTCTTTTTTTCATCCATCATCCAACTTAGACTGTCATTTCTTTGACTACTCCTGATCTAATAGAAAAAGTCTATCCCCTTAGGATAGACTTTTTTATTTCGAATATAAATCCCAGCCGAGCTTGAGTGTGTCGACAATATAATTGGCGACTTCTTCAGCTTCTAGATGATCTGTTTCCACTCTTGAGTTATGAAGGGAATAAATTTCCCGGCGCTCTTCAAACAGTTCTTTCATCTCGTCAAGCGTACGGTTATGAAGAACAGGACGGTTTTCAATTAAAATATCCAGCCGCTGTTTCCAATTCTCCCAAGATAGGTCAAGGAAAAGAACCGTACAATGCTTTAAGCAAGATCGTTTGATTTCTTCCTGTTTAAACGCACCGCCTCCAAGAGACACGATCTTTAGCTGAGTATGTTCACATAAATCGACGATATAGTCCTTTTCAGCCTGCCTAAAGAAAGCTTCTCCTTTTTGCTGAAACATTTCTGGAATCGTCATGTTGTACTTTTTCTCAATCTCCTGATCAACATCAATAAAATCTCTATATAACTTTTTGGCAACCAGCTGCCCAATGGTTGTTTTCCCAACGCCCATAAAGCCAATGAGGACAATATTTCGCTGTCTCACAGGAATCTCTCTATTGTTTTTCATGTTCGTGACACGTCCTCCTTACGACAAGGAATGCTACATAATGTTTCTATTATATGATAAATGGACTGAGAAAAGATAGGCATTCTTAAAAATTGTGTTTGACGACGTAACCGAGCTGTTCGGAGAGCTTCTCGGCATGCTCTTTCACTTTTTGCTGCAGCTGAGGGATGACATCTTCAGTAAATCGTTGGGTCGGTCCAGATATGGATAAACATGCCTGCACCTCCCCATGAATGTTAAAGATCGGTGCCGCCACTGCCGCCGATCCGACTTCCCGTTCATCAATACTGCAAGCGGTGTGCGTTTCAAGAATATGACGACATTCTTTTCGCCATTCCTCCATCGTCATGTGATCAGCCTCAGACGCGAAAACTTGCTGTTGAAACTCTTCGCTTTGGAAAGCAAGCAGCACCTTTCCACCAGCACCAGCGTATAACGGCAGCTTCTCACCGATTTTCACAAGATGCCGAATCGATTGCAGCCCTTCGGCTTGTTCAATACATACCCTGCTTTTGTGATCCAGCACATACAGGTTGACGGTTTCCTTTGTTTCATCACGAAGTGTGTACATGAGCGGTTTTGCCAGTTCCCTCAATTTGATGGACTTCCCAGCAATATAACCGAGAAGATAAAGTCTTTGACCGAGCCGGTACTTCATTGTCTCTTGGTTCTTTTCCACAAAATGATTCATTTCAAGTGCCTTGAGCAGTCTCGTTGTGGTAGACATTGCTAAGTTCATCTCTTTTGAAATGTCTGTTAGCGTCAACTCTTGACGTTCTTCGCTAAAGCAAGAAAGAATATCCAAAGCGCGCTGAACGGTACGCAATCCTGATTCTTCTTTTGACTTCTTATCAGCCATGTTCACTTTCTCCTTTTCCCCTTTGATTTCTTATCGACATGATTGACCAATTTTGCTATAATCCATTTTAAATGTTCCATTAAAAGAAAACAAATTCCACTGTACGGAATAAAACCAATAGATGTTTTGATGGAGGAGATATCATGATCTACCTGCTACTTTTCACACTTCTTATTAGCTTATACATCGTTCATCAACTATTCCCCGCTCCCATTCTCTCCTATTTGGTTGGTCTGCTGGCGGCTGCTTCGCTCATCATTTCCTTTAAGAAGGCAAGTGGGCTTTATTTGAAAACGGGTGCTATGTTTCTCTTGATTGGATTGGTGTTATTTTTCTGGTCAGAACAGCCTTTGCATACGCTTTTTCTTCATTTTCATTCCATGCTAGGCTTGCTTTCTTTATTTTTCATGCTGCCATTTATTCATTCTCTCATACACGTTGGGCATTTCGATACTCAATTAAATAAACTGCTTACCTTACATACAACGAGCACAAATCAGCTTTATCGCAAGAGTTCATTTGTCACTCATGTTCTTGGCATGTTTTTAAATATCGCAACGATTCCCTTATTATATACATCCTTGAAACCATCGCTGAACGCCCTTCAGGAACAAGTCAAACAGCACCTTTATACGCGCAATCTTTTAAGGTCATATGCGCTATGTCTTAGCTGGAGTCCTGTCGAAGTACTGGTGAGTGTCACCATTGATGCAACCAAATTGAAATATTATCAGATTGCACCCGTTACGTTTTGTTTAATGGTGCTTGTGCTGTTGACGGATTGGTTGCTGTTTTCTCGTCAAAGCAAACGATTGCCGCATATTATCCAGCCGGCGGAAGCTCACTCCAACCCTCATCGCATCAAGAGAAAAACCCTTCAGCTTGCTTTCATGCTGCTCAGTTTTATGACAGTCGTTTCGCTTGTTGACGCCTGGGTTGGGAAAGGTTATCTGTTCGCTGTTGTGCTAACGATTATTCCTTTCGCTCTATTATTCTCGTCTATCATCAAAAAACGAAAACAATATGTAGCCGTCTCTATTCCCCATTGGAAAGAACGAACCCGTCAGCTCTCCAATTATATGTGTCTATTTTTAAGTGCGGGCTTCTTTGTCGATATGCTGCTTGTCACAAACAGCCTGCAGCCGATTCAAGCATTTATCGTCAGTATATCAGATCATGCCATTTGGGTTTATGGGGTCATCGGGCTGTATTTTCTCATCACCGCTCTTTGCGGTTTTCACCCGCTCGTTTCGCTTGCTCTATTAGTGAGCTTGATGGCACCTGTCATTCATGAACTGCCTGCCCTTCCCATCGCAATCATGTTCATTATCGCTGGAACCTCAACGGTCATGTTTAGCCCATATAATGTATCTGTCTCCCTATTAGCCGATTTGATGAAGGTCAACCCTTACCGAATCACTCGATGGAATATCTGGTTTGCTGGTTTTTATATCAGCATGGGTATCGCATGTGCAACGATCATCACCGTCATCTTTTATTCATAGAAAAAGAGAACCCAATGAGTTCTCTTTCAAGATTGTTGACAAAGGGCTAAAATGAACTTGATTTTAGCCCTTTGTCTTTTTTCAGTGTGATAGAAAACCTTTGCAGTCAAGGAAGGACGAGTACCGGCGCGGAGCGAATTTGACATTCGTGAGCACCGGCATACAGAACTGACACCGAATGCGAGGGTTTGTCTACACGCTGAAAGAGAACCCAATGAGTTCTCTTTTTCTTGCTCTCTATTATTTTAATTGAATCCGCTCAATCTTACCTACAATAAAGATATACGACAACGCTCCGCCTAATGCCACTAAGCTGACGAATAAAATACCGCCGTTGTAAGAGCCTGTCGCCGATACAATGAATCCGATAATCAGCGGGGTGATGATGCCGGATAAGTTAGCAAAAAAGTTGAATACGCCGCCAGCCAGCCCGACCATTTCTCTTGGTGCCACCTCAGACAGCATGGTCCAGGAGATATTAGACAGTCCTTGTGCAAAGGAAGCGATGGATAAAATGGTCAGCACAAGCGGGATATTCGTTGTAAAATTCGCTAAAACAATGGTACTTGTTAGAAGCAAGCCGACCACAACCGGCAGCTTTCTCGCTACATTGACCGATACACCCTTTTTAAGCAGCCAGTCAGACACATATCCTCCAAACAGCACCCCAAAGAATGCAGCGATGTATGGCAGGGATGCCGCAAAACCCACTTTGAGAAAGGCCATATTTTTCGCCTCTGCTAAATAGGTCGGAAACCATGTTAAAAAGAAAAAGAGGGTAGACGCAACAGAAAATTGACCAATATAGAGTCCAATCAATTTACGATATTTTAAAAGTGCAGCAAAGTCTGCCCATTTCAGTTTCTCCTGTGATGCCACTGTCAATCCTTCGCCTTGACGGATCAATTCTAGCTCATCTTCATTGATCTTCGGATGCTCTTTCGGTTCGTGATAATACTTGTACCAAAAGAAAGCAAATATAATACCGAGCGCACCTGCAGTGATAAAGACGGTTCTCCAATCGAAAGTTGTCATGATCCAAAATAGAAGAGGTGTCGCAAATGCAAGCCCCACATACTCTCCAGCGGTATAAACCCCTGTTGCAAATGCGCGTTCCCGCCTTGGAAACCATGTGGTCACAATGCGATTATTCGCAGGAAATGCGGGAGATTCTGTAATTCCAATAAACAAACGGCAGCCGAATAAGAAGGCAAAGCTGTTCGCAAACGCCTGTAAACCGGTGAAAATAGACCAAGTCACAAGTGATATTCCATACGTTACCTTTGATCCAAATTTATCAAGAATAAAGCCGCCGGGAATCTGCATGGCTGTATAGGTCCAGCTAAATGCCGAAAAGATGAGACCTAATAAGGCAGGGTTTAATTGCAATGAAGATTGAATCGCAGGTGCAACAATGGATACACTGGCTCGATCAATATAGTTAATAGCGGTAATAAAAAACAACAGAATCAAGATGCCGAAACGAGCTTTTGTTGGTTTCGCATAAGCAGGCCGCAAGTCGTTCCCCTTCAGTTCTGAATGCACTTTCATAACCATCCTCCTTTGTTTCCGCAGCGTGCGGATCGGTTGAGTGTCTTAAATGACCCCTTTTTCTTCTAACTGTTTACACTCTTCTTCTGTGAAGCCAAGCATTTTCGTTAAAATTTCATAATTATGTTCACCTAAATCAGGCGCAATATGGCGAATACGGCCGGGGGTTTTTTCAAACTTCGGAATGATCCCAGGCACCTTCACTTTTCCAAGACGCGGATGATGCACCTCGACAATATTTTCTCGTGCTTTAAATTGCGGATGCTCAAAGATATCCCGAATGCTTAGAATCGGACTCACAGGCACACCATGTGTATCTAGAATGTCTAGGACGTCATCTCTTGTTTTGGACGCAATCCACTGCGAGACGATCGCATCCATTTCATCGTTATGCTTCAGCCTGGCTGCATTCACAGAGAATTTCTCGTTCTCAAGTAAATCTAAGCGATTCATCGCCTCTGCCAATCGATTAAAGGTCGAATCTGTACTCGTCACAAGAACCAAATAATGCCCGTCCTTTGTCTCGTAGGTGCCGGCAGGGCTTGAATGACCGCTTAACCCTGGTGAACGCTCACGCACCTTCCCTAGCTTGTCATATTCAGCAACCAAAAATTCTAACATGCGGAACACAGATTCATAGAGAGCCAAATCCACCATTTGCCCAGTTCCTTCTGAATGTGTGTCACGGTAATACATCGCTGTCACAGTGGCAAACGCCACATAAATTCCTGCGATATAATCCGTAAGGGAAAAGGAAGGGCTGACTGGATGCCGATCTGGAAACCCTTGAATATATGTAAAGCCGCTAAACGCCGTCGCAGGTGTACCAAATCCCGCCTTGTCCTTAAACGGACCGGTTTGCCCATAACCCGAAACACGAATCATAATTAAACGAGGGTTGATTTCTTTTAATACATCGTACCCAACGTCCCATTTTTCAAGTGTTCCCGGACGAAAATTTTCAATGATCACATCAACCTGCGCTGCCAGCTTTTTAAAAATGTCTTTTGCTTCTTCTTTGTGCAAATCGAGTGTAAGAGATTTCTTATTCCTTGAAAGCCCTGACCATCTCAAAGGTTCACCATCTGCAAAAGGGCCAACATGCCGCAGTGTATCCCCTTTTCCAGGAATCTCGACTTTAATGACCTCTGCACCGAAATCCCCTAGAAGCACCGCGCCGTATGGTGCAGCAATCATCGTAGAAACATCTAATATTTTGATTCCTTCAAGCGGTGTATTCTTATTCATTGCTTGACTCCCTTTCATTCAATTGATAAAGGGCTAAAATGCTTTCTATTTTAGCCCCTTTTCTTCTTTCTCTCGTGCAAGGTTTTTTTAGTCCTTCGGAAGCTGCCCTTGCGGTGTATAGAGCCAAATCAGCCATAAAGGTTCGTCCCCTGTGTTCACATGCTGATGTGAGACACCATCTGGAATAAACATAAAGTCATTTTGTTTAAATGATTGTCTTTCTCCATCGCAAATGACTTCGCCAGACCCTTTAATCACATAATCAAATTCCTCTGAACCCGGGTGATTGTGTACCGAGCTTGCTTCGCCCGGCTCAAAAATAGTGAGACCTGCCATCATATGCTCTGACCCTACGGTATCTGGTGTTATCGTTTGAAACACTTTCCGAATCATTTTCTCTTCTGGATGATCTAAACCTAACCATAATGGATGACCGTCTTGAAATGGATTTAATACTTTAATTTTCATTGTTGATTCCTCCCTAGTAATGTTTAGTTCACACTGACATGTGAGCGTTTTGTATTTGGTGAATAAATATCATTAATGTTCCAATGTCCATCAGTAGGCACTGGATCATTTTTCATCGCTACATCAATGACACATGGCTCCTGAGAAGCGATTGCTTCAGCCAAAGCTTCTTTGAATTCAGAAGCCGCCGTAATTTTGATTCCCTTCATCCCATAACCTCTCGCAATGGCTGCAAAATCAGGCGAATAGCTTTCTCCATCTTTTCTAAAAACAGTGCCGTATGTCGTTTCATAGTGTGCCATTTGCAAGCCGGCGATCGTCCCAAACGCACTATTGTTCATCACAATCCACACGACAGGAATGTTTTCTTCCATGGCTGTTGCGAGAACAGATGGATTTTGACCGAATCCGCCGTCCCCAACAAGTGATACAACGACACGGTCAGGCTGGGCAATCTTTGCTCCAAGTGCAGCGGGAGCGCCAAATCCCATCGTCGCAAAACCACCTGGGGTTAAAATAGTTCCTGGCGTGTATACAGGAAATTGCTGTCCGACCCCATTTTTATTCCAGCCAACATCGGTTGTAATGAAAGCATCCGGCGGCAATACTTCTCGCACTTCCTGCAAAATACGCTGTGGTTTCATTGGGAAAGACTCGTCTTGAATATTCGTCAAATTGCTCTTCTGAAATTCCTCACGATATGCCGCAATGTCCTTTTTCAATTGAGGGCGATCCAGACCTTCTGGCAGCCTTTCTTTCGCCACACGATTAAGTACAGTCAGCGCCTGCTTGAGATCTGCTACCGCTCCAATTTCAACAGGATAGTTCCGGCCAATTTCATTCGGATCAATGTCAATATGAATGAGCTTGGTTGATTGGAAATTGAACGTATACTCCGATTCCCACGAACTCGCATCTGCTTCAGCAAAACGGGTGCCTAAAGCCAATATATAGTCCGCTGCTTTACACTGATCATTGATAAATTTCGTCCCCCAAAACCCTGTCATGCCAAGGGTCATTGGATGATCATCCGGCATCGCCCCTTTCCCCATCAAAGAATGGGCAACAGGGATACTCAAATGGTCAGAAAATGCCTTTAACTCTTCTGCTGCATCGGCTAGTAAAATGCCTCCCCCTACATATAAGAGTGGTTTGTCTGCCTGCAGCAATCGATCTAATATCCGATTCGCTGTTTGATCATCAATAGATGGTTTTTCAACGGTGTGTGTATGATGAGCGATTTGTTCAAATAACGACACATCTAAGTCTTTTGAGAACACATCCATCGGAACTGAAATCAGTACTGGCCCAGGGCGGCCGCTTTCAGCTAACTGAAACGCTTTTGATAAAATTTCTGGAAATAATTCTGGAATGTCGACTCGCCATGCTCTTTTCACAAATGGGCGATAAATTTCGTATTGAGAAGCATCGGAATGAAGATTGATTTCTTGGTGTGGGTGCTTTCCGTAGTAATGACTTGGAACATCTCCTGCAATGACAACCATTGGAATGGAATCGAGTGCGGCATTCGCTACGCCTGTTGCCGCATTGGTGAGTCCAGGACCTAAGTGACTGAGCACAACAGCCGTCTGTTTTTTCGCTCGTGCATAACCATCTGCTGCATGCGCCGCTATCTGTTCATGTCTGACATTCACAAATTGAATACGGCTTTTTTCTAGGGCTGATAAAAAAGCAATATTCGTATGACCGCACAGACCGAAGATATGCTCAACTCCTCGATTTTCTAAATACTGAATGACCTGTGTAGATATATTCTTCTTCATGTTTCTCTCCTCTCACGGTGCAGCTATGAATCTGCTACTCACTGATTCTTTGAAAACACAATCGATAGAACGGCATTCAAATCCTGTATCGCAACTTGTCCAGGTGCCGAGCTTTCTTTCCCTACAGCAAAGGTCATGACAGACCCAAAGAGTCCACCTACCATTCTTGTGAAGGCACCATATTCCCCCATCGCCATCGAAATAACGGGGATGGACAGATGCTTTTTCGCCTTGCCTGTCGCAGAGAGCAGTGTCAGTGTATCCTCATAGGAATGCGGCATGACGGCGATCTTTGCGATATCGGCGCCAACCGATTCTGCATTGGTGAATAGCTCCACAAGCCGATCTGCCTCCGGGGTACGCTGGAAATCGTGGTACGACACAATCAAGATGACCCCGTTTCTCTTAGCCGCCTGACTGACTTGCTGGATATGCGAGACATCATGCATTAATTCAAAATCAACGGCAGCCACAAGCTGAGTGGCACAAAGCTCGACTAGCAGGGAAACCTTTTCATCCTCTGAGAGTGAAAAGCGTTCGCCGCCCTCTTTTTCAGAACGAATGGTGAATAAAAATGGGATGTTATCTGCCTTTTCAATCATCCCTTTCAGGGTGGTGATGACTTGTTCCTTGTCATTGAGGTGATTGAAAAAATCCGCTCGCCACTCTATCACATCAGGCTTCTTCTCAGCTAACACCTCAACTTCAAGAAACAATTCTTCCTTTGTTTGTCCAATGAGCGGCGTACAAATCATCGGCTGACCGCCTGTCTGCGCACTCTTTACCTTTTGCTGAAAGACATTCACATCCATCTGCCCCCTTTATAGCCCATTTGGCAGCACAACCATTTTGGTTTCGGTCATCTCCTCGATGGCGAAACGCGGGCCTTCCCTTCCAATACCGCTTCGTTTAATCCCGCCATATGGCCAGTGATCTAGTCTGAAATTCGATGTCCCATTGATGACTACGCCGCCAGTTTCAAGCTCTTTTGCTGCGTGTAACGCAACATCTAGCTGATTCGTAAAGACGCCTGCCTGCAGACCGTATCGACTATCGTTTGCTTCTTTGATTGCCTCATCCAGCTCCTCATATGGAAGGACACTGACAACTGGACCGAACACTTCTTCACAGACAACCTTGGCTTGTTTTGGAGGGTTTAGCAAAATAGCCGGTGTGATGCTTGCGCCATTTCGTTGTCCTCCAGATAGAAGCTCGGCACCCATTTTCTCTGCCTCTTGTATCCATGCCTCCACACGTTTTGCTGCTTGTACATCAACCATACAGCCGATATCACTTTCACTAGACAGCGGATCTCCAACGACGAGCTGTTCTACTTTTTGTTTAAGTGTCTCAGTAAATGTCGACAAAATTTGCTTGTGAACATAAATTCTTTGAACAGAAATACAGCTTTGACCAGAGTTGCTAAAGCCCGTTTTAGCGCAAAGAGAGGCGGCTTGCTCGATATCTGCATCATGATGAACAATCGTCGCTCCATTTCCTCCGAGTTCCAGCAGTACCTTTTTTAATCCAGCCGAGTTTGAAATATGTTCTCCGCCCACCGCACCGCCAGTAAAAGAAACAAGATTGGTTCTTTCATCAGTGACTAACTGTCTGCCGGCGTCTACTCCTCCAATCACAAGCTGCAGGCTCTTTTCAGGAAACCCTGCTTCAAGCAGGAGCTTAACAAACGCTGTGGCAACAGCTGATGTTTGCGGTGCTGGTTTTAAAATAATCGCATTCCCTGCCGCAAAAGCTGGACCGATTTTGTGACAAATTAAGTTGAGAGGCGCATTAAAAGGCGTAATCGCCAGCACAACCCCAACCGGCACTTTAAATGTCATCGCCATTGCTCTCTGTCCACGGGAAGATACATTGCCAGGAATAGTCTCACCGATTAGTCGATTGGCTTCTTCGGCTGACTGCGCCAGCGTTTCAATTGATCGTGAGACTTCATCTCTTGTATTTTTAAGCGGTTTTCCTAATTCTAAAGAAATGAGTTTTGCAAAATGCTCTTTTTGTTCTTCCAATAAGGCGGCTGCCTTTGTTAGAAGCGTTGAGCGTTCTAATGCTGATATTGCCGCTATTTGTTTTTTAGCTTGCTGCGCAATAGAAAGCGCTTGTTCAATATCTTCTGAGGAGGCAAGATAGGATGTACCGATGCTTTCCCCAGAGTATGGATTGATGATATCTTCTTTGCCATGGTTTGCATCCAGCCATTCGCCGTTTATATATGACAACGCTTTCAATTCACTCAAATTTTCTCACCCTCCTTCAAGTGACGCGTCCCGACCCCCGCATAACGAACCAGTCTTTCTTCATTCGGACAAGGGCCTTTCACTAGGGCACCTTTTGTCAGCTCTTCATATGCATGCGCCACGATGCCCATTCCTCTGGATAAGGAAAAGATGCCTTTTGCCGCTTCAGCTGGAATGTTTAATTCACATTGGATCGCAGCAGATACACCATCTATGTTCATCGTGATTTTTTTCCCTTTTAATTGTTCTAGTTCATGTCTAATCGCCTCAGCTAACCGTAAGTACGTTCCGCTGATATCACCTTGTTGCACATATGTTTGACTCAGCTCATACAGCCGTCTCACTCTCGGATCATCATCATGCAGCTGATGACCGATTCCTGGAATTTTTTCCTTGCGAGCTAACCACGTCTGACATACTTGCTTTGCAGCAGACTTCATATCTTTTTGTGCATCATAAACCGCTTTGGCTTCGTATAACATACGCATCGCCTTTTCTCCGGCTCCGCCATGAATATCACCTAATAGATTCACCCCTGTTGCAACAGAGGAATTAAACGAAATGCCGCATGTAACCGCCATTCTTGCCGCTGCAATAGACGGTGCCCTTGGCCCATGATCCGCACCTGCGACCAGAACACTTTCAAAAAGAGCTGCCTTCGAATCATCTAGTAATTCACCAACAAGCAGTAAATAAAGCATTTGTGGATACGATAATTGACCAATAAGCTCTTCAATTGGATAGCCCCGAAGTTCAATTGAATTTTTTTGAATATGACTAATCTCAGTCTCCCACCAAGCGCCTCCTTCTTTGTATATTTCCAGTGCACTTCGATTTTTCATCGTGTGAATCATTCCTTTAGCCTCTTATTTGGAGATGAACGACTCCTTTAATTCCGTCTAGTGGAATTCAATTTCACTTTTTGGAATGTGTTTTCATTGTAAGCGCATTCGTTTTTATCGTCAATCATTTTTTCTGAAAATACTGTCTTTTGATGAGAAATTAAGTGAATCGAACTAATTATTTCACCACTTATTCTTCAATTTATCCTTTATTTAGTCAAACAGACTTATGTAGATCGTTCTACTAATTAATGAACCATTTTCGATTCATTCTGTCAAATTCAGCTGAAATTTGACATAAAAAGACCCCTCCATCTTCTGGAGAGGTCACTTATTTTATTTCCACCAGTCATCAAACATAGAAGCTGGTACTTGACGTTTATGTTCTGATTGAACATAGCGTTTTTCAATCGCTTCTGCTGCTTGATCTGAAACTGGTTTTCCTTCTAAGTAATCATCAATTTCATTGTACGTAATACCAAGTTCTGTTTCATCCGTTTGCTGAGGCTTATCATCCAGCAGATCGGCTGTCGGTTTCTTTAAGTATAATCGCTCCGGCGCCTGAAGGGTCTCAAGCAACAACCGTCCTTGGCGTTTCGTTAAACCTGTGAGCGGAAGGACATCTGCACCGCCATCCCCATACTTCGTGAAAAAGCCCGTCACAGCTTCAGCTGCATGATCCGTTCCAATGACAAGTAAGCCTTCCTGTCCACCGACGGCATACTGTGCGATCATTCTCATGCGTGCTTTGACGTTCCCTTTATTAAAATCAGACAGCGCACCGCCTGTTTCCTTTTGGTATTGTTCACTGAATGCCGTCACGGCAGGTGCGATGTCATATTTCCAAGACTTGTCCGGCTGAATAAATGATAGAGCCAGCTGCGCATCGTCTTCATCCTGCTGCGTGCCATGAGGAAGACGGACCGCAATAAAGACAGCATCCTCTTTTCCTTCTTGACGAAGCTCACTTACAGCAAGCTGAGCGAGACGGCCAGCAAGCGTTGAATCCTGTCCGCCGCTTATACCGAGAACGAATCCTTTTGCACCGGTCTTTTTCAAGTACGCCTTTAGAAATCCAACCCGTTTTTCGATCTCCTGCTTTGGGTCAATTGAGGGCTGCACATGCAACTCTTGGCTGATTTTTTTCTGCAAACTCATACACTTTTCCTCCTAAGCATCCTCTACATGAAGAGAACAGGTTTTACTTCCATTTCAATTGATTTACCTACGATTTTAGCCACTTTATTATATCATGTTTTGAAGAAAGATATTTTTTAGACGTTCCCCTTTTTCATAAATGATCAAACATTCACAAACGAAATAGACCTAGCCGCTTTGACTGGTCTCTCCTTTTCAATCGATCTCCACTCGGATGGATGTACAGCTTGAGCCATTGCATTTTCCAATGTCGGCAGGACATGCAGACACCGCGACAATGAGGTCCATTTCTGCACGCAGGCGGATGTAATCACCGGAGAGCGATTTTGGCAGCTCGACAGACAACTTTCCTTTATCATCAATGACTGTATTCATAAAGACATTAAAAGGATAATACATATCCTCTTTTGGAATCCCGAATGGCTCAAAGGCCGTCCTGAGATTATCGTAGCATGTATGCATGACCTCTAGGTGCGTACGCCCATATAAGAGTTGATACATTTCTTGCCGGCACGCAGGCATATATAAATCATGACATTCGACTGTATCTTCAATGACCGTAAACATTGGTTTATATAAATTAGAATAAAGCTGATCTCCCTTTTTCACCTTGGAAGAGAACAGGCTGTCCATTGTAGCGCCTTGATCAAATTTTTCATAAAAATCCTTTTCATGATAGGCCATCACATCTGCTACTTGCTGCCCTTCGACATCAACCACTCGCATACATTGTCCTTTTCCTAACCGAAAACCAAGCCCATCCTTTGGTAAAATCACGTATTCTCCGTTCATCACATGCACTCCTTTCCATGTTGACAGTATGCCCAAAACGTCCTCTTGATCATGTATAAAAAAAAGAGGCGGTCACAAGCTAATGCTATTGAATCAGAAAGGTGTTGCACATGCATTGAAAGAAGAACAATCTTTATCTTGGTGGCAGCTTTCTCTTATCGGAGTCGGCTGTACAATCGGCACTGGTTTCTTCCTTGGTTCCAGCATCGCCATTACAAAGTCCGGTTATTCCGTCTGCATTTCATTTTTGCTTGCGGCAGTCGGCACATATCTCGTCTTTAAACACCTGGCTGCGATGACAGCCGAAAACCCAGATAAGGGATCATTTTGTTCCTATGCCCGAAAAGCCTATGGGCGCTGGGCGGGTTTTAGTAATGGCTGGGTGTATTGGTTTTCAGAAATGCTCATCACAGGGAGTCAGCTGACGGCGATTTCTCTTTTTACTCGTCACTGGTTTCCATCCATTCCACTATGGGTGTTTTCAGCGATTTATTCCGCTCTTGCCCTGCTTGTGATTATCATTGGGCTTTCTTCTTTTCAAAAGACGGAAAATGTCCTTGCCGTGCTGAAGACCGGGGCGATCCTATTGTTTGTCGTCCTTGCGGTTCTTGTTTTATGCGGCATTCTCACAGAGCATAGGCCCACCCTACACCTGCCAAATAAAGACCACGAATGGATGCCGCTCGGTCCGCTCGGTCTATGGAATGGGCTAATTTATGCGTTTTATGCTTTCGGGGGGATTGAAGTCATGGGGCTGATGGCGGTTCATTTAAAAGACCCGAAGGACGCCGCAAAATCTGGACGTGTGATGCTGATCATTCTTGCTGTCATTTATATCGTCTCCATCGGACTTGCGCTTTTGCTTGTTCCAGTGACAGCCTTTAACGAGAATAGCAGTCCATTTATTACATCACTGGAGCCATTTCATTTATCCATTTTTCTTCATATCTTTAATGGCATTTTCATTATTGCCGGGTTTTCCACATTGGTTGCCTCCCTCTATGCGGTCACGACGCTGCTTGGCACGATGTCGGAGCATCAGGATGCACCTGCTTGTTTTAAACAAAAAGAACCATCTCATGTCAGATGGTCTTCAATTCTTTTAACTGCTGCAGGGTTGATTGTCTCGATTTTGCTGGCACTCTTTTTGTCCAAACACATTTACGAGCATCTCACAACAGCAGCCGGTTTAACTCTTTTGTACACATGGGTGTTTATTCTGCTTTCAAGCAAAAAGCTGTCAAAGCCATCCACTCGCCAAACGTGCGAAATGGTTCTTGCCCTGATCTTAATTGGTGCAGCTGTTTCAGGCACTCTGACAGAGGCAAGCGGACGACCTGGCTTTTTTATTAGCCTTGGAATCATTGCTGTAATTGGCATCATGGTACTCTTTATGAGAAAAAAGTGGAAACAGGATCAGGCCGCATCATAATTTCATCATGTTTTTTAAAGCAGTAAATGGACATTTGGCGGAGGCTGGTTTCTCCGCCTCATCATCTGAGAGAAAATATTGTTTCCATTCTAAATTTTTCTGATCCCCATACCATTTTAATGCTGGATGTACATCAACTTGATCATACGCCTTCAGCCTCTTCCGAACGAGTTTACTCATTTTTTGACCAAATGTGGTGGAACCGTTCATCTTTTCAAACACCCACCTTGGTTGAAAGGCCCACATCACATAAGGAAAATGACGGCTTTTTCTTAGCTTATGCGCTGGTGTCGCGCATAAAATAAAATAAGGCTCCCCATGAAAACAAAACTCCCATTCATGATTTTCAGGATCTGATGGAATTTCCTCTGGCCATTTCATTTCATCCTTTTGATGTAATTGCTGAACAACCGACCAAAACTGCTCCTCATACTCTTCGAGCGAATACTCCTTCATATCCTGCGGTGTTTCAAAAAAGCAAATGAACGAAGCATATTGACCGGTTTCCCTAGAGCAGCTTTGGTATTCCCTTAAAAGCTCTGCTAATTCATTCACGGCCTCTTCTCCCCGCGGATCACCGACAAACCCATAACGCAAATGATCGAGAAAAAATCCTTGTCTGCCTGGTACACACGGAAATGTATCTGCCTCATCACCGACCATTTCTCCAAACTGTGTGAAAGCATCCTGCTTCCATTCATCTAGTGATCGTAGATTTTGATCAAGGCAACTTTTTGCATACAGCTGGGCCATTTTTTTCCACCTCGTTTTAGCGTCTTCTCCATAGCCTATGAGGAGGAAAAAGCTGTGGTGACTGTCCTTCAACGACTTTCACTGGACATTCACAGGGTGGTTGATTTGCCGGATGAAGCAGGAATTCACTTCCATTTATCTAATCATGTATGAGTATGCTTCTGCATATCATCATTTAGCCGCCTCTATCTAATAGAGTCGGTCATCATAAAAGAAATGGGTGAATGACATGCGTCTTCTTTTTCTCCATCCGATGTATCTGATCTTATTTACACTACCAGTGATGGCTTTCCTTTGGGGATTTGTTGGTTATCTGCTATTTAAACGGATATGGCCTGTCCTCATATTAACGTCCGTGATCTCGATGATTTTCATCTTCGTTTATACTGGATTTGACCTTAGCAATCTATACTGGGTCCTTCTGATGACGGCTCTTGCTTTTGTATCAAGCGGATTCTCGAAGGTCATACACGTTCATTTTCAGGAGAAAAAACGGGAAAAACCTTTATGATTGATTCTTCTTCTTTAAAAAGACTGAATCAAGCAGCCAATAAATAAAGGCCGCGCAAAAGCTAAATAGATAAACTTTGTAGCTAATAAAGACGACAACACCATAATCAATCCATAAAGCAAGCGCCGAACAAACCACCCACGCCCCGATAAAATAAACCAATAAATCACGGCGTCGAAACTTCTCAGGATGACGGTGTAAAACCATTTGGATAGGTGCAGCAAATAGGACATAAGCGATCAAAATAAAAAGACTGGTGACCTCCACATAACTGAATCTGGATTCAGGTGGGGCAAACAACATGGTATAAACGAATGTCGCTGTGATCACAGACAAAATCAGCATACACACATAGTTGAATGCTGGCAGGAACATACGCATGGCAAAAACTCCTTCAATTTTATGTATCTTCCATCATTATTGAAGAGTGTCCTATTATTGTCAAATATGAAAAAGGGCTAAAATGATTTAGATTTTAGCCCTTTTTCTTATCAACCATTCTATCCAATGAGCGCCATGATCCCTTGATATCCAAAGTAAGCACCGAAGCCGAGTAAAGAGAAACCTGCCAGAACGGATAAGCCGTGCAAAATCCGTTCATTTAAATATCGTCTAAACGTACTGGCGAGCAGCGCCATACAGAAATCCCATAAGAGCATGCCGATGAAAATAGCGATGCTGTACATCAGCATTTGAGATGCCCCGTACTTTTCAATCGTATTGGCTAAAATACTGCCATAGATCCCAAGCCAAAATAATATACTAAGCGGATTGGAAAGGGAAATGAAAAATCCCGTCATGAACGAATGTCCGATCGACGTGTTTCCTCCGTCCTTCTTTGGGCTTTCATGCAAATTGATTTTACGAAGGCTTTCAATACCGGTATAGGTCAGAACGAAAAAGCCGAACAGCCACAAAAAGGTTTTCACAAGAGGTGCAGTCAAAAGCTGGGCGACACCAAAATAGATGAGGATCATATAGACAATATCCGCAGCCATAGCCCCCACACCAAAAATCCAAGCGTGCCAAAATCCACTTTTAATCCCTCTGTCGATTTGGGCTGCATTGACTGGCCCAACAGGCGCTGAAAGTGACAACCCTAAAAAGATATAACCAAAAAACACCGCCACATAGACGTCCTCCTTTTGATGCTGACTTGTACATGTTATTCACGCTTTCGTTGTTTTAGTACAAGTCCTTCGTCACCTTTTCTGAAGATAAGCTATACAAAAGGAGGAGCCACCAGATCAGCTGCTTATCGATCGGCTTTCATCGCCGGCGGCTGTGTGGGTATGGTTTCTTTTTTCCGAGATCGATTCATTTGAATGGCAGCCGCAAAAAGGAGAACAGCTAAAAAGGCGAAAACAAAGACGGCGCTTGCCGCACCTGCCCACTCAAGGCTAAACCCAATCAAAAAGGACAAACAAGCTCCACCTAAACTAGCGGCGGCAATAAAATAACTTGTGGCCTCGTCGATGGCATTTTCAATCATTAATGCAGAAGCCGTCAAGGCAATGGGGAACATGCCAGCTGCGCACAGACCGATGAAAAAGATAAGAATCAGCTGCGCGGCGATGTGGGTGGCTAGAGCAAATACGGCGAGCAGCACAATCATCAGCGCTGCGCTTAACTTTAAAAAACGCAGCGGATGCAGCTGATCGGCTTTTCTCGCAATGACAGTTCTGCCAATGACGATCGCTGTCCAAAAAGTAGAGACCGCAAAAAGACCCCAGTTGTCTCCCCCTTTTTCTAGCATGATCGACGGTAAAAAGTTCGCAAAGTTCGTTTCAATTCCTGCGTAGAAAAACGCAAAACAGATCATCAGCACCACAATCATTCGATTCCCTCGATCAAACAGCAAGGACGGTTTCTTCATGTCTTGAATAGGAGCCGCCATCTGCCCACGAGGGAGTTTATTCATAAAAGTAAGCCACAGCATAAGGAAAAAAGTCAGTGCACCGACTTGAAATAAAAACACATAATGCCACGTTTCCTCTGTCACAGTCAGCAGAATCAATAGAGGAAATAATAATGCACCTAATCCAAAAAAGACCTCCATGATGCTGATTCGCTTTGCACTGTTTGCCATTGAAATGACATACGCCCCGGCCGTTGTCTCAAGACTGCCAGCACCGCTCCCAAGGAAAAAACCTGCCACCACAAGAATCGTCCAACCTGGTACCAAAAGGCCAAGAAGGAGCGCTCCGATCATCAGCAGCAATCCCATCGTCAGAACAGCGCCGTAGCCTTTTTTCCTCACAAGAATTGGCGACAAAAGAACGCCTGTCAAAAAGCCAATAAACTGAAAGAAGATTAAAGAAGATAATTCCCCAGGACCCTTATCATAACTAGACAACAAATAAGGCGTTAAACTGCCAAAAAACACATGAATGGTCCCAATAAAAAAATAAAAGATACAGCCAAAATAAAACACCTTTTTCATCTTTTCACTTCCTCTAAAAAGGAGCGGAGTCATGATATCCTCCGCTCCACCTCTTCATTAATATGCGCGGGCAGAGACGACAGCCTCTTCCCTCTCGAAGCACGTATTCAGCGCAGCCTGCGCGCGATAACCATCTTCAAAATCAGCTACCTTCATATGAGATGGATATGAGTTTGTATTTACCCAATGCATCAGCTGATCACGGAATGTATCAGACCATCCATAAAATTCATTTGGTGGATCTGTCAGCAATGTTTGCGGCATTTGATGACGCTCTACACACAAGCCATCACTGATCTCATATTCGTTTTTCATGTTTGTATGGTATTTAAAAACCTTGTCATGCCCCACCACTTCTACACTAAATCCACATTCCTCCGGCTGCGTACTTTTGGACGTCACCAAATGAAAGAACACTTGATTCTCCATTTGCCCAAAAATTTCGGTATGGTCATCGACCTGTACCTTTTTCTCTTCCTTTTCCTTTACATGAGTCAGCATCTTCGTATTAAGGGATTCTTTTTTCATTTCACTGCCAAATAAGTACCACAGCATATCAATCAAATGAATCCCTAAATCTCCTAATGCACCGCTTGTACGCAGACTTTCGCCGCTGTCTCTCCACGAAAATGTCTTTCTTCTAAGGGCACTATTTTTCTTAAAATGTGTCCGTACTGTCAAAACGCGTCCTAATTCACCATTGGCGATCAAGTTCTTCAAAATATTCACAAAGGATAAATAGCGATAGTTAAAGCCCATACTGGCTTGAACCTGGAACTGTTTGGCTGTCTCCACCATTTCCTTCGCTTCTTTTAACGATACAGCCATCGGTTTTTCACATAAAATCGGCTGTCCTGCTCTAAGCGCCTGAAGGGCATGGTCCTTGTGACAGAAGTTAGGGGAAGCAATGATCAATCCATCTGATGCATCCGCTAGTGTTTCGATACTGGCATACACCCGTCCGCCGTACTGTTTAATAAATCCTTGTGCGACGGATTCGTGCAAGTCATAGACCCCAGATAATTCTGCACCTTTGATCGTTGATAATGCTCTAGCATGTGCTTTTGCAATATTCCCTGCTCCAACAATTCCAATTTTCTTCATGAATGTGCCTCCTCATGTTTATACATCACTGTTTTCAATGTTTCATAGATTCCTTTTGCATACCCATGATGACAAATTTGATGATGGTGCCGTTTGGCTTCGGCTGTTGCATTTTGGACAAGAAAGCCGTGCGTGACGGATTGAAGCATCCGCAGATCATTCCCACTATCACCAAAAGCAAAGCCCTTATCTTTTGACAGGTTATATTGATTCAGCATAAACCGAACGATTTCATCCTTTCCTGTTCCCACTGGTAAAAAATCAACGTCATAGCAATCCGCAGGGTCACCCGCAAGTGGGTTGCATTTGTTGATGTTCACCGCCACTCCTCGCTCCTTCGCAAGTGTTTGGATGAATGATAGATGATGAAGATCTGTTCGTTCATCCTGCTCCTGATAATAGAAATTCTTTTTATACCCAGAGCTGCCTAGCTGCGTTTGCGGCCTAAGGGTGATCCCCTTTTCACGTACGGCTTGCAGAATATCTTCAATTTTTTCGTCTGAAAAGCCCTGTGCATCAAGCCGTTTCATCCATTCTGCATCCGGCTGTCCAAATTTCCCATCTGATGTATACACGATCTCAGTTCCTAAATTCGACGCAATGAAATGCGGGAATTGATAGAAACCGCCTTTCTCCATTTTGCTCGTAACAGAATCGAGGCTGCTTCCCGTCACCCAGCCCAGCATGAGCTGTCCGGCTTCGCTCTTTTCTGCCACAAAATCTTCCAGCCGTTTTACATCCTCTCTCTGCTCCTCGGTCATTCCGTGAGAATAATAGGTCTCATCGAAATCACAGAAGACGATCCACTGCGGATGTTGCGGTTGATGCAAAAGCTTTTTAGTGAATGGAAGATTTGATAACATGATGGACCCCCTCGATGACTTTCTCCTGATCTTGCAGCGGCATACCTGGGTAAAGCGGTAAGTGGAGTAATTGCTGTACGGCTTTTTCCGTATGTGGAAGTGCCGTTTGTTTATACTTTTGAGAAACAAGATTCGTTTGATGCTGATGCGATAAAATTGGGTAATAGACGTCTGTTTCTATGCCCATTTCCAGTAATTTCTCTGCCAGCTCATCTCGGCTTCCCTTCACCACTCTGATCGGGAATAGATGCCATACATGATCCTCTGTCAGCTTCGGAAGCTTTATATAGCCTTCATCTTCCAGCGTTTGCAGCTGATCTATGTATCTCTTTGCCAAGTAAAAGCGTTTAAAGTTTTGCAAACCTAAATATTTCATTCGTTCTAGCCCGATTGCGGCCTGTAAGTTATCAATCTTAGAATTAAAGCCATAGTCACTGCGCTTCACGTTTTTCTTTCCTGGTTCAAAACCGTGATAGCTGATTTCCATGCATTTTTCTGCTAGGGCTTCATCATTTGTCGCGATGGCTCCTGCCTTTCCGCAAACTCCAAGGTTTTTGTAAGGATTAAAGCTGAGAACAAGTCCATCCCCAAATGCCCCAAGCTCGCTGCTGCCAATCGCCTGACAGCCATCCTCAATGATCGATAGACCATGCCGTTTCGCAATCGTCGAAATGGCCTTCATATCCGCTTGCTTTCCATACAAATGAACCGGGAGAATACATACTGTCTTATCTGTGATATGCTTTTCTATTTCATTCGGCGCTAGGCAGTAGGTGTCTGGATCAATATCGGCATAGACTGGAACCGCACCAATCGCAAGCACTGCATTTTCTGTTGCAGCAAAGCTGTTGGCAGGCAGGATGACCTCATCTCCAGGATGGACGCCTGCTGATATTAAACTGATCATCAAGGCATCTGTTCCACTTGATGTGGCAATGACATATTTTTTCCCTAAGTATGCTGCGAGCGTCTTTTCAAACTTTGGAATATAAGGGCCTGATGTAAAACGGCCTGAACTTAATACTTCTTTCAGCACCTGCATAATATCATCGATCTCATCCTCTGAAATCAGTTTATCGACCGGTAGGAACGGTATCTTTTTTTCCTTATTTTGTTTATAATGGAAGAGAATTTTTTCCAAACCTGTACGCGCAATATCTTGCTCAAGGAACGCAGCAAGCTTATCATTCGCTAGATTCTTTTCAACTGAATCAGCCTTTACTTGAACACCTTGATTGATCATATCCAGCAACGGTAGATAATCCTTGCTTTTACCTGATATCTTCGTCAATATTTGCATTCCATTCCCTCCAATTAATCAATTCCATTTGTTAATATTTAACTTGTTTCACATTGTAAATGATGTTATCGATTTCAGAACAATAACTTTGTGTAAAGGATTTGTTAATATGTGTACAATTTATGAAATTGCCAAACGCTGCGGGGTTTCAACGACCACTGTTTCTCGGGTGCTGAACAACCATCCATATGTATCAGAAGAAAAGCGCCAGCACATTTTACAGGTGATGAAGGAAATGGAGTATACACCAAGCTCAGCAGCCCGCACCCTTCGGTCACATCAGACCAAAACCATTGCTGTGTCTGTTCCAGCTGTGGACCATCCTTTTTTTGCACAATTGATTAAAGGCATTTCAAAGGAAGCACTGGATCAAGGGTATAAAGCCATCGTGCTCCAGACGTTTTATCAAGAATCAGCAGAACTTGAAGGGCTTCAATTATTAAAAAGAAAAGAAGTAGATGGTGTCATATTGGGGGCGTTAGAAAATAAGTGGGAAACAATCGAGCCATTTTTAGCAAACGGCCCGATCGTCATGGCAAATGAATTTCATCAAACAGCAGACATTCCGATTATCGGATATGATGAGCGGGAAGCTGCTTATAAAGCGGTTGACTACTTGATTCAATCAGGGCGTACATCCATTGGATTTTGTTTTGATACAGAAAGCAGTGAAGCGCAAAAACAAAGAAAGCAAGGCTATCTTGATGCGCTTTCTGATCACGGTTTGTCGCTTAAAGAAGATTGGCTGTTTGGCGAGGCTTTTACCATTGAGGACGGCTTTCGTTTAATGGACTTAATCCAACGGATGCCGGATGCGCCGGATGCGATTTTCACCGGCAATGATCAAGTGGCAGCAGGCCTCATTAAACAAGCCATTTCATATGGATATCACATTCCTAAGGATTTAGCGGTGATCGGTTATGACAATCAAGACATTTGCGAGGTGACAGCTCCAACGATCACGACCATTGACATCCCCATCGTCGAGCTTGGCCAGCAGTCTGTAAAACAAATGATTCAGCTGCTCCAAGATCAAAAACCATTACAACGTGAACATATTCAGCTACCTACTCGGCTAGTCACACGAGAATCCACATAAAAAAAAGACTGAGAAATCTCTCAGTCTTCCATTTTTCAATCAATCGATCAACCTATATAAATTGAGCAAGAATAAATGTCCATATACATACGATGCCGAGCAATATGAAGCTGTACTTCACTGTTTTTTGGAAGAGCTCAGATTCTTTACCTGTTTCTCCAACAGCTGCTGTTGCAATGGCAATGGATTGTGGAGAAATTAATTTCGCCATCACACCACCGGTCGTATTTGCCCCGATTAACAAACCTGCCTGAGAGCCGATTTGAGAAGCGGTGACTGCTTGAAGGTTACCGAATAAGGCATTGTTACTCACAACAGATCCCGTAATAAACACGCCGATCCAGCCAAGCACTGGGCTGACAAGCGGGAATAAATCGCCTGTTTTAGCAAGCGCTAGTCCGATAGCAGAACTTAGACCTGCAAAGTTCGCCAAGTTGGCAAAGCCCATGACAAAACAAATCGTAAGAACAGGGACCCAAAGCTCTTTGACCGCTGCATTTAAGCAGGCAGCCCCTTCTTTTAATGTAATATGTCTGCTGAACAATCCTGTCAGCATCACTGCAATTAGAATGGCGGTACCTGTTGCACTAATAACATCAATTTTAAAGATCGCATCAATCGGTGTTTCTGTTTGAGCAATAGGTGGTAATTTCACAATTTGCTGATGCAGAAACGGCATTTTCACTAAAATGGTTGTCCAGTTGAGCGGTCCTCCTTCAGCAAATAATGCTTTAAAAGCTGGTAGGCTCCATACAGTAATGACGGCAGTTAAAATATAAAACGGAGACCATGCTTTCAGCACCTCAACCCCGCTATACGTTTGTTTCTTCTCAATGGCTGGTGCCCCTTCTTCACGATAAATATGTTTCGGCTGCCATTTTCGTAGAAATAAAGCCAAAATTCCCATACTCACTAAAGCTGAAATAATATTGGCAAGCTCAGGGCCCATCGTGACCATTGTAACAGCCTGTATAATCGCATAGCTTCCACTTACAACAAGCAAGGCTGGAAGTGTTTCTTTGATCCCTTTAAAGCCGTCTACAATGAGAATAAGCAGAAACGGGATACAGAAAGAAATAAACGGAATGGTGTACACAAGGGTTTGAGACAGCTCAAGCGGCGTCATATTTCCCATTTGTGCTCCAGTAATAACTGGAATACCTACTGCACCAAAAGCGCCAGACGCAGCATTTGCAATCAAGCAGAGCATGGCGGCTTTCAGTGGTTTAAACCCAAGCTCTGTTAAAAGAGCGGCACTAATCGCAATCGGTACACCGAATCCAGCGGCTCCCTCTAAAAATGCGTTAAAACTAAAACCAATTAATAAGAGCTGTAACCGTTGATCTTGAGAAATTCCTGCAATACTAGAACGAATGACATCAAACTTTCCAGACTTCACAGCAATTTTATAGAGCCATACGGCCATGATGACGATATATCCAATCGGCCACAGCCCATTAGATACACCGAGCACCACAGCAGATAATGCTTTTTCAATTGGCATATGAAAGAAGAAAACAGCTGTTACAAAACTGACGATCAAGGTAAAACAAGCGGCTAATACCCCTTTTAACTTAAATACAGTTAATGCTAGTAGGAAAAACAAGATTGGAAGCATGGCCACCAATGCACTGACGAACTCATTACCAAACGGATCATATATTTGCTGCCACATAGTGATTCATCCTTTTCTGCTCAGATAGGTTGCCTTTGATTGATTAAAAATGAGGAGCTAAAATTTCTTTTAACACATTCACACTGTGTGCGAATTTTTCTTTTTCTGTATCGTTCAGTGCGAGCTCCATAATTTCTGTTGCACCATTTCGGTTCACAAGGGCAGGTACACCAATGTAGACATCTTCTGCTCCGTATTCTCCATCTAAATAAGTGCTGACAGTCAAAATGCTGTTTTCATTGTGCAAAATGGCTCTAGTAATACGGGCTAAACTCATCGCTACGCCGTAATAAGTCGCGCCTTTTTTCTCAATGATTTGGTAAGCGGCATGACGAACATTTTCCATGATGTCGTCTAAATCTTCTTGTTTGTATTGGTCATTTCTCTTCATTAATTCTGTGATCGGTACACTTCCGATATTCGCATGGCTCCAAACAGCAAGCTCTGTATCCCCATGCTCTCCAATGATGTACGCATGCACATTGTGCGCCGCTGCTTCAAAGTACTCACTAAGCATGTATCTGAATCTTGCCGTATCAAGCGTTGTTCCACTACCAATCACTCGTTCTTTTGGCAGTCCGCTGAATTTCCAAGTCGCATATGTCAAAATATCAACTGGGTTCGTAGCAACTAAGAAAATACCATCGAATCCGCTTTTCATCACATTGTCTACAATGCCTTTAAATATATTTAAATTTTTCTCAACAAGATCAAGTCTCGTTTCACCTGGCTTTTGGTTTGCACCAGCGCAGATACATACAATGTCAGCATCCTGACAATCCTCATAATCTCCATACCAAGTATTCACAGGATGCGGGGCGAATGCTTTCCCGTGGTTTAAATCCATGACGTCACCCATTGCTTTGTCTTGATTCAAATCGATGACTACCAATTCATCTGTGATCGCTTGATTTATTAATGTAAAGGCATAACTGCTGCCGACAAAACCTGCTCCAATAAGTGCTACTTTGTTTACTTTTTCGTTTGTCATTTATCTCATCCTCCTGAGTAAAACTAGGTTGTTTTTCATATGTGAAGTATTTCACATTCTTATTGTGCAATACTTCACAAACTTTTGCAAGGGGATTGCTCAAAAAAATAATGTAGCCATTTTGTGAACACTCTTATTGTGGTTTTAAACCGCTGTCCCCATACATTTTCTCATAAGAAAAAAGCCGCCAAACACTCTTTGGCAGCTTCTCTCTTATTTAATAAGGTCCCCAATTGATCATGACACCGATACAAATAAAGACAAGGCCGATGACGAACCAAATGAGCGCAAGCGGCACCATAAAACGCAGCCATTTCACGTATGGAATCCCACTTGCAGCCAAGACAGCCATCAACACACCTGAAGTCGGATTCACGCAGTTGACCACCCCTTCACCGAGCATCACTGCTTCTACCGCTACTTGTCTCGTGATACCCATTAAATCAGCAAGCGGCGCAAGAATCGGTATAAAAACAACCGCTTCTCCTGATCCTGATGAAATCAAAAAGTGAAGGAGCGCACTGGCGATATACATGCCGATCGCACCAGCGATTGGACTAAACCCTGTCAGCATACTCGCAAGCCCATTCACCACAGTATCAAGCAGCTTGCCGTTTTCCAAAATGACTGAAATGCAGCGTGCCATGCCGACAATGAGTGCGCCGTATACAAGGCTTTGACAGCCGACAATAAACGTTTTTGCAATATCATTGGCAGCTAATCCCCCAAGCAGTCCAGCAGCAATTGCCATGAAAATGAACACACCAGCCATTTCCTTATCGGTCCAGCCAAGCTGAAGCGCACCATATAAAAAACCCCCAAGCGACAAACCGCACACCGCTAAAATCAGCTTATGTCTGCCAGTGAATTCAGGCTTGTCCACAGATTCCGCATCAGCTCCTCCTAGCCCTTTAGCTGGAAACCACTCGTCACCAAGCAGGCTCCCCTTTTCTTTATTTTTCAAGCGTTTTGTATATAAATAGATGTACACAATACTAGATAGGAGAAAACAAAGATAAATGATGACACGCAGACCAATACCAGAAAAAATCGGCAGTTCTGCAATCGTTTGTGATAAGCCTAATGGAGATGGAGACAAAATGGTTGCGTTAAAACCTGCATAACAGCCAATGTAAATAACCGCCGCTCCCGCCACTGCATCCCACTTTAAAGAACGTGCCACAATAATCCCAATAGGAATAAAGCCAATGACTGAGTTCACCACAATTCCGGTCGTCCCAAGTACAGAAAACAATCCGCCAACAATACAAATAAACAATAGCTGTTTCGTTTGGAACCGGCTGATGACATTGTGAATCATCCCGTTAATGGCACCTGTCTTTTCCAAAATCGCAATGGTTCCGCCAGTAAAAAGAATCAGAAAAATAATAGAGGATGAACCAACCATCCCTTCTTGAATCGCTGTAAAAAAACCAACCGGACTAACTGGTGATTGATCAATACGGTGATAACTGCCAGGAACAGCTGTTGTGATCTCTCCTGACGTTTTCCGATCAAATTCACCGGCTGGTACAAAATACGTTGCGATCGTACAAATTAAAGCAATCATAAATAAGAGTACATATGCATCCGGCATCTGAAGTTTTCTTTTTTGTTTCTCAGGTGCTGATACTGTCGCTGTTTTCATCTGTCAAAACCCCTTTGTCCCGATCGGAATTTCACTTAATTTTCTGAATAATCAAATGATGTGTTATATTATAAACACTGATGATATTTAAGATCAATATTATTTCACTAAAAGAATGTTTTGGCAGATTATCTGTCAGCAAGGAGGCTTCTCATGACAACTTTGACAAACGAGATGAAACAAACCGTGACAGACATCTTTGAACATCTGCACGCCCATCCAGAAATCAGCTGGGAAGAGACAAATACGACAGCTTATATTGAAGCTCTATTAAAGAAATTAGGCTGTAAAACGAGAACATTTGAAGACTGTACAGGGGTAATCGGTGAAATTGGGGAAGGCGCACCAGTGGTTGCTGTGAGAGCCGATATTGACGCACTTTGGCAGGAAGTAGATGGCGTATTTCAAGCCAACCATTCATGCGGACACGATGCACATATGACGATGGCACTTGGGACATTAATGGCATTGAAAGAAAAAGAACTTCCAAGTGGCACGATCCGATTCATTTTTCAGCCTGCCGAAGAAAGAGGAGGCGGCGCTTTAAAGATGATCGAAAAAGGTGTGTTAGCTGACGTCGATTATTTATACGGGGTGCATGTGCGCCCAATTCAAGAAACCTTAAACGGACGCTGCGCTCCTGCCATTTTGCACGGATCAAGTAATCATTACGTCGGGACCATTCTAGGGGAGGAGGCACATGGTGCACGCCCGCACCTTGGGGTCAACGTCATCGAAGTTGCATCTACGCTTGTGCAGAGACTGGCACATATCCATGTCGATCCACGAGTCGCCCATTCTGTGAAAATGACCAATTTAAATGCAGGCGGTGGCAGCTCCAACATCATCCCTGGCAAGGCCTCTTTTACACTTGACGTTCGGGCACAGACAAACGAAGTGATGGATGAATTAGAAAAGGAAATTGAAAGAGCATGCCATTCTGTAGCGGATGCTTTTGGCGCCTCTATCACACTTTCAACTGATCATCGTCTTCCAGCTGCGACATTAAATGAAGAAGCTGTGGAGATCATGTCACATGCTATAGAGCAAGTGCTAGGTAAAGAACAGCTCGATCCACCGATCGTGACGACAGGCGGAGAGGACTTTCATTTTTATGCAGCAAAGCTTCCTCATATGAAATCGACGATGCTTGGTTTAGGCTGTGATTTAAAACCTGGGCTTCATCACCCTTATATGACATTCGATCGCTCTGCGATTTTGACCGGCATTGAGATTTTGACGGAAGCTGTATACGAAACACTTCAGCAGCATTCATCGTAAAATAAAAAAACAACCACCCGTCTTTTCTTTAAGCGGGTGGTCTCCTTTATTTTACGCATTCACATCTGTCATTGCCGGGACATTGATTTCTTTGACACAGGACACCCTGGATAGATGAATGACACATCTCGCCAGCTCGACAATATCTTGTACAGGTATTCTCGTTTCATCATAAAGAGCAATGGCTTTTTCAGCGCCATCTTCGTACGGAACTTCTGCCGCCAACTCTCCTGGATTAATACAGGTAACGGATATTTTATCTTTCCTTACGTGCTCTCTTAGTGCGTTCACAATACCACGAAGCCCAAATTTAGAAGCAACAAAAGAAACCTGAGACAAATTCGTATGGTCAAGTCCCGCAGTAGAACCAATGACGATGATCTTTCCATTCTCAGATGTCCTTACGTGCGGAAGCAGAGCTTGGATGTAGGTAATCGTTGAGGTAACGTTCACATTGATTAAATGAGCGATATCCACCGGTTGATCATGATCGAAAGAATAATCATCTTCAAAGCCGCGTTTCTCCCATAAACCTACGTTATAAATGAGTACATCAATTGTCTGATCCTTCAATGCTTCGAGCATAAAAGGGATATGGGTTTGGCTTGATAAATCGATCTTCAGCCAAATTCTACGCACCCCATCGTCTATGTTCAAACTGCTTGGTTCACTTCGTGACACAATCCATACTGTATCTCCACTTGAAGGAAGACCTTTTACAAAGGCATCCCCTAATCCTTGACTCGCACCAAATATGATATAGTTTTTACTCATGCTTCCTCCTTCATGGCTCACTTACAATCTTCCATCCATACACCCATTCATCTGTAAGCGTTTTATACCTATATCATACAATGTCTTATACATGCCTGCCCCTTTTATGCTCATCTTCACTTTCTAAATGGCCTAGCTTCCTTATTTCCTTTAATTCCGCTGGTAACGCACGCGCTTCTATAAAGCTTTTGATCATGTCGACAAAAAGTTCTTTCTTTTCAAAAGTAAACGTATGTCCAATGTCAGGAACGATGACCCCAGCTGCATTCGGGTGTGCATTCGTGATTTTTTCTGCTGACCTAGTCATAATGCCCTTTTCCTTTTCTCCCACTGTCACAAGAATCCGTGCCTTCGCTTGTTGAAACGTCTCAGGGAGCTTGTAATGAAGATTTTCTTGAAACATCGTAAGCAGCGTCTTCTTCTGCAATTGTTTGGAATCCGCTGCATAATGATCCAGTACATCGATTGGAAGTCCCATCTTTTCTGCTTGCAGCTGGATGAACCAATCTTTCTTTAATAACGGATATGTAAGAGGTAAAATGGGCCTTACCATCAAATAGAGCCATGGTAATGGCAACACAAGGGCGCTATTGATAATGGCGATGTCTGCGATGTCTGGCTCTCTCGATAACACATCAACGGCTACCTGTGCACCTAGAGAGAAGCCAATTAGAATGACTGTACGACCATGTGCATGCTCCTTTATCCATGAAATGATTTCAAAAGCACTTTCTCGCATGGAAAACGACGTTTCATTTGCTCTTGTCCCGTGACCAATAAAATCAGGGGTATAGCATTCATACGTTTCCTTGAATATTTCCATATGCTCCTGCCACATCCAGCTGCTTACGCCTCCACCGTGCAGGAAAATCATCATTGGTTTTTCCACCATCGACAACTCATCCACCATCCTTATATATAAGAAAAAGCAGTCGCTTTTTGAGCAGACTGCTTTTTCCATATGCTCCCTTCTATTATAAGGGAACTGTTATACAATTGGCTATTTTTTCAAATCTTCGATCGAGTTGACGTTTTTCATATAAGTCGGAACAACGAGACCCATGCGAAGACCCTTCATACTTGTACCGAGGTCATCATATTTTCCTTTAAACTTCGCTGCATACGTTTTATGCGTATTTGGAAGCCATGCAGATAATGATGCATCAGCACTTCCGGTTGCAATTGCAGTCCACATTGGGCCCGCTTCAACCTGAGTCAAGGTCACTTTAAAGCCAAGTTCACGCAATACCTCTGCGGCCACATTGGTACTTGCAATCTCACTATCCCACGCAACGTAGGCAAGATTGATTTTGTCACCGTTTGACTTTTTCACGCCTTTTGTCCATTTCGCTACTTGATCTTTATGCTTTTTCACATATTTAACAGCAGCATCCGTCGGTTTGACGCCATCCTGAATATCAAGCATCACTTCGCCCATATCATCTTGAGACCATTTAAATTGACTGAGCATTTTGGCTGCTTCCGGCTGATCCTTCGCAAATCCTTTACGTGAAATGGTGTGAATTTCTTCTTCCTCACCATATGATTTTTTCGGATCATCTAAATATTTTAAATCGTAGCGGGAAAACATCCAGTGAGGATTCCAGCCAGTGATGATAATCGGTTTTTTACGGTCATACGATTTTTTCAATGTCGCTGTCATCGCTGCACTTGAGGCAGACACAACCGTCCAATCCTCTAAACTGTAGTCCTTTTTCGCTTGATCCGTCAGCGCCATAATACCTGAACCCGGATCAATACCGATAATGGTTTTATTCACTTGCTGTGCTGCACTCGCATTTGAGTCCGACTTTGCACCACAAGCGGATAGTAAAAAGACAAGCAGGGCGGTCATCCCAATGTAGAGAGACTTTTTCCACATTAAGCATTCCCCCTGGTTTTTTTCGTTTTAATGTTCTGTGTAATACGATCCAGTGTAATCGCTACGATAACAATGGCAATACCAGCTTCAAAACCAATCCCTGTTTTCAGCTGTGTTACCGCACTATATACTTCCGAACCAAGTCCTGGTGCACCTACCATTGCCGCAATGACGACCATGGATAGAGCAAGCATGATACTTTGGTTAATCCCAGCTAAGATGGTTTTTGTAGCAAGTGGAAGCTGAACTTTGAACAAACGCTGGAATGTCGTAGAACCAAATGCCTCTGTTGCTTCAATCAAATCCGCTGGTACTTGTTTAATACCGAGAATGGTCATACGGATCGTTGGCGGCATTGAGAAAATAACCGATGCCACAACGCCAGGTACTACTCCGATGTTAAAGAAGAAGATCGCTGGTAAAAGATAAACGAATGCAGGCATTGTCTGCATTAAGTCTAAAATAGGTGTGACAATTTTACGCACCGTTTCCTTCTGTGATGCCCAAATACCGATCGGAACCCCGATCACGATAGAAATGACCACAGCTGTCAGAACGAGCGCAAGTGTTTGAAGCATTGGCTGCCAATAGCCTAAATAGTCGATCAGTAAGAATCCAATAAGTGTGAAAAGAGCAACTCCTCTTGTACTGATCCACCAAGCAATTCCGGCAAAGATAAGCGTTAAAATAATGGATGGAATGACGCCAAGTGCAGCTACAATACCATTTACTGTTCCAGCTAATCCATTTGTGATGCCATCAAAGAAACCACCAAAGGTTAATGTTAACCAGTCAACAAATTGATCGATATAATCCGCGAACGGAATTCTAGGTAAATCACTCATACTAAACATCTTATTCTACCTCCTGTGCAGAAGGCTCTTGTGCTTTAATTTCCTCTAGCTTGTTAGAAGACATGTTGATATATTCATCATTACCTGATAATGCACCAATCAATGCACCTCTGACCACAATACCCTTCATTCTGTTTTTCTCATCTACAACGGCAATTGGAATATTTGCCGCATCAGATACTGCATCAAAGATCTCTGTTAAATACGTTGATTCCAATACTGTCGTAAATTCTTTATCGAGAACAGTTTCTAGCGACGCACCCGTTTCTGCCGCTTTTTTCGCTGCTTGTGCAGAAATAACACCTAATAAATGCTTTTTCTTATCTACTGCATAGATAGACGAAATACCAAGGTTCTTCATGAGCGTGAGCGCAACACGTGCCCCTTTATCAATCTGAACTGTTTCTGCACGTTTCATAATATGACCAGCGGTTAATACTTTAGAAAGGTCTACATCTTCAACGAAACGTTCAACATACTCGTTCGATGGGTTCATCAGAATTTCTTCTGGTGTTCCGATTTGAACGATATTCCCGTCTTTCATGAGGACAATGCGGTCGCCAATACGAAGCGCTTCATCTAAATCATGCGTGATGAAAATAATTGTTTTTCCTACAGACGTATGAAGCTCAAGCAATTCATCCTGCATGTCTTTACGAATTAATGGATCTAGTGCGCTGAATGCTTCATCCATTAACAAAATATCAGGGTCATTAGCTAGTGCACGTGCCAATCCAACACGCTGCTGCATACCGCCACTTAATTGATTTGGGTACTGCTCTTCAAAACCTTCAAGTCCAACAAGCTTTAAAGATTCAAGCGCTTTAGAGCGGCGCTGTTCTTTCTCTACACCTTGCAATTCAAGCCCGTATTCTGTATTCTCCAGAATGGTACGATGCGGGAACAATGCGAAGTTTTGGAAGACCATGCTGATCTTTTTCCGTCTGACTTCACGCAATTGATCCTTTGACATATTTGTTATCATATCCCCATCAATATAAATTTCGCCGGAGGTTGGTTCGATTAACCTATTCAGCAGCCGCACAAGTGTGGACTTTCCGCTCCCTGATAGCCCCATGATGACAAATATCTCGCCGTCATACACATCAAAATTTGCTCGATTGACACCAACTGTTGCGCCGGTCTCTTTTAGGATGTCTCTCTTTGTCTTCCCTTTTTCAAGCATTTGAGATGCTTTTTTAGCATTTTTACCGAAAATTTTAGATACATTATTTATCTTGATTTTGATCTTTCTCTCTTCAGAATTCATTTTTTCCCTCCAAATTAGCATCTTTATAACCGTAACATAAGCGTTATGATGCGAACAATCTTTAGAATTCGCTTATTTCCGTACAATATGTATGAATTCCATATAGAGGTCTGGTGATTACAGTTTATACGCCGTATTACTCGTAAATCCTATAGAATGCTTCATAAACTACATATTTTACGGGGTATTTTCTCTCACCAGACAATATTTTACTGGAAATTCCTTATTGTGCTAAAAAATAAGTCGAATCCTTGTGATAGCGGGCTTTTTCTTTCATAGGTGAACCATGCCCCTGAACAGGATTTACCCGAAAAAGGTCACATAAAAACTTTTTTTCTCAAATTTTAATCAAATTCATGAAAAAACTGCCTGCAACTTTCGTTACAGACAGCCTGTTTTTTTAGGACTCTAGGGCAGCTCTCTTAATATTATCTTGAAGTTCAAGCATACGTTTTGTTCCGTCCTCACGTAATCGTTTGTTTTCTTCTTCAATCTGTTTCGTCTCTTTCATCCCTTGTACAATCGTATTAAAGGATGATTCGATCGTTTCAATGTCGATGCTTGGACGACCTGATAATTTAGCAATCTCAACACTTTGACTTGAGATATTTTCAGCATTTCGTTTCAGCATTTCATTCGTTCTTCTGTCCAGCTCACTCATGGAATCAGCCACAAGCTTTTGTCTCTTCGCTGTTACCGCTTGAATGATTCCATTTTTGAAAATTGGAATCGTAATGATGAAGGCAGAGTTAATTTTCCCGATTAATTTCGTATTACCACGCTGCAGCAAACGGATTTGCGGTGCCGTTTGAAGTGCCACCATCCGTGCCATATCAAGATCATATACACGCTCTTCAAGCGCTTGAATCCCATTACGAAGCGTATCCAGCTCCATTTGTGCCAGCTGGTTTCCCCCCGCCGCTTTTTCTTCATAAGAAGGAACCAATTGTTTTAATTCTTCGATCTTCATTTGCCCTGCGACGACATACTTTTCAAGCTCCATATAGTATTGAATGTTATGCTCATACATTTCTTCAAGCGTAACCGTCGATTTGGTCATTTCATCTTTGTATTTACTAATTTCCACATTGATTTTTTCAATTTCTGCACCGAGCGTTTGATATTTGCTGAAAATCTTCTCGATCATGCTGCCGCCGCGTTTAAAGATTTTTGATAACAAACCGCCCTTTGGCTCGTCAAAATCATTTTTATCAAAACGATCCATAATTTTTCCAAGCTGTGTAAGCATCGTTCCTGAGTCTGTGACACTTGTTGAACGCATCATAGAGAGAATACGGTCAGAAAACTTAGAGATTTCGACAGCCGGCTGTTTTCCGTATTCAAGCAGTTCAAGCTGATTTTTGGCATCAATCTGTCTCGCAATGTTTTGGACTTCTGGTTCATTGCGCAGCTGAACGCGAATATCGTCTGCCTTTTCAATCGTGATTTCCTCTTTATCAATTGAAATGATGTCATTTCCGTTTGTATTTGTCATAAGCTTTGATCTCCTTATCGGTTTTTAATAGATTGAAATAACTTTCTCACAATGGACGGTTCTTTAAACTCTTGGTTCATGACCATTTCATCAAGCCAATGTGTATCAAATAATTGATCGTCTATATACCGCTCTATACACTGATAGCCGGCGGGATGATACACGAAGAGATCCACACCCATTTCATTTAGGAAAATCAGGGCAGCCGCATCAGAACGAGTCAGCTCACCATTATATTCCGTATGGTATAAAATCACTTTCGGTACAGTCTGGGCATAATCAAAGGTTTGAATGAGTTCAATTACATCTTGATTCATATGCAAAAGCTGCTTGAATAAATAAATACGCACATCTAATTCGGTCTCATGGCCTTCTTTTAACAGCTTTGGATGCTGACATATGCGAGAAATGGCCTCTGCGATCGCACGCTGCGTGCCCTCATATAAATGCGAAAACTGCCACACATTGCTTTTCATTAACAAATCAGGGTCAACCTCTCCTGCTTTAGAAAGTGCATGCTGATAATGAAATTGATAATTCGAAGACACTTCTTGTGTGAAAGGGAAATGACGAATCGTTTTCGTTTCTTTCCCCTCCATTAGCGTATGGATACGGTCCCAATATTCTCGCTTGTCTCTCGTCACCCCCATCATCTTCGCAAAAAGATTCGGAATCTGTATGGTGTCACGGTCTGCTTTGAAATTCGGGCGGATAAACGACCGTTCCTTTGCAATTAAAAACAGCTCATCATACGTTGTCTTTAGCGTAATAGAATGAGGGGTATGATCTCTGAATTGCCATGGCTTATACAGCATGGAATCTTCTGTGTGAAGTACCTCTTCAAGCTCTCTTGTCGAACGATACGCCACCGTTGATTTCCTCTCAGGCTTTTCAGTAGGGAACGGTTCAAGCTTTGACGTCCCTGGATACTGATCAATAAAAGTCAGCTTTTCTTCTGGATCTAATTCACGAAATTGATCCTTGCCTTCTGGATGAAACAGCACCACATCACAGCCAATCAGCATGACATAGTAAAGAAAATAAAGCTGACTTTTATTCGCCTCTCCATACCAAATGACAGCTGGCATTTTTTCTTCCAAATTTCCTTCCTTCAGCCATGGTCCTAGATGATTATTTGAAAACTTCACTACATCTAGCAGCACGCGGCGGAAATCAGGATGCTGGAATCCCCCTTCATGCAGCTGCTTGAAATGTTCAAACACCTGGATTAACGAAAGGCGGATATGCCGGTTCATCACTGGGTTTGGATGACGGACAATGAGCTGTTCACCATCTAAGAAAGCCACAAATCGATTCACGGACAATCCCTTTTCTTCCTGATTGATCATATGAATCCGCTGGAGCGCTTGAAAGTGCTCCGGCTCAATATGCCGGTTGAGGGTTTCACTTAAAATATGCATGCCGTCAGTTTCGTATAATTCATGTAAATAAATAAAATAATCGGTTGCATCATGCGGAGTTCCAAGGACGCGGGCAGCGAGACGCGGCAAGGATAAGGTGTGCTCGTCCTTGACGTAGCCGTCTCGTTCAGGGAGCGGCTTTTTCAGCAGGTTTTTCCAGGCTTCCTGTTTCGCCCGTGTCTGGGTTACGTTGATTTCTTTATAACTCACGCCGCTCCTTCCTTTCTCCTATATTTTCTCGAAAGCTACTACTATCATATCATTCAGCCTTCTACTTCTGCTATCGAATCGAAGGCTTTTTTGCTGTGTTCATCTTCTTTGCGACAGAAGCGGCGATTTCGTCTGCCGCCGCCATGCCAGAGGCTGTCGTCGGTTCAAGCGATAGATCAACATCTAAGACTTCCCCATGACTCGGAGCGAAGCCTTTATCTGCTTGACGTATGAGATCAGCATCTAACAAGGAGTCGCCCGCACCATATACATATTCAAGGTGTAGCCTTTCTTTTAGAAAAGCAACAGCAGCCCACTTATTGAGCGGCTTTGGAATAAAATACAGCTTTCGGCCTTGAAGGGAAACTTGCCAGCCTCTCTCCTCACCCCACAGTCTTAATTCAGCGAGCGGAATATGAGAAAGAAACTCGTCTTTCATAATTAAATAAAGAAATCTTCCCTCAGCTGTTCGAGTACGTTTCACCCAAGCGGCAACCGGAAGTTCAGAGATCGCCCGCAGCATATCTATCACTGGCATACACTCTTGCAGTCTCTCATCTACAATCGCCTGCCACTCCTCAAGCGGCTTGCCGTGATGAAGAATACAGCCGCCGTTTGTCGTGACGGCATACTCTGGTTTGATCTCTTGCTGAAAGAGAGTGATTCGTTCAAATTGTGCTGTCGTTCTTGTCGTCACTGGGATAAACCAGCCTGCTTGATGAATTGCCTGTAAGGAGGCTTTCGTTTCAATAGACATGTAGGAAAGCGGCCGGTCGTCCAGCACCTCAATTAATTCGTATGCTCCCTTGTATGCATACTGCTCCAGCATTCGATGTGAGTATATCAGTGTCCGGTCTAAATCACTGGCAAATGCGATATTCTTCATGACGATTGCTCCAACGGGCGGATGAGTCCGCAGCATGTGTAGGACATGTTGGCATATTCAATGACGGGCACGCCTCTGTCCTCTGCGAGTAGTAAAATGTGCTTGAGCTTCTCCCGAGATCCAGGCTGAATGAGTATTTTCCAAGGGACTCTTCTGAGCAACACACGGGTCGTCTCACCGACACCCGGCTTAATCAAATGCGTATTGTCAATTTGGAACTCCTGACCAATAGCTTCAATGGAGGTCATCCCCCGCCAGTCAGGAGGCGTTCCTTGTGCGAGCAGGGTCTCTGCTTTCTCTTGTATATTTGCCTTAAGTTCAGAAAATGCTTCTTCAATTGTATTGACATACAGATTAGAGACATCCTCATCAATGAGCTCTTCATAATACTTGGCCCCATGGAAATCATCGGCATGGATCCAGCGGTTGTTTAGCACCGTTCGACTAACTAGGCCAGAGACCGTTGAATTCAAGCAGGCACTTGGAATGAGGAAATCCTCTCTCGTTCCGTAAACACTCGTACAATAACCAGGATCAGCAAGCACAGCTAGCTCACTCGAAAGACGAATTCCATATTTCTGTTCAAAATCAAGCACCGCTTTTTGAAGCTCTTTAGAAATAGCACCCTTTCCGGTCCAGCCGTCAATAAAGGCAATCTCAAAACCTGGATGTTCTTTGAGTATATAATGCAGCGCATTTTCATCTATTCCACGGTCACGAATAATAGAGATGCTATAATGCGGCAAATCGAGACCATACGTCTTTCTGATATACCGTTTAATGAGCACCCCGATTGGTGTCCCAGCCCGTGCCAAGCTGCACAGAACGGTTTGAAAGCCTCGCTTTTTCACAATTTGTTCTGCGACAACCGCTACGGCTTCCGCTACCTTTTGCTTACTTTCTTCAAGAGATTGATAGAATAAGTCCATATAAGATGCCGTCGGCTTATATTCAATTGGCAGCATTTCTGAGTAATGGGCACCACTTTGAATAGAGCGCTCCCGCTCTTCTGTACTTTTCTCCATCTCAATCGACGATAAATCCTTGAGTAAGAAGGTTACGTCCTGCTCTGGATAGCTTCCCATCTTTGTATACACGTTAGCCATTCACCTTCACCTCATCTGATAAAGTCACAATATGCATATGCTTCACATGCCGCTCAGCAAATAAGTGGATCAGCGGCATCAAAGCTTCTTGAGACACCTTTTTCTCAAAAAACAAAAAGACATCATCGTACTGATCTTTAGGGATATTGTACACATAGTGCTGAATGCGGGCATCCTCTGGACTCAAAAATGCGAATCCGTTTTGAACAGCGTACCCTTCCTTTTCAACCGGATGAATCGGACTTCTTGTCGTCGAATGAAAAAGGACACCTTCGCCCATATGAGCTGCAAGTCTCATCGGCACATACATCAATTCTCCTGTTCCTAAGCAGAGGGTCTGTTTTCCTTTTCGTTTTCGCTGAAGCTTCAGCCCAGCCTCAGCAGCTGCTTGATCAATGGCATCCGTGTCCGTTGCGCTTAAACCGAAACGACCTGTTTCATGTATATACGGCGAATGCCCCGCCGGATTGACTGCATGGGAAAGTGAATATGGCACTTGCTTAAAGAAGGATTGAAAAGAATGAAAAGAGAGTTCAGGTCTTTTCTCTTGCGCAGCAATTTCATACGAATAAGCAGGCTCATCCAGCGTTGTCCCCCGAAACATCATCTGCCCTTTTAATAAAGATAATGATGTGATATTTACCCCTAGCTCCTCTTGAAGCTGAAGCATTGCTTCCTCGTGCTCCTCTGTTCTCCAATCTAAAATGGATAGAATCGTATAAGAGGATCTAGGGTGCTTTGCGTGCAGATCCCGAATGATATTCATATTTGTCCGGCCTGTCGTGACCTCATCATCTACTAGCACAATCGGGCGATCCGTCCGAAGTAAGGCGTCGTCTGCGTAGCAAAGCTGATCTGTCGCATGAGAATGTTCCTCTTCAAATACGAGTGAAGGATCAAGATCCAACAGCTGTTCACGTGTCGTATGAATGTAAGATGCTCCTTCTATGACGTCATACACACCATGACCAAGCGCAGTTGCCGTTTCAGCAAAGCCGATCACAATCGGCTCGTTTACCGCCGAAAGCTTCTCTTTTTTGAGCACAGCATAGGCTTCGGTTAACTTAACATGATCATTCGTTTTTAGTGCTTCTACTATATCGTCTTGATGCGGGGGCGTCTTGCCTGTTTGTTCTTTTGCATAAGCCATTGCCAAAAGACCTGAGACGAGGAGTGGTTTCAACGGGTGAACAGGCATATGTTTCCCGAGCACCTTACTAACAAATAAAAAGGCTCTCTTTTTGTTCACCCGTGCCGCCATGTCAAAAAGATGTTCTTTTTCAAGCTGAAGCGTACCCTCTTTGAGGTTAAGCTCCACCTCCATATGTTCCAAGATGTTCAGCGTATGTGGCTTCTGCTTCTGTGAGTATGTCGATATAGCTTCTATTTTCATGAAACACCCCGTAAATGTCTGACTTCATTAAAATGTTTTCCGCCCAGCGATAGTGCGGCTTCGTTTCGTTCATTTTATTAGAGAAGGTACTCTTCATCACGCCGACTGTACCATCTGCATGCTCTAAAATACTTAATGCATCCATGTACTCTTCTTTTGTGACAACGTACATGCTTTGAACTGGCTTGAGATGCGTTGGATGGATGACTGTCTTGCCATGAATACCGTTTACCACATCCAGCCTTGTCTCTTTGAGCAGACCTTGCATATGATCGAGTTCAGATGAGGAAGACTCACCGCTCTTAGAAATTGCACGGATGAATGGATTTTGTTCTTTTCGTGCCGGTCCAAAATGCTCCCATACAGCTCCTGATATCACAAAAGAACGACCAAAATAATTGATGATATCTGTGATCAACTCAGCAATGACTCTGATCTCATAAATGGTGGTCTCGCGATCACGGCGAATGCCGTATAATCCACACAGATCCGTTGCCCCAATGCGAATATTCAAAATATATTCCTCATCATTCAGCATGATCTGCTTTAATTCAGACAACACCTGATATCTCGTTTCTTTTTCTAATAAATCTGGTGTTTCTAAAATGGGCATTCCGTATAGTGTTTTCTGAGTTTGTGCTGAAGCTCGTTTCAAACTGTCTACATATTCCTTTGCATTGTGAACGGAGCACTTTGGAAACACAAAACCAGTCAGTAAATGAAGAGAGGAACCGAGCAAATCTGCCATTTTGAGCAGCTGTTTGGGCGAACGAACCCGAATAAATAAAAGCGGCAAATGCTCAGCCATTTCTGGAGATTGATGAATTGTCTCAGAAAGGCAGGTCAATTGTGCCACTATATTCTGTTCAGCCATGTCCACTTCCTGATCACCAATGGCGTCCTCCAAGCAAAACACAACAGAGCAAAGCGCTTCATATTTCTGCGAAAGCAGCATGTCTGCTACATCCTGTCTTGTCGCAGGCATATACAAAGTAGCACCTAATGCATGCGCAAGTACATGCCTTGGCGTCAATGAATGAACTGCCGCCGGCCGCTTAAAAAAAATATCGTGCTGCCTCGTCTCTGATAAAAAACGAAAATATCGCATGCAGTGCCACCTCCTGTTGTAATGACTTGATGATTCAAAAAAGGATGGAGCCGCTAGTCAACTCCATTCCTTTTTGATCGTCCTATTCTTCTTTTGAAGCCGCAGCTTCGTTTGTTACACCTTGATGCTTCTTCTTATTGATTTTATGAACAATAAACGTTCCGATAAACGCTAGGATAATAATCGCAAAGAATGCTAGATGCGGGATTTCAATATGAGCAGCACTTAAGCCCATTTTGATGGCAATAATTCCAATGAGAATAAATGCCGTATTCTCAAGCTCTGGTATACGGTCGATGAGCACAAGGAATAATTGTGCCACTGTACGCATCATGAGAATTCCAAGCATTCCACCTAAAAGAAGAATCCATACTTCCTCAGATACAGCGAATGCAGCAAGAATACTATCTACCGAGAAGGCAAGGTCCATAATTTCTACAGAAATAACAGTTGCCCAGAAGACGCCAAATACACGAATCATCCAGCCTTCTTTTTTCAATTCCTTCGCTTCGTCATCTCCGTCACCTAACCAGAAGTGCTTAATGACCAGCCAAGCTAAGTATGCAGCGCCTAGAACCTTAATCCACCAAAACTTAATAAGCAGCATCCCTACGCCAATGAATAGAAAACGGAAGAAATAAGCGCCAATTAATCCGTAGGTTAATGCCTTTTTACGCTGCTTTTCAGGTAAATGTTTCACCATAACAGCTAATACAAGTGCGTTATCCGCTGACAACAAACCTTCAAGCACGACAAGGGTCCCAATAAGCCCCCAAGAGACAGGGTCTGTTAATACCTCTGCCCACATATGCCAATCAAAAAACGAGGCATACGTGTCCAACATATGTTTCAAAATGTCCAACTGGTTTTCCTCCTATAAGTGTAGAAGCATCAGCAGGCTTTCGCCTGCTGTTATTCTTGATCGCTGTTTCTTTCTCACTTTGGAAAATACCCTCATATGAGTCATTGGCAGCGCCTCTTGAATGAAGTTGTTTCTTCTATTTACACTTCTAACCCATAATTTTGACAAAGAGCAGCAAGTCCGCCAGAGAATCCGCTTCCGATTGCGTTAAACTTCCAATCGCTGCCGTGTCTGTATAGTTCGCATACGACGACAGCTGTTTCAATTGAGAAGTCCTCCCCTAAATCAAAACGAATCAATTCTTCCCCGCCCTCTTCATTTACAACACGAACAAATGCATTAGAGACTTGTCCAAAATTCTGGCTGCGCGTTTCTGCATCATGAATCGTAACTGTAATTCCGATACGATCAATGTTAGCAGGAATTTTCGAGAAATCAACGAGAATTTGCTCGTCATCTCCATCTCCTTCACCCGTACGGTTATCACCGGTATGAGTAACACTACCACTTGGATGCTGCAGATTATTATAGAACACAAAGTCTGTGTCTTGTTGACAACGATTGTTTGCATCTACTAAGAAAGCCGAAGCGTCCAAATCAAATTCGGCTCCGCCTGAATATTTATTCGTATCCCAGCCAAGTCCGATCATCACTTTTGTCAGCCCTGGATTGGTTTTCGTTAAATCGACACGTTGTCCTTTTGAAAGCTGAATCGCCATATTCGTATCTCTCCTATCTTCTGAAAATATGAAAACGGGCGTTACCCGATATCTAAGCCGAAGTCTGTTGCAATGCGGGCAAGTCCGCCTTGATAGCCTGATCCAACAGCTGAGAATTTCCACTCTCCGCCATGACGGTATAATTCACCTACAATAATCGCTGTTTCAATTGAAAAGTCTTCTGCCAAATCATAGCGAATGAGCTCTTCATTTGATGCCGCATTTAAAATACGGACGTAAGCGTTAGACACCTGTCCAAAGTTTTGGCTGCGTGCTTCTGCATCATGGATTGTAATGACGAAGGAGATTTTCTCAATACTTGCTGGTACAGTTGAAAGATCAACATTGACCTGCTCGTCATCTCCGTCTCCTTCACCTGTACGGTTATCGCCTGTATGTACGATACTTCCGCCACCGCCAGTTGTTTGATTGTAGAAGACAAAGTCAGATGGAGAGCTTGCTTTCCCTGCTGCATCTAAAAGGAATACGCTTGCGTCTAGATCAAAGTCATGTCCGCCATCATACTTGTTTACATCCCAGCCAAGACCTACGACTACTTTTGTTAAACCTGGATTCGTTTTTGTTAAATCAATTTTTTGACCTTTCGCTAAAGAAATTCCCACTAGGAACCTCTCCCTTCTAAATTAAATGTAGTTTCTCGTAATATCGGCAAGCTTCGCATCGTTTGTACCATTTCCTACAGCTGCAAACTTCCACTCATTCTCGTGGCGATAAAGCTCTCCAACGATTAATGATGTTTTACCTGCATATTCATCTTTCAAATTATATTTCACTAATTCTTGATTGTTTGAACGGTCAACAATTCGGATGTAAGCATTTTGAATCATACCAAAGTGTTGGTTTCTTCTAAGTGCATCATAAATGTTCACAACGAACACCAATTTATTCACATTGCCTGGTACCTTGCTTAAGTTGACGAGGACTTGTTCATCATCTCCGTCTCCTTCACCTGTCAGGTTGTCACCTGTATGCTCAACACTGCCGCATTTGCTTTTCAAGTTACCAAAGTAAATTAAATCTTTATTTTCAACAAACTTATCATTTTTCAGCATCAGCACTGAAGCGTCACAATCAATATCAGCGCCGCCTCCGCCGCCAAACAGCTTGCCAAGAAAACCGCCGCCTTGTGACACAGGGTCCCAGCCAAGTCCAACTAGAATATTGGTTAGTCCTGCTTTTCCTTTTGTTAAATCAATACGTTGACCTTTTTCTAATGTAATCGCCAAATCAATCACTCCTCCAGCATAATAAAAATCTATTTATTAAGCGATGGACCCTATTAAAATCATCATACATGAAAATTCGACAAAATTCATGAAATGACATTGGAGCCTCTTACTCTTTTTTCTATTTACTAGTATATACGATCTATGTATAAAAGAGGTTTCAATATGATGATATTTTTTTAAAGAAAGATCCATGACAAAAATGATTCATGTCGTAAAAGAAGTGTTTCATGTGAAACATTGTCGAATGTTCCCGTTACATAGCCTCTCGCTTAAAAACAGTGCGCGCATCCACTTCATATGTTGATATAGAAAATTCATGTACATAGCTGTGATAAACCCTTTCATTTCCTTCCGTTCCTGACTTTCTTTATACTTATGAATAGAATTCAACGTATTGATGAAAGGGTGTTGATGATGCCATCACTTCATATATTAGATCAAGTCGCCATCCCTAAAGGCCAATCCGCACAAGAAACATTGGTTCATACGACAGAGCTAGCCAAGCTTGCGGAAACACTAGGGTATGAGCGGTATTGGTTTGCTGAACACCACAGCACGAGAGGACTCGCGAGTACAGCGCCTGAAATATTAATGGCACATATTGCTTCACACACATCGACTTTGCGTACAGGCTCTGGGGGTATTTTACTCCCGCAATACAGCCCTTTTAAAGTAGCAGAAGTCACCCGCCAGCTTGAAGCCCTTTACCCTGGGCGGATTGAGATCGGGGTTGGTAAATCCCCAGGCGGAATTGAACGGACGAGACTCGCTTTGACAGACGGCGTGAAGAAAGAACTGTCTCAATTTGACCGCCAGCTGGAGGACCTTCTTTTTTACTTATCTGACAGCCTGCCTTCTGGTCATCGGCATGCAGGAGTGAAAGCGGCTCCGCTCGTTGATTCTTATCCGCCAGTCTGGTTGCTTGGACTCGGGGAAAACAGTGCCATCCAGGCGGCATCACTTGGAATCAACTATATTTTCGGACATTTTATTCATCCTGCACGAGGCCGGCAAGCTTTTGAAGCGTATCGGTCACACTTTTCTCCATCCGTTTTCTCACGTCAGCCTCAGTCTATGTTTGCTGTCTTTGTGATCTGCGCAGACACAGACGAGGAAGCAAGCCGCATTGCCACCAGTACAGATTTATGGCTACTTCGGGTTGAAAAAGGGCTGGACAGCCGCGTTCCTTCTATAGAAGAAGCAGAGAACTATCATTACACTGAGCAAGAAAAGAAAAAAGTGTTACAAAACCGCCAGCGAATGATTGTTGGCTCAAAGCAAACAGTGAAAGAACAGCTGCAAATCTTAATGGACCGCTATCAAACGGACGAGATCATGATATTAAACAATTCATTTGATCCAATGGAAAAACAGCGTTCCTTTGAACGAATCGCAGAACTTTTTTGAAGCCAATCTTTCATTGGCTTCTTTTTTTACATTGTCATAAAAAATGGGAAATGTAACATCGAGATGTCAAAACGCTTCCTTCTGTCATCTGATCGCAAATGTGTCTTCTAATCGTTAGCGAACTGTAAACGCATGGTAGGTGTACCTTTTATATAGTAGAGGTACATATGAAGTAACGGTTTACAATGCTGAGAAAGGAAGGAGATGACTGGCCATGAATAAACGACTCGACTGGGTGGATGCGGCTAAAGGAATCGGCATTCTGCTCGTCGTAATGGCACATGTACCCATTCCTGATTCATTCAAGCAATTTATATACTCTTTTCATATGCCACTCTTCTTTTTACTATCAGGTATGATGTTTCGATCATCCTCACAACCTGCTATGTCATTTATACAGAAAAAAGCGAAAAGCTTGCTCTTACCTTATCTCTATTTCTCCATTATTACGTACGTTTTCTGGTTCACGGTGACCCGATTTTTCGCCTTTAAGGGGCAAACAGATATTGATCCCTTCGTTCCATTTACGGGAATTTTCATTTCAAATGCCGATGAAGCAAGACTGACGCATAACCCAGCCATCTGGTTTTTAACGACGCTCTTTTTAGTGGAAATGTTGTTTTTCTTAATGCATCGTCTGACAAAAGGAAAACCAGCTGTATTGATTTTACTGACCGTCCTTTGCGGCGGAGCCGGATATGCTTCCACGCTATTGTTAAACCAGAGTCTCCCTTGGAATGCCAACGTTGCGTTAACGGCTGTTGTGTTTTATTCAATCGGATTTTTAGCAAAACAATGGTTTGTGGAATTAAAAACAGATCCTACCCTTCTGTTATGTACAGGTCTGCTTGTACTGACTGCATATATGCAAAGCTTTAATTCACGAATTGATATGCGGGTCAATGACTATGGGGATCTATTCATTTTTTATGCTTGTGCACTGCTCGGTTCAGCTGCTGTTATTTATTTAAGCTTCAAATTGAAAACGTCCACGATATTGACGTATCTCGGACGTCATTCCATTGTGATTCTCGTCCTGCAATTTGCCGGTATCGATATCATGAAGGCATTTGTTTATTACGGACTAGGCATCAATATCTCTGATACAACGCAGCTTTCTTGGACGCTCTTTTATACGATCGGTACATTGCTGCTCATGGTGCCATGTATCTCTTTCTTGAGCAAGTATCCTATGCTGCTCGGCAAACCAGCAAAGTCAGCACACCGCTACAAAGAAAAAACATCCGCCGGCTAATGGGGCGGATGTTTTTCTATTATTCATCATTTAATTGAGATGGATAAAGTGTCATTCCTCCATCAACAAATAATGTAGTACCTGTAATATAGGCCGCTTCTTTCGATACGAGAAATGCAGCGGCGGATCCAATCTCCTTTGGATCGCCAAACGTTCTCATTGGAATTTTCTCAAGCTGCTTTTGTTTTTTCTGTTCATCTTGAAGGTCGTCATTTGATTCCGTTGCCATTGTACCTGGTGCAATCGCATTGACCCGAATACCCGCTTCGGCATAATCAAGAGCCAGCGTCTTCGTCATCATATTCATTCCTCCTTTAGAAGTAGAGTAATGAACATTGAACGGACGCGGGATCTCTTGATGGACACTGGATATATTCAAGATTGATCCTTTCACATCATGCTCCATCATATAGGCGATTGCTGCCTTTGCTCCTAAAAATGAGCCTGTGATATTCACATCAATGACCTTTTGCCATTGTTCCAACGTCATTTCATGCGGCATTGCTTCTTCACCATTAAATCCCGAATTATTGACGAACACATCTAGTGCGTTAAAATTCTCCAGCGCGGCATCCATTAACGCCTGAATCCCTTCCTCTTTGGAGACATCTGCGTGTACTTTCACCGCCCTACCTCCATGCTGTTGAATGGCTTGTACTGTTTCTTCAGCACCCTCTTCATCACCTTTATAATTCACAACCACGTTCATTTGTTCTTGTCCAAACCTCAAGGCGATGGCTTGTCCAATCCCTTTAGAAGAACCTGTCACAATGGCTGTTTTCCCTTTTAAATCTTGATACATCTTCATTTCCTCCAATCACGTGCTTCATCTTGTTGATACACAATGGTTACCCATTTTGAAAAAAAGAAAAACACAATCCTCTTGAATACAAAGGATTGTGCTGTTCATCAAGCTAAAAGGTGTTATAAACATTCTCACATGTTTCAGCTGTGGGCTGGTAAAAGCAATGTGACTTATACCTTGCCACAAACGGCTGATTGTACCAAGTGGATGGACAATTTCCAGGCGGTTTGAAATACCAAAGACTGAATTTCGCAGGCCAAAATCGTTCACCATTAATGTTCCTCCGTGCAAGTGTCTTTTCACTTTCTCGTGCTCGCTGATAAAAATAGCCATGCGTGACTGCCTCAAACGCATGCTCCTGATAAATCATTTGTGGAATCGTACGCAGCCCTTTAAAGTCAGAACAGTTGGCACGCAAACGATTGATGCCTACATTTCCTACAAGCAGCATCCCTTGTTTCCCTTCACCTTCCGCTTCGGCTCTCAGCAGTCTGGCCATTAAATCAATATCAGAGCTTGTCGCTCTTACCACTGCCATACATCCACCTCCCATTCATTTCTCTTTTATTTTATGTAGGGTTTCTGTGTAGATGACTGCCATTTTGAAGGGAAAAGACACATTCCGTGTCGAGAGCCTGTCTAAATACCTCAACATTTCGCTGGACAAGTGTCTCTATGTCAACAACACACAAACCTAGTGATCATACACATCACAGGAAAAAATATTCATTACTAACGACTCATTTACAAGTCATAAAAATCCTTCTATTTGCTACATCTTCTTCAAAAACAGTCATTTGAACCTATTCAATAATCCGACTCAAAACCTTAAAATATAAAATGTTGAGTTTTTACAGGAGATTTCAAACAATAAAATACACATTTCTCCTCTCAACATAGTGTCATTTTTACTACTTGAAGTGGATGAACCTTTCGAACGCACTGAGGTATTGACAGTACTTTCGCTTCATTCTACAGTAAAAAACATACAGTATTTTTCTTTTTGTGCAAAAAGAACGATATGAACTAAAGCTTTCCAATGAAATTCACCATAAAACCCGAGGAGGAAAACATCTCATGTTTAAAAAGAAATTATCCCTGTTTCTTCTGATTTTGTGTGTAACTGTTGTCGCTGCTGCTTGTAGTGGTGGAAAAGACAAAACTGCTGCGAAAGAAAGCGATACAAAAAAATCCCTTGATGCAGCTGAAGTAAAAGTAGAAAGTGCTGAGTACACTTTACCACCTCAATACGATACATCTGTTCAGGATGATCAATATGTCCTAAAAGTGAATGTATCTGTAAAAAACATCAGCAAAGAACCATTGAATGTGGATAAAAGCAACTTTACGCTTTACCAAGATGACGCTCAGGTGTCTACCATCTCTCCTGATGACTACAACGAAGTATTATCTTCAAGCTCTCTAAATGCAGGTAAAGTATCAAAAGGTGGTCTTTTCTATGTAGTTGATAAAGAAAAAGACTATCAACTTGTCTACACAGAGCCTGGTACTGGATCGAAAAAAGATGACAAAACACTAGAATTCGATATTAAAGGAAAAGACTTGATGAAAAAGGCAGATACACTTCAAGCGTCTGCAAAAGCCCTTTCTTCTTATATTGATGTCATGATTTTTGGCAAGAAAAATGACGATTTCGAAAAACTAACAGGTGATAACAAATCAACTGTCGTAAACGAATTTGATAAATCATTCAAACAAGGCTACATTTCTTCTTCTGGTATTTCATCTAGCTCAGCAAAAGACGAAAACCTTGATAAGCTTCTAAAAGCTGTAAAAGAAACATTAGCTGAAAAATCAAAAGTATCAACGAAAACAAAATCAATCAGCGGTGATAAAGCTGTCGTGACTGTGACACTTACACCAATTGATGCAAGCCCGCTTGTCGATCGTTTAAAAGAAAAAGCAACTGAATTCTACAGCAAAAACCGTACAGCATCTTATGATGATGCACAGAAATATCTACTTTCTATCTATCCAGATGAATTTAAAAAATTAGGACCATCATCTTCTGAAGAAACTGTAGAAGTGAACATGAAGAAAAACGATATCGACCAATGGAAACTTGATTTGAACGACTACAAAACAAGCTCGTTGGTTGAAAAGTTCATCAAGAACTAAAGAAAAACCCCCGGTTTCCGGGGGTTTTCTTTAGTCTTTTTTTGATTGATGTCTATATTTGATTCCGACATACAAACAAGTAAGGAAGAAAATGGTGACCCACACCCACAAGACATTCACCATCAATAATGTGGTGGCTACTACGATCAAAATTGTGAGATCTAGTTTTTTTTCTAGTTTTTTATGGGTGAGAACAAAAATGATTAGTAGAAAAGCGATGAAACAGGTGATTCCATAACTGAAAGCTGCGGGCAATTTTCGCACCTCCTTATTGTAAGGCGTATACTGACAAAAGGATACAACATACTATGAAGATGAATTCCCCTTTTCAGCATCATATCCTTTTATGATGTCAATCGGATCAACTGCATCATCTTCTTGTATGTATTCCTCTACATAAGGAGTGATTAATTTCTCGAACCTTTGCTCATCGTCTACTAAAGCAATATAAGTTTCATCGCCTTCATAGTCAGATTGGAATAAATGTGCAACAGAACCTAAAGCTCTATCAATTGCATTTCTCAATTCTATCAGCCCTTTTTTATCACTCACTTAAACATACAAAACAAAAAACTTGTAGAAAAAATCTACAAGTTCTTCATTTCTATCAATGAAATGTTCTTTCTATTTCGCAAGCATCCATTTCTCTTTCATAAACAAACTTCTCACGATGACAAACAAAATCATCACTGTCAGCGCCGAGGAGCCGAGCGTCAGGGCAATTGACATCGGGTCAACGATGCCAAACATCAATTGCTTGCATAGTGCGTGAATATTAAGGAATGGGATCGCAAAGTAATACGTATCTAGCTGCGTAGCGCCTGCTCTCATGGTGAAAAACATCGGAATCACACCTAGTGTAATGATCATGGACATGTACGATTGTGCTTCTTTCACTGAGCTTGAAACGACACTGAGCAGCAGTTCAATCATGGATACCATAAATGAGAAAATAATTAATGCCGCTAACATAACGCCGATGATGCTCCACACTTGATCTCCGAAGTTCAGCGCTTGTTTCAGTTTTTCTGTAAAGAGCAATGTAGAGAGCAGCAGCATGCCAATCGCCACAATGCCACTTAATATACCAAACATAGAAACAGCTAGCCATTTTCCAATTAAAAGCTGAAGTCTGCTGGCCGGTGTCAGGAATAAAGCTTCAATTGACTTTCTATCCTTTTCACCTGCTACGATATCAAGCGCAGCTGGCAAAGCACCTGAGATCACAGACGTCACTAAAATCATTGGAAGGAGAATCGACAGCAGCATGGTGGTCACCCCGTTTTCTCCATCCCCGTCCTCTCCTTCTTGCACATCAACCGATTGCACCTCAAACGGATGAATCACTGACGATTTGATCTGATCCTGTGCCAAACGCTTTTCTACGACTTGATTTTGATATTGTTCAAGCAATGATTGCAGCATTTGAACCGCAATCACTGAATCATCATCTGTTGGATACCCATGGACTTTAATGGCAAACGATGTTTGATGCTGAAGCATATCGCCTGCATCTTTTGGCATTTCTAGATAAGCATTTGCCTCACCGTCTTTAACGGCTTGCTGCGGGTCATCAAATGTTTCAAGTTTCAGGTTTTTCACTTCTTTGATCATGTCATTCATATCGGACGGAAGCTTTTCATTGATTGCGACTGTGTACGTTTTATCGCCTGGATCAGCGATCATGCTTTCGTAGAAAAACACGAGTCCGAGCATCGTCAAAAGAGGGATCAACACTGTTAAGAGCAACGTTTTCCTATCTCTGAGCGAATCTGTCATTTCTTTTAAAAAGACGGTTTTCCACATTATGCATTCCCCCTTGCGAGCTTCGACATAAAGATGTAATTCAAGTCTTCACTTTGTTCCTGTGCATATAATTCTGGAAGCGTTCCTTTGTACACGAGCTCCCCTTGATGAATCATCATGACACTGTCACAAAGCAGGCTGACTTCTTCCATGATGTGGCTTGAAAATAGAATCGTTTTATTTTGCTGTTTCAACTGATGAATAAACTCTCTGAAAATATTACTCGATGTGATATCTAAACCTGTTGTCGGTTCGTCAAACAAAATAATGTCAGGGTCATGAATCAATGTTCTGGCAATCGCCACCTTTTGCTTCATCCCTCTTGAAAATCCTTTTACCTTGCGATCCATGTACTGCCTCATCCCGAATCGCTTTGCTAAATCCTCAATTCTTGCTTTGATCTCATGCTGATCCAAGCCATATAATTTCCCAAAGTATTCAAGGTTTTCACGAGCCGTCAAACGGTCATAAAGTCCCGTCTCACCGCCAAACAAGACACCAATTCGCTTTTTCACTTCAGTTGCTTCTTTGACTGTATCAAAGCCTGCAACATTGACTGTTCCATGAGTAGGCTCCAATAATGTCGCAACGGCGCGTAATAATGTGGTTTTCCCCGCACCATTTTCTCCTAAGATGCCGACGACTTCTCCTTCCTTCACGGAGAATGTCATATGTTTCATCGCCTTTACGACTTTTTTCTTATCTGTAAACCAGCAACTACAATCGCTGAGAGTAATCATTTGGTTCGCCCCTTTCGACTATCTACGTCTATGATAGAAAAAATACCGCCTGTCTGACATAAAAATGTCGCGAAACGTCCTTTTTCTGTCTTGAAATGATCCATTTTAAAAAACAAATGGTAAAATAGACAAATAATAAGAAGAGTCATAGGTGATTTTTATGATAAAAGTAGGTCTTGTCGATGATTACCGAGTGGATTTAGAAAAGCTGCATGCCATTGTCGGCAGAATGGATGCCGTTGACATCGTTTTTGTGACGCAGTCAGCGGAGGATGCATATGAGAAGGTCAAACAGGGCGACATTGATCTATTGTTTGCAGACATTGAGATGCCTGGCATGTCAGGCTATGAATTAGCAGACCTTATTCACTCTCACGCACTGAATGTGGATGTTGTATTTGTGACGGGAAACAGTGGGTATGCTGTCCATGCCTTTGATTTGAATGTCCATGATTATATTATGAAGCCTTATCAAGCTGATCGAATCGCCAAATCCTTAGAGCGCTACATGTCCACCAAGCAGGAGAAAAGCATTCACGGACGGCTTCTCATCAAGCAGCAATCAGATATCCATGTACTGCAAAAAAAGGATGTCATCTTTGTTGAACGTACTGGCAGGTCGACGACCATTGTCACAACAACAGGAGATATTCAAACATACCAAACTCTCAACGAGTTAAAAGGTGATTTAGCTGAGAAAGACTTTATCCGCTCCCACCGCTCGTTTATCATCAATATTCATTACATTAAGAACTTTTCGGCGTATGCCAAAAATTCATTTATCGTGTCTTTTGAAGGGACTGATAAAAAAGCCATGATGACGAAGCAGCAATTAGAATACTTTAAGAAATACTACTTTTAAGGAGAACGAACGTGAACGCTTTCTATCTTGGATTTCGCATATATACGCTCATCTGGCTCGGTCTTGCAGTTCAAGCTGCTGCTAAAGCTGTTCTGCCTTTGTCATCAAGCATGGTGTGGCTTCTGACCTTTTGCATCTTGTGCCTTTACACCTTTTTCATTTACAAAAGGTTTTGGCTAGGTATGAATGGTTACATGATATTAGGCGCTTTTGTGCTCATCACCTGTTCAGGCATTTCACTTTTTCTCACGCACGGAAATGGACTAAGCCATCTTTTAACTGTCATCATCATTTTGACAGCCGATCTCCTTTCCTTCAAGGTGATGCAAACGGAGCAACGATTAAATGGACGGCTTCAAGAGCTGATTCATGCTGAGTCGAGGACCAATGACTTGCTGCTTGAGCTGCGAAGTAAACACCATGAAACAGCTAGACATTTAAATGCCTTTTCCGCATCGAATGACGAGCATGAGATCAAAGATTTGATTCAGCAATACGTGAAACATTTTCCTTGGATCAAAGGGGAAAATGCTTATTTGGCCTCCACCCTTCATTCCTTTTTCCAGCGGGCTGAAAAAGAGGACATTGCCCTTTCACTAGATCTTCAAGCACCCTTTTCTTCTCTTCCTTTTTCTAAGGCGGATCAGGTGAGTTTTACTGGCAACCTGCTTGATAACGCATTAGATGCCGCCATTGAAGCGAAGCAAGCTGGGAACGAGGGAAACATCTCGATCACGACTTCCATCCGGAGCGGGCTCTTTTTGATTCATTGTGAAAACAGTACTAAGGGAATGGAAAAACACGTATTAGATCATCTGTTCAAGACGTTTGGCCGCTCGACAAAAGGCGGTGATCATCAAGGTATGGGTACTTATATCATTCATCAGCTTGTTGAAAAGGCAGACGGCACGCTTGATTTTACGTATCGTTCTCCAAACCTGAGGCTCGTGATCAAGATTCCTCTCACAATGGCATAAAAAATAAGGTGCTACTTGGCACCTTATTTTTTATATTATGAAAAGATCTGATCGATTTCGCTAATTTCTTCTTTTGTTAATTGAACATCGTTTGTTTTCAAGTTTTGTAAGACTTGCTCGGCTCGTTTTGCACCAGGAATAATGGCATCAATGCCATCCTGCGCCAACAGCCACGCCAGCGCTACATGGGCTGTTTCGGCATGTTTTGATTGCGCAATGGCCTTCAGTTTGTCTACTTTTTCGAGGTTTTGAAGGAAAGCATCACCTTGGAAAAGCGGGTCCTTTGCTCGAATATCATCAAATGTCGCATCCTTTGTAAACTTCCCAGTCAACAGGCCTGACGCCAATGGAAAATAAGGGATAAAGGAAATCCCATGCTCCACGCAGTATGGGAGAAGGTCTTGCTCGGCCTGACGTTTCAGCAGAGAATACTCTGATTGAAGCACGTCTAGGTATCCATCTCGATTAAAGGTTTGAAGCTGTTCAAAATCAAGGTTTGATGCCCCAATTGCCCGGATTTTCCCCTCATCCTTCAATTCCTTTAAAGTACCGGCCACTTCATCCAGCGGCGTGCGGCCGTCTGGGAAATGCATATAGTACAAATCAATATAATCGGTTTGCAACCTCTTCAGGCTGTCTTCGACCTGCTGTCTTAAGAAATCACGGCTATTGTCCAGTTCGATTTGTCCGTTTACTTCTTTATGAGCCCCTTTTGTCGCAAGAACCAGTTCTTTTCTGCCGCCTCTTTTGGCAATGATCTCGCCAATCAATTCTTCTGAACGGCCCAGCCCATAAATAAAAGCAGAATCTAAGAAATTGACACCATGATCAAGAGCAGTTTCTACTAGCTCCCGCCCTGCATCTTCACTCAGATTCGGGAATAAATTATGGCCACCTACTGCATTTGTTCCAAGCCCTATCGGATTCACCTGTAAATCAGTTCGTCCAAGCGTTACTTTTTTCAAAAGCTCATCTCCCTTATCTGCTTAATCATCCTTATTTTCCCATGAATCATTTTCAACATTCAAGTATTCTGCTCTCTGAAAATCAATCTGGAGGTGGACGCTTTGAAAGAAAAAGATTCGTATGATGAAGATACACTTAAACGAAAAGTTTTGCGATGTGAATCCTAACACATCTTTTGAAATGAAAACTACCTCCGTTTCAAGATTTTTACACACAAAACATTTAAAACTCATGATAAATAGATAAATTAATTCTTATTAACTAGTATATTCTACTTATTAAATTCCGTTTTTTATAGGTATTTGTGTAAAAATCTATCAAAGATAGGGACTAAAACCTATTCCTCATCACGAATGAAATTCGATAGAATGAATAGTGCAAATCGTCATTAGGAGATTTTCCCCTTTAACACCCGAATATACCATTCTATCTGTTTCTTTTTTCTCAGTCAGATAGCGGGAAGAAAATGACGAAAGAAAAGCAAAGGAGCATCAACTGTGAATCTTAAAAAAATAAGTGCACTCCTCATGATTTCATTCGTGATGATCATCTCTGCAGCCTGCCAGAGCTCAGCAAAATCAACAAAGGCTGACCAAAAATCAACAAAAACAGCAGAGGTAAAAGTGAATAGCTACGAATATACGTTACCAGAAGACTCAACCACTACCTTGCGAGACAATGAATTGGTGTTAAAAGTCAACCTGACGATCACCAACAAAGGTGACAAAGCCCTTTCACTATATAACTCTGATTTCACCCTTTATCAGGACGATGCCAAAGTCTCTGATTTAAAATTCTACGGCAGTAAAGACCGCCTTGATCTTGGGTCATTGAACAAAGGGAAATCACTATCAGGAGCGCTTTATTTCCTAGTAGATAAAGGCAAAAAATATCAGTTCGTGTACCAAGATAGCATCAAGAAAAACAGCGATTCGATCGAAATGGAACTAGATGGCGAAAAGATACTGGATTCAGCAAAAAAGCTAGATAACCCAGCAAAAGCACTATCTGCTTATACAGATCTCATTGTTTTTGACAAAAAGAATGATCAATTCTCAGAATTAACAGGTGACAATCAATCAGATGTCGTTAATAAATATCACGAAATGTTTGTGAAAGACTTTAAGAGAAGTGCAGGCATATATGGAAACGAAGTCAGTGACCGCGATATTTTATCCATGTACAAACGCATGCAAAATACAATGAAGGATAAAGCGAAAGTGGAAACAAGTGTGAAAACCATCTCAGATGACGAAGCGAAGGTTGTCGCTCAAGTAACCGGTATTGATGCTTCTAACTTAAAAGACAAACTAGACAAACAAAGAGATGAGTTTTACAACGGCAAAATCCGTTCGAAAGAAGAATTGTATAAGAAAAGCTTGAATATGTACGCATCTGAGTTTGAAAAGCTTCCTCCAGTCTCAAGCCCTGCTGAGTATGAAGTGAAAATGAAACGTAACGGAGATGGTCAGTGGAAAATTGACCTCAATGATTATAATACAGAGCAATACATGAGTGGTTTTATTAAAACAAGATGATGAAAAAAAGACGCTGGCTCCTTGAAAGGTGCCGCGTCTTTTTTCATGCTATGATACAGTCGTCTCTTGCTCTTCTTTGACCGCTTTTTCAATATCTTTAAATCGGCTCGATACAGTGGACGCACTAATGCCATACTTTTTAGCAACTTGTGCTTGAGAAAGCGGGGCATCGCTTGCAAGTGAATGAATATAATATTCGATTCCTGCAGCAAATGACGCCGCTTTACGGATCACAGGTGCTTTCTGATCACAGTAAGCTTTCCAAACTGTTAAAGCGCCATCTGTCAGGCTTTGGTCACCGTGCTCTTTCATCCCGTCTTCAATCAGCTTGGCTGTTTCCAGCTGAACGTCACTAGCCCAGTCCATCCGATCTGCTGATAGTCCTACTGTACTTCCTTCTGTTTGAGCAGGCGCTTCTGTTTCTTCAACTTCTTGCTTCGCAAACATACACTTCAGCACTTCAGGGAAGGCTTCTCTCATAAATGTACTACGTGCTCCTCCGTTTGCCTCATGTGCTTCAACGAGCTGGCGAACCTGAAGAATAAGCGTATCAGTAAACTCTTTCGCGAACATCGTATATTGAATGAAAAACTCTGCTTTTTCTTCAAACTGAACAGGGAAACCTAGAACAAGACTACCTTTCTCTGGCAGCACGGTTTGATCCGGCTTCACATCAACTTCAACCTTCTCAGCTGTCACCATATTCTCAAAGTAAAGAGACTCGTCCGTTTTTTCATTTAATAAAAGCAAAGATGGCTCCATGTCTGTCCAAGATTCAACCACTTGTCTTGTTTTAGGACGGGTAATATCTTCTGCTTTTTTTGTCAGGAATTCTTGGAAGATAGTCTCTTTCTTATCTGTTAATGGGCGGAAGAAAATGCCCCATACACTCAAATGAAAGACTGAGATTTGTTGCGTCTCTTTATCCATATCTGCTAGGAAAGAAAACTCATTAATGAATTGATTGATCGCTCTCTGATGCTTAGAGAACGCATAATTCATTAAATCCTTTTGAACTTGTACAGCTTCCTTAAACACAAGCTCAGACGTTTGTTCTCCGCCTGACTTTTGACCACAGCAATGTTTATATTTTTTTCCGCTTCCGCATGGGCAGAGCGCATTTCGTTTAATTTTTCCCAAAATAAAACCTCCGACATTCTAGTCTAACCTCACTATTTTAACAAACGATTGCACAGGAGAGTTTTATTTTCAAGAAAAAAGAAAAATCAGAATGATCAGATAAATAACAAAGACGTCTAAAAGAGCAAGGCGGCTCATATTCAAAAGCACTCTGTCTCTGTTTATTTTCTCCAATCATTCCAATAGATTTCCCTCAGCTCATCCCTTCGAATAGCTGCTTTGCTTCAAAATAAAAGATTTGCACGAACTTTTTCGTATTGACTCTGCCTGTTGACCCTGCAGAAGAAGAAGTCTTCTGCATTTCTTTCATCCTTTGGCTGACATCAGTGAAATCAAAAAACTTCGACGCATAGTGCTCAAATTTAGGATTTGAAAAATCTGTGAGCCCAAGTGATGCGAAATGATTTAAGGAATGATGGATGGCTCGTCTAATTCGCTGCTCTGCTGCTTTCACTTCCCGCATCACTTCCACATCCACCGCACCACGACCAAGCTTTCGTTCCGCCGTTTTGATAAATAGCTGCTTTAATGGCGGAAAATTCACCTCATGAGAATTGGCTGTCTGCGTTTCATGTAAGTAGATCAATATCTCTAGTAAATCCTTAGAGCCACTCTCTCCGACAATTCCTAATTCAGATAGGAGGAATTCCCCTGCCTCTTTCATCGTTCTTCGCTTTGATCCAGTACCTGTCTCATGAGAAATCACTGGCTCTAATGGCAGCACATGCCGAAGAGAAGCTTGAATATCGTAAATTGATTTTTCGAGCTTGATCCGCTCCATGACCTTTCGAATGACACTGACAATCTCAATTCGATTGACGGGTTTATGAATATAATATTCAATTCCAAGTTCATAGGCTTCTGCCATCATCTCTTTTGCTTCTACTTGAGATATCATGATGACCTTTCCTTTGAATTCAGGGTGAATATGACGTATGGTTTGAATGCCGTCTCTAGCTGGCATTAAAAGATCAATCAGAAGGATGTCTACTTTTTTCAAGTTCAATGAATTCGCTTCTAATCCAATGCCGTCATCAGCTTCATCCACGACCTCTCCTAGATCCTCATCCTCAATGATCTGACCTAAAATCGAGCGTATTGCACGATCATCATCTGCAATGAAAAATCGCATACACTCACCCTCTCTGTATTAAATTTTTTATCGGAAGGACAAGCTGAAAAGCTGTTCCTTTCGTTTCTTTCTGCTCAATCTGGATTTGACCGTCCAGCTCTTGAACCAGCTCTCTCACATAGGATAAGCCAATCCCAGTTGACGGTGTTCCATATGCATCAAATTTTGAGGTATATCCAGGATCAAATACAATCTCTCTCAATTTCTCAGGAATACCCGGTCCATCATCCTCAACCCGAATCTCTATTTTATCATGACTGCCTTTTAATACGAGTGAGATGGCTCCATCATCCTTGATTGCTTCAACTGCATTTGCCATTAAATTATTAATCAGCGATAAGAAAATGAACACATGATACTCATGCAAGTGAATGCCTTTTATATCAGGTGTAAAGGAAATGTTCTTCCCGAGAGATAGCGCATATTTCTCTTGAATGCGAATCACGATTTGAACAAGATCCTCTGCCCTCATATAATCTTGCATGTTTTCCTTTGAAATCAGCTTTGAAAGCCCAGCGTAAATACGCTGATTGTCCTTTTTGACTTCATGTATTTCCCCTGCAAGCTTCAGCAGCTCCTGACTCACTTTCTTTCCTGCCTCATGTTCATTCAGCAGACGATAGAGCCGATAGGATTCTTGCGTTATGTGCTCTGTATGATTTAACGTTTTCTTTAAATGAACTGTTTCCTCATATAAATTTGAAATGACCATCATCATATGCTCATTTTGCTTCATGATTTGTTTCTCTCTTGATTGTGCCTCATACAGCCTCATCATATTAAAAAAGCTGATGACCACGAAGCTGTGAGCAAATGCAATGAGGATCATATCACTCAGCTTTGAGAAAGTCATGGTTGTATCAAACACTAAAAATTGTACAAACAGCTCAACAAAATCAGCCAGCAGTTCAATCATCAGTCCGATCAGCCCAATAAAAATGGAACGCTGCTTGAAACGTCCTGTACGGACAACAAAGAAAAGAAAAGCATAAGTAAAGTAAAAAAAGAAGCTCGGAAACTGCTGATAAAATGACAGAGCCAGATCAGCTTTTTGCTGAATAAGATCTAAACCTACTCGAAATAGGACAATGGCTGCGCCTGTTAAAAACCCTGGCAGCAATGGTCTTGATTTTCTTAAAAGTAATAAGCAAAAGAAAAACGCAGGTGCCCCAAAACTAATACGAAATGTTTCATTCACAGGATAAAACTTCAGCTCTCCCGCAAGCGGCACAATGACGATCATAAAAATCAAAATAAATGCGTCTTTTTTGACAAGCTGGTTTAAACTCAAATGACTGACATCCCTTCCCCTGTTTACATAGCCACAGTATACAAGGAGACTCTTTGCTTCACAATGAGCAAAAAAATTATTTTCACGGCTACTTCTCTCTTCAAAATCATTTTTTATGACTATTCTCCGAGAAGGCAAGGTGACCTTTCAGCCATTCTACGATTTGGAGATTGTCTACAATAATGGGAATTGTTTAGACAATTACATGCAGACTGATTTTTATTTGTAAGTTTTTCTGTAGATTTTCGTCAGATTGTGTAGTTTCCAAGATAAATTGAATGAACAATTTTAGTGAAACTATATGTAAGCGTTTTCTGAATTTTCACTAAAAACCCTTTTTGTTGTTTCGCCGCCAAAGCCTTCATTTGAACATATATTTAGGTGTAAAGGAGTGGTACAAGCAGCGCATGACAAGTTCTTTGAAGATGTGTAACATGTTTTCGTGCCTATTTGATCGCATTTTTTGTCATCCGCCAATTCAATAGGGTACTTTTTGATTTTTGATTGGAGGAATCGTATGAAAACAGCAATTTCTAATAATACACAACACGCATGCCAGTCTTCTGTTGATCAATGGGCAGAAGAAATACGTCCGTATTACAAAAACGGGCAGAACGCTGGCTACATTCCAGCACTCGGAAAAGTAAATTCCTCTCAACTTGGTATCAGCGTGATAGGCCCAGATGGATCATCTGTACGTTATGGTGATTGGGACGTTCCCTTTACCCTGCAAAGTATCTCAAAAGTCATCAGCTTTATAGCTGCCTGTTTAGGAAGAGGCGTTCCGTACGTCTTGGATCGGGTAGATGTAGAGCCAACTGGTGATGCATTTAATTCCATCTACCGCCTTGAGATGCATAAACCAGGGAAGCCCTTTAATCCAATGATTAATGCTGGAGCTATTACCGTATCCTCCATCCTTCCTGGAAAGACTTCTACAGAAAAGCTAGCATATATTTTCGATTTAATCGAAAACTTAATAGGGAAGCGTCCTTCTGTTAATGAAGAGGTTTATCAATCAGAATGGGCAACTGCCCACCGCAACCGGGCACTTGCTTATTATTTAAAAGAAACCAATTACTTAGAATCAGATGTCGAGGACACGTTAGAAGTGTATTTAAAGCAATGTTCCATTGAGGTCACAACAGAGGACATCGCCTTGATTGGACTGATTATTTCAAGTGATGGCTACCATCCCTTTAAACAAGTCCAAGTCATCCCAAAAGATATCGCAAGACTAACAAAGGCATTGATGCTGACATGCGGCATGTACAATGCGTCTGGTAATTTTGCCGCTTTCGTAGGCGTTCCAGCCAAAAGTGGTGTGTCTGGAGGAATCATGGCTTGCGTTCCGCCAAGCGCAAGAAGAGAATTCCCATTTCAGACAGGCTGCGGTATCGGCATTTATGGTCCTGCCATTGACGATTGTGGAAATAGTATTACCGGTGTCATGATGCTGAAGAAACTTGCCAAAGAGTGGGATCTCAGTATTTTTTAAAAAGAACAGTGATGAATTCGAAGAGGTGATGTTATGAACGAAAAAGCTTTGCTATCTTATTTAACAACTACAAATGATTTTATTTGGACTTATCTAATCATTGCTCTGTTACTTGGAGTAGGGGTCTACTTCACATATAGATCACGCTTCCTGCAAGTCAGAATGCTCAAAGAAATGCTGCGTGTTCTAAAAGAAGGAAGAAAAGAAAAAGAGGGAATCTCACCGTTCCAAGCTTTTGCCATCAGTATGGCAGCACGTGTCGGAACAGGGAATATCACAGGGATTGCCATCGCTATTGCGATCGGTGGACCTGGCGCAATCTTCTGGATGTGGATCGTAGCAATTATCGGTTCTGCTTCAAGCTTTGTTGAAAGTACACTAGCTCAGGTGTATAAAGTCAAAGATAAAACAGGATTCCGCGGTGGACCTGCTTATTACATGGAAAAAGGGTTAAATAAGCGCTGGATGGGGATTTTATTTGCCATCCTAATCACGATCTCTTTTGGGATTGTCTTTAACGCAGTGCAATCAAATACAATCACCGTCGCTTTTAAAAACTCTTTTGGCCTAGATCGTTTAACTGTCGGAATCGTTATGGCTGTTATTTTTGCGTTCATTATTTTCAAAGGAATCAAAGCGATTGCAAAAGCATCTGAATATATTGTCGTTTTTCTTGCCGTTGCTTACATCGGGATTGCTTTCTTTGTCATTATCACAAATATCACTGAACTACCAGGTGTCATCAGTACGATTGTGAAGCATGCTTTCGGATTTGAGCAGTTTGCCGGCGGTACATTAGGTGGAGCATTGTTACAAGGGATTAAACGCGGTCTCTTCTCAAACGAAGCCGGTATGGGTAGTGCCCCTAACGCAGCAGCAACTGCTGTCACGAGCCACCCAGTCAAACAAGGATTAATCCAAGCATTTGGTGTGTTAACAGATACATTAATTATTTGTACAAGTACAGCCTTTCTCGTCTTGTTCTCTGATGCGTATAAAACAACCAATCTGGAAGGAATTGAGCTAACTCAGGCTTCATTAAGCCAGCACATTGGACCTTGGGCTTCTGGATTCCTAGCCATTATGATTTTCTTATTCGCTTTTAGTACGTTAATTGGTAACTATTACTATGGTGAAACGAACATTGAGTTCTTGGGAGCGAATAAAATTTGGCTCAACATCTATCGTGTTGCTGTCATTGGCATGGTTCTATTCGGAGCTGTTGCCACTGTTCCTCTCGTTTGGGGTCTAGCTGACTTATTCATGGGTCTCATGGTCATCGTCAACCTCATTGCCATTACCATGTTGTCCAAAGTCGCCTTTGCAGCACTGAAGGATTACATGCGACAGAAAAAAGAAGGCAAAGATCCTGTTTTCTATAAAAATGCCGTTCCAAACAATGAAGAGATTGAATGCTGGGACGACGAACCTGTTTCCTTGAAAAAGAATCAAATCGGATAAAACAAAAAAGCTCTGGTCATATGATCAGAGCTTTTTCCTTTATGCTAAAAATTCGAGAATGAGCTTGTTCACGACATCTGGTTTTTCATGATTGATCCAATGAGTCGCATCATCGACAAAAATCAGCTGTCCATTTGGGCAAATCTTGATCGTTTCTTTTGCGAGCTTTCTGCTTAGAAACTTGTCCTCCATTCCCCAGATCATGCGGACAGGCACGAGAATTCGTTTGGAAATCGGTTTTTCAAAGCCGCCTTTTTTAATCGCTCGATACCAATTCAACATGGACGTAATGGCTCCAGGCTGCGTCCATGCCAGCTTATAGCTTGAGACATCTTCCTTCGTGAACAGATGAGGTCTAGCAGACAGTCCAATGGCTTCATCCAGTCTTTGAAAGTGATTTTCTTGAAGCGCTGCCTCCGGTACATTTGGAAGCTGAAAGAACGCGATATAAGAGCTCTTCTTCCACTGCGGCGGATAAAACGGAAGGACCTTCATCATCACACGAGGATGCGGCATGTTGACGATGATTAATTTCTCTACATATTGAGAACGGGTTGAAGCAAGGTGCCAAGCAACCGCTCCGCCCCAATCATGTCCGCCGACAATAGCCTTTTGATTTGGGCTCAGCGCCTTAATTAATCCCACGATATCATCTCTTAATTTGTCTAAGACGTATGATTCGACTCCTTCTGGTTTGTCACTCAGATGGTATCCCCTTTGATCAGGAACAACGACACGATACCCCGCCTCAGCCAGGGAGAGGATTTGATTTTTCCAACCATACCAAAACTCAGGAAATCCATGCAGCAGAACCAGCAGTGGGCCATCTTCAGGACCAGCCATTGCCGTATGGAGCTTTATGCCGTTTGTTTGAATATATTGAAACTCAACTTGATCCATTCCTTTTCCACCCTTTCCCCATGTCTTATCATTCTTCCAACATAGCATATTTTCCATTTTTCAGAAAATAAAAACACTCACAAAAAAACCTTCACAAGGGTGAAGGTCTTTATTTATTTCATATAATTCAGCACCCATATCAGACCATTCTTCCGATCTTGTACTTGTCCATGAAGTGCGCCAAAAAACGTATCCTGTAATTCCACAAGGACATCTCCGTCAGCTTCAAGCGCCTCGTATACAGCCTTTAACTCTTCCTCATTGTCAAACTGCATGATCAATCGAAGATTCTCTGGTTTTGGTGTGCGGCCAAATGTATCTGAAAAGTGGAGCAGTGATTCTCCAAGGTGCAGCTCAGCATGCAATACACGGTCTTGATGTTCATTTAAGATACGAATATCTCCGCCAAAAATTCCTTGATAATATTGAAGAGATTCTTTGACGTCTTCTACGACAATATATGGACTAACGCTGATCATTTCCCTCATCCTCCTCTTGTTCCGTTCATTATCTCTTATATAGCTTATCCCAAATCGTATGAAAAAAGGCACAAATCGTCAACGGATTTGCACCTTTTTCTCAAGCAGATTTCGCTAATTCACTGTGTTTGTTAGAATACGCTGCGTACATGACGACACCGATAATCAGCCAAACCCCGAAGTACAGCCATGTCCGGCCTGGTAAATTGAGCATCAGAAACACACAACAGCCCATCGAGATAATTGGCAAAACCGGTACAAACGGAACCCGGAATCCCCTTTCCAGCTGTTTATGTGTCTTTCTCAAAATGAGTACGGATAAGCTCACCATCGCAAACGTTAATAATGCACCGATATTGGCTAGGTTGGACAGATCCTTCAAATCAATAAACCCTGAAATAACAGCTGTCATCCCGCCAATCACCCATATACTTGCAACAGGTGTATCACTTTTGTTTGTTTTTGAAAACACTTTAGGCAAGAGCCCGTCCCGCCCCATCGCAAAAGCAATTCGAGTTGCCGCATAATTATTGGCGAAAATCACAGCCATCAATCCAATCACAGCACCGACAGAAATAATACCAGCCACGCTATGTTGATGGACACTTTGCAATACATAAGACATTGCCTCTGTCACATTCAACTTCGTATAGTGCACCATGCCTGTCATGACCAAACAAACGACAATATAAATGATCGTACAAATGAGCAATGAACCAATGATACCAATTGGCAGGTTCCGCTGTGGATTTTTCACCTCTTCTGCAGAAGCTGAAATGGCATCGAACCCTAAAAAGGCAAAAAACACAGCAGCGGCTCCAGCAATAATCCCTTCCGTACCAAACGGCATGAACGGCTGCCAATTGGCTGGCTCTACATAAAAACCACCTACTACAATGAAAAGAACAATAATGCCAAGTTTCACAAACACCATGATATTATTGAATTTTTTACTTTCTTTTGTTCCTCTAGATAGGATCCACGCAATGAGTAAAGCAATGATAATTGCTGGCAAATTCATATATCCGCCTTGTTCTGGACCAGCTAAAAATTGATGTGGAATTGAGATTCCAAACCCCTCCAGCAGGCTGTTAAAATAACTCGACCAGCCACTCGCTACAGCTGAAGCAGTCAGCATATAAACAGATAATAACGTCCACCCCATGAGATGACCTACGAGTTCACCCATTGTGGTATATGAATAAATGTACGCACTGCCGAACACAGGCAGCGCGGAAGCCATTTCTGCATAACAAAGTGCTGCTAAACTGCACACAATCGCTGCGATCGCAAAGGAGAAAATAACAGCCGGTCCTGCATCCTTAGCTGCTGTAATTCCGGTTAACACCATGACCCCCGTCCCAATCACAGCCCCTATGCCAAGGAGCGTGAGATCGAGCCCGCCCAGTGTTTTCTTTACCTTTTGCTGTCTGCTCTGTTCTAACAAATCGTGAATGTGTTTCTTACGAAGTATATGTCGCAAACCCTTTCCCTCCAAAACGTTAGAAAAACAAAAAAATCATTCAAATTTCATTATAGCAGAATAGGTCCTACGCATTCACAACCAATTCACGTAAATCTTTCTTCATGATTTTACCAAGTTTATTTTTTGGCAGATCCTGCGTGAAATGAATGGATGGCACTTTGTAATCTGCTAAACGTTCCTTGCAGTAATTCACCACATCTTCTTCGCAGAAATCGACAGATTCGTCTTTTACGATATACGCACTTGGTACTTCACCATATAAGTCATCTGGTACCCCAATGACAGCAGATTCAATTACACCTGGAATTTGATCAATGACCTCTTCCACTTGGTCAGGATAAATATTATCCCCACCGTATAGAATCACATCTTTGTATCTCCCTGTGATGTAAAGAAAACCGTCTTCATCCAGATAGCCTGCATCCCCCATATGGAACCAGCCATCTTTGAGCACTTTCTCTGTCGCTTCAGGTTGATGATAGTAGCCTAAGAAATAAAATGGGCTTCTCATGACGACCTCGCCAATTTCTCCAGCTGGGAGCGCCTCTTCTGTCTCAGGATGCACGATTTTGACTTCTACATCCGGATCCACTTTACCAGCAGAGCCCATCTTATCCTCGCCCATCGCTGGATGCCACGCACTCACAACCCACGCTTCTGTACTTCCATAGCCATGCATCATCTGAATGCCTACTTCTTTGTAATCTTTAATTAAGCGTACCGGTACCTTCGTACCACCAGAAATCGCAATTTCAAAAGATGAGAGATCGTACGAACCGCGCTTCATTTCTTCTAGCATGTACGTATAAGCTGATGGGAAAGCCATCATAAACGTAATTCTTTCTTTCTCAATCGTTTCTAAAATGCGTTTCGGTGTTGCATCATGTAAGAAGACTAACGTATACCCTTCAATTGCAGCTGCAATCAAGTGATTAATAGAACTCATATGATACAGCGGATGACTTGCCAAGTACCGTTTTCCTTTCAGATCAAATCCTCGATTCCCACGTCGTGTTAAAAATTGATAGATTCGTCCATGTCCGACCATACAGCCTTTTGGATTGCCTGTTGTACCTGAGGTGAATAAAATCATGGCCAAATCTTCTTCTGATACCTCTTCAGCAAGATCACTTCCATCATTAGACGCCAATATGTCTTCAAACAGCTGTGTTGTTTTCGCATTGACACCAGATTCCACCATGAGACAATCTTCTAAAGACACATTCACTGCCGCAATGATGTCACGGAATTCACGGTCAAAAAATAAAGCCTTTGGCTCTGCTTTTTTCAAGATACCTTCTAGCTCAAAAGAGGTAAGCTGCCAGCTAAGCGGTACGGCGACTGCACCTGCTTTAATGGCTGCCAGCATAATCGTAGAAAAGTGATGATGGTTTTGACAAATAAAGCACACCCGGTCACCTTTTCGAATTCCTTTACGGTGTAAGTAATGTGCCAGCTGATCAATGCGTTTTGCATATTCTTCAAATGTATAAGACACACCTCCGCCAGTTACCGCTTCAATTTGTGAAGAGCGTTCCATTCTGTCGTTTAGTAATGCCTGTAAAGTATTCAATATCTTCATCTCCAAACGTTTGATGTCCAATAGCCAATTTCCAGAGAATTGGATTGGCAGATTTTATCTCATTCACATTCTAAAATAAAAAGAGGTGAAAGTAAAATCATTTCATTTTGGAATTGTTCCTTTTATTAATTGATAATATAGGTAATTTTATAGCCGTCTTCCATTTTGGTTTAAATGATGATGCTTATTATGATAAGATAGACCTAGTAATTGATCGGAAAATGCGAATGCAATAGGAAAAGAGGTATGGAGAATGCAACATTTCGAGCTAGAGGCAAGTTTGTTAGACCATGCACTGACAAAGTATTTAAAGGCGACGAAACGAATAGATGAAGAGAATATCCCGAAAAACGTCACGAATGTAAAAGGGTTTATTTTACGCATCATCTACCGCCATCAATCATGTACTGTGAAAAATATTCTGCAGGAAGTTTCATTATCTCCCTCCGCAACAACAACCGCTCTCAATCACTTAGAAGATGAAGGGCTGATTATCCGCTCTAGAAATAACAATGACCGCCGTACGGTATGGATTACACTCTCTGAATCAGGTGAACAAATCGCCAGACAAATGATCGACAATCGTCAGCTGCTTGTCAATCAACTGTTCAATCACCTATCAGAAGAAGATAAAAAAACATTTTTTGAATTAATCGAAAAAATGATGGACGAGCGCACATTAAAGGCTTAGGAAATATCCTAAGCCTTCTTTTTATGGCTTTAAGATGACTTTTATACAATCATCTTGTTTTTCATTGAATATGTGATACGCATGAGCTGCGTCATCTAGCGGTATTTGATGTGTGATGATCGCTCTAGGATCAATTTCCCCGGTTGTCACTTTTTGATAAAGCTTTGACATGTACCCTCTCGCTGGCGCCTGTCCCATTTTCAGCGTGACGTTTCTTGCGAAAAAAGCACCCAATGGGAACATATTGTAAAGACCTCCATACACACCCGTCAGCTGAACAGTCCCGCATTTCCTCACGGCTTTTGTGGCAATTTGAATGGGCCCTATCGTTCCGCCTTGCAGCTTGAGCTTCTGTTCAATCTTTTCAAGCGGTGACTTTTTCCCATCCATCCCCACACAATCAATGACAACATCCGCCCCACCTTTTGTGAGCTCTTTTAGGGTTTCTCCCATGTCAGGGTCTTCTGTAAAATCAAATACTTCTACGCCGCTCATTCGTTTTGCATGGTGAAGGCGATAGTCTATGTAATCAACAGCAATGACCCGCTCTGCGCCCTTTTGCCAAGCAAATTGCTGTGCCATTAACCCAACAGGTCCACATCCTAGCACAATGACCGTATCCCCCTTTTTTACACCTGCGTGTTCTACACTCCAATAAGCAGTTGGCAGAACATCTGATAAAAACAGCAATTGTTCATCCTCTAACTCACAATCATCCGGCACCTTAAATGGTGTATAGTTTCCAAAGGGCACACGTAAATATTCAGCCTGTCCTCCGGGGTAATTCCCATATTTCTCACTGTATCCAAAAAGTCCGCCTGAATCATAATGGGGATTTGAGTGATCGCATTGACTTTCTAAATGGTGATGGCAATACTGACATTGACCACACGCCACGGTAAATGGAATGACGACACGATCTCCCTTTTTCACCGCAGTGACATCCGGCCCGACTTCCTCTACCACCCCCATCGGTTCATGCCCAATCACATAGCCAATAGGAAGCGGGAAATTCCCTTGATATAAATGTAAATCTGACCCACAAATTGCTGTAGATGTTATCCGAACGATGACATCTTCACGATCTTGTATAGATGGTGCAGCTACTTCCTTTACCGCAATGCGGCTTTTCCCTTGATAGGTGACAGCTCTCATCTGCATTTCCTCCTTTAGTTCAAGTCATCATTTCTATAGCTTCACCTTGAATGGATGGTTCATGCATATGAATAGGGATGCTGTTCCATAAGGGAAAACAAAATAACCCGCCGATTTATTCAGCAGGTTGTTTACTTCAATATGTGTAACGCGTTACACAGCTATTTTTCTTCGACAAACACCAAATCATACTGAGCAGAGGTCTCCCCACCCTCCATCATGTTCCCTTCCTGTATAAAATAAGGGCACATACCTGGACTTTGTGCTTCTTCAAATTGTTCAAACACTTGCTCAATATAGCCAGGCAGCAGCAAAACCAAAAATTTATTTGAATGAGACACTAATTCATACGAGTGAACGGTATTCGGAGGAATATAAGCAAAATCCCCCGGCATCAAGCAAATATTTTCTCCGTTTAACTGAAGATTCATTCTGCCTTCAACACAATAAAGTGCTTCTGTATGCACTTCATGATAATGCGGACGTAAGCCTTTTCCCTTTGTCCCTTCAATCACAAAATAACTGAATCCGCCTCCTGTTGTTTCTGTTGTCGCAATCAGCTCATGAAGCTGACCTTCGACCATGTATTGCTTTCCTTCACCAGCCTCCAGCACATATGGCTGCACTGCGCGCGGGAGCTGACTATGAAACAAAACAGCTGGCTTGGTTGTATTGGATAGCTCCCTAATGCCGTGCATCAACATGATATCGCTTTCTTTTTCAGCCTGATGAAAGCTGTCTGCATCAAATGGGTGATCAGTCATCGGCCATTCATTCTGCAACAGCCTCTTTCCGATTTGCTGATAGACATCTGTCATTTGCCCGCCCAGTGCATAAGAAATAAATCTTGTTTTGTGACTATGCATTCTATAGCCATGAATTGTTTTGGGCGGTATATGAATATAATCACAGGCCGTCACCATATACTTTTTACCGTCCAGTATCACTTCCAGCTTCCCTTCCAGCACAAAGATGGTTTCAAATAGCGTCTCATGACAATGCAGCGGAAAGTAAGCACCTTTCCCACCTGTGATTAAGACGAGCTCAAACAGTTGATTTGTTTGATTTGCTTCTGCCAGCACATGTACAAGCTGATTTTCCAAACCATACAGCTCCCCCGAACCTGACACGGTATAAAAAGAGGTATCTTCGGATTGCTTGATCGATTGTGGTTGCTCCGACATCCCATCACTCCTCATGACTAATTGACTATCTTTATTATATAGACCAATTGATATAATAGATAGGCAATATGCGAGAGATTTTACTCTTCTCGCATAAATAAGTGTCTAAGGTAACATTTTACGTGCTCTAAAGGTGTCGTTTGCTTTAATGCAGTAGTCATTGATAATCCGCCGATGACCATTGAATGAAGGAGAGATGCCCGCTCATCCGCTTTTGTTTCATCATATCCGCTATTCATCAACTTTTCTTTGACAAGCTCTTGCCAGCGAATCATTTCTTGTTTACATGCAGCATGAAGTTTTGTATGTTCAGGTTTTGACTCTGCCGCCAGTAAGACAATCGGTATCCCTCTTTCACTTTCTTGCTCCATAAAACCCCGAATGATATTTGTCATAAAATGATCGACGGCGACATATGGGTCATCAGAATAGGCAAAACTTTCTTCAATTTGATCGATGACCCTTTGACTAATATATTCAACGGCTGCTATGGCTAGCTCTTCTTTTCCATTTGGAAAGTAATAATAAAGAGATCCTTTCGGCGTGCCGCTCTCTCTAATGATTTGATTCAACCCTGTCGCATGATACCCCTGTTTACGTAAAAGAAGTGCGGCCGTTTGAATGATTTTGTCCTTCGTACTCACGTGTGACACTCCTTTCCTCCATAGACCAACGTCAATGCCATTGTATTATTGATTCAGTAATGGATGCGTTCCTTTCCATAATGAGGATGATTCTATTTCTGACGCCAGTCTGAGCAGCCAGTCCTCTTTTCCTTTCGGTGCTGTCACCTGTACGCCTAAAGGCATGCCTGCTTCTGTGAGATGAACTGGCACACTCATAGATGGCTGGCCGGTTAGGTTAGCCAGCTGTGTAAATGGTGTGTAGGTCAAACTCTTGAGGAACATTTCATAAATCAGATCCTGCTGTGCTTGCATTGAAAGGGATGACACACGTAACAATGCATCAATTTCTTGATCGTTATGCATCAGCTCGCCAACCTTTGGAGCCGAATAGGCAGTAGCTGGGGTCACATATAGATCGTAGGTTTGATGAAATGCGGCCATTTTTGCAGCGGCCATATCCCATGCATCAAGACTTTCTGTATAAGCAGCAGCCGTCACATTTTTTCCTGCTTCCGCCAGTACCCATGCCACAATATCTGTCTCCTCCGGCTTCACCGGACGCCCGAATGAACGAGCCAGAGAGGTAAATAAGGCAGACATTTCACCGCTGTTCATGACGTAATATTGCTGCATCAGATGGACACCATCAATGTCCGGCTTCACTTCTTCTATTTGATGCCCTTGTTCACTCAGCCATTTCACAGTGTTCAAGACTGCCTGCTTTGCTTCCTCACTCACCTTCGTGCCTACTGGAGAGTCTACACTGTAAGCAATTCGCATAGAAGAGGTTCGTTTCACCAAATCCTCCTGATAGCTGCCGTCATATAATGGCGTTTGGAACGCAGCCTCTGGCTGAATGACTTGAAGCAAATCAAGAAGGGCTGCACTGTCTCGAACTGTTTTTGTGAGTGTAAAGTCAATGGAAGCTCCTTGCCACTGCCTTCCTGCACCCGGGCCGACCGGTGTTCTCCCCCTTGTTGGCTTGAGTCCAAATAAACCAGTAAAGGATGCCGGAATCCGAATAGACCCTCCGCCATCACTCGCTCCACCCGCAGGTACGATGCCGCTTGCCACAGCTGCTGCCGTCCCGCCGCTTGAACCGCCCGGAGAATAGTCAGCATTCCAAGGGTTTCTCGTCGGACCATATAAAAAGGGTTCTGTCACATTTCTCAATCCGAATTCAGGTGTATTCGTATGACCGATCATGAGGAGCCCAGCCTGCTTCAATCGACGGACAAAGTGGGAATCTGTTTGTGCCTTTACATCCTTTAACAGCAAAGCACCCGCCGTCAAAGGTTCATGCTCCAGCCCCTGCGATATATTTTTCAACACAAACGGAACACCAGCAAAAGGCTGATCCGCATCTAGTGACTTCATGTCTTTGAACACTTGATCTCGTCTAGTCTGAATCACCGCATTTAGTACTGGATTCACTTCTTCCAATCTAGTAAATGCAGCTTGTACAAGCTCTTCGGGTGTGACCTGCTTTTTCTGCACAAGTGACGCCAGTCCCGTCGCATCATACGTCATATACTCTTTTACATTCATCGGCATGTCCTTCTTTCTCATATTATGATCTCTCTATTGTCTACTAGAATTCTATGAAATTCAATTTCGGGATACGTGTGAAAAAAACTTTCTTTCTAGACTATGATTCTTCTAACCATCTATCTTATTTCTCCGATATAATAAAGAAAAAAAGACGGAGGTCACCTCATATGCAAGGAGCCATTGCCTTGAAAAAGAAAATCGTCGTGGTCATCGCGTTTCTTCTTGCTTTGACAACTGCTTTGCCCTTCCATTCGCAGGCAGCTGCACCACCAAAAGAAACAGATGTCATCATCGTCTATAAAAATCAAAAAGGAAAACAGACGGCTATTCAAGAAAGTGAAAAAGTGAACGCTCAATACATACATCTTCCAGCTGTAGCAGTGACAGCAGATGAGCAAGCTGTCACCTCACTTAAAAAAGACCCAAACATCGCTTATGTTTCAAAAAACGTTAGGGTCAAACTCGCTGCTTCTACCGTGAAAAAAACGGCTGCTGCTAGTGGTCAGGATGCTTTGGTACAAAAATCTTATAACTTGCAGAAGCTCAATGTAAAGCAAGCAATCAAAGAAGGCGTGACAGGAAAAGATGTGAAAGTAGCCGTTCTCGATACTGGTATTTTCCCACATGAAGATTTAAAGGTAGCCGGCGGTAAATCATTCGTCGATTACACGTCTTCTTACAAAGATGATGAAGGACATGGAACACATGTCGCCGGTACAATTGGGGCGCTCAATAATGATTACGGTACGGTCGGTGTCGCTTCTGGTGTGAAGCTGTATGCTGTAAAAGTATTAGATAAAAAAGGAGAAGGCGACTTATACAGTCTGCTCCGAGGCATTGATTGGGCAATTAGCAATAAGATGGACATCATCAACCTAAGTCTAGGTTTTGAAGATAACATTCCGATTTTACGTTCAGCAGTTGATGAAGCATACAAAAAAGGACTGCTGGTCGTTGCTGCAAGTGGAAATGATGGAAAGAAGAATGGTATTAGTTATCCTGCCGCATACAATAGCGTCATTGCTGTTTCCGCAACGACTGACAAAGACAAACTCGCCTCCATCTCTAATACGGGGAAAGGAATTGAATTTTCCGCTCCCGGCGAGAACGTCATCAGTACCTATTTGAAAAATGAATATTGGTATGCAACGGGTACATCACAAGCGGCACCACATGTCACAGGAATGCTTGCGCTGTTAAAACAGCTACATCCTAAGAAAACAAATGTTCAGCTCCGTACTTTATTGCGCAGCTATACAGTGGATCTTGGCGCAAAAGGAAAAGATCCACAATTCGGCTATGGCCGCGTGCAATATGTGCCGCAGTCAACCTTTTTAAAGACTGCTACAAGCGCAGTCAAGACAGCCGAAACATCTAAAAAACAGACAGATGTTGATCAAGCCAAAACGAAAATTGGCAGACTCACTGCCAGCAAGCAAAAAACCGCACTCACTGACCGAGTCAAAAAAGTCCAAACAGCCATTGATATTCGTGACGCACGAGCGAAGGTCAAATCAGCTGAAAAAAATAAAACCCAAGGCTCGATTAAAAGTGCCCAAACGGCCATTAAAAAGCTATCCAAAGGCAAAGAAAAAACAAGCCTGCAAAACCGGCTCGACAAAGTCAAAAAACAAGTCGCCTATCAAAAGAAAGTGACAGATGCCAAACAAAAAGTCAAAAAAGCCGAAGCCAAACGAACAAAGAAAACAAAAGCAACCGCTCAAAGTGCGGTCAAACAACTAAAAGCATCTAAAACAAAAACTGCTTTACAAAAACGACTAAACCGGATCAAGGTTTGATAAAAAAACGATTCCTTTCAGCAAGGAATCGTTTTTTCTATTTCAACATCTTCTGAAAGAGGGTGTGATGATACTTCCCTTTCGCATCCAGCCTCACTTGATCGAGGATGTGCGCTAACGAATGGATGACATCACGGAGTGCTCGATGAACCGAGCCCTGCTCAAAGAAAGCTAAACTCTCCGGCAGTTCATCTTCATCCAAAACAAAGAAATCACCATTCGGAAGAACGAGTAGATCAATCAATAAATCTTCAAATATCACCACCCGTTCTTCAAACCATGTATGTCTGACGATATTCAAATAAGAGCCAAGTTCATTGCCTTGATCATCCCGCCAAAAATAGACATTGTAAGGCCGGTCCGTCCAATAATAGGCGGTCGTATAACTCCCTTTTGGAATCGTGACAGTGCCATCACCAGCAACCATTGTAAATGGTTCTTGAATTTTATGAAACAACACGACTTGCTGCTCCTGTGCGTCTAACAGCTGACACGTATGTTCCACAACCTGATCATCGTATTTGATTTTTCTCTCAATGACGTCATCCCAAGAATTTGCATATAGCGGAAACAATCGGTCACAACCCCTTCTGCATCTACTTCTTATTCTAGTATACACTGCTTTCTTTTGAAGAAATAAAGGTTCACTGCTGCTGCCTATGGAAGACATATGGTGAGGTGAAAACAAATGAACGGAATCACAATCATCGAAACCGTAGCAGAACTCGGACAAATCATCTTGGTTTTTTGTGGCTATGCCCTTTACTGGCGGCTTGTGAAAACGAAAAGAGATCGAAAGCTGACCCCTTATGAACATGTGTTGAAATTCTTTGTCATGTTCGGATTAATCTCATGGTGCTTTTCATATATGGCACTGAACGTATGGGTATCATGAGAAAGAGGAAGAGCCCCGTCCATGCAGGACATGCTCTTCCTCTTCTTATACAGCGTGTTATGAGCCAGCCGGCTGTTCTTTTTTGATCACATACTGATAGCTCTTCACATGCGTCCCATTTTGATTCACAAATTCTTTATCAAGTGCCCGTTCAAAGCCCATTCTTTCATATAAACGAATGGCGGCCTGCATTTTATCCGACGTATGAAGGTACAGGACGTTCTCGCCCCACGATTGCGTCAGTTCTATACTTTTACGCAACAATGACTCTGCAATGCCTTTTCCTCTCACATCAGGATCTACCCCTAAAAACCGGACAATCGCTGAAGTAATCCCCATCTCAGGCTTGTCATATGCCTGTTCTGATGATCGGAACATTTGAAGGGTCCCCACGACCTTGCCCTCAAGCTCGGCCACAAGCATCAACTCCATGTTTGGGTTATCTACAGCCGCCCGCAGTGCTGCAGAATAGTTTTGCCAGCCTTCCTCTGTAAATTGAGGCTCATACTGTGCGTATGATTTGATCAGCACATGTGTGATCGCCTCATGATCTTCACTCACTGCTTGACGAATGATCAACTCTTGTTGCTCCATGCCAGCACCTCCTGTTTGTCTATGAATGGATATACGTATCATGCAATCACTGCATGCCGATGATCTGATTCTTTTCTCTACTCATTCAATGTAAAGAGTCTTCTTTTAAAGATCAATTATTTTGCACGAAATTTTCTTTGAAAATTTTGATTGAAATGGAAAGCTTGATTCATTATGCTGATTTGAGGACGTATACAAGGAGTGGCATCATATGAATTCTTTATCTTATCCCCAAGAATCGAAAAAAAATCGATTCCTCCTTGCCGCGCTTCTTGGCTCTTTAACAGCCCTTGCACCGCTGGCAATGGATATGTATTTACCTGCTTTACCTAATATCGCCCGTGACTTTGGAGCAAGCACGGCGCTGTCTCAGTTAAGTCTCATGGCTTGTTTGATTGGACTTGCGCTTGGACAGCTGATTGCAGGTCCAATCAGTGATACAGTCGGCAGAAGAAAGCCGCTGATGGTTGGATTAATCATTTTTATTGCGGCCTCTCTTTTATGCACAGTGGTCACTTCAATTTGGACATTCATTCTTTTAAGGCTGATTCAAGGACTTGCTGGATCAGCAGGCATTGTCATTGCACGAGCCATCGTACGAGATCATTATGAAGGCTCAGAAATGACGAAATTCTTTGCTTTGCTCATGTTAGTCAACGGAGTGGCTCCAGCAGCGGCACCGATCGTGGGCGGACAAATGTTACGGTTCACGACGTGGCAGGGTGTGTTTGTTCTGCTAGGAATCCTTGGGGCGCTCATGCTTCTAAGATCGATGTTTTCATTGAAAGAAAGCTTACCTGTGGAACGTAGACAGACTGGAGGCTTCAAACAGATCCTAGGTGCGATGAAAATTCTAGCGAGCGATCGACTCTTTGTCGGATATGCTCTCTCACAAGGACTTGTCTTCGCCGCCATGTTTGCGTATATCTCTGGATCACCGTTTGTATTGCAGGAGATTTTCAACCTTTCTCCGCAGGGCTTCAGCGCTGCCTTTGCGGTGAATAGTCTTGGCATCATCACAGCCGGACAAGTATTTGCCCGCGTTGCTGCGAAAATTGGTGAGGAGAAAGTCCTTCGCATTGGGCTGCTGACAGCTGCTTTAGGAGGCGTCACCTTGTGTTTGATGATCTCTATTGATGCAGGATTATATGGCATTCTTATTCCGCTCTTTTTTGTGGTCTCAAGCGTTGGGATTGTCGGCACGTCTGCTCCTTCTCTTGCGATGCAGCATCACGGTGCGCATGCTGGAAGTGCCGCTGCCCTCATCGGCGTGGCACAAATGCTTCTTGGCGCATGCATGACACCCCTTGTCGGCTTAGCTGGAAGCCAGACTGCCTTTCCCATGGGGCTGATTATTATGCTCTGTGACCTTGGCGCACTTTGCTGTTATTTTTTCTTTGTTGCCAGAGCGAAAAAAAGACCCGCATAAGCGGGTCTTTCATTTATGGCTTGCTCCAATTGATCGTGCGGAACACATTGTTCTGGTCATTGTTTTGATATGCATCTAGGTCAAAGCCTGAAAGTCCAAAACCAATTGCCATGACAATTCCTCCGGCAACGGTGAAGATGATCCCCCATTTGATGCATTGCTTTTTTAAATCATTCACGTTCATACTCTCACGACCTTCTTTTTAAACATTCCCATGAATGCCTTAGTGGTTTGAACAGTCCCTTGCACAAATAGCTTTGTTAAATACGCCGTGGCTATGCCGCTTAATAATCCGACACCTAATAGAAGAATACCAACTCCGATCTGCGTCACCACCACATGCAAACCATCATGAAAAATAAATGGAGAACCAATGATACTCCAAAAACCACCGAGCAAACCAACTAGCGTCATTGTACCTGTCACGAGTGGAACGCACCAAATCACCATATACACAGAAAGAATCAGCAGGAAGACTGTTGCTAGAATGCTGCCCCATAACGGAAAGCCTAAAATGAGGATGGAGAGCCTTGTTGCTTTTTCTCCAAACGTCGGCACCTGAATGGTTTTGATTCCTTGTTCCTTCAAAATTCCTTCAGCGATGATGGCAGGCTGACCGACTTGATGAACTGCTTCCTGTTCACTGTAGCCATCTTCCTGATAATCCTCGATCATTTCATCGTAATACTCGATGAACCGATCACTTTCTTTTTCGCCTAGACGATGCAGGTGCTTCTCTAAGCTAGCTAAAAATTCTTTTTTATTCATTGCCCTGTCCTCCAGAAATAAAGTCGTAAATCGCCATCACTTGATCCCATTCCGCTAAAAATTGCGCGATATGCTCCCGTCCGTTCTTTGTCATCCGGTAGTATTTTCTTAATCGACTGTTATGTTCCTGTGAATAGGTCTCCACATAATTGTTTTGCTCTAACCGCTTTAATATCGGATATAATGTCGATTCTGAAATCTCAATACAATGGGACATATCTTTAATCATTTGATAACCATAGGAATCGCCTTTCTTTAATACCGCCAGTACACAGAATTCAAGTAAACCTTTTTTTAATTGTGCATTCATGATTACAACTCCTAACCATTTATACTATACAATACATAGTATGATGTGACAAGAGGTATAAAATATAAAAAAAGACCCTTTTGGGTCTTTTCGTTTTTTATATATTCACAAATCCCTCTCCAAACACATCCCGCACGTCATGGACAACAACGAATGCGTCTCGATCAATTTTCTTAATGATTTTCTTTAAACGCATAAGCTCTTGCTTTTGAATAACCGCATAGAGAATTTCCTTCGATTCCTTCGAATAATGACCGCGACCGTTTAAAATGGTCACGCCTCGATCCAAGGTGTGATTGATTTCTTCTGCAATATCATCTTTGCATGAAGAAATAATCGTGACTGCTTTTTTCGTGTTAAGCCCTTCTATGACGAAATCCATCACCTTAGTCGCCACATACAGCATCACAATCGTAAACATTAATTTTTCCGCACCAATAATAAAGTAAGAAGCAAAAACAACGATCAGATCAAAGAACAAGATGGCGTAGCTCACGTTCCAGTCTAGATACTTATTCGCAATTCGCCCAAGAATGGCAGATCCCGCTGTTGTACCGCCCGCTCTTAAAACAAGACCAATGCCAATACCAATGATGATCCCTGCGAAAATAGAACCAATGATCAATTCATGGACATTCACCACCCATGTAGTGGTCAAATGTAAAAATAGAGAGTTACTTGCGACAGCTACCACTGTGTAGATCGTGGTCTTCTTGTCCAAGTATTTATACCCCACAAGTAATAAAATCGCATTCAACACAAGGTTTGTCAGCCACGGCGCAATCTCAAACATATAGTAGAAAATGATGGACAGCCCCGTTACGCCGCCTTCACCAAACTCAAGTGGAATGACAAACATGTTCACAGCTGCAGCAAATAAAAAAGAACCAACTAGAATCATTGCAATATCTTTTACACATTTTTTCAATTTCTTCTTTCCTCCTTTTTTAAGCATATAAAAAACCCTCTTTCTGCACGAAAGAAGACAGTCGTTGGACAAAATAAAAATCAAAAGACGGCGCCTTTTGATGAAGCTTTCTGAAATGAACCTTTCCATAATATATATCTCTTTTTAGAGGCTGTCAATGACTTGGTTTTCTATTATTTCAACTGTATGTTTATGCACTCAAACCCGCATGTTTTCAGGGTTTTTCCGTCGTATGATGCTTATTCCTCTCCTTGACAAAAACACTTTAGTCATTTAAACTACTGCCTCATATCATATCCATTATTTCCGATCGACAAAGGAGGCTGTTTGATTTATATGAATCCTATTCAAAGCCGTTTACAGGCTCACACACCTTTGATTTTAGATGGTGCACTTGCAACGGAGCTTGAACGAAAGGGCTGTGATTTAAACGACAGTTTATGGTCAGCCAAAATCCTCATTGAACAGCCAGAATTGATTCAGCAAGTACACTTGGACTACTTCCAAGCAGGTGCTGACTGTGCAACAACAGCCAGCTACCAAACGACAATTGATGGCTTTGCTGAAAAAGGCTATACAAAAGAAGATGCCATCGAATTAATGAAACGATCTGTCACGTTAGCAAAAGAAGCATGCGAGCAGTTTTGGCAGGATGAGACACATCGTAAAGAGCGGACAAAACCATTCGTCGCTGGATCTGTGGGGCCCTTCGGCGCTTATTTGTCTGACGGTTCAGAATATAAGGGAAATTACGGACTCACAGAACAGGCGCTCATTGATTTTCACAGACCAAGAATTCAAGCATTGGTAGAGGCTGGTGCAGATATTCTCGCTTGTGAAACCATCCCTTGTCTCATTGAAGCAATCGCTATCGCTAAACTGCTGCAGGATGAGTTCAGCGGTGTATATGCGTGGATTACATTTAGTGCAAAGGATGGTCAGCACATTAGTGAAGGAGATTTACTTAGAGACTGTGTACAAGCACTTGAGCCATATGAGCAGATCGCTGCTGTTGGCGTAAACTGTACACCGCCGCAATATATGTCTTCTCTCATTCAGGAGATGAAAAAAGGGACGAGCAAACCGATTGTCGTGTATCCGAACTCAGGGGAATTATATGATCCTGAAGAAAAGGTTTGGAGCGGCGATACGTCTCACCATACATTTGGTGAATGTGCGCAGCAATGGTATAAAGACGGCGCACAAATCATCGGCGGCTGCTGCCGGACGACACCAGAGGATATTACCGATATCTTAAAACAGGCAACATCGTAGCATCATGACTCAACACACATACTTTTAAGCAAAAGGGCGGGAAGACATGGAACAAGAAAAAGATCAGTCACAACAATATCAACGAAAAATGACAAGCCGTCACCTGTTCATGCTTTCTTTAGGCGGCGTGATTGGCACAGGACTCTTTTTAAGCTCAGGATATACGATCAATCAGGCCGGACCTGCGGGAACGATTTTGGCTTATCTGGTTGGGGCATTAATTGTGTACCTCGTGATGCTCTGTTTAGGTGAACTGTCTGTCGCAATGCCGGTTACAGGCGCTTTTCACACATATGCAACAAAATACATTGGGCCCGGCACTGGCTATACAGTGGCTTGGCTTTATTGGCTGACATGGACCGTGGCACTTGGTTCAGAATTTACAGCGGCAGGTCTTTTAATGCAGCGCTGGTTCCCGGACACATCGGTTTGGATGTGGAGCGGTGTTTTTGCGCTTCTCATCTTTTTACTCAATGCTTTTACAGTTAAGTTTTTTGCAGAATCGGAATTTTGGTTTTCTAGCATTAAAGTCATGGCTATTATTCTCTTTATTATTCTTGGCGGAGCGGCAATGTTTGGATTGATTCCACTAAAAGGCGGTGAGGCCGCTCCGTTCTTCTCTAACTTCACTGGAGATGGGGGTCTCTTCCCAAACGGCTTTTTACCGATTTTAATGACCATGCTGGCTGTTAATTTTGCTTTTTCGGGTACTGAGCTAATTGGGATTGCTGCGGGCGAAAGTGTCAATCCAGATGAGACCATTCCCCGGGCGATTCGCACGACTGTGCTACGTCTTGTCCTGTTTTTCGTCGGAACGATCGTGGTCTTAGCCGGCTTAATTCCAGTAGAAGAAGCCGGGGTGATCAAAAGTCCTTTCGTTGTGGTCTTTGACCGCATCGGTATTCCTTATGCGGCAGATTTCATGAATTTTGTCATTCTGACAGCGATTTTATCTGCTGCAAACTCAGGGCTATACGCCTCATCTCGCATGCTATGGTCCCTTTCTGAAGAACGAACATTACCTAAAAAGCTGGCAAAATTGACGTCAAAGGGAATTCCTTTGAATGCACTCATTTTGAGTATGATTGGGGGCATTCTCTCTTTGCTATCGAGTGTCATCGCACCTGAAACGGTGTATCTGGTTCTTGTTTCAATCTCTGGACTTGCCGTTGTTGTTGTATGGATGGGAATTGCAGCTTCACAGTTCATGTTTCGCAAAAAATTCTTACAGGATGGCGGGCAGCTTCATGATTTATCTTTCCGAACCCCGCTCTATCCGGTGGTTCCGATTGCTGCCTTCCTCCTATGCCTTGCATCTGTGATCGGCATTGCTTTTGATCCAAATCAGCGTATTGCTCTTATATGCGGTATCCCTTTTATCGCACTCTGCTATGCTGCCTATTACATGACAACATGGATTCAGAAAAAACGAGAAAAACCTGGTGTATAGCACCAGGTTTTTTGTTTGTTCCAAAAAAGGATATCACTAGCAAAACAAAGACATTTTGGTATATGATAGGAATCTATGATTTTCAGGATGAATCAAGGGAGCTGTCGTTAATATGGAAATGACCATTACAAGAGCATTAAGTGAACTGAAAATGTTAGATAAAAGAATCAACCGAACGATTGATGAAGCTGTACTCGGTGGCTTGGTCATCGGGAAACATATACAGAACGGATTTCAAAATCAAGAAGAAGTAGAAAAAAAGGCAAAAGCAGATGACCAATCGATTCAAGCATTAATCAAACGCCGAAATGCCATTAAATCAGCCATCGTTGTGTCGAATGCTACGACAACGATTGAGGTGGCGGGTGTTAGCATGACCGTAGCAGAAGCCATTGAACGCAAGACATCCATAGATTACGATATTCGTTATTTACGAAAATTAAAAAAGGTCTACACAGAGCTGGTTGACCGGTCAGAACAAATCAATGAAGATGTGAAAAAGAGACTGGATCAACATTTAGAAACACTATTTGGGAAAGACGGAAAAACACAAGCCGCTGCCAACCAAGAGATCGTCAAGTCATTCCTAGCTGAAAATGAGGCGGCGATCATTGACCCTCTTCGTCTTCGAGTGAAGATTGAACAGCTTTCGAAAGAGATTGAAGATTTCCAAATGGAAGTGGATTTCTCCTTATCAGAAAGCAATACCTTGACAAAAATACAGATCGACTAGTCGATTTTGTTAGTGAGCCGAAAATCGATAGGACTAAACACCTCCGAGGGAAAGGTCATTCCCTCCTCATCTGATGATCATCTTAGGATGATCCATGATAAAAGCTCAAAGCTGAACGTTCAAAGCTGAAAGCTCAAGTATTCAAAGTTCTTATCCATCAAAGCTCAAGATGTAAAGCTCAATGCTCGATCGAATCTGGGAGAAACGGCTCATGAGTGTTTGTTTATCGACTCTTTCGGTTGCCGCCCAGCAGGTTTGCTAACAAAAAGAAAAGGATGTCACTAGCTGACATCCTTTTTTTCTATGAAAACGACAGGGCTTGCGCCAAGTCGCATCTTCTAGCAGATTAGTAACGTGATGTATATGCCAAATGGTACACACTTGTCACATTTGAAGATAGCGTGATGTCGTTTGAAGTGAAAGTCACTGGAACGATATCGTAGTAATGTGTAGACCAGCCTGCATTATTGTATGTACGGTAGCCTGCACCTGCAGGCACTTGAATCGTTAGTGAAAATTGTCCATTCTCGTCTGTTGTACCTGTCGCTGTTTGAGCATATGATTTGATTGCTGCTTCAAAATAAAGCTGAATTGGCTGATTCGCCATGAGTTGACCACTTGTGTCCTTTAATGTTCCTTTAAAAGTAGCTGGATAATATGAACCTACACGATATTTACTGCCAGAACCGTAATTGACCATACCACCGTCTGCTGCTGTGACGCCTGTTACTTGTACGGATGCTGGTACTGCTCCTGTTTCCTCTGCATGTGCAAAGCTTGGGAAAACGAGAAGCAATGATAGAAAGCAAGCAAACATGATTTTTTTCATCGATAAATCCTCCTTTTTTTTCCTACTATATTACTATCGACAGTTATTGTCATTTTTCCAGCAAAAAACAAAAAACTTCCCTTTTTATTCAAAAGGGAAGCTACAAGACTATTTTTTCACAACAACTTTCACTGCTTTACTTTCTCTTTTTCTCACATCTGAAGCCGTCACATACAAGACGGTTTTGGCTTTTTGCGGCTTGATTTTAGCCGTAAACGCGCCTTTGCTATTGGTTTTGACCGTTTGAATGACTTTCTTTGATTTGTTCTTCACCTTGATTGTCAAGCCTGCACCCGCAGTTCCTTTGACCGTTTTACTTTTCACTGTTACTCGATTCACCTTTGGCTTAGCTGGCGCTTTGCCCTTTTTCACGACCGTTTTGAGGGAAGTCGCAGCCTTTCCTTTTGACACCTTGATGTGAAGCACTTTATTTTTGTTTTGATGCTTGATCTTCACACTAAAGGTTCCTTTTTTGCTTGCCGTGCCTTTTCCAAGCAGGGTTTTGCCTCTATACACAGAAATGGCAGCGCCGGCTTTCGCCTTTCCTGTCACCTTTTGATGCTGATCTTCTACTTTGTTAACTGATGCGTTTAATTCAACAGCACTTAACGCGGCAAAAGCATTGAGTCTGCCATGTCCTGTCATCCAGTCGATACCCGGAATTTTCGGATCAACAACAGGCTCGTCATATTCATCATAGAAAATGTCATCTGTTCCATCAACAGCTTTAAATGAAATATCATCCGCTGTATTTTGTAAAATATTTCTCACTTGATTTGGTTTCAGGGTTGGATTTTTAGAAAGCAGTAATCCTGCTGCTGCTGCAACATACGGTGTAGCCATTGATGTCCCGCTCAGGTATGAAACATTCCCATCGGGCATTAAGCTTGGGATATCAGACCCTGGTGCAGACATGCTTAATCCTTTCCCATAGCTTGAGAATTCAGCGGCAATATCCATGCGATTGCTTGCACCAACTGCCATGGCGTACTTGGAAGTCGCAGGATAACCCATTTCTGGAATGCCATCGTTTCCGCTCGCCACTACCACTAATACGTTTTTTTGTGCAGCATAGTTCATCGCATATTCAATGACCTTGCTGTAGTAGCCGCCAAGGCTCATGTTAATGACCTTTGCACCTTTGTCCACTGCATGTTTAATGCCAAGAGCAATATGCTCTGTATCTCCATATCCATACGCATCCAGCACTTTGACTGGGATGATTCCTGTATGTTGATTCAGCCCTGCCATGGAGTAATGATTATCGGCTTTTGCTGCAATGATACCTGCCACATGGGTACCGTGGCCATTGTCATCAATTGCATCTTTATTTCGGCCGATCAGATTGGCACCTAAGTCTGTACGAACCGTTCCGCTTAAATCGGACAAACGGCTGTCGACACCTGTATCCACAACAGCGATTAACGTTTGCTTCATTTTGCTTGTACCAATCAATGTATTCATTTGTTCAAACTTCACATCAGCGCCTTTTTTCCCACTGTTTTGGGCACTGTTTTTCAGCGGCCACTGGTAACCATACTGCGCGTCATTGCTGAGCGCACGATACGTTTGTACAGGCTCTGCAAATTCAACATTCGGCATACTAGAAAGCTTTCTCGCCGTGCTTTTGATCACAGCTTTGCCTGCTTTAAGCGTTTTGCCAGCTGATTCTTTCCCTGCCGGTACATCATAAACATACATTCCTTTAAATAAAGGATTTACTGACTGAGATGTCACACGGTTTTCTTGAATTCCGTAGCTTTTCATTTTCTTTTTTGCGGATTGAAGCGTTTGTCCATCCTTTAATTTAAAGATGATTTTGTTTGTGTTGACCTTTTCTTCTGGAACAAGCTTTTGTTTCTCTAATACATAACCGATCGATTTTCCTTCAAGCTGATCGATTCCTACTTTTTGCCCCACTGCTTCTAATTCCTTTTTTAAATAGGCTGGACTTGCCTCTTTGAGCATATCAAAAAGGGTACGGATCGCCTGTTGCTCTTTCTCTGTGACGATATGACCGCTGAATGCACCATTTTTCTCTACGTCATTCAGCAATGATTTTAATGTCAGCAAATGATTGTACACCGTTTGCTGCTTTTTTTGATTGTTGATGAGTTTAGATTTGAGAAACGGCTTTGTTTTTTGTAGCAGACGTGTAAGCTTCTGACCATCGGCTGTTTCATTGAATCGTTTGTCTTCGATCGTACGAATGGATTGAAGAATTTCACGTCCATGCTTTTTCTCAATAATGATGATCGTTGGCTCTTCTTCTTCAGGGAAAATCGGTTCAGATGGCGGAAGATTCGCACCTTTATACCCGATTGTATATGCTGCATCCTCTTCCTCATCACGGCTGTCTTCCTCTGAACCTAAATATAGCACTTTGACATAGTAAGGACCTGACCATGCATGCGGGAAGTTGATTTCTGTCTCTCCACTTGCTGTGTCCACACGATATCTCGAATAAGTGTCATCCTTTATCGCTCTATCCTTACTTGGGTAGACCGATACAGATAACACTTGTTTGCTTTTGACAGAAATTTGCATATGTGTATGTTTTGCCACATCATCTGCAGATGGCGTAATTTGGTACCATGACTCTTCTTTTTCATTCTGTAATGTACCTGAAATGACTTCACCATTTTTTAACCCAATGGCTTCATTGACGCTTGTGCCTTTACTAACTGCTGATGCCTCGTACCCAGGTAATGCAGCCATACATAGAATGATGGCCATGAGTACAACCACACAGGATTTGACCTGCTTTTTAAACATGAAAAGACCCCCTTATCTTTTACAATACCTTGGAAGAATATCACAGAATCCTTTTTAGTAGAATCTATTTTTGACATAATTAAACTCGTTTTAAGCTAGGATTTGAGATATTCAGATGACTAGTCTGTTCGCTTCATAAACTTTTTGCCATTTCAAACGGAAAATGATGCTATTTAACCATATCGAAAAGTACATTACAATCAAATTGTAAGCGCTTAACAAACAAGAGAGAAGGGATCAGCTTGTTCCAAAAAGATCATGTTTTTACACAAGTAAACGGTCGATCAAAGAATGAGATTTTACAATACATTTCCGAGAAAGCTGAAGACCTTCACATTACAAACGATCAGTCAGGGTTATTAACAGATTTGTTGAAACGCGAAGACGAAGTCTCAACAGGACTTCAGCAAGGTTTTGCGATTCCTCATACAAAAAGCTCTGCTGTTCAAACGGCTTCACTTCTCTTTTTAGAACTTGAACAACCCATTGAATGGGGAAGCTTCGACGATTTGCCAACAAGTTATTTATTTACACTGCTCGTTCCACTTGAAGAGGCCAATGTCACACACCTCAAATTACTGTCTGGCATTGCCACAAGTTTAATGGAGCCTGCTTTCATCGAAAAGATTCAACCCGGTCAAACAGCAGACTATTATTACGAAGTCATTGAACAACAATTGAAAGAGGGGATTACACAATGAAAATTGTCGGTGTCACTTCATGCCCAGCAGGGTTAGCTCATACACCAATGGCAGCAAAAGCATTAGAGAATGCAGGTAAACAGCTTGGACACGAGATTAAAATCGAACAACAAGGAATTATGGGACAGGTGAATGGCATTACAGCAGAGGAAGCCAAGCAGGCAGACCTTTGCATCATTGCCTCCAATCAGCACATTAACGACGCTGAACGCTTCTCAGGTATTCCTACTGTTCGTGTCGAAATCGGACGCGCCCTAAAAAATGCCGAGCAAATCATCACAAAAGCCGTTGCGCTGGTTGAAAAGAAAAAATCTGAATCCCAATAAAAAAGAGCAATGCCATATAGAAAGGAGCAAAGCAGAATGAAAGCAAAATTAAAAGTCATTGAAGGCCACCTCATGACCGGTATTTCTTATATTCTTCCGGTGATCATCGGAGCTTCACTTATCGTTGGTTTAGCCAAACTAGTCGGGTTAGGTTTTGGTGTGTCAGATTTAAACGCCTATAAAGATGCAGGCGGCATTTTACATGGTGCCTATTTGATGGAACAGGTTGGCTGGACAGGCATTGGCTTAATGAACGTACTGCTCGCTGGCTTTATTGCCTATTCGATTGCGGATAAATCTGGTCTTGCGGCCGGCTTTATCGGCGGAGCTCTTGCCAGCTCAACAAATGCTGGTTTTATCGGGGCCGTCATTGCAGGTTTCTTTGCCGGATATGTCGCTCTCTTTGTGAAAAGAAAAATTCAAATTCAAGGCTCCGCAGCTGGACTCGTCCCTCTGCTCATCTTACCGCTCATTACTGTTGGCTTAACCGGACTTCTCATGTCCGTTCTGCTAGGCGGTCCATTAGGAGCTTTGAACACCGCATTAATTGAATGGATCAAAGGCATGGTCGCAGATGGAACGAGCACACTCGCACTTGCTCTCATTCTAGGTGCAATGATTGGCTTTGATCTTGGCGGACCAGTGAATAAATCAGCTTGGATGGCTGGTAACGCGCTCTTCCTATCAGGTGTCTATCTTCCTGCCATTCTCGTCAATATCGCGATTGTCATTCCGCCGCTAGGATACGGGCTTGCGACATTGATTCGAAAACGCAACTTCTCTCCTACCTTCAGAGAAGCCGGACGAGGCGGCCTTGTGATGGGGATTATCGGGATTACAGAAGGAGCCATTCCCTTTACACTCGTCAATCCTTTGAAATTGATTCCGCTGAATGTCGTCGCTTGTGCTGCAGGAAGCGGGGTTGCTGCCTTATTAGGTGTCCATGACATCATGCCGCCAATTGGTGGACTATACGGATTCTTCTCAGTAGGAAACTGGTGGGCGTATTTAATCGGCGCACTAACTGGCGCACTTGTTATTGGAATTGGCGCCAACCTACTTGTGAACTTCTCTGAGAAAAAAGAACCCCAAAAGCCAGAACATGATCAGAAGCAGAAAGAAGAAGATGATTTTGACCTTGTGCTAGAAGGATAATTTGAACAAAGAAAGGTGTCGTTACACAATGACTGTCAATGTACATGTGATTCCACATACTCACTGGGACCGGGAATGGTATTTTACCACCTCCCGCTCCCGTATCTACTTAATGAAAAGCGTAATGGACATATTGGACACCCTCGAAACAGATGAACGGTTCCATTACTTCATGCTCGATGCACAAGCATCCTTGCTAGATGATTACTTGAAATGGCGCCCAGAGGATGAAAATCGAATCAAACAGCTCGTCACAGCAAAACGCCTCATCATCGGTCCGTGGTATACACAAACGGATCAGCTCGTTATTTCTGGGGAATCGATTGTACGGAATCTGCAATATGGGATTGAGCGCTGTCAGCAGTTTGGACATGTCATGAAGGTCGGTTATGTCCCTGATTCCTTCGGTCAATCTGCACAAATGCCTCAAATTTATCAAGGCTTTGGAATTGTCGATACAGCCTTTTGGCGCGGCGTTTCTGATCATATGACGAATCACACAGAATTTAATTGGCGCGGGGCGGATGGCAGTGAAGTGTTTGCAGTGAATCTGCCATTCGGCTACTACTACGGAGGAAATATTCCTGAAAAAGATGAAGACCTGCAAGCCTTTCTTTCTGAAAAAATCGGGGCGCTGCAAGCAAAAGCCACGACAAAGAATGTCTATTTCCCAAATGGCTTTGACCAAGCGCCTATTCGTAAAAACCTGCCTGACTTATTAGAAAAAGCCAATGAAATAGACGAGCATAACTATCAAATCAGCAGTTTAGAAGACTACATTGCAGCAGTGAAAAAAGAGCGGACTTCTTTTGAGACATTAGAAGGAGAACTCATTCATGCCAAGCATATGCGAATTCATAAGTCCATTTTTTCAACAAGAGCAGATTTGAAAATCTTAAACAACCAAATTGAAAACTATCTTGTCAATGTGATGGAGCCGATCCTTACAATCAGCTATTCACTCGGACATGACTATCCGCATGACACGGTACGTGATATTTGGTACCTCATGTTTGAAAATGCAGCGCATGACAGCATTGGTGGCTGTAACAGTGATACGACGAATCAAGATGTCTTCTTCCGCTATAAACAGGCAAAGGAAATCGCCGAGAATCTTGTGGACTTACACATGCGTCTCATCGCCATCCGGCTTCAAACTGAGCAAGAAATCACGTTCACTTTATTTAACACACTGCCTTCAAAGCGCTCTGAAGTCATTGAAGTCGAAACCTTTATCACAGAACGTCCATTTACACTAAAAGACGCTGATGGACGAACTCTTCACTACACAGTCAAAAGCAAAACCGATGTGACAGATTATGTCTTAGCACAGCAGATTTCACTTAACCCAAGCAAAGAAGTGTACATGCCAAAGCAAGTATGGAAAGCTGTTTTACTCATTGAAGCAGTCGACTTGCCATCCGTTGGTTATACACAAGTCAGCATGGTTTTCGATGAATCTAGTGAATCCATTTTGGAAAAAACAGAAGGCCGTGTCATTGAAAATACGTTTTACCACATTACAGCAAATGACAATGGGTCATTAGAAATTACGGATAAACAGACTGGACGAACGTTCTCTGAGCAAATGATCTTTGAAGACAACGGAGATGATGGGGATTCCTACAACTATTCCCCGCCGCGCGAGGATCTGTATGTGTCATCCAAGGATCTTTCTTCGACAGACATCACAGTGTCTAAAAGCGGCTTGCAAGAAGAGCTCACCATCCAGCTTACTCTCACGGTTCCATATGACTTAGAAGAGCGCTCTCAGCAAGCAGTCACGACTTCTCTCCCGATTACAGCGAAGGTGGCATTAAACAAAGATGAGCCTGTCATCCGTTTTCATGTCGATGTCGACAATCATGCGTTAGATCATCGTCTGCGTGTCCTCTTTGATACAGGTATCGCATCAAAAGTATCATTGAGCGATCAGCAGTTTGGAACCATCGAACGCCCAACTGAGCTCACGCAAGAGCTTGAATGGTGGAGCAATGAACATTGGGAAGAAAAACCGATCACCATTGAACCGATGCAATCCTTTACTGCACTTCGTGATGAAGCATACGGTGTCGCGCTGTTGACGGACTGCGTGAGAGAATACCAGATCACAGGAGAAGACTACACAACGATCGCGTATACACTCTTCCGCTGTTTCGGAAAAATGGGGAAAGAAAACCTTCTTTACCGTCCCGGCCGGGCTTCTGGAGAAAAAATCGTGGAAACACCTGATGCCCAGCTTCAAGGATCGCTATCATTCTCCTTTGGCATGCACTATAGCCAAGAAGCGGTGAGTGAAGGACACTTGGCTCAGCTTGCTAAACGTTACACCACCCCGGTTCAGTGCTACGAGCGGGCAGACTTTTTAAACGGTCGTTTAATTTTCTCTTTCCGAGATGAAAAAGAAGACTTACAATCTACTTATAGCCTGCTTGACATTGAGACAGACGGGGCCGTTCTAAGCGCTTTGAAAAAAGAAGAGCATGGGACAGGCATTGTCATTCGTCTCTTCAATCCATATTTAACACGTCAAACAGCCGCTTCAATCAATAGTTCATCTCTACAACATGGAGAAACAGCGAATTTAGGCGAAACACCTGAAGGACATATACTGAAAGCACAACATGGATCATTACACATTGAACCGCTCACACCTTGTCAGGTACAAACCTACATTGTAAAGAAAAAATGAACATGTAGGGGCGGGATCCATTTGGATTCCGCCTCTCTTTAATGGAGGGCATTGATCATGCGAATTGGAGGCATCGAAGCAGGCGGTACAAAATTTGTCTGCGGCTACGGAACAACAGACGGAACGATTGAACATATGACTTCCTTTGCAACAGGGAACCCAGAAGAAACATGCCGGCATGTGATCGAATACTTTACAGAGCATCCAGTTGATGCGATTGGCATAGGCGCATTCGGACCTGTCGATGTAAAAGAACACAGCCCCAGCTATGGAACGATTCTCGAAACACCCAAAACAGCTTGGCGCCAATTTCCATTACTCTCAACCTTAAAACAAGCACTCGGTCTCCCTATGAAGCTTGATACGGATGTGAACTGTGCGGCGCTCGGTGAAGCTCGTTTTTCAATGGAAACAGACAGACCAAATTCCTTGATCTATATCACGGTTGGGACGGGAATCGGTGGCGGTGCCTATATTGAAAACCGCCTCATTCACGGACTGCTTCATCCAGAAATGGGACATATCACCGTTCAGCGCCACCCTCATGACACCTATGGGGGCTGCTGCCCGATCCATCATGATTGTTTAGAGGGATTGGCATCTGGACCTGCCATAGAAGGCCGTTATCATACATTGGCACAAATGCTGCCAGAGGAACACCCTGCCTGGTCACTTCAAGCTTATTATCTCGGGCAAATGACCGCAAATTTATTACTCACCCTGTCACCAGAACGCATTATTTTTGGTGGAGGTGTCATGAAACAGCCGGCCTTGCTGCCGCTCATCCTTGAAGAAACAGACAAGCGCCTTCATGGTTACTTACAATTACCAAAGCCATTAAATGAAATCGTCACAAAGCCTTCCTTTGACGGATTATCTGGTTTAATGGGAGCCATCGCCCTTGGAGCTGATGCCTTAAAGGAACAAGGAGCGGCGCAATGATGATGACGGCAGATACTCGAACCTACCAGCTCATTCAGCGGCTATTTGAAACGAAAGGGTTCGTGAAGCTGGAGGAGCTCACTGCCTCTTTTCGCTTATCTGACCGCTCCATCCGCAATTTAATCAAAGAAGCAAATGAGCTGTTAACGCAAGCTGGAGCCATGATCAAGACCATCCGCGGGAAAGGGTATACGCTCTTAACAAGTGACCAAGACGCTTTCCTGCTTTGGCTCCATCAGCAAAAGCTTCCTGCTCGCTCTCTCGTTCCCGTCATGCCAGAAGAGCGCATACGATTTATGATGAGAAAACTATTGCTTCAATCAGACTACTTAAAAATTGATCAATTAGCAGAAGAATTGTTCATCAGCCGTATGACGGTCAGCAGTGATTTAAAAAAAGGACGGGAGCTGTTAGCCCGTTACGGTATGACCCTTGTCTCAAAGCCTGGATTTGGCTTAAAAGTAGACGGAGACGAATTGCAAAAAAGGACGTGCTACGCAGACTTACTGCTTGAAGAAGAACCCGCCCTATCTCATATAACTGAGCGGGAACAGCTTCATTTCCCTGACATTTCACTTGAAACCATTCGATCCATTGTGCTGACAAATCTATATCAAGAATCACTGCTCATTAAAGATATTGCCCTAAAGAATTTAGTGATTCACTTAGCGATTGCCATTCAACAAACGCAAAAAAAACAGCGGATACCCGCCAGTACCACTCACACACAAAGACCGCCAGTGTTAACAAGAATCGCTCAAAAGATCACTCATCAAATAAGCGACACGTTTCATGTCACCTTATCAGAGGATGAAACAGATTACTTGGTGATGCATCTCTTAGCGAATCAAACGTGGAAAGAAATTGATGAGCACCAAACGACAGAAGAAGTACGTCAGGCGGTGACACGATTTCTCCAGCACATTGAAAAAACAAGCGGTCATCGTTTTGTAGATGACGATATCCTGCGTCAAGATTTGATGCTGCATATGAAGCCATTATTAAATCGAATTCAATACGGCGTGTCTTTACAAAATCCGCTTTTGCATGAGATCAAAACATCTTACCCTTATCCGTTTGATTTGGCCGTCAGCGGGCTCAATGCCTTACAGCTGGTGCGGACGCCAAATGAAGATGAAGCGGCATATGTTGCCTTACATATTGCTGCTTCATTTGAAAGAAGTCATCATGACACCTCGCAGAAAAAGAGGGCCATTATTGTATGCGGATCTGGACTAGGAACGGCACGGCTACTTGAAATTAAATTGAAGGCGGCCTTTCAACATGAGCTTGAGATTGTTGAGCTTTATTCTTATCAGGATTACGCTTTTAGCACGACTTTGCCATGTGATGTGATTATTACAACCGTACCTCTCGCACCAAAGGGGAAACCAATCATTCAAGTGAATGCTTTTTTTGAACATCATGATGTCCAGCGTGTAAGTGAGGTCATTCACTTGTTAAACGGACATGGTTCCCCTTCGCAGGAGCTGATGGCTTTTTTCCAAGAACGATTGACCTTGTTGGATGTGAACCTTTCAAGCAAAGAAGAGGTATTAGATACGCTTTGCAGCCGGCTGGAGGCGCATCAGCTTGTTTCATCTTCTTTTCGTTCCTCCGTGCTGGAGCGGGAGCAAATGTCATCGACCTATCTTGGCAAGGGGATTGCAATGCCTCACCCGCTCATCACAAATGAAGGCACCTCCTGCGTGGCAATTGCACGATTGAAACAGCCAATTGATTGGCAGGGCGATCAAGTATCTCTGATTTTCTTGTTAGCCATTCAGAAAGATGACGCTGCCTGCATGAATCAATTTTTTGAACAAGCTGTCGATTTATTAGACAGTCCTGACCGCCTTCACTCCTTGACACATGCAAGGACATTTGATGAGCTAATGCATGTCCTGTTTCAATAGCACAAAAGGCCGCCCAAGTGAAATCGGGCGGCCTTTTATTCATCTATTCCTCACATACGAATCAATCGTATATGACATTTTTTCCTTCTTCCCTTAACTTTTTCAACGACGTCAGCATATGGTTGATTTCTTCATCGGAATGTCTTTCCCAAGCACCTAATTCTGCGACAATTTTCAAAGGGGATTTCGATCGATAGGAACGGGTCGGGTTACCGGGAAATTTTTTGTCAGTCAAATTCGGATCGTCTTCAAACTCGCCTGTCGGTTCTACAACATAAATTCTCTCTTTTGCATCAGACCGGGCTAATTCAGCTCCCCATTTGGCTGCGTTTAATGTTCCAGTAAAATAGATGTGGTTCGATTGTTTATCCTGATAGTTGGATAAATGCAACGGTTCAAGCAGGTCCCCAATCTTCAATTCCGCTTTCGTCCCATGAAAAAACGGCCCAGGATCTAAAACATCTTTCTTGTCATTCATACAGCCACATCCCTTATCGTTTTTGACTTGCGTATAACAGTATACGGGCTGATGCGGGCGGAAAACAGTCTATAAATGAGATTAAATTCGGGGTATAATGATAGTAGAGAGTACGATGTGATTTATAAACTCCAGTAAGTTAAAATAACAGCAAGAATACATACAAAGCAGTCTTCTTGAAAGAGATAAAAAGCTGTTAGACGCCATAAAAGCCAAAGAGACGTTTGACGTTTTATGTGGTTGGCGTGTTGGCACATAATCAATTAAATTCTTCAGGAAGGATGTAATGAGAGAATGAAAGATAGAGATAAGAATTGTCATATATATGCTCAAAAAAGTTGGCATATGGATTCTTATATTATTGGTAATCGTGAGGGTTTAATTGAATTAAAGAGTGCTATTGACCAAGCATTGAAAAGTAATGTTGGTCAAGCTGAATTGTTTCCATCAGATTTAGAGGATTATACAACTTACGTTGCTTTAGTCAATGATAAAGAAGAGTTGGATTCACTTATTATGCCTTACACTGATGAGGATAATGATGATGAAAACTTGATACATCCAGTTGATATAGTTACAAGTCATGAAGAGAAAAAAACCCCTAAAAATTAGGGGTTTTTTAGTGTGATATTGTTACTTCCCGATGTTCTCTCCATTTTGCTCGATCAATGTTTCATACCAATAAGAGCTCTTTTTCCGAATTCTCTTCAGGTCTTTTAGGTCAAATTCATCACGGTTGACGTAGATAAAACCGTAACGTTTTGAGCAGCCTTGGTGTGTACTGATTAAATCGATGGCTGACCACGGGCAGTACCCGAATACCTCAACACCGTCAGTGATCGCCCATTTGATTTGTTCAATATGTTTTTCTAAATAATCAATTCGATAATCATCCTGAATCGATCCATCCGCTTCTAACTTGTCAAAAGCGCCTAGCCCGTTTTCCGTAATAATAAGAGGCAGCTGATAGCGGTCGTAAATCTCACGCATCGTTGATCGGAAACCGGTAGGGTCAATCTCCCAGCCAAATGCATTTTTACTTAAGAACGGGTTGTTGCCGCCTTTGTAGACGCCATCTTCACCGGATTTTAAATGCTGATCTCCGCCACGGGCAAATTCATCATTGCCATCTCCTTTACTCGCTTCAACCGTTTGAGATGTGTAGTAGTTAAAGGCAATGAAGTCTGGTTTTGCACTTTTCAAAATATCCATATCTCCCTCTTCAATCACAGGAAGAATGTCTTTTTCCTTCATGTATGCCCATGCAAGGTTGTTATAACGACCGAATACCGCCATATCAAGATATAGCCAGTTGCGGATCGCATTGTAATTAGCCGCAGCAATGACATCCTCAGGTTTTGGAGATGCCGGGTAAATAAGGGCGATGTTTGGCGCTGGTCCGATTTTTGCCTCAGGCAGCAAACGATGACAAAGCGTCATGGCTTTCGCCTGTGCCACAAGCATATGGTGGTTCTGCTGATATAGTTCTTTTTTCGGATTTTCTAAGTTTGGATCCAGTGTACCTAAAGCTGATCCATGTAAGATCATCATGTTTTGTTCATTAATGGTCAGCCAATATTTTACCTTCTCGCCATACTCCTGGAACAAAACCTCCGCATAACGTTCAAACGCATCGACTGTCGAACGATTTGACCAGCCGCCTTTCACTTGAAGCGCATGAGGTAAATCAAAGTGATACATCGTCACAATTGGTTCAATGTCATAGCGGCGCAATTCATCAATGAGAGAATGGTAGAAGTCAATTCCCTTTTGATTGATCTCCCCATCTCCATCTGGAATGATACGTGTCCATGCAATGGAGAAACGATAAGCCTTCAAGCCCATTTCTGCAAACATCTTCACGTCCTCTTTATATCGATGATAGTGATCGCTGGCTACCTTAAAATCAGTTGTTCCTTCAGGATAGCTTTCTCTCATATCAATGACTGAAGGTCCCTTGCCATCCTCGTTCCATGCACCTTCTACTTGATAGGCGGAAGTCGATCCGCCCCAGAAAAAGTCTTTTGGAAATGGTGCTAGTGTTGAATATCTCATGATTATGTCCTCCCTTTCTTAAACTAAGTGTAAAAATGATTGTCCTGGTGTCACTTGTTTTTCTTCTGTCTCAATGATATCGCTAAATTCACCGGAATTGGTAATAATCACAGGTGTTGTGACAGAAAGACCTGCTGCTTGAATGGCCTCAATATCAAACTCCGCAAGCAGTTCACCTTCTGTAATGGTTTGGCCCTGCTCAACCTTCGGCGTAAAATGACGGCCCCCAAGTTGTACAGTATCCAGTCCAATATGAATGAGTACTTCTGCTCCGCTTTCAGAGGTGAGACCGTATGCATGTCCTGTTGGGAATACCGTTGTCACGACTCCAGTTACTGGTGCAAACAGCTTGCCTTCTGATGGAATAATGGCTGCACCCTTACCTAATGCGCCAGATGAGAAGGCTTTATCCTGCACCTCTTCTAGCTTGATGACTTCGCCAGATAAAGGACTTTTCACATGAGCTGCTTTGACACCATGTTCATTTTCAGATGCTGGTGCAGAACTAGCTGCAGGAGCATCTTCTTCATCCACAGGGTCTTTGAATCCAATCAAATAGGTTAAGACGATTGAAAGGACAAATGAAACGGAAATTCCGATTAAGAATCCTGTAAATCCTTGACCATAGAAGATCGGAAGTGTCAGTAAACTCGGAAGACCTGACGCGATCGCAATACTTTGTGAATAACCGATAATGGCACCACCGACACCGGCAGAGATAACCGCTGCAATAAATGGTTTTTTCAAACGAAGTGTGACGCCATATACAGCAGGTTCTGTAATTCCAAATACAGCAGAAACCGCTGTCGATCCAGCTAATGATTTCAGCTTTTTGTTCTTTGTTTTCAGCATAACACCGATGGAAGCACCGGCTTGTGAAAATACAGCTGGCGCAGTGGCCGGCTTAATATGATCTTTTCCATGAACCGCAATATTATTTAAAATGACTGGCACAAGCCCCCAATGGATACCGAAGATGACAAGAACCTGCCATGCCATCGCAATTAAAGCACCAGCAAGTGTAGGGCTAAAGGAGAATACTTTCAGCAGGACGGCTGCAATTCCATTCCCTGCATACACACCAAATGGTCCAAATACGATCAGTGTCAGTGGAACGACCGTGACCAGTAAAATCAGTGGTGTAATAAAGTTTTTCACACTTTCATGAATGACTTTGTTAAAGAAACGTTCGATATATCCCATCACAAACACTGCCAAAATAATTGGGATAACCGTTGATGTATAAGACATTAAGACAACCGGAATGCCGAAGAACGACACATCTCCGCCGCCTTTTGTGAGCTCTTGAATAGTCGGGTAGATCAGTGCACCTGCAATCGTCACAGCGACAAATGGATTCGCTTTAAACTTCCTAGCAGAAGTGAATGCGAGCAGCAGCGGCAGGAAGTAGAACAAGCTGTCTGATGCGGCAAATAAAATTTGATACGACGTATCTTCAGGTGATAACCATTTTGCATTGATACAGATGCCTAGAAGTCCTTTTAAAATACCGGCACCCGCCATGACACCTAGAAGCGGTGTGAAAATTCCAGAAACAATGTCGACGAATTTTCCGAAAAGACTTGTACTTTCTTCACTTGATCTTGCAGATGAAGAAGTGGAATCCTCTAATAGATTCGTAAACTCCCCAATCTCTCGATATACCTCTGGTACGGTGTTGCCAATGACCACCTGAAACTGGCCGCCGCTTTCCATGACAGTCACCACACCATTTAATTTTTCAATGGCCGCTTTATCTGCTTTTGATCTGTCATTTAATGTGAAGCGAAGTCTTGTGGCACAGTGAACCAATGAATGAACATTTTTCTCTGTCCCGATATGTTTGATAATGTCTTCTGCTAATTGACGATGACTCATACAAAAACCCCCTTTTTTTCAAAAAAATACGTTTTTAGGCAAAATAAAAACCTAAACGGGCACCAAAAATAGTCGCAACTTGCTATTGCGCTTTTTCAGTGAACGTTTAGGTTTTGCCTGCCGAACAGTCACAATCCTCTAAGACGATCATTGTGAAACCGTATTCTTTTATGTTTATGAGCAAATAGTACCACTAAACTTTTTATGATGTCAACGCTTTCTTTTAAAATTCTATCTTTATTTTTCTCGTTTGATGAGTCGATTCAAATGAATCGATAGATAGAGCATCTCCTCTGATGTTAGATCGCGATGATATGTTTGATACACATATTCCGCGATTTTCTTTGCGCATTCGTACGCCTTCGGATATTTCACTTTAATCAGCTGATATAAATCTTGATCTTCACTGACGAGTAACGTTTCGTTGATGAGACGCTGTACGAAAAAGCGTAAATGTGTGAGAAAACGATAAAAGTTGAGCGAGTCTTCATCAAATTCCATGTTCAAGTGATATTTCACAATGGTCAGTATGGCATTCACTTCTTTTGTGATATTGACCGTTGTATTCATGTCTTCATTGAGCTCTGCATTAATGATATGCATGGCAATAAAGCCCGCTTCATCTTCAGGCAGTTCAATATGAAGACGATCTTCAATCATCTCAAGGCATTCCTTCGCCACGAGAAACTCATCTTTGTATAAACGTTTAATCTCCCAAATCAGCGAATTCTCAATCAAGTGGTTTTTCTTTAATCGTTCGATTGCGTAATGAATATGGTCTGCCAGCGATACATGCAGACTTTCGTTTAATCTTCGGTTCAGCTTTGTATGTGCGTATTGGATCATTTCCTCGGTCACCTTGACGACATCATATGGAACCTCTTGAAGCAACATTTTCATCCGCTCATGTACGGAATGATCTTCTAGGCGGAACACTTTATCAATTAACGCCTCGTCCACCGGGTCGCCGGGACGTCTTTGAAAAGCGATGCCTCTGCCCATGACGACGATTTCTTTTCCTTGTTCATCTATCACACTAATGACATTATTGTTTAGAACCTTTTGAATCTGCATCTCCAAACACCTCCGTCTATAACCAGCCATCTACACTCAAAATATGCTCTCATCTTAACACAACTGTCAAATCACTTGGCGTTTTTATCTGACTTTTGAAATAGATTTCACGATATTTCCACTTCTTTCTTGCTGGTCTGATCCTCCCTCGGCCTGCATACAATACCCCGAGGAGGTGACCTTCGGTGAAGGCTTTTTTCTGGTCAGCATCTTTTTTATTCATGTTCATTCTGACTCTCTTTATTCTAGGTATTGTTTTTTGGCTTAGTGGACAAGGCTTAGATCAGCTATGGAGATATGCGCTTATCTGTCTTGTGACAGCCACCGTTCTACACGGCGTTACCACTTGGCTAAAGCAGCATGTCATGCATCATCTATCCAAATAAAAAGGCTGCCCTCAGTATTCAGGCAGCCCTTCCGTTATTCCTTAGATGAGGCGGCTTCTTTCTGAGAAGCACGCAGTTCATCATTGATTTTTTTCGCATCTTCTAAAAACTCTGTTTCAAATCCACTTTTGAGTGCCCACATATAAAATAACAACGCCACAACTGCAATGAGTGCCATATCCCAGCCATAATGAATGACGTTATACCCGCCAAATTTATCACTACCGAGACAAGAAATCGTCATCATCACAAGCAAATACACAACCATCCAAGCACCTGCTTTAAAGTGACGACCAAAGCCCTTCCACTTCGCTTTTGCTTGATAGTAAAAATAGATTGGCAGACCGATGAGAATAATGAACAGCACCTGACCCGTCAGCGGCCATCTCGCCCAGTACAGTGTCAATGATGCAAAGACAAAACCGAGCGGGGCAATGATGCTGAGTCCTTTAATTCGCAATGGACGATATAAATCTGTGCCCGTCTTTCTCAGCGTCATCACTGTCACAGGTCCTGTCAAATAGGAAATCAGGGTCGCCACAGAGATAATTTCAGCGAGAACCCCCCATCCTCTAAACAAAAACAGAAAGATAAACGATACGCCTAAGTTAAAAAACATCGCTGGACGAGGCACACCATAAATTGGGTGCAGACGACCAAGTACACTCGGCATGTACTTGTTTTTTTCCATCCCATAAATCATACGAGACGTCGTCGCCGTATACGTAATCCCTGTTCCAGAAGGAGAAACGAACGCATCTGCATATAAAATAAGGACAAGCCAGTTGATCCCTAGCGCAATGGCAAGGTCAGCAAATGGCGAGTTGAAATTCAAATGCCCCCAGCCATTCACAATCATTGATGGATCGACAGCGCCAATAAAAGCGATTTGCAGCAGCACATAAATGACCGTTGCAATCAAAATCGATCCAACAATGGCGATTGGAATCGAACGCCCTGGATTTTTCGCTTCTCCTGCCATATTAATCGGGCTTTGGAAGCCATTAAAAGCAAACACAATCCCTGATGTTGCGACAGCTGTCAGCACACTCGCCCAGCCGTTCGGCGCAATACTTGTTCCAGAAGTAAAATTCTCACTATGAAAACCTACGAATAAGAGCGCACCAATTGTTAATCCTGGAATGACGATTTTAAAAACCGTAATGAATGTATTCGCCTTTGAAAACAACCCAACTGTCCAATAATTGAGCAGAAAATAAATCACCAGCAGCACACTTGCCACCATGAGCCCCTCAGTCGTCAAAACCCCTTTTGTGACCAAATGGCTTGTCCACTTTGCCCACTCCCAAGGCCATGAGCTCATGTATTGAACGGAGGCCACTGCCTCAACAGGAATCACTGATACAATGGCGATCCAGTTTGCCCAAGCGGCGATAAATCCAATAAAAGAGCCGTGTGAATATTGCGTATATTTGACCATTCCGCCTGCCTCTGGAAACATCGACCCGAGTTCACTATAAGACAATGCGATAAATAAAATAACAACCATCCCGATCAACCATGACAAAATAGCAGCAGGGCCGGCGATTTGAGCAGCCCGCCACGCACCAAAGAGCCATCCTGAACCAATGATTGAGCCAAGACCTACCATCATTAAAGCGAAAGTTCCCATCCTACGATGCAAATGATTCATGTTCATAACACCTTTCGATTAAAATACAGAGCATGTGTCGAGCAAGCGCCTTCCTTTTATAGCAGCTCACCATTCATTCCATTGGCAAATACTTTCTGATCTGAACTTTTATCTTTGTTCATTTTTTTGCCTGTTATATTATCTCTCAATTCTCCATTTTCTGAAATAGTCGAACATGCTTATTTCAAAAGAAAGCGCTTTTTCAACAGTTCAATCTATTAGACTGATTAACTACCTTTACCCTTATTTTGAAAAAAACAAAACAAAAAAGAAAGAGGAAATGACTTCCTCTTCCCTCTGAACACGTATCATTCAAAGAAAAAAGGATAAAAGGGAAACCCTCTTATCCTTGTGAGATTGCTTGTTCTTTTTCAATGACAGCTAGTCTTTCTTGAACTTCTTCTTCAGATAAATTGTGCTGTTTCACATAAAGGTTACGTTCGCTTGTGCGGCATTCATGGCTGCAGCTGCGCATATATTTATGCTCGCTTTCTTCTGTTGCAATCATTTTGCGGTTACATGCAGGGTTCGCACAGTTCACATAACGCTCGCAAGGTTCGCCAGTGAAGAAATCTTTTCCTACCACGACGTGCTCTGTTTGATTGACTGGAACCGTTAGGCGGTTATCAAACACATAACATTGACCGTCCCATAGCTTTCCTTGAACTTCCGGGTCTTTTCCGTACGTGACAATTCCACCGTCAAGCTGGGATACATCTTCAAAGCCTTCACGCTTTAACCATCCTGAGAATTTCTCACAGCGTACGCCGCCTGTGCAATACGTCAGAATTTTTTTCCCTTCAAGAATCTCTTTGTTGTCACGAATCCACTCAGGTAATTCACGGAATGTCTCAATGTCAGGGCGCACAGCACCTCTGAAGTGACCGACATCAAACTCATAATCATTACGTGCATCAATCACGACCGTATCAGGTGATTGCATTTGCTCGTAAAATTCAACTGGGCTGAGATGTTTCCCCGTTAATTCTAGCGGATTCACATCATCTTCAAGACTTAAATTCACCAATTCATTTCGGTGACGGACGTGCATTTTCTTAAACGCATGACCATCTGCTTCGTCAATTTTAATTGGCATGGACGCAAAGCGTGGATCTTCTTTCAATGCTTGCATGTACTTGTCCGTCTGCTCAATCGTACCAGAAACGGTTCCGTTTATGCCTTCAGATGAAACAAGAATACGACCTAACAAACCAAGTTCCTTACAGAATGCTAGATGCTCTGCTGTAAACGTTTCTGGATCCTCAATGGGGACATATTGATAGTAAAGTAATACACGATATTGTTTTTCCATATATATAAACACCTCTTAAATTTAATCAAAACATACCATTTTATATCATACAGGAAATACATACCTTAAGGCAATGTCAGCAGTTCAATTCCATAAAACGGAAGGGTCTATGGTCTCATATTGTACGATTATTTGACAGAACTTTCTGTAAAATGAGATGATTTAAGAACTATATGATTTCGTAAAGGAGCATAAGTCAATGATCCAGCCAGAAGAGATCGTCAGAAGCGGTCCTAACCAGTTTATTTCTCAAAAGGGGATTTATCATGAAATCGAAACACTTGTTACTCCCTTTCAGTCACCAGCTATAGTGACAGGATATGACTCATATCAAGCCTTTTCACAGTACACAAAGCTTCCATCCGAGTGGCCTGTTGTTCAGCATAAAGGTTACAGTTCACCAAATGCGATCACACGAATTGCGGAAGAACTCAAGAGTTCAGACGTGATCATCGGGATCGGTGGCGGCACGATTTTAGATACAGCGAAGTCTGTTGCCGACGCTCTCCAAATTGAAGTGATCATGGTGCCGACGATTCCTGGGACATGTGCGGCTTCTACACCGCTCAGCGTCATTTATGATGACAAGGGAAATTTCATGAGGGTCGACTATCATAAGCGGTCCAGCTATCTCACGTTAATTGATCATACTTTTTTGCTTTCATCTCCTCTTTCCTATCTCCAAAGCGGAATTGGGGATACGCTGGCAAAATGGTATGAAGCGGAAGCCATTATTCGTAACACAAAAGGCACCTTGCCGCTCATGGTACATGCTGCATTAAAGCAGGCAGTGTACGTTCGTGACATTCTTCTGACTCATAGTGAAGAAGCCGTTAGCAGTTTAAAAACAGGTCAGCTTTCTCAAGCCTTTGCAGATGTAACAGATACGATCATTACGTTAGCCGGAACAGTCGGCGGCTATGGAGGACGTTATGGCAGAATGGCAGGAGCCCATGCCGTTCATAATGGATTAACATTTATTGATGAAACACATCATGTGTTACATGGACAAAAAGTGGCCTATGGCATTCTCGTTCAGCTTGCCGCAGAAAACCGTATGACGGAAGTAGAAGAATTACTTGAGCTTTATCAAAGACTCGGATTACCTAGAACGATGCGTGAGCTTGGCATCACAGCTCAGCTAGAGGAAGCAGCACATACAGTGGCAAACCATGCTGCACGTACAGATGAAACCTTTTGTTTGATTGGAGACTATACGAAAGAGCAAATTGTCGACGCCATTCAAATCATTGAGACCTATCAGCCTCAAAAAACGGTCTGAACATACCGGCAAATAAAAAGCACAGGCATCTCGAAGTAATCCATTTCAACTAGACAGAATTAAAAAGACCCTTAGCAGCCTAAGTCCTATATATTTATATGGGCTTAGGTTGTTTAATGTCTTTTGAAATCATGGACGCGCTTTATTAATAGTAAGTATTTTCAAATAATGGTACGGTATTGAAAAGATTCGAATGATTTCAGTTTAATAAGACACAAGACAATTCAACATATTGTGATAGGAGGGAATTTGATTGTTATTTGTGGGTATGGCCATTTTAATTGTGGTGTGTATTTCTGGGTCTATGATCGAGAAAAGAATAAAAAACATGGAGCAACAAAACGACACCATCATAGAACTGTTAAAAGAACAATTGAACAATAAAAAATAAATGATAAGTTTAGAAAAACCCGTAAGCCAACTAAACAGTTAGCTTACGGGTTTTTAGCTTAGTTGTAATTTCATCTTGCATACATCTTATCTTTCTTTGCATATAGTGTGAGGGTTATTGAAACTGTATAAAGCCCAGCTTTATGTGAGAACTGGTTAGTATCATCAGCTCTTGCAGCTGCAGTTTGCGTTTCGTGTACTTCTCTTTCTACTATAGGGAATCATATTACCTTACCCTTTTCTTATATTAAAAATCGAAGTTATCTGGGTCTGGACCCGTGCGCTCATCTTCATTGAGCTGATCAATGACACTCATTTCATGGGCGGACAACTCGAAATCAAATACGTTTGTGTTTTCGATGATTCGGCTCTTCGTCACAGATTTCGGAATGGTGATAATGCCATGCTGCAAGTCCCATCGAAGAATGACTTGCGCCACTGACTTCTCATGTTTTTTCGCAATATCTTGAAGCACCGGATGGTTAAGAAGTTTCCCGCTGCCTAATGGCGACCATGCTTCTACATGAATGCCTTTTGCCTTGCAGTAGTCACGTAAAGGCTCCTGCGTCAGCTTCGGATGCAGCTCAATTTGATTGACCATTGGTACCACTTCTGCCTCTTCTAATAAATCTTCTAAATGGTGCTGATGGAAGTTACATACGCCAATGGCTTTCACGCGGCCATCCTTATACAGCTTTTCTAGCGCCTTCCACGTTTCTTTATATTTGCCTTCAACCGGCCAATGGATTAAATAAAGATCCAATACATCCAGACCAAGTTTGTTCATACTCGTTTCAAAGGCTTCAAGCGTTGACTCATATCCTTGATCACTATTCCACACTTTTGTCGTAATGAACAGATCATCGCGAGAGATGCCTGATTGCTGAATGGCTTTGCCAACACCTTCTTCATTTTGATAGGCCGCTGCTGTATCTATACTGCGATAGCCCGCTTCTAGTGCGTCTTTGACTGCATTTACAGCCTCATCCCCATCTTTTACTTGCCATACACCAAAGCCAAGCTTCGGCATTTTCACTCCGTTTGCTAATGTGACTGTATCTGTTAATCCACTCATCAAACAAACCTCCGCTTCATTTTTGCTTACCATGCACTATACCCGAATGTGCGAAAGATCATGCATGAAAATAGACCATGCAAGGGCTACTATGATCTAATTTCATTTTCCACATACTAACAACACAAAATTTTTATGTAAATATATTTGTTTTTTAATTAAATAGATTTCTACTTATCCCTATACAAACAGCGAGGTCCAATCATCCTCCTCAGAGAATACTTGAATCCCATGCTGTTTCAGCAAGGCAGACGTCACACCGTTCCCAGCCTTTGTCTTCCCGTTAAACTCTCCCCGATAGATCATCCGGCTTCCGCAAGAAGGGCTGTACTCTTTTAACACGACGGATGTTGCGCCAAGAGTCTGAACCTGCTTAAGCGTGGCTTGTGCACCATTTACATACATCTCTGTCACATCTGTTCCATGAACATCAACAACAGCAGCCTGTCCCCGTAAGACATCATGACCATCTCCACCAATAATTTCAGCGGGAGGTCTTGGTGTAGAGAAACCGCCAAGCAGCTCAGGGCAAACTGTTACCGCCTTTCCTTCCTGCACAAGCTCCTCGATACGTTGATCTAATCGATGGCTGCCATTATAACGGACCTTTAATCCCGCAAGACAAGCGCTAACAACGATCATGTATGTTCCTCATTTCTATGTATTGAACGTTTTTTGCTGACTTTAAAATAAATCCATAAAGGCAAACAGAGTATCGTGTACATCAGAAAGGGCAGAGCACAATACAAAACAGCCGCCCAAATGGACCCTTCAACTCCTGTCACTCCAAAAAAATAAACAAATAATAGCAAGCTGACAAACAATCCGACGAACGGCATGATAAAAATAGATTTTTTAAAATTTTCCATCATCTCTTCCACCAACACGGTTCCCTCCCTCAATCATCATCACGAATAACGTCAATATATGTTAATTTTACCATAAAAAAACCGAAAGCATCTAGTTTATAGAAAGCTTTCGGCCCGTTATTTATATCTTTTCCTTCCAAGCCTTTAAGAAGCGCTCAATAACCTGTAGTTCGTCTTCATTAAATTCATGGAGGAATTCTAAATAGGAGGAGACTGCCTGTTCATGAAGCTCATCATGCAGTGCCGCAAGCTGTGTGCCTTCCTCTGTCAGTGAATAATAGACGGATTTCTTGTCACCTTGCCGGTGGCAATAGTCGACCATGCCTTTTTCGATGAGCTTTTTCACAGCCTTTGTAATAGCTGGTTTTGATAGTTTTAGTTGTTGTGAAAGAAATGTATTATTGGATTCATTAGGGTTTGCTTGAATCATAGATAAAATATGAAGCTGTGTAAGTGTCCAATCTTGCTTGAGTGTATCAGTCGTGGTAATCAGTGGATCTGTTGGATCGTTCCGTTTCTTTTCCCTATGCATAATCAAATCTTGAATCGCTTTTAAGACAATCTGCTCGTTTGTTTCCATCTGAACCTCCACTCTTAACTGGTTAATAAAATGGTACTAATAATCAATAAAGGAGTCAAAAGAAATGTGGGGATGAGGAAAAGAATGGGTCATCAGACCTGATAAATAAGAGACCTTTTTTACTAGATTACAAGAGACCGCACAATTTCCTTTTCTTTGCTATTATTTATGATAGGTAACCCTCAATCAAAAAAAGAAGGTGAGAGAATGAAAACAGAGCAGCAAATGGCCATTCGCCAGTTAGAAGAAAAAATAAATTTGTTTTCTTCTGTTGTAAACGGATCGTTCCTATCAACGGAAGATTTCGTTCTATCAAACACGCATATATCAACTGACACGTTCAATTTGTTATTACCCATTTCAGCGCACATACAAGATCAACAAAAAGTGGAAGCTGCCATCGAACAAATGCAGCAACAGCAACTAACATTCAGCACATGGATCACTCAAAGCCTGCTCCACCCCGATTGGTCGAATATCATGCAGAAATATGGGCTTCAAGAAGTGGAACGCAATACCATCATGATGCTTGAACATACAAACGACATCGATCAAAGGACCTCTCAATCGCTTACGATCAAGGAAGTGACTGACGATCAAACTTTTCTCGATTATCAACATTTATTTACCGAACTTTTCGAAGGATCACCTGAGGCAATCTCTTTAAACAGCTATTTCCAGCGCTTTTCGATTGAACGATTACACCCGAGTACCCGCATGTTCGTTGGATATGAACACAACAAACCGGTCACAACGGGCTTATTGATCGAAACAGCAGACAGCTACGGTATTTATGATGTCATCACAAAGGCAGAACACCGCGGAAGAGGACTTGGCAGTGACATGTTTCATTACCTTCTGACCCAGACAGATAACAAACAAAAGTGTGTGATGTTACAAGCCTCAAATGACGGCAAACATATCTATCAGCGTGCCGGATTTCAACCAATTGGAGAAATGGTAGTTTTTGAATAGACGATGACATTTTTCCTGACTTATCAAGGGCAAAGAAAGGCATCCTGTCTCTTCTTTGCTTCCAACATCTCACCACAAAAATGAATGTACATTCATTCACTCCTTTGGTACATTTAAAAAAAGGAGCTGAAAAAACAGATGGTTCGACCAGGCGATCAATTTCAAACAAGCAAAACCTATACGCATGAAGATGTGATTCAATTTGGAAACATGACAGGTGATCTTGGCAAACATCATACCGAGCTAGATGATCAAGGAAGGCTCATGGTACACGGTTTTCTCACAGCAAGTCTAGCCACGAAACTTGGCGGTCAGTTTCATTTTATCGGTCAAGAGATGACATGTACCTTCATACGCCCTGTTTATACAGGTGACACGATTACCTGTCAGATGGCCGTCACCAAGGTAGAACCCCTTGAAAAATACCATCGTGTCCACCTTTTTTCCCGTTATATCAATCAGCATGGAGAAGAAGTCATTACTGGTAAAAGCGAAGGTGTGGTTTTCAAAAAATAAAAAGCTGCCTATGATGAGGCAGCTAACTAACACGAAAACGTTCTTATTCTCTTCTATTCAGCGTGATGCCCTCGATCCATATAAAGCGGCGGTCTCTTTAATGAAATCACTGCACAGCTAAAGGCAATCAGCACAAAAATAGCGCCGAATTTAGCCAAGTCAACGGATGAACCGGTCATTGTAAACATGACGCCACCCACGGCTGATCCAATGGAAATCCCAATTTGCAAAGCGGATGTATTCAAACTCTGCTGAATATCAGACGTCACAGGGTCTGTTTGAATCAAATAGCTCTGCAAAGCAGGTGTCAGTGCCCAGCTAAGAGCACCCCATAGGACAACCATCACCATAAAGAGCATAAACACTCCTGCTGTATAAGGAAGGATAAACATCACAATGGCAAACGCGATTGTCACCAGCAAAATGGCTTTTCCTGATCCTAGTTTGTCACTCAGCCAGCCGCCAAACCCATTCCCGCCAATCGACGCAAGCCCGAAGACCAAATAACAAATACTAATCCAAAACGGAGTCATATGCAGAGCTTCCATCAGAAATGGCGTGAAATAAGAATACAGCATATAATGACCAGCAAGCATGAACAAGCTAATCAAATGCGCACTGAAAATTTTCGGATGCCCTAAAGAACGAATTTGTTCTTTAAGCGGTGTGACTTTTTCAACAGGCATTTTCTTCAATAGAAAATAAATGAGCACCATCGATATCGCTGACAGAATACTGATTCCTAAAAACATCACTCTCCAGCCAAAGCTCTCTGTAATAAAAATACCGATCGGTACACCGAGAACAAGTGATGAGCTAATCCCAATAAAAATCAGACCTAATGCTTTCGCTCGATGCGCCGGTTCCACCAGCTTGGCGGTAATCGTCAATGATAGCACCACAACAAGCGCTGTACTCATGGCAATCAAGACCCTTGAGATCATGACAAGGGCAAAGGTAGAACTAAAATATGTGAATACATTGCCTAATGTAAAGACCAATAATGCGATTAAATACAGACGCTTTCGTTCGATTTTGGCTGTGACGGTCAGTAGCACCGGTGCTGAAATAGCATACACAATCGCAAATACCGTGATCAGCTGCCCAGCTGTCGCAAGAGACACATTGAGATCCTCTGCTAAACTTGGCAAAATGCCCCCGACCACAAGCTCAACTAATCCAACCGCAAAAGTAGAAACAGCTAATAAATAAACTCTCCAGTTCATGTCTAACATCCCTTCTCTATATCATGGCTTTCACTTTTGATACAGGGTGCAGACAAACAAAAAAACCCTGATTACAAAAAAGGAAAGCGCGCTTTTGTAATCAGGATTTATCGGATCCTGGTAGAAACCCTCAAACCATATTATTGAGGTTATACAAGTCTATTTTTTTCTTCAAATATATTAGCATAGCCTTCCATAACGTGCAAGCTGCAAAAATAGAAAATGTTTGCCAATGGCTCTTCGACATAAACGACCTCAGAAAGGCATGAAATGAACTTGCGGACCAACTTGCTTTCTCCCCCATTTACAGGTAAACTGATGAAAAATCAACGAACAAGGATCAACGTAGATCTGGAATAGTAGCTTGAATCGATCTTTACCAGAGAGGGAACGGTGCTGAGAAGTTCCTACTGACATCTTCAAGTGAACCTGCCGATTTAGTTCTGTTTCATACAGCGGTTCATACCGTTATCATGATCGAGTGTAAAGCTGTGCTTTAAATTAGGGTGGTACCACCAGGAATGGTCCCTAACTTAAAGTACAGCTTTTTTGTTTTTAAAAAGGAGGAACCTGCAATGTCAAAGAAACAATTTGTTGAGAAAATTACAAGCATGGAAGACGACTTTGCCCAGTGGTATACAGATGTTGTCACAAAGGCGCGTCTCGTCGATTATTCAAGCGTTAGAGGCAGTATGATTATTCAGCCATACGGTTTTAAAATTTGGGAGAATATTCGCGACGAACTTGATCGTCAAATCAAAGAAACGGGTCACGAGAATGTCTATATGCCGCTCTTTATCCCAGAAAGCCTTCTCCAGCAAGAAAAGGATCATATCGAAGGCTTTGCTCCTGAAGTGGCGTGGGTGACTCATGGCGGTGATTCGGAATTACAAGAAAGACTCTGCGTCAGACCAACCTCTGAAGTGCTGTTCGCCGAGCATTATAAAAACATCATTCACTCCTATCGTGATTTACCGAAGCTATATAACCAATGGGCCAATGTCGTCCGCTGGGAAAAGACAACACGTCCATTCCTTAGAACCCTTGAATTCCTCTGGCAGGAAGGGCACACTTGTCACGAGACTGAGCAAGAAGCGATTGAAGAAACAGAAAAAATGCTCCATGTCTATGCGTCTATTTGTGAAGAGCTTCTAGCGATCCCTGTCATTAAAGGAAGAAAAACAGAGAAAGAAAAATTCGCTGGCGCTCGCTTCACCTATACGGTTGAAAGCTTGATGCATGACGGAAAAGCCCTGCAAACCGCCACTTCTCACTTCTTCGGCAACGGATTTGCCAAGGCGTTTGGCATTGAATTTTTAAATCGAGAAGGAAAATTAGAGCATGTCCAGCAAACATCATGGGGCTTCACCACAAGAATCATTGGCGCTATGATCATGGTGCATGGCGATGACAGAGGACTTGTCCTGCCGCCAAACATTGCGCCAACCCAAGTACGTGTTGTGCCAATTGCTTCCCATAAAGAAGGTGTCCTCGATCATGCCTATGAATTAAAGGATCGACTCGCCCGCATCGCACGCGCTGACATCGATGCAAGTGATAAACAGCCTGGCTGGAAATTCAACGAATGTGAAATGCAGGGCATCCCATTACGCGTAGAAGTTGGACCAAAGGATATGGAAAAAGGCCAGGTCATGCTCGCAAGACGAGACACAGGTGAAAAGCAAGCCGTCACGTTAGATGCACTTGAACAAACCATCACGTCCACGCTTGAAGACATTCAACAGACGATGTACGAAAAAGCAAAAGAACGATTACATGAAAAAACATCAAACGCCCACACAATCGAAGACATCGAGCAGCTTCTTACCGAAGAAAACAGGTTGATCAAAGCCATGTGGTGCGGTGATGAAGACTGCGAAAACGACATCAAAGAGAGAACAGGAGCGACATCACGCTGTATCCCGTTTGAACAAGAATCCGTTTCTGACACATGTGTCTGCTGCGGGAAACCTGCTTCTGATATGGTGTTCTGGGCAAAAGCCTACTAATCATGCTTCAAATTGTTGACAAGGGCTAAAATGAACTTTATTTTAGCCCTTTGTCTTCTTTTCAGCGTGACGGAAAGACTTCGGACTCTAGGAAGGAAGAACACTTGAGCGAAGCGAAATTAAAAATCATGAGCGCCAGCATGCAGGGCTGACAAAGAATGCGAGGATTTGTCTACACGCTGAAGCATCTTATACGATGCTTCTTTTTTGTTAAAAAGAGCCAAATATCCATTGACCTCCTTCACACAATCCCCTATAATTCATATTAATATAATCGGTTTTTAAGACTTTAACTGGAGTGGTGATCTATGAAGCGCTGGCTCTCAATTTTTAACGAACGCTGTCCAAAATGTAAAACAGCATTAGATGTCTCGAAGTCCAATGCCTTGCAAGGCAAAGTCGTGAAAACATGCCCCAATCTTCATTATCAAAAAGAGTACCACCCTGCACTTGAAACATATATCGAGCACGATGACATGAAATAAAAAAGACCAACACATGGAAAAGAGCCCTTGCTCTCAGTTGTTGGTCTTTTTCTTATAATAAATCCACCCAGATTTTGATCGCTGTGGCTGTAATCATCACGGCAAGCGCCCATTGCAAATAAACGGCATTGATTTTCTGGCCAATTTTCGCCCCAATCGGCGCGGCCATCAAACTGGCTACCATTAAGATAAGCGCAGGCAAGAACATGACTTGACCAGTCAGCACTTTCCCAGCCGATGCGCCGATTGCAGAGAGAAACGTAATCGCCAGAGACGAGGCAATCGTCATCCGCACAGGGATTTTGAGAATCGATAGCATCACCGGCACTAAAATAAAGGCACCGCCTGCACCTAATACACCCGATACACTTCCGATCACAAAGGCAATACCAGCCGCCAGTCCTTTATGAAAGGTCACCTCTCCATCCGCTTCTGCCTGCTGACCTTTTTTCGGAAAAAGCATTAAAATAACAGCGACAATGGCAAGCAGACCATAGACTACATTGATGCCTTTCTCTGGAAGGAAATGTGATAAATAGCTGCCTAATAAACTCCCTGCCAATATACTGCTCCCCATATATAAAATCAATGGTCGATGTAAAAATCCGCTTTTTCGATACGCCAGCACACCGCCGAGTGTCGAAAATAGGACTTGAATGGCACCAATCCCTGAAACCTCGTGTGCCGATAATGCCATCACTCCGACAAGAGGCGGGATATAAAGCAGCATGGGATAGTTGATCACCGATCCTCCTATTCCGACCATTCCTGATAAGAAGGAACCAATAAATCCGATGATAAATAAAGTAATGAAAAATGCAAAATCCACGCTGGTCTCCTCCTTTGCAAAAGGAAAAGGGGCTCCCTCATAGATACCCCTCTCCCCTTTAGGACCCTTTTCTCACCCAGAACTTCAGCACATGCCCTTCATCCGTCTGCGTGATCAATTCATGTCCGCTTGACTTAGCCCATGCAGCCAAATCAGCTTTAGCTCCTTTATCTGTTGCATGTATTTCTAATACTTGACCTTCTGCCAAGTCGTTCATTTTTTTCTTCGTCCGAATAATTGGCATCGGGCATGCAAGCCCGGTTACGTCTAAAATGTGATCTGATGTCATCTGATCATCCCTCGCTTCTTTATTTTATTGAACATTATCGAATCGCACAACGGTTTGGACCAATTTCCATGTCTCGCTGCGCTTCCTCGTCTGGATGCAGCTTCCCCATATTGGTAGACCGAATGTCTTGATAAGCGTTTGGCTGTGCAGGGAGATCCTGCGTGACCATTTGTCTAAATACGTCTTCATCTTCAATGTTGAGTCCGTGATTTTCTTCAAACAAAGCGCCTAGCTCCTTCCAAACGCTCCCGTCTTCATTCAGCTCATCCACGATCATAAAATGTGCAGGCAGCACAATAAATTCTGCCGAAAGCGCCGTATATCGTGTATAAAGGGTTTCTCTCAAATCACCTACCCAGTCCTCCGCCATACCGGCTAGATCAGGTCTTCCGATCGAATCAATGAACAAAATATCACCTGAAAGGAGGTAACGGCCGTCTACGATAAAAGAGGTTGAACCAATCGTATGGCCCGGTGAATAAAGGGCATGAATATCAATCTCCGTCGCTCCAATCGTCACACGCTGTCCTTCTTCAAGGTGATTGTAATCAAATGTCACCTCTTCGGCGTCTTTTGGCGGTAGCCAATAGATAGCACCAGTCAGTTCAGACAGCTTTTTCCCGCCAGATATATGGTCCGCATGAAGGTGCGTATCAAACACATGCGTCACCGTGACTTGATGTTTTTTAGCAAATTGCGTATAGACCTCCGTCATTCTAGCCGCATCAATAATCGCAGCTTCCCCATTCGACATGATCATATAGGACAAGCACCCCTTGCCCATTCGCACAAATTGGTACAACTCTCCACCGCCAGTTAAATCACCGATCTTCACTGGCTCTAAATGCTCACTCCATGCCTTCATGCCGCCTTGCAAATAATGGACCGTTCTGCCTGCCTCTGACAGCATCTCTGCCACCATAATAGAAGAGCCCTCTTTCGCACAAACGACCAGTACATCTAGGTCATCCGGTATATTCTCCACCATATCCTCTACGCCATCAAGAAGCTCAAAGTAAGGCACATTTAAATATTCAACGGCTTTCCCTTCAATTTTCCAGTCCTGCACATCTGATTCGTTTCGTACATCCAACAAAAAGATCGGCTCTTTGTTGATAATCTTTTTTGTTAACTGTTCTGTTGTCATTGCTTTTACAGTCATTGGTTCATTCAGCTCCTATTTTTCAATCTCTCCTGTCCAGCTGTTCATGCCTGGCACTACATTGATCAATTGATGGAATCCTTTTTCTTTTAACTTTTGTGCGGCTAATTCACTTCTTCTACCTGAATGACAGATGAGGTAAATGAGCGTCTCTCGGTTCAATTCTTCAGCACGTTGTTCCACCTCACCGAGAGGGATGTGAACAGCTCCTGGAATATGACCCGCTTCGTATTCATCTGGCTCTCGTACATCTAAAATAAACAATGACTGATCTTCTTTTACCTTCTGTTGAAACATGTTCAACGACATTTCCGAAATCGTTGACTGCTCCTCCTCCTGTTTCGCTCCGCCTTTACGAATCAAATGATGAAGCACCTGTCCTTCTACTTTTGTTCCTAAAAATTCATGACCGGCGCTTTTTGACCAAGCTGCTAAATCCGCTGTAGACCCTTTATCGGTTGCTTGCACTTCAAGCACATCTCCTGGCAAGAGCTCATTCATTTGTTTTTTCGTTTTGACAATGGGCATTGGGCATGCCAATCCTTTTGCATCTAGAATTGCTGTTGGTTGCTGCATTGTTTTTCCTCCTTTTATAGGGGTGGGGGTATATTTTAAAGCCTATTTATACCTATAATCGCCAAGCATTCATGCCACCCTTGATATTCGTAATGTGGGTAAATCCCTGTTTTTTAACAATTTAGCCGCCTGCATACTTCTCATCCCGCTTTGGCAGATCACATACACTTCTTTGTCTTTCTCAAGCTCATGCGCTCGTTCCTTTAACTGGAATAAGGGGATATTTTGAAATCCTTTTATATGATTTGTTTGAAACTCTAAAGGTGATCGCACGTCTATCAGCTGTTGATGCCGACTATGCAATTTAGGTTTCAGATGAGCTGCGTCCATTTGTTTCACACCCCGTACGGGAAGAAAACGGCTCACAAGCAAAGCGATCACAATGATGAGCAAAAGCATTTGAATCATGTATGGACACCCCCCTAGATAAATAAGTTCACATTCCCGATTTCTGCCTCTGCTAAATACGCTGCCACACCGGCATATTGAATGTCTGCTAATAATTCATTCTCCTGCAGCCCTAAGAGATCCATCGTCATCGTACATGCCACGAGGTTGATCTCTTGTTCCTTCGCCATATCAATGAGCTGCGGCAGGGTCATGGCATTGTGTTTGTTGATCACATGCTTGATCATCTTCGGTCCCATTCCTGCAAAATTCATCTTTGACAGCCCCATTCGATCAGCGCCGCGCGGCATCATTTTGCCAAACATTTTTTCTAAAAATCCCTTCTTCAGTGGCACCATCTCTTCCTTACGCAAGGCATTCAGCCCCCAAAAAGTATGAAAAATAGTCACCTCGTGATCATAAGCTGCTGCGCCATTTGCAATAATATAAGCGGCCATCGCTTTATCATAATCTCCACTAAATAAAACAATTGTCGTTCGTTTCTTTTGTTCTTCCATCATGCTCCTCCTTATATCAATTACCCATAGGGGTATACTAAAAACAAAAAATATATACACATACCGGTAAGGGTATATTATAACAAGTAAAAAAATTCGTCAACCTCCAAAGGCTGAGGAATTTCTTACCGGCTTTTCACCAAGAGCTCAACCGCTTCTTTGACAAGCCCCTCTGTATCCTTGCCTTGCTCAAGACTTTCACGGACACATTGTTCAAGGTTTGTACTCACAATCACACCCATCGCCCGATCAATGGCATTGCGTGATGCAGATAGCTGCGTCACCACCTCACGGCAATCCTTTCCCTGCTCCATCATCGCAAGAACCCCTTTAATCTGTCCCTCAATCCGGCGAAGACGGTTCTTCATCTGCTGATTATACTCCACGTTTAACACTCCTTTCTCTTTTCCCTATGATCAGATAGTATACCCTGATAGGTATTTAGTCAAACATGATGAATCAGTATAAAAGAGCTGCTGAGAGCAAATGTCGCAGCAGCACGTTTTCTTTAAGCACTCGCTTCCTCTCGAGAGCGCTTATTTCCTTTGTAAATAAAATAAAGAGCGATCAGCATAAAGAACAATGCCAATATGCGTTTGAGATCAAGTGAAATCACCAAGCTATGGAACCAGCCAAAATGATCAATGACCATTCCAATGACAAGCTGCCCAGCAATCCCCGCAATATTCGCAGCAATGACACCGATTTTCGGAACAGCGATCACTGTCAGAATTAAATAAGCCGTTCCAAGAAAAGCCGCACTCAACTGCCACTTCGGCGCATGCAAGAGATTCAACAGATGGCCGCTCCCAAAGAATAAAATCAGAATGATTAAAAACATCGTACCCGTTAAAAAGGTCAAAAAGGTCGTTTCAATCGTACCCGCTCTCCTGCTAAACGTACCGTTTATGGAAGATTGCGCACTTAACGTAATGCCTCCGATTAAAGTAAATAAAATTAACAATAATGCCATATCGACTTTCCTCCTAATGAATAAGAATAAGGGCAATGATCATCGAAATGACCGCAAATACCTTCTCTTTGTTTACTCTCGTTCTCTGACTCCCAAGCCAGCCAAAATGCTCAATCACCATACTCATCAACAGCTGACCAATAATGACAGCGACCATCGTTACCCCCACACCAACGAATGGAACACTCACCACAATAGACGTTAAATACACAACCCCCATCGCTCCGCCAAGTAGCGACCATTTTGGTGCCTTCAACGTATAGGAAAGGTCACCTTTGCCAAAAAAGAGCCACAATAGCCCCATAATAATTGAACCGACAAAAAAGTTATAAAAACTCGTTTCTAACTGTCCGATCGACTTCCCAAGCTCCGCATAGATGGCTCCTTCAAAACTAAGTGCCGCACCCGCTAATAGTGCAAGCACATAAAAAATTAAACGCATCATCAAATCTCCTTTTATTCATATATTTATATATCTAGATAAACAGATATATAGAATAGAAAAAAACAGAAATCACACATCCTTTAGATCTCTGTTTTCATATATTGTCCGATCTGTTGGATAAATTCTTCATTTCGTCTATAGTATGTCCATTGTCCATGCCGTACCGATTCAAGCAGACCAGCCTTTTGCATCAAATGTAAGTAGCTAGAGACCGTTGATTGAGAAATTTGCGCCTTTTCTTGAATATCCCCAACACAAACGCCCCCCTTATAACTAACCTCCTTCGGTAAATGAGCGCCTTGCTTAGGAAAATGCTTCTCTGGTTCCTTGAGCCACTTTAAAATATTCAACCTTGTTTCATTCGATAATGCCTTAAACACATCAATAGGTTCCATGGCAGACATTGTATATCTAGAAATACCGATATGTCAAGTAATGCTGTTTTGGAAGAAATTAAACCAGAAAATTATTCATAAGAGCTTTATATGAAATTTTTGGGAATAAGTGAAATGCTTCTGTTACAATAATAATAAAAATGGCTCCAAAGAAGAGGAGAGTTATCGATGATTGAAAGCTTTCAAGATTTATACGAAACTAAAAGAATAAAAACTGATCACTTACTTATTGGGAATGGTTTTTCAATTGGCATTTGGCAGGACTTTAATTATAAATCACTATATGATAACCAAAAGGAGTCACTCAAAAAACAAGATAGATTATTATTTAGTGAATTAGAAACAACAAACTTTGAGTATGTCTTAGAGAACTTAAAGCGAGCTATAAGTATAAATGAAATATTCAATCATAATAATGAAGAACTTTCGTACAGTTATGAAAATGTTAAACAGGCATTAATAAATGGAGTTGCAAATGTTCACCCCAATAATTTTGATAGACAGTTATATAGTAAAATCGGAGCTAATCATACGTTTAATATATTTAAAAAGAGTATCTTCACAACTAATTATGATCTTATACCTTATTGGTTACATATTAAATTGTCTAAAAAAGAAAGGGCAATCAATGATTTTTTCAGATTGAATGGATTAGATTTCTTAAATTTTGCACCTTCAAAAAATACCAATTCCTTAAACTTATATTATTTACATGGCGGACTACACATTTTTGTTAATAAGGTAGACTTAATTGAAAAAGTTAAAAAAAATAATCAGAAATACCTAATTGATGCAGTCATTGATTCTATGGAAAATAATAATATACCGCTCTATGTTTCAGAGGGCAATTGGGAAGATAAGTTAGAGCAAATTCAGTCAAATAAATATTTAAGGTTTTGTCACGAAGCACTATCAGAAATAGACGGACATCTAACTATTTATGGACATGATTTAAGTGATTCTGCGGACAAACATATAGTAGATGCAATTAACAAATCTAAAGTTGAAGTTATCGCGTATGGTATTTATGAATTAGATAAAAAAGAGTCAATTTCTGAAAGAATTAGAGCGTACTTCCCTAAAAAGAAAATACATTTTTTTAACTCAAACAGTTTTGATAAATCAGTTGAATTTTTAGCCAACCTTTAGTTCGGGTAGATAGTTTTCAAGTGTAACACAATTGAAAAAAGACATAGATGATGCAAATCTTTTGTGATGAATATAAACATACCTTTATAAAGAAATAGAAAGTAGGTGATCTCCCATGCCAAACAACCAAACACCCAACCCACTCATCACGGAAAAATCACCCTACCTCCTTCAACACGCCCACAACCCAGTACACTGGTATCCGTGGGGGCAAGAAGCATTCGACAAAGCGAAACGTGAAAATAAACCGGTGCTTGTCAGCATTGGCTATGCCACTTGCCACTGGTGCCACGTCATGGCACACGAAAGCTTTGAAGATCAACAAGTCGCCGACATCCTAAACGAGCATTTCATTTCAATCAAAGTCGATCGTGAGGAGCGTCCAGACATTGACTCGATGTATATGTCCGTTTGTCAGATGATGACTGGGCAAGGCGGCTGGCCGCTCAACGTGTTTGTCACGCCTGATCAAAAGCCTTTTTATGCGGGGACATACTTTCCAAAAAGAAGTGCTTACGGCCGTCCTGGCTTCATTGAAGCACTGACGCAATTGCTGGATGCGTATCACAACGACCGAGATCATATTGAATCATTGGCAGAAAAGGCAACAAATAATTTGCGGATCAAGGCAGCAGGGCAGACAGAAAATACGCTCACTCAGGAGTCGATTCACAAAGCCTATTATCAGCTCATGAGCAGCTTTGATACGCTGTATGGCGGCTTCGGTTCTGCGCCTAAATTTCCTGCGCCTCATATGCTCACGTTTCTCATGCGTTATTTTGAATGGACAGGGCAAGAAAATGCGTTATATGCTGTCACAAAAACGTTAAACGGTATGGCAAACGGCGGTATTTATGATCATATTGGTTCTGGATTTACTCGGTATTCAACCGATGAAAAATGGCTTGTGCCGCATTTTGAAAAGATGCTGTATGATAACGCCTTGCTGATAGATGCCTACACCGAAGCCTATCAAATCACTCAACACCCTGAGTACGAAAAGCTTGTCCAAGACCTCATTCAATTTATCAAACGAGACATGATGAATCGTGATGGCTCTTTTTATTCGGCAATCGATGCCGATTCAGAAGGAAAGGAAGGGCAATATTACGTTTGGACAAAAAAGGAGATCATGACCCATTTAGGCGATGACCTCGGCACTTTATTTTGTGCGGTCTACCACATCACAGAGGAAGGGAACTTTGAAGGACAGAACATCCCTCATACTATTTCCACCTCATTTGATGACATCAAAGCAGCTTTTTCAATCGACGACAAAACCCTTCATTCCAAACTGCAATCCGCTCGACACATCTTACTCACTGTAAGACAGCAGCGGCCTGCACCGCTAATCGATGACAAGGTACTCACCTCGTGGAATGCGCTGATGATTTCCGCACTTGCCAAAGCAGGGAGTGTCTTTCATGAAAAAGAGGCCATACGCATGGCAAAACAGGCGATGTCTTTTCTCGAAACACACCTCATCCAACAGGGACGCCTCATGGTCCGCTTCAGAGAAGGGGACGTAAAGCATCTAGGCTTTATCGAGGATTATGCGCACATGCTAACAGCGTATATGTCTTTATACGAAGCGACCTTTGACCTAGATTGGCTGACAAAAGCAAGAGCCGTTGCTGAAAATATGTTTGAACTGTTTTGGGATGAGCAAATCGGGGGCTTTTTCTTCTCAGGCTCAGATGCAGAAGCGCTTATTGTTCGTGAAAAAGAAGTATACGACGGGGCCATGCCGTCTGGTAACAGCACTGCATTCCAACAGCTTCTGAAACTAAGCAGAATGATCGGACGTCAAGACTGGATCGAAACACTAGAGAAGATGTTCAGCGCCTTTTACGTCGATGTCTCTTCCTATCCAAGCGGACATACCGCCTTTTTAAAAGGACTATTAAGCCAATATGCCGTAAAACGAGAAATCATTATTCTCGGGAAAAAGGGCGATCCGCAAAAAGAACAGCTTCTACAAGCATTGCAAAAACGATTCATGCCATTTGATCTCATTTTAACTGCCGAAACAGGGCAAGAATTAGCAAGGCTCGCACCTTTTGCAAAAGATTACAAAACGATCAACGACAGCACGACGGTCTATATTTGTGAAAACTACAGCTGCCGCCAGCCGATCACCAATCTCGACGAAGCGATGGAACAATTATTCCAAACTTGAGCTGTCATATGATGACTATGAGAAGACAAAATGAGGACAAACAGATAAAAAACATGTCAATCCGCTAACAATTCGTCTATACGGTTTTATTTTTCCTCTAAAACGGTTAGAATGCGCACTAGATGTTCTCATACCGAAGGGAGAGAAAATAATTGAAAAAAGTATCATATACACTCATTGCTTGTCTGTTATCAGTGGGGCTTGCAGCCTGCTCATCAAACGATGCGAAACAGGATAAGCAAAACGATTCAGCCAAAAGCAAGGAAACAACACAGGCTGACCAAAAAGAGCAGCAAAAGCAAATGGAAGAGATGCAAAAGAAATTAGACGCACAAAAAATTGATGATCAAAAGGTCGTTGCGACCGTCAACAAAGATAAAATCACAGGAAGTGAATACAATAGCGCCCTATCGACCATTCAAGGTCAACTTCAGCAGTCAGGACAAGACCCAACATCTAAAGAAGGCGCAAAAGCTGTCAAGAAGCAAACCATTGATGCGCTAGTAGGTCAAGAGCTCATCCTGCAAGATGCTGAGAAGAAGGGCTATAAAGCCTCTGACAAGCAAGTCGATAAGCAGCTAAAAGAAGAAAAGAAACAATTTAAAGACAATGCTCAATTTGAAGAAGCACTCAAAAAGAGCGGACTGACAATGGATCAGCTGAAAAGTGATATTGCCGACAGCATCAAATACAGCCAATATGTCGACAAAGAAATTAAATCAGCCTCTGTGTCTGAAAAAGACGTCAAAGCGTACTATGACCAATACGCCGAACAAATGAAAAAACAAAAACAAAAAGCACCTGATTTCAAAGACGTCAAATCACAAATCAAAAAGCAGTTAGAATCTCAAGAAAAGCAAAAAGAAGTACAAAAAGAAATTGATCAACTAAAGAAATCTGCAAAAATTGATGTATCAATTTAACCACTATTAAAAATCCGCCATTGTGCGGATTTTTTTCATCACTTCATGAACCGTTCTTCCAAAATAATGACAAAAGCCTCATCATAAACATCTTCTCCATCCGATATGATGGGAGTACAAAAGAAAGCGTTATCAATTCTTTTGTCTCTGAAAAAGTACAAGATCAAAGACAGACCTCGTACTTTTGTTTCAGTCATATCTACAAGAGGAGGATGTTTATGTTCAAATGGTTTAAACCAGCTCCGCATATCGACAGGCTCGATGATGCCAAAACAGACGAAACCTATAAACGGTTGCGGCTGCAAGTCTTTTTGGGAATCTTTATCGGATATGCGGGCTACTATTTGCTGCGCAAAAATTTCGCATTTGCCATCCCTTATTTACAGGAAGAGGGGTTCACAAAAAGTGAATTAGGCTTTGTACTGGCGGCTGTTTCAATCGCTTATGGCTTTAGTAAATTCATTATGGGGATGATCTCAGACCGGTGTAACCCAAGATACTTTTTAGCCGCTGGACTCTTTCTATCAGCTCTTATCAATATTCTATTTGTCTCATTTCCATGGGTGACATCCAGTGTATGGATCATGTTTTTATTCATGTTCTTAAACGGCTGGTTTCAAGGAATGGGGTGGCCGCCATGCGGACGAACGATGGCGCATTGGTTTTCGGTGAGTGAACGTGGAACAAAAATGTCCATTTGGAACGTCGCTCACAATATCGGTGGGGGAATTCTTGCACCGCTTATCACATTAGGAATTGTTCTGTTTGCGACGTGGAAAAGTATCTTTTTCTTCCCTGCCATCATCGCCATTATCGTCTCCTTCGTCATCATTCTTCTCGTACGGGACACCCCGCAATCCGCTGGTCTTCCGCCAATCGAAGAATACCGAAATGACTATCCGGCACAACAATATGAAGATCAAGAAAAAGAATTAACCGTAAAAGAGATTTTATTTAAATATGTACTCAACAATAAATTCCTTTGGTATATCGCCATTGCCAACGTCTTTGTGTACTTTGTCCGTTACGGGGTCGTAGACTGGGCACCTACCTATTTAACAGAAGCAAAAGGATTCTCACCAGAGCATTCACGCTGGTCTTATTTCCTTTATGAATATGCAGGCATCCCTGGTACATTATTGTGCGGATGGATTAGTGACCGCTTCTTTAGAAGCCGCCGCGCACCTGCTGGCGTACTCTTTATGATTGGCGTATTAATTGCGGTTCTTGTGTACTGGTTAAACCCTGCTGGCAATCCAATGGTTGATAACATTGCCCTCATCAGCATCGGGTTTTTAATTTACGGACCCGTCATGCTCATTGGACTGCAAGCCATTGATCTCGCTCCGAAAAAAGCCGCTGGCACTGCTGCCGGGTTGACAGGATTCTTTGGATATATTGGCGGCTCTGCTTTCGCTAATGCCATGATGGGTGTCGTCGTCGATCACTATGACTGGACAGGAGGTTTCATTTTACTAGTTGGTTCTTGTATCCTTGCAATTGTGTTCCTCGCCATGACATGGAATACAGGAAAGCGCGTAGTGCAAGCTTAATGAAAATCACATAAAAGATTCATCTCCGCCCAACATGCCCTTTACATCTATTTCTTATGATGGAGGCAGTTACCGTAAAAGGAGGATAAAATATGAAGAAAAGTAGATTACTTGCTTTCGTGTTACTCTCTTTTGCTTTACTGTCTTTTGGTTGGGTGCCGACCACCATATCGGCACATGAACATCTTTTATCTCCAGATCGCATTTTAACCGTTGCACACCGCGGAGCATCAGGGTATGCCCCAGAGCATACCCTAGCTTCCTACAAGCTCGCCACAAAGATGAATGCAGATTACCTCGAACTCGACCTTCAAATGACAAAGGATGGACACCTCATCGTCATGCACGATGAAACGGTTGACCGGACGACAAACGGAACAGGCTGGGTCAAAGACCTCACACTTGCCGAAATCAAACAGCTTGATGCCGGTGCATGGTTTAACGAAGCCAACCCCGACAAACAAAATGCCCACTTTATTGGACAGCAAGTCCTCACATTAGATGAGGTATTACGCTACTTCGGTAAACGAGAAAATTATTATATTGAAACCAAAAAACCAGACATCTATCCGCAAATGGAAGAAAAACTATTGGCCGTCTTAAAGAAACATCATCTTCTTGGAAAACATACGAGAAAAGGGCAGGTCATCATCCAATCTTTCAGCCAAGAAAGTCTATTAAAATTGCAGAAACTCGCCCCTAGGCTTCCAAAAGTACAGCTATTAGATAGAGCGCAAATGACGTCTATTACAGATGATCAGCTCGACTTCATCAAATCGTATGCAGTGGGGGTCGGACCAAATTTTAGAGCTTTGACACTTGAAAATGTACAGCAGGTCAGAAGCCACGGACTCCTCCTTCACCCATATACGGTAAACAGCGAAGCAGACATGACACGTCTTCTACAATACGGCGTCACCGGTCTTTTCACCAACTTTCCAGATGTCTTTCAGCGTGTCAAAGCTTCTCTGTAAACGACAAAAGCCTTGCGGTTGTTCCGCAAGGCTTTTGATTATTTCACCGTTTGATCAGAAGAAGCTGTTTCAATCGGTTTTCGTTTACCAATTCCAAATACAAAAAAGCTAAGCGCCACTAAAATCAAGAACCCAATTGCCACAATGAGAGAAATTCGTGTATCCTGATTAATCAGCATAAACACAAGCACCATCAGCAAGAATCCGATTGTCAAATAGTTAGAAAATGGCGCAAGCGGCAGCTTAAACGGATGCTGATCAAGCGCTGCCCCCTTCGCCTTTCTGAAGCCAATGTGACTAATTAAAATCACAAACCAAGGCACCATACCAGGAAGGACACTCGCACTATACACATAAACGAAAATGTTTGGCGGAGAAACATAATTTAAGACCACCCCAACCGCTAAACCAATCAGCACAGCAAATGTCCCAAAATACGGTACACCATTCTTCGAAATTTTTGTGAAGAAAGCAGGTGCCTGTCCATTCACACCTAATGTATAAAGCATACGTCCCGCACTGAAGATTCCACTATTACAGCCGGACATCGCTGCTGTAATGACAACAAAGTTAATAATACCTGCTGCTGCCGTAATTCCAATTTTCGCAAACGTCGCCACAAATGGACTGCCGAGCGTATTCAGCTGATCCCACGGATACACCGTTACGATGACAAAGATCGCACCGATATAGAAAATTAAAATACGCCAGATGATGCTTTTGATGGCATTTGTCAGCGTCTTTTGCGGATTTTGCGCCTCACCTGCAGTAATCCCAATGAGCTCTACCCCTTGATAGGCAGCAATCACTAGGGACAATGCAAACAAGAAACCGCTAAATCCACCTGTAAAGAACCCGCCGTGCGCCCAAAGGTTAGACAAACCAATCGCTGTTCCACCATTGCCAAACCCAAAGAAAATAATGCCTAAACCTGCAATGATCATTAAAATAATCGTCACAATCTTGATCATCGCAAACCAGAATTCAAACTCACCGAATGACTTAACCGAAATCAAGTTGGCCGCACCTAAAATGATCATGGCGATTAATCCGGGAATCCACGCCGGTAACTCCGGGAACCAATATTTCATATAAGCACCTACGGCGATAATCTCAGACATTCCAACAATGACCCACTGAAACCAGTTACTCCAAGCTGTCATATACCCCGCAAGCGGATGAATATATTGATGCCCAAATGTAGCAAACGATCCCGTACTCGGTTCAAGATACAACATTTCTCCCATCGCACGCATAATAAAAAAGATAAAAATACCACACACTGCGTACGCGAGAAGAACCGATGGACCTGTCCATTGAATGGCTTTAGCTGACCCCATAAATAAGCCAACACCAATTGTGCCGCCAAGCGCAATCATTTGAATATGACGAGCACTTAACCCTCTCTTTAATTCCTTTTGAGCCACTTCTATTCCCCCTCATCAACAAACAACATAAAAAATAAAAAATCAGAATTTTCATTCTGATTCAAAATCTTCAATCTTTCGATGTATATTATCATAATAAATCTACCCTTAAAAAACAATTGTTTTTTTGAGGAAAACACTATTAACAAAATATTCTGACATAAAAATATATTCAAATTATTTTATATTGATATATCGAATCAGAGGATCATCATCGCTTCAATGACCATCACTTAATAGAAAAGAACCTCCCCTTATATCGACCTCAAAGCTTTTCCCTCCATTTTTATAAACCATTCTCTCCTGATCATCAACACAAGGAAAGTCATTGTGAAAAGTACCTGATCTTTTCTTCACATAACAAATAAATCCATCATTTTCCGGAATTGCCACTTTGACAGATGATCCAGTTGACGTCGATTTGAGCGAATGCAACATGGCCTTTGAATGTATCTGTACCCTTCTGCCTATTAAATTCAGATCAATATCTGAAAAAGCACCTACCATCTCCACTTTTGACGAAGTAGTACGCAGGCTCATTGTCTGCGTGTTGAGCTGTTGACTAGAGATAAATCCACCCACTGTCTGCAAGCTCAGATGCTTGATTTCTCCCGTAAACATGGACTTTCCAGAAATCAATTGGCAGTCAGCCTTCTTCACCTTCAGTCCATCCAAGAATAGATTTGCTCCTTTACAATGAATAGACAAGGACTGTAACTGTGCCTGAGGGAGGTAAATCTCCAAATTCGTTTGATGAAGATGAAGCCCCAAGCTGATCGCTCGTTTTCTTTTATCTTGAATGACTAGCCTGCCTTCCTGCACTTGATGATGCAGTAAATACCGATGGGGGAATACGTGATTGGTGGTCTGCTTCATCAATAAATAAGGATGATCATGGTGATAAAGGCGAACATCTCCCACCAGCCAGTTTAACGAAAGTTCCGTTATTGCTTCTTCAATTTGAACCGTATGCTTCACATGTCTCCATCCTTTTCCCATCATGAATTACCTCGTTTGCAGCCGGCCGATGCGGCTCCACAATTCCAAGATCACAATGAGGACTGCTGCAATCATCACTCCTGACAGGATGAGATTCATTTGATCATTGCCATAAATGGCGAGTGATACATTTCCTAAAACAGCACATAAAACAATTGCAGTCAGGACGGTCATCAAAACAGATTTTTTGCTCAAGCCTATTCTCATCGCCATCATGCCAATCGCTTGAACGCAAACAATCAACATAAAGAATGTTTTCATCAATTGAAACAGAGAACCTGCCGTCAGCGTATCGTGAACAATAGGGAAAAACAATTCAGTCACACTAAACACAACAAACGAAGGAATGATACTGCACATCATCGCAAACGTTGAAAGGCACACCATCCATATCATATGAGAAAGGAATCTCACTGAATTGGATGTGCGTTCCTGATAAACAGTCTTGCCTACACGCCAATACAGCATAGCTGTGATGATAGAAAAAAAGATCATCCATACTGTACTCGTTAACAAATAAATATTCGTATATTGCTGAAAACCCGGTTCGCGTTCAATTTTTGCAGCAAACGCAATAAAATAGATGAATACTAGCAGCACAATACTCGCGATGAAACTAGCTTGAATATACTGCTTCATGTGGCCTTTTCTTAGCTCAACCTTCATAAAATGAATCATACGTCATCCTCCTATCAGTTGGCATTCTTTACTTTTCGGGCAGATCATACCCGCCAATTTCAGCATAGTGCGCTGTCACCTTTTGAATAAATAGATCACTCACAATATCCACGCCAAGACCCTTCATCATCTGCTTTAAAAAACACAAACGCTGGACCGTTTCTTCATGATTGCGGACAAACAAGGTGGGATTCAACCATATATTCACAAGAAGCAAAAATACTTCTGCCACTTCACCAGGAAACGCAGTTTCCATCGAACCATCCTCAATCCCTTCAATGATTAACTGTTTGATTCTCAAAGCATCCTGATTGACACCTGTCTTCATGCCTTCAATCACAAATTGCGGATTTTTCATCTGATCAACCAAGATCCCATCAATCGAATGAGACTGCGGGTCTGCCACAAGCTGCTCCAGGATAAGCTGCAGCTTCTCTTTCGCATGAACTGCCTCCGTATGCTCAATTAACTCCTCAAGCTTCTCGGTTGCATAACGAAACTGCCGATCCATCACGCCGCGTAATATTTCATCCTTCGATTTAAAATGATGATATATAGCCCCTTTAGACATATTCAATTCATGGATAATATCTTGCAAACTTGTCTTTTCAAATCCCTTTTCCTGAAACAACTTTGTCGACACGTCCAAAATTTGCTGCATCGTCTTTTCTGGATACTTATTTCGCGCCAGTTCAAACGCCTCCTTTTACATACCGACCGTCGGTATGTTTAATTATATTTTTCATTATAAACGGTTCATGCAGATTTGTATACAACAAAAAAAGACCGCTCACACGGTCTTCTCAAGCTCAAAATGCAAATTCATCGGCACATCTGGCAGAGCCGAAGCCTCCACCATATTCGTTGTAGGTGTTTTCTCATCCACTTCCTCAAATCGAAAACCGTCAGCCCAGACTGTTCCATGACCGCTGAGTAGCACTCCAAAATGAATGGATTCACTGCGCGTAGGAACATCTAATACGATCGCATATTGATTCCATTCCGTAGAATCTGTCACAGGTCGATTCTGCATATTATCAAACTGCACCGTATCACCCTTTCCGTCATCTACCCGCATCCAAATTCCTGCTGAAGATACATTCTCTGTTTTCAAGAAAGCAGAGAGCTTCAACCGCTTGCCTACATACTCTTTTGCTTGAAACCCCTGCATCATCGTCGCAAACTGTCCTTCTTGTACGCCTTCTTTAGATGATAAAACACCTGATTGCTTTCCCGTATGAAACTCTGCTGTATCAACACCCATCTCATACATATGCGGATGTGAACCACTCAAACCCCAGCCAGGTACTGCTTCATGTATTGTCATCGAATCTTCCTCCTTTTTCATTTGCATGTCTCTCATCATGGACCTGTACATTCCGGGAGGTAAAGAATAAAGATGCTTAAAAGCACGCGTAAAGGCTTCCTGCGATTGGAATTGTAACGAAAAAGCGATGTCTAAAATCCCCTGATCCGTATACAAAAGAAGCTGTGCAGCCGTAGCTAATCTTCGTTTCCGCACATATTCCCCCATCGACAGCCCGGTTTCTCGTTTAAATACACGCAGCAAATGAAAATGTGAATATCCTACTTTCTCATGCACCTGTCTCAGCGACAGCTCATCCATCAAATGCGACTCCAAATAAGAAATCACCTCTTGCGTCACCCGACTATACATCATCTCCCTCACCTCTTCTTGATCATAAAACAAATCAGTTCACTCGTTTTGATCAAAATTGCGATGTTTCATCTGTCCAGCTGAGGAGGAAAAACGCTAACGTGAGCGCTCGTTGTTCGATAGAAACTCCCTCACATCATCTGCGATTTCTTTTGATTTCGTATGATGCAAATAATGGCCGCCTTTGAAAGTAACGACTTTTCCGTGGTCTACATTTTTCAGCAGCTCTTCATGCATTGGTTTCCAGTTTGGTGTTTCTTTCTCCGTTTGATCCGCTAGATAGAAAGCAACAGGGAGCTTCTTAGGGAAATGTAGGCGTTGAGCGTTTTTAAAATTGTTTCTAAAGTTTTCTGCCTCACTAGCTTGGCTTTCATCCAAGAAATTTCGGAAAGTCAGCATTTTAATCTGAGCTTTCGTTTGATCATCTACTTTAGGCATCACTAGTTGATCTGGATTCATTTTCACTATCAATCTGTAAAATCCGGATTGATGAAGCAGCTGTAAGCTGGAGACTGGTAATTCATCTGCATCCTCCTGCTTAGGAAAACTACTATCAATTCCAACAAAGGCTTGGACTTCTTTTTCGTATTGATTCACATATTCTAATCCATAGATGCCAGAAATCGAATGACCCATCAGCGTATATTTTTTAATGTTGAGTTTCTGCAAACATTCATGAATCTCATCCACAATGTTTTGACTTGTCCTTACTTTATCTGTGTCGTCACTTAAACCATAACCAAACGGTTCAATCACAACGACTCTATAATCTGGCGATAACTCCTTGACTAACGGTTCAAAATCCAGCACGGGTGAAGCAGTTCCATAGCCTGGGAGAAGGACAATCGTTTCTTTCCCATCGCCTTGAATGAGCACATTCATCTGCTTCCCATCCACCAAGACCTTTTGCCCATAAGCTTCTATTTTCCCCTGTTCTCTTTCCTTACTAATTAGATTAACAACATAAACACTGGCTACAAATACAACCAAGACAGTCAGAATGGTACATAGAGCAATCAGCATTATTTTCAGTAATTTTTTCATTATTTTTTCTTCCCTTCATGATGAAGTACCCTAGCTTGCATCCGCAGATAAAAGATTAGTATTTTCTTTCACAATAGATAATGCCAATGGTATTTGCGCAAACACTTGATACATACATAAACGTAATCGCTATATAAAACCATTCCGTTGGAGATGATAATTCATGAACAAAAGCTTGAATGACAGCAGCCAATATATAGGCTAATGCCACACCTACAATTGAAAAACTTCCGGCTTTCGCTAAAATAAATTGGCCCCGTTCATCCTGTTTATATTCACGGCTTTTCTTAAATTGAAAGACCGTACTTAAGATAGAAAGGATAATCAGAGAATAAAGTATGATTGTTGTCATCATCGCTGTTGTTCCTCCTTGTCGACCTCTTGAAAAACGTCATATAAATCAACTTCAAATGTTCTCGCAATTTGAAATGCTAGTTTTAAAGACAAAGAATATTTACCATTTTCAATCGCTGCCACAGTTTGACGAGTCACACCTAACTTCTCTGCCAAATCCTTTTGTGTCCAGTCTTTTTCTGCCCGTAATACTTTCATTCTATTTTTAATTTCCATTTCAGATTCCTTTCTTAAAGGATGTTTTATTTAACATTATGTTAAAAATAATTAACATTATGTTAAATAACAATAACCTGTTTTCTACTGGATGTCAATTTCATATGAATCAAAAAAATAAGAATCATCCATTTTGAAAAGGACTTCCTCAAAATGGATGATTCTTTATTATGATTTGTTTGTATTCTAGCTGAATTAAAACACTTTCCTCTGATAAATCGCAGTAGAGAGCCCCCAAGACAGCAAGTAAATAAGCATAATCAGCACAACGGACCCAGTGTATAAAATAGGGATTGATAAATTCATTATAAAATCAGTGATCCCACTGAATTGCTCTGCTAAATAGATCACAACAGGTGGCCCCATAGCAGATAAAATGATAAAGCCAATAATCACTGCCGTTGTGATATAGCCAGGCTTTAAGATATAAAACAATGGAAATGTGCACGCCGCAAACAATAAAAATAGCCCGCTACCAATCGCAATATCTGACAGCGAAAACAGCTTCCCAAACACAAATAATGCAGCACTTGTCAGCACGATCGCAATACTCATATAGAAAATGGCGCCAAGATAACGTGATGCGATAATTTCTTTACGTGTATAGGGCAAGGAATTTAATAGAATATTCGTTTCTGCCTTCTCATCATAAGCATATGTGTTAAATGGAATGAAGACACTAGCGACTAGAAACGTTAATACTGGATGGACATCCATGAAAATGAAAAATAAGATAAACGGAATAAAAATAAGTAACTGCTTCTTTTGCAAAATCACATCACGCTTAATTAAATGAAACATGCGCAACCCCGCCTTTCAAATAAAACATGATATCCTCAAGCGACGCCGGTTCAATCACAACAGCATCCCCAAAAATAAGTTTCACCTCATCAATCCGATCTGTTAATGCTTCAAATCCGGCTGCCGTACGCTGAATATGGATAAACGCCTTTTCTGTGTCTCGATCCAGCAAATCCAGGCTCCCCTTCACCAGCGCATAATTCTCCGCCACCTCATGAATCGACTGTTGAAAGACCAATCTTCCATTTTGTATAAACGCAATATAATCCGCGATGCGATCTAAATCAGTCGTCATATGCGTTGAGAAAAAAATCGTTCGGTTTCCATCAATCATCAATTCTTGTAACGTGCCGAGCAGCTCTCTTCTAAATACCGGATCTAAACCAGCAGTTGGTTCATCCATGATAATCAGCTCTGCATGGTGCGACAGCGCAATCGCAAGCGATGCCTTCATCTGCATCCCTTTTGAAAATGTTTTAATCGCTTTATTCAGCGGCAGACCAAACTGTTCAATATATTGATAAAATAGCCTATCATCCCAGCGTTTATAGGCAGGTGCCACAATTCGTTTGATGTCTTTTAAATTCAATCCTGGGAAAAAAACGTTAGCATCGTAAACAAAGCCAATTCGTTCCTTAATCTCTTTTTCATGGGTGCGATAATCTAATCCAAAAATTTTAACCTCACCAGAATCTGGTTTTAACAAATTCATGATCATTTTAATCGTGGTCGACTTACCGGCTCCATTTTCTCCAATAAACCCAGTAACAAAGCCCTTTTTGACCTGTAAATCAAGATTCTGCACAGAAAAGTCTTTGAACCGTTTTGATACTCCTTTGAATTCAATCACATGCTCCACTCATCTCACTCCTCATACAAGAACTTTAATAACTGCTGCAATTCATCAAAAGATAAGCCTAATTCCTTGCCGTTTGTAACAACCGCTCCAAGCTGTTCCTCAATCACCTTCAATTTTTTCTCTCTCATGACCTCTAGGTTTTGCTCGGCAACAAATGATCCCTTACCGACAATCGAATAAATAAATCCTGCCTTCTCTAACTCTTCATATGCACGTTTTGTTGTGATGACGCTGATTTGTAAATCCTTCGCCAGCTTTCGGATAGACGGCAGGGCTGCACCTTCTGCAAGCTCACCCGTTAAGATCAACGATTTGATTTGCGTCGTAATTTGCTCATAGATAGGCTCCTTAGAATGGTTAGAAATCGTAATTTGCATATAAAAACCTCTTTTTTCTGTACTGGTATTCGCAATGAAATATTGTATATACACTATATATACATTATATACACACTGAAAAAATATTCAACTCCTTTTATGAACTTTTTTGAATGCAACTAAAAAACCGCATAGCTCTTCAGCCATGCGGTTCCTCAACAAATCAATTTATCTCCAATATACCCATTTTCCCATAAGCCATTCCACAGGCCCTCTTCTCCATTTTTTCAAATAGAGATAGCTGATGAAGAGCTGTGCTGTGTAAAGTCCGACAGCAAGCAGCAATCCAAACATTGAGCCCATTTGTCCAAATAAACCAAGTCCGTAAGAATAGAAAATCGTTGTACAAATAATAGATTGAGCCAAATAGTTTGATAAAGACAATCGGCCCAGTCCTGCAAGCAGACGTTTCAATCCTTGTGCAACCTTTGAATAGTAAAAGACAATAAAAGCTTGAATATAACCGATCGTCAGGACATAGGCTCCTAACGTCATCACCATTTCACTCCAAGGGGCATCAATAAACGTCGCACATTTTAAAGCGAGCCCGATCAAAATCATCCAGATCCAGCCTTTACGATACGCCATTCCTCGATCTTCTTCTGTCAGATGACCTTTTTTCCCAATGGCCATGCCAAGCAGTGCAAATGGCCCCACCATGATCGTACCGAATAGAAAACCTAAGATCGGCATCAACGTAATGGTCACGATCGCCATAATAATGGTCACAATCATCATATCGTCTTCAATCGTCACCCGGCTCAATAAAATATCACCGTATGCACCCTTCGCATACACATCCGTTAACAAATCATCATTTCCATAAACAAAGGTCATCAGATATGGTAAAACCACTAATGACAAAGCACCTAACACACCTGACCAAATCAGCATTGTTTTGATCCGGCTGCTCAAAAACATCATCAAGAAAAACGTACATGCTCCATAATATAAGAGAATATCACCATTCCAAATGAATATGTAATGCAGCATCCCAAGCACAATAAGACCAAAGCCGCGGCGAACGACGATGGCATTCGTATTCAGCCCCTTGGCCTTTGTAGATTCAATCAGTTTGATAAAAGAATACCCAAACAAAAAGGAGAAAATCGGATAAAATGACCCCTGGAACAAGATCTCCGTCACATATACCCCAAACTCCTGTCCCCATATGCTCGGATCAAACATCTTCTCAAAATCATAATCATATTGAAAATTAAGCATATTCACAATCAAAATACCTAATAAACTAAAACCACGTAAACTATCAATAAACTCAACCCTAGATTCCTTCAACACGACAGCTCCTTAAACATATAACAAATTTAAGATATACCTATATATTTTACCAAATTCTTTTGAAATACGTATATATATTTCCCTAAAAAAGTGATCTGTCATCCCATCAGTGAATCCAACCTATCTTATGATTCAATTTCCCCCTATTTTCACCTCATCTTGATCAACAAAACGCTCATTCAAGGAAAAATCCGAGGGTCCCTGACATTTTATCTCTAAATAGCACAATATATCTTCATATTATTTCAATTATTATATAAATTTTACATTTTATTGTGAATATACCCTTCATTGACATTGAATATTTCTTCATATACACTTTGGGTGGATTTAGGAATAACATTCCTAATCTATCAAATTCTAGAGGGGGAATATCATCATGAATGATCAAAATTTATCTGATATCGTTAGACACCACGCCACTCGCACACCGCATCATACAGCTTTAGCGTGCCACCATCGTAACATCACATATGCTGAACTTGAGAAACAAAGTAACCAGTATGCCAATTATCTTATCAAAATGGGCGTAACGAAAGCTTCTCATATCGGTCTAGCCTTAGAAAGATCACCACAATTGATTGTCTCTATTCTGGCTATCACCAAAATAGGCGCCGTTTATGTGCCTATAGATATAAATTACCCTAGTGAACGTATTCAATTTATGATTGAAGATGCCGAACTATCCTTTTTACTCACAACATCACATGTCACTCCAAGCCTGACCCCCTTGCCTATTCCTACTATCTACTTAGATAAAGAAAAACATCTCATCCTTACACAATCAACGTCAAACCCGTCCTTTGATGTCAAATCTTCTAATGCTGCATACATCATGTATACCTCTGGCACAACAGGAAAACCAAAAGGTGTTGTCATTACACATAGATGTATCATGCACCTAACGCATAACCCTTCCTTTCTGTCCATTGATTCTTCTGATACGTTGGCTTTACTATCTACTATCTCTTTTGATTCCTCTACATTTGAAATATGGTCCGCATTATTAAATGGAGCGACACTCGCTATTCCTCCTTCTGGAAAACTGACTCCTGAACTCGTCAGTCAAACCATTAAAAATTATGATGTATCCATTCTTTTTTTAACTACTGGATTGTTCAACTTGATGATGGAGTCACACCTAAACGATGTCAAATCGCTTAAATACATCGTATCTGGTGGAGATGTCATGTCTCCTCAAATCGTTCAACAAGCATTAAAAGAGCTCCCAAATACGACCATCATTAATGGCTATGGCCCGACAGAAAATACAATTTTCACAACAACTTTTCAACTGCCAAACACATGGGATGAGCTAGTCAGTATACCGATTGGCAGACCTGTAGCAGGAACCGTCATTGACATCACAAATGAACAAGGTGAATCTGTCTCTCAAGGACAAATAGGGGAACTCATCACTTCAGGAGATGGACTAGCATTAGGCTACTGGCGAAGGGAAAACCTGACAAAGGAACGTTTCATTAAACGGGATGGAAGAACCTATTACAAAACAGGGGATCTAGTTCGACAACAACCTGATGGTCTTATTGAATATATTGGTAGAAAGGATGACCAAGTCAAAATTAGAGGCTTTCGTATTGAGCTTAGCGAGATTGAACATGTGCTGATCCAGCACCCAAGCGTTAAATCTTGTTTGGTGACAGCCACAGAGGTTACACCTGGGGATAAACGCATCATTGCATACATCATTCCGTCCAACAAAAAGACATGGGATCTATATACCATTCAAACTTATGCAAAGAAAACATTCCCTGATTTCATGCGCCCTGCACATTATGTTCTATTGACAAACTTCCCTACGACCACAAATGGAAAAGTCGATCGAAAAGCACTACCAAGACATCATTTCGACAGACCCAAACTGCAAACTGAATATGTCGCACCAACCAATCAAACCGAAGAAGCACTCTGTGAAATATGGACAGACCTATTAAAGGTAGAGCCCATTGGCACAAACGATCACTTCTTCGACTTAGGAGGAAACTCCATCCTTGCCGCCAAAACCTTAATGCGTATGCAGGAAACATTACACGTTGAACTACCTGCCAGCACCCTTTATGAACATCCTACGATTCAACAAGTTCATCGTATGCTACAAAATCAAACACCTGAGCCGAAACAACAGCTCACATCAGAGGGATTTTTAGATGAAAAGATTCAGCCAAAGCACCTATTCGATTCTAAATCCTTTAAGCAGAATGCCGTGTTATTAACAGGAGCAACCGGCTTTCTAGGCGCTTATCTCATTAAAGAGCTTGTTCGAATGAATCCCTCCATCCAAATCTATTGTGTGATCAGAGCAAGAGACAAACAGCACGCAAGACAGAGAATACAAGTAAATATGGAGAAATATCACCTATGGGACGAACATTATCTGAAACAATTAAAACCGATTGTAGGTTACTTGGACAAGCCTCAACTAGGGCTCTCAACAGAGGAATTTCAACAACTCGCCCAAACCATTGATGCCATCTATCATAATGGAGCAAAAGTCAATTACGTTCAGCCCTATCACATGCACAAGGATACAAATGTCACCGGCACAGAAAATATCATCAAACTCGCCTGCACAGAACAGGTAAAGCCTGTTCATTTCTTATCGACCATTGCCATATTCGGACCTGCCGGGTATCTAGATGGCACGACCGTTCTTTTTGAAGATACATCCATCGATGCTTATCTTCCTATTGTAGAAAAGGACATTGGGTACTCTCAAAGTAAATGGGTGGCAGAAAAAATCATGTGGGAAGCAAAAAAACGTGGCGTGCCGATCACAGTCCTTCGCCCCGGCTTCATCATGGGCGACAGTCAAACAGGCGTTCATAATACAGAGGATTACATGGCGAGACTAATCAAAGGATGCATCCAATTAAAGGCTTACGGTGAGCTACCGAATCAACGAAAAGAATTCGTACCCGTCGACTTTGTTTCAAAAGCCATTACAACCATATGCAAGGATCCAGCCAACTTCGGCAAAGCCTATCACCTCGTTCCACCTCAAGAAGAAAGCATGGAATTAAGTGAGTTTTTCCAAAAAATAATAGAAGAAATAGGCTATCCATTAGAAAAGAAAGCATATAACGCTTGGGTAGAAGCTCTCATTCAAGCAAGCGATCAAAACGCAGACAACGCCCTTACGCCATTTCTTCCAATGCTCACTGAAAAGGTAGAACAAGACAAAACAGTCTGGGAACTATACGAAAACATGGCGCACTTTGACTCAATAAATACTCAAACGGTTCTCCAAGCACATGGAATGACCTATCCCCCTATGGATGATCATTTAATCAAACGCTATTTCAAATACATGGAGGACATTGGATTTTTAAAATTTGATTCAAACACTGCTCTGAGAATATAAAAGCATTCCCTTGTTTTTAAACTCAATACAGGAAGTAATAAAAGGTTGGATTCAACATCCAACCTTTTATTACTTACCTTTCATCAACTGTACATTTCTAGATCACCTCGGTAGAAAACTTATGCCTTATGATCTTTTTCTTCTTTAAAAAGCACACGCTTCACATAAAACAAAATCCCCAATCCAAACAAAATCAACGGCAACTCCCAGTCTGCAGAAACCGGCAGCCTTGTCAACATCATGAGAATCAGCAAAACAGCTCCCACACCTGCATAAAAGACCACCGTTTTTTTTAATTCTTGGTTTGATTGAAACAAAACGCTCTCCTCCATAACTCTAATTATGATCGTTTTTCTAGTTTTTTTAATATTTTTTCCCAGCCTGTATCTCCCATTTTCCGATCAATTAATTGTCCCTCTTTATCTATGAGGCAAAAACTTGGTAATCCTTGTATTTTATATTTTGTGACAATCTCATAATCTTGATCCAACACAATGGGAGCAATGAGATTCTTTTCCTCCGCATATTTCGAAACAACCTCTATCGATTTTTCTTCTTCCGTATATGGAACATGGACACAGGTTAAATGGATACTCAACTGATCCACACTATGTAGAATGTGATCGGTTAATTCTTCACAATGCGGACAGTTAACTGACCAAAAATAAAGAAGCTGAGTATGCCCTTCAGGTAAATACCGCTGATGTGAAGAATGAATCCAAGAAAGGTGCTCAGGCCATTTAAGTATTTGCGTTTCCACTACTCATCCCCCTTTTCTTTTAATTGAAAAGCGATGATTTTTCCTAGTGCCTCTTCTGCGGCAAAAGGGGCCACATTTCCTGATGGATTCTCTTGTTCCTGTTTTAGGCACTCGTACATATTTTTTTCGATTTTTGATGGGTCAATCCAAGAGATACACCACGACGCCCAAAAACAAGTAGGACCCTTATAGCGTTTTGCCAAAGGCAGAAGAAATGGTAAACTAGGCTGACCAATTCTCATGAGTGAGATCGCAGCCGCCATTCTTGTCTCCTCTTCTTCACTTTCTAACAGTTTGGCAAGAGCTTCTGCTGCGTCCCCTGCATCTGCTCCAAATTCACCAAGAACCGCTGCTGCAATATTCCGCAAAGAACCCTCTTCTTTTAAGGCTTCAACAAGCACTGGCACTGCCTCTTTTCCTGATTTCCTTAACTCCCCCATGGCTTGAACGATCGTTACTTCATTGGTATTGACTAAACGTTGAACCGATTGGGATAGCTTATCTTCTGGTTTCATGACAATCAACTCCTCTTTTTAATGAGTCCCACGGCATCGATAACACATCACATAACATACACATCCAGCAAATACACATGTCATCGTTGTAAACCAGCCATCAGTGAACAGATGAATCCCAATGATGACCGCAGCACTTATGACAGATCCGATGAGCAATGATCGATAATAGATGCCCAAAGAAAGACTCGCTTCTCGTCTCAAAGGCTGCGTAAAGGCAAAGAGCCGTATGGTCAAAAACCAAATATAAACCCCTACCCCATAAATGGCCCAATACAATACATCATGAATCTCTAACAAGATAAGAGAAATCAAGTAGACACCATACAACCAAAAGGTTTGAAACACTTCTAATAGAAGAATCTTTTGATATAAAGCACCCGGAAAAAGATACAGTACTCCCGTTTGCCCGTGTCTTACAATCCCAGCGTAATATGAACTGAACAGGACAGATGCACCAATGACCAGAAAGAATAGAGTCAACCAATCTGAAAAATAAGAACTGACGACATAGTAAGTACCGATCAACAGCATGGTAGATAACAGGTGGAAGGTAGCATACTTTTTGATCATCAATATTTCTAGCCAAAGGAAAGCCCAGATGCCCGTTAATGTTGAAAGCCCCCACCACGTCTTGCTTTTCTTTGGACTTATTGGATTTGCATGAACCTGTTTCCCCTCAAATTCCTCCCAAAATGCCGCCTCTTTGACTAACGACTCCATCATCTCTATACGATGACTCGACCTGTACATCATCATGAAAGATAAAATCATCACTCCAAGTAATATCAATACAGAAATGAATGAAAACTCCTCTATCATGCGTCCGACTTGATACATCAAAGAAGCAGATATCTCCATCATAGACGACTGTTTCAATATCAATTGATTCAAAGTGAGCAATGAAAGACAACCAAATATCAGTATAAAACCAATGAAGAGCACTCGCTTATATACTTGAATGGTTCTTGCACAAGATACCGCAATCATCCATGTTTCGATCATACATAACAGCGCTGTTAACAGGAGTGATTTACCAAGTAGAAAAAAGTACTGCTGCGTTAAACAAAGAAGGAGGATATCAGCCATCACAGCAGAAACAATGAGAAAAGCACATCGCCAAAGAATGTGATATACCCATACACTCATCACAACTGTCCATAAGGAAGCACCACTTCCATACAACCACATGATATCGTTCATCTGACTAGGCAGCCTATTCGAAAACAAGCCAAAGCCAGTATAAAGAACAAATAAAACGACAATGATCCATCCAGCTGTACTTGCATTCCAATCGCCCATACTTGAGACTGCGCTCAGCTGAAAACCGATGGCAGCCATCATAAGTAGCAAGATCAGAAAGGGCATTTTCTTTTCTTGATTTTTACTGAGCAAGCGCCTTTGGGATTTCATCCATAAAAGGGAAAGCGTGTTATTCACTAGACCACTCCCCTAGAAGTTGAATGACTTCTGTCCTCCACTTCATTTGTTCTTCCTGCCGCTTAGGAACAGCGATACTTTTCATGATGGCACCATCTCGAATCAATATCACCCTGCTAGCCGTATCAAGAACAAACTCTAGGCTATGAGTGGACACAAGAACCGAACCTCCTTGAAGGCTCTTCTGTATCAGCCAATCTGACAACCATTGTTTCGAAGGGATGTCTAACCCAACGGTCGGCTCATCTAAAATAAAAAGGGAGGCATCTTGCACAATGGCCCCTGCTAAGACGACACGCTGTTTTTGACCCCTTGAAAGCCTTCCGCACAATTCGTTCATCTTCATTTCGATATGTACTTCTTTCAACGCCTCAAATACCTTCTCTTTGATCTGTTTTAAACCTTTATGATAGCCCCTCGCACGGAATTGAACATGTTCAGCAACCGTTAAATCTGGGTACAAATATGGCTGATCTGGAATAAGAGCTACTTGTTTTTGGACATGGGAATGACCAGGGGGAAATCCCTCTATGAGTATTTCCCCTTGATCAGGTTGATAGAGACCTGTTAAACATCGAATGGTTGTCGTCTTCCCCGCACCATTAGGCCCAAGCAGCGCTACAACCTCCCCTGCTTCAATGGAAAATGAAAGACCCTCTATCCCATCACCATTGCTATATCGTTTGCTTACATTCTGAACCTCCATGAATGGCATCAAATCTCTCCCTTTTATTAGAGTGATGTATGCTGAGGCTTTTTGGTATGTAGATATCTTTGAAGTTTAAATTGCCATAAGGGCATACAAACGAGCACAAAATTGTGAATAAAATGTGCCGCCAGTACACAAATAAATCCATAATGCATAAAAAGAAAACCAAGAAAACATCCAAAAACAAAAAGATGCGCCCAGCGAATCCATCTTGGATCATAACCAGTAACCTGATGCATAATTGCCCATAAAAAAGATGATATTAAAATGGACAATATCGCATTCCCACTAAACCAAAATATAAGAGAAATCATTAAGAGTCGGTATATTACTTCTTCCCCAATAGAACTTTGTAGACTCATATTAAGCCCTTGTCTTAAAGTAAATCCAGATAAAAACATACTTCTATTCGATAGTTCCGGAGAAATACTTAATTTATTCATTCTCTCTAACAGGTAAAAGACCAGTGATGTGATGCCTAGACTAATTAACCCAGCGCTAAGACCAATAAAAGTTTGTCCAACGATTTCATCTAAAAATTTCATTTCTAATTCATTCGCAAGAGCGCCTCCTGCCAATGAACATATAAATACTACAAATCCTGTCAATAATCCTGCAAACAAAGTAGAGAGTATACCAAGTAATTTAACAGTTTGAACACTCATCCTAGCATCGTAAGCATTTACTATCGTTAACTGTATATCCTCCTTAATTGTGAGAGATTGCACTAGTACAATCATGAAACCCAGCATAAAACTTAATGTGAGGTTAATTTGAACATTCATTAAGACTAAAACTAATATAGCCATGATCATCGCAGCAGCTGACCCTAACATACCTGAGAGACCAAAAGTAGACTCAACTTGTTCATCTCTTATTACTTTATTCATCTGATCCGTTAAAATCTCTGTATCTGTGCCGATATATGTGATCACACCAGATTGCATTTCAACTGTTACCTTAAGTCGGATATCTTCCTTTTCAGCGAGATACCAATATGTTTTAATTTCACGAAAATCCTCTTCTTTTGAACCAGAACCAGTTGGTTTTGTCTTAGCCCATAATCCCTTTGAAGAACAAGTTAATTTATCTTTTAAACCTTCTAGTGAAATCTGACCGTCTTTTTTAGATAATGAAGTTTGCCTTACATCTGCATAAAAAAAGGTCACTTCCCGTTTAGCGTTTACTCCTATCACGAATGATTGGTTTTGGTGAACAAAACGAACACGCCAAGACTCAACCAATCCCATTTCATGAAGTATATGTCGATTTTTTTTAAGTAAACCTAAATGATGTAACTTATTCACTGTTTCATGATCATACCAATAGACTGAATATACCTCCCAAGATTCCACGTCTATGCCCACAAACTCTCTAATAAAATCGATACCCACTTTTCTTGCCTCAATTTTATCTAAAAGGTTTGATTCTATTGTTGACACTCTATACTTCGCAAACAGGAAGAGCCCTATCACTCCAAGACCTGACCACAAAATAAAAGTCATACTATTCATGAGTGATGCCTGCTCTCTTTTCATTTTCAAAGGGGAGATCTGGCTCGGATAGTTCAACTTTCCCTATACATTTACAGTTTTTCGCTTCACATTTCAATTTCAATAGACGTGTTGGTGAACCAATATCAGAAAAAGAATCAGTTAGAATATGACCTAAAGGAATATCCTCTATTTGACAAGGTGTCACATAACCGTCTGCCCTTATATACCAAGCCAAATAACCCGGTGTACAAAAATCAGTTGTAAAAGAACTCTCTTCATGCTCCCAATCAATTATATTCAAATGGTGTCCCCACTTAGAACGTGCCTGCTGTAACTGGCTTTGAACACGATGTTCAAATGAAGTTTCTAGCGCTTTAAAATTCTTTGTAGCACGTCCTACGGATAATGTCTTACCAGCACGGAAAATAGAGGCATTTGCTTTTGCACAATGATCAACAACCTCCGCTACTTGATCAGCGTTCATTTCATTGATGGTCATTGCAACAATTACAGGAACATTCACTTCTGTTAACCGCTGGATGGTTTCCATACTTTCCTGAAAAGCACCTTTCCTTCCCCTTAAGGAATTGTGAGTGTCGCTCGTACCGTCAATACTAATTTGTACAGATACATTTCCTAGATGACTGAGTAATTCCACTTCTTCTTGTCTCCAGTTTAAGCCATTGCTAAAAACGTTTACGTTCGTAAATAATGAACTCGCAACCATCACAATTTCTTTAAAACCCTTTATGAGCTTGGCTTCGCCCCCTGTTAAAGTCACATCAGCCACACCTTGCGCAGCTAGTTTTTGCATCACATTAATCCACTGGGAACATGTTAACTCTTCAGGATAGGGCTTACCGGAACTAGCATAGCAAAAGGAACAACCTAAGTTACAAGCGTTTGTTAATTGGAGAGTACAGCTAATGGGCAAATAGGACTGTAAAGATCCTGTAAATTGAATAGGTTGATCCAATAACCCCTGTGTCCAAGCTTCTGTAAAAGGATGAGCACTCAATTCTTCACGCAATTGATCAGCTGTTAGCTTTTCCTTTTTAACGATTTCCCAGATACGAGCAGTTTTGCTCACGTCTTTATTCTTAGATAATAAAAATGCAAGCTGAGCCCCTCTTCCACTTAATCTAAAGTAATACATTGATTTTCTATCTATCATGACTGCGCCATGAGGCTGCAAATGAATCGCTAGTTCAGGTAAATCGTATTCTGTTAGTTGATTACTTGACATAAATAGACACCCCTTTTATAGAATAAGGAGCTAGCAATATATGCTTAACTCCCTATGTTATTCATTAAATAGCTCTCATTGCAGGATGTGGTAGTGCACAAACTCGTGTCATTGCAATACTCTTTGAGGCCCAGCACCCCATACATCCAGCTGCCTTAACAATTGAAGTACCACCTGGACGCTTAAGGCTTTTTTTACTCACAGATTCCCATTCTTTTTGGTTTCTTGTCATAAGTAAAACCTCCTCTAGAAATTTGCATAGTGTCAATAGACCCAATCGCTATGCACCCTGATATTACCATATGAAAAATGTCGAAGTAAGGGGAATCATGTAAAATATTCTAAAAAAATACTTAAAAGGTATTTATATCAATAAATTAGAGAGAACTAAATATAAAAAAGATTGGATATGAAAATCCAATCTTTTATCCCATACTTCCCTTATGCAAAAATTTTTCATTATCTACCTCATCAAGACCATCATTAAGCCAACTCTTAAACCGAATCCATATCCCGACAAGCCCATGCATCCACCTCGACCTTTAAAGCAGGTGAAGCCAAAGCCACCACATAAATCATCGTCATACAAGGGAGGTGGTCTCCTAAAAACTGAACCATGATTCGTTTTCTACTCTCAGCATCAAACTCACCTACCAAATAAAACACAAGCTTCGTTATATCTTCTACTTTCATATCTGCCGCTTCTACATTACGTTTTATATTCTCTAACGCTAGCTCGAGCTGTTCCATCGGGCTCGCTGGGATGGTCCCATCGACTTCCATCCCCACTTGTCCTGATAAGGTTAACCAACGCTGCGGCCCTGTTGTCTCTATTTGATGGATGTACGGTGCAACTGGCGCGTGAATGGTCTCAGGATTACGTGATGTTTTCATTGATCAAACCCCTTTTCTGAAAATACAATCAATTTACACCTATCATACCAAACTTTCTTCCCATCCTATCTGCGTATGCTCCGAACGAAGCCAAAAAAAAGACCTTTCTTCAAAAGAAAGACCTCTCTAAAATGATGCTCCGCTCCGATGCTCAATTTGATGAATCCAATTCAAATCCGCCTCTAAATGAAGCAGCGTGCCAGAAATCAATAAGTACCGACTCTCATCACCTTGCACAAGACATTCTGTTTTCAGCTTCGTGAGTTCCATCACATCTTTCATGATGACGGCTTTCTGCTGCTGAAGCATTTCTTTTTCTTGATGAAATCTGATTTTCCGTGCACAGCCCCATTTAAAGTGAAAATCATCCTTTACAGCATGATACGGAACAGGTGCCAACAGCCATGATTCCAGCTCTTGTCTGCCTTCTTCCGTCACGTCGTACAGCTTTCGATCTTGGTCATCTATTCCCACTGCTGTCACCAATTGATCACGAATTAACCGATCAAGCGTCGTGTAGATTTGACCCGGGTTGATTTTTCCTTTTATTCCGAGCAATGACTCCAGCTCTAGCTTTAATTCATATCCATGATGTTGCTGCTGACAGAGCGATGTTAATATTCCGTATTTCACTGACATATGATTTAACCTTCTTTGAGAGATGATATCATCTCTATTTTACTCGCTGTCGCACTAGAAATCCACGAAGCCACTAAACTGAGCGCAATTCCTGCGATCACTGCCAGCAGTAGATGCACAAGCGGCAATTGGAATGAAACAAATCCACCGAGCCAATCAGATTGGCTTGAGACATATAGAAGAATCACACCAAATAAAATGCCGCCAATCACACCTGATAACCCAATGAGTACACCTTCTCCGACGATCATTTTTCTCACCTGCTGCTTTGTCAGCCCAAGCGCCCGCATGGTGCCAATCTCAGATGTACGTTCAAGCGTATTCATCAGCAGTGTATTGGCTGTTCCAATGCTCGCGAGCCCCATAATGAAAATGAGCATCATAGAAATTAACTCGTTCATACCAGTTAAAGCCGATGTCGTTGATTCAATCTCATCCTCTACTGTTTTCACCTTTGAAAGCTGCTGCCCAAAGTCTTCCCATAACTGATCTCGTAAAGACTCACCGGCCCCTTTGTCTTTTAACGTAAGCAGTAGATCAAGGGGCTGCGTCCACCCTAAATCCTCTTGTAAAAATGTCTGATCGACAAATGCCACATAACCCGAATGATGAGAAGTCTTGACCACATCAATGACTTGTAACTGCTGCCGGCCAGAAGGTGCATTGAGATACACACTCTCTCCAATACGCCCACCCCATTCATCAAACGCACGCTCTCCTAACACGATAGAGGGCTTTTCTGCTAAATGTTGATACAAATCGCCTTTATTGTCATCTTCTATAAAAGACGGGCCCTTTTCCTCTACGCCGATCAGAGAAAATTGTCTTTTCTCTCCATCAGCCGTTTCCCATGTCAAAGGAGCCGCTTCCATCATCGGTTCCACCCGCTCAACAGCCTCATAGGATGACAGCTTTTCTTGATCCGCTTTCGTCCATGGGGCTTCAGAAGTAACCCTGAGATCGCCTCCATACGTTTGACGAATCTCTTTTTCGTAGCCATCTGGAGCCGATTCAATGACCGCACTTAAAAGCAAGATCACAGCAATCCCAACAGCTAGAATCGCCGCCGTATTAGCATTTCGATTCAGTTGCTGCGTGACATGCTGCGCTGATAGATGACCTGGATAGCCAAAAACAAGCTTCAAAAGAGGCGCCAACAACCGGTTCAAAAAGAGCAGAAAAAATGGGAATAACAGAACCATGCTGGCTAAAATGGCAAGATAAGCAGCCGGATGATCCACCCATACAAATGAAAGCAAGCCTATCCCTATCGCCGCTCTAATGACCGATTGTTTCTTCGGTGCAGAAGTTTGGGTGGTGGATTTTAAAGTCAGCAGCACAGACGTTTTCCCTGCATGATAGATCGGAAATAACGAAAACAGCACAGGGAACACAATACCAATGATCACTGCTATTACAACAGGCACTTGCCAATCTAACGAATACACCATATCAAAAGCAAACACACCAAGCAGTGTTTGCATGAACACATCCCCAAGCCAAACGCCAATCGGCACCCCAATGACGGTTCCAATACATGCCAAGATCAAAACCTCAATTAACATCAGCTTAGAAACAGAGCCCTGTGTATAACCGAAGCTCTTCATAATCGCAAATTCTTTTTTGCGTTCCATCACACTCGTATAAATCATATTAAACACGATAAAACCGCTCATAAACATCGACAGCCCTGCGATGAGGTAAAAGAACGTGTACAACCCGCCAATGTCATTACTTTGCCGGTCATCCGCCACCACAGGCTGGACAAAAACATCGGCATCCTTGAACTCTTTCTGTAAAGATTGAAAGAGCTGCTCTCCGCCATCATTCGTCTGAAATCTCATATAAGAAAGCTGATGATCGAGTCCCGTCCAGTCTCTCAATAAATCAAGCGGCGCCATCACACGAAAGCTCGATGATTCTGCACTCTTCCAGTCACTCGGACTTGAAAGCAGCTGTGTATATTCCACAATGGCAGATACCTTCGCTTCGCCCAAATCAGAAAAACGAATGGTATCTCCCACTTTTTTATTCTTCAGCTTCGCCACAACATCTGGAATGACCAACCCCTGATTATCCAAACGCCCTTCAATCACAGGCAGCTTTAGTAAAGAGCTCGTTTGATCTTGTACTCCGGTAATTCGCACCGCCCGTTGGTTAAGAGAGTGATCACCTTCTACCTCAAAAAACGTCTGTTTATCCAGCGCTAATAATGATCCTGTCACATCAGGATGCTTTAAAATGGTGGAGATCTGTTCCTCATCATATGTATGATCATCGCTCAACACCCAATAATCTGCATCAGCGACATACATTTGCTCATAGTAATGAAACACATCATTTGTCGTTCGATCGGCAATGAGCATCGACGTGACAAAAGCGATCCCCACCATGATGCCTAAGACAGAAATGGCGAACCGCTTTTTATGCTGAAGCATGTTACGCCATGAAATTCGCCACATACTGAGCATAATCATCATCCTTTCTAGAAATCACTTGATCAATGACACCGTCTTTAAAAAGGATGATTCGATCCGCAAACCCCGCTGCGAAAATATCATGCGTCACCATGATAATCGTCTGCTTGCTTTCTCGATTGAACTTGCACATTAACGCCAAAATATCCTCCGCTCTATGCCGGTCCAAGTTCCCCGTCGGCTCATCTGCTAACAGCACTGACGGCTGATTGACTAGAGCTCTTGCAATCGCTACACGCTGCTGCTGCCCGCCGCTCAGCAAACTAGCCCGTTTCCGCCCAAGCCCATTCAAGCCAACAGCCTCTAACAGCTCTACAACCGTCTGTTGATTCTCCTTTGTTAAACGTCCATCTGCATGCAGCGGAAACGCCACATTTTCTTCGACAGTTAATGTAGGCAGCAGCTGATAATTTTGAAACACAAACCCAATCTGTTTTCTGCGAAAAATCGTTCTCTCTTTCTCATTCATCTCACTTAACTGATGCTCATCTATCAAAATCTCTCCATCAGTAGGCAGATCAAGCCCGCCTAACAGCTGAAGTAATGTACTTTTTCCAGAACCACTCGGTCCCATCACCGCTACAAACTCCCCTTCTTCTACCGTCAAATCAACGCCCCTCAGCACCTCAGTCCGCTCCTGGCCTTGAATGAACTCCTTCTTCACATGCTTGATCTGAATCATCTGCAAACTCCTCCCATCCCTTTACGGAGTAATTATATACTAAGTATATATCATTTCAACATTTAAATTATGATAATATGTATTTACATCTTATTTTTTACTTACTAAATATATAAAAAACCCTTTAGATTTTCATATCCAAAGGGTACATCATGCTATAATTCTTGTTTTCTAAAAAGAAACCATCCGATGAGAAAAAAGAAACCAATCAATACCGATACACCTAGAAAGCTTGTAAGTGCCTGATCCGAATAAGTCCCTCTATGAATCATCTCCTCAGCCGCACTTGTGACGCCTTTAGGTGCAAACTTCCCTAATGTATCCTCATAAAACGAAGGAACGGTAAACAGGATGAGGTTGATCAAAAGGGAAACGCCGCCCGCAGTCACTGAGCGCTTAAAGAATGCCGATGCACAAATGGTCGACACCACAATAAGCAGTAGGTTTGGATAATACAAAAGCGTTCCTTTTAACACATCGCCCCAAGCCACATGCCCAAATTGAATGTCCACATAATATACGGAAGCAAGCACCGACACTATCAAACTAAACAAAGTTAAACAGGCATAGGCACATATTTTTGAGGCATAATAACTCATTCGACTGATCGGTTTCACCATAATCATCGCCGTCACCCCAGAGGCACGCTCTCCAGCAATCGTCCCCATCACGATCATAATCAGGATAAACACGCCGAGCGAATCAAATTTACTCAATGCACTGGCTAAAGCTTCTCCAGCACTAGGCTCTGGTATATAAAATGTAGACCCTTCAGGTAAATTCGCTGATTTCGACAAAAGATCTGGCAGCATTTTGAGTGTAATAGGCTGTGTGATCATTAAAATCGTAAAAATGATCGGCAAAAACAACATTTTATAACTAGTGAATAACTCCCTAAATTCCTTTTTCAACATCATCATGCCGTCACAACCTTCATAAAAATATCTTCAAGCGTCAGCTTAGATAGTCGATAATGGAGAAGAACACCGCCAGTTTCAGTGATGAGAGCCGGCAGCTCCTTCAATGCCGTTTGTTGATTGTTGACTCGCACCTGATAAGCGTCTCCTGTCTCCATGCATTCCTCCACCCAATCCCGTTCTTTTAACAAAGCCATTAGTTTCGTATTCTGTTGTTCTAATTGAAATTCAATCACGGGCTGGATATAGTCTTCTTTGAGCTGTTTCATCGAAGAGGACATCTCAATTTTGCCGCTGTTGATCATGATAATATGATCCGCCACTCGTTCAATGTCATCTAAAATATGGGTCGACATAAAGATCAGCATCTCATGCTTTAGACGCTCAATCAAAGTCAGGACGTCTTTTCTCCCCATAGGATCAAGTGCCGACACTGGTTCATCTAGTATGAGGACCTTCGGGCTGTTGATCAATGCCTGCGCAATGGCAAGTCTCTGCTTCATCCCTCCGCTGTAGCTGCCAATGGCACGATCCTTCGCCTCATACACCCGGCAAAGCTTCAACAGCTCCTCTGTTTTGGAACGAATGGTGTGTTTCTCTAAATGAAATAACCCGCCAACCCAATGCATCCATTCCTGCCCCGTCATGTCCTGATAAAATGCAGGATGCTGCGGACAGTACCCAATCACCTGACTGATTTGATCCATGTCCTTTGTGGCATCAAAACCTGCCACCTTCACAACGCCAGACGTAGGACGAGCAAGCCCCGTCAAAATCCGGATCGTCGTTGTCTTCCCCGCTCCATTGGCTCCTAAAAAGCCAACACATCCAACCTCCCCAACAGAAAACGAGACATCTTTTAACACTTCATGCCGTCCATACGATTTCGTCAGCCCATGACACTCCAACATATTCAAGCGAATCCCTCCTACTAAGATTGTTTACGACCAAAAATGAAATACGCAATAGGACCGGCACTCGCCACAAACACAATGACCAAAGCCCAAACCCACTTCACTTCTCCCCTAATCCTCGATGGATCTCTTTTCAGCAAATCAAACAAACCAATCACCATTAAAATCGCTTGCAGCAAAATAAGAGGTAAAATCAGCTTCATATCCATCCACGCCACTCCCTTTTCAAACATCAATTTGTTTTGGTATTACTTCTTTTGACGACATGAAAAGAGGATTCGTTCAAACAGATTTTATTTTTATCGATCGAATGATCTTTAAATATAAAAAAGCCCAGTGAAGGTTATTCACTGGGCTTGATTGTGATGATCATGACGAACCTCGCAAAATCTTCTCCATCGTCTTTCCTTTCGCTAACTCATCAATCAACTTATCTAGATACCGAATGTTTTTCATCGTTTCTTCCTCAATGTCCTCTACTCTAACACCACAGATGACTCCTTTAATTAAACTGCGGGAAGGATGAAGCTCAGGAGCCTCAGCAAAAAAGGCTTCAACGTCTATCTGCTTATCCAACTGTTCCTGCAACTCTTCTGGACTGTACCCTGTTAACCAACAAATAATCGTATCAACCTCAGCCTTCGTTTTTCCCTTTCTCTCTGCCTTTGCGATGTAGATAGGATAGACTTTTGCGAAACTCATTGTGTAGATTTTAGGTTTGGTCATGTGTCTACTCTCTTTTAACCTGTATTGACCTCAGCAAGGAGCGTTTCAATCATTGCATACCATGTATATTCCATTTATTTCTACAACAGTTTGGCATTAAAACTTTAATGAACATAGTACGTAAAAGTATAGTTATCAATACAACTTATTTAACTTTAGATATTAATCCTTTTATTTCTACATCTTTTTGTGAAGCCCTCTAAGCTTAACAAATAGGTTGGTTCATAAAAAGGAATAATTCTCGAGTAAATATTATTGAAAACAATGAAAATTTTTTTAAGAAGTTGAGATTTAGATCCACAATCAAAGAGCCTATTTGAATCATATCCATTTTCAAATTGTAATATAAATTTAGGGTATAATTCATGTTTAGGAGTATTTTGAGATTAAAATCTCTTACGTTCACCTAATTTCGAATAGGTTCCCGAACATAAGAAGACGGATAAGAGCGATTAGGACCCTCAATTAAAAACAATATCTTTTCTTTTAATCCCTTTAAATGAGCCCTTTTTTCATCCAACTCATCTTCGTAAATAACGAAGCTTTTGTCTACTGTAGATTTTATACAAAAACCTCTACTAGTATCGTATTCTTCCGATGTATGGGCTAACAAATTTCTTAAACTAATTTCATTCTCCCATTCTTCAAAAATTTCCCTATGTAACCTCATATAATTGTGAGTTGTGCTTTTTTTCAATTCGTAAAATAACTCTTTGTACGTTCTGTTGTCATTTTCAACTGCTTTAAGTTTAACTCTTAATAACCACTCTAATTCAGCATGTTCACACATATAAAGACCCCGTATTGCATTTAACTCATCCCATCGACTAAGGCTTATTTTTACGGCATTTTCAAAATCTTTTTCTACTGTCACTGAACTTGCCAATGAAATAAAAGTAAAATTAGAAAATAATTGAACTCTAGTCTCTTTAAGTTTAGCAATTATATCCTCTCGAATTTGATCATAATCATTGTTTGAATATAAAACAAAAAATTGTTTGAATAATTCTTTATTTCTAACCTCAATTAGATAATCTAATCCTGTCTCATTATCACCTAAATTATAGTCAGAAATAAAAAAATCTACTCGCCTATTCTTATTTAAGAGTATTTCTTTAGCATCTTCAAGATTACTAACTTGTTCAATATTACTTTCATATCCCTTATTCTCAATAGCCGATTTCACAAAACTCAATCTTCTTTCATGTCCTCGATCCCGTAGTCTATCTTCTAACCAAATGACCTCTACAATTCTCCTCATTTTGGTTTCACCTCTAATTTAATTGTAAAATCCACAATATTCTCATAGGTACTTACTGAAATATTCCAACCAAACTCTTCACAAATTTCTTTAACTAAAAACATTCCAATACCAGTTCCATTTTTCTTACTAGTAACACCTAATTTAAATATATCTTCACTAGGCAAAATTTCGATTGGTCCTGTATCCGAAATAATATGTAACTCACTGGAATGGTCATGGAATTCCACCTTAATAAAACTTGCATTTCTTTCCGCTGCATTATTTATAAAATTATCCAATAATACACCCAAATCAAAAATTTCCACTTTAGCCATAAAAGGAATACTGCCTATTTTAATTTCTATTTTTCCTCTTGATAAACTAACAGTCTCTAAATAGCTTCGAATATAACTTTTTAATTCTATAGTTTGTTTACCTATAATGTCATAATTGTTCAATCTTAAGAATTGTTTTTTAATTGTAGTTAACTTATCAGAATATTTTTTTAAACCTTTCATATAAGGTAATATTCGTACCCACTCTTTTGAATTAGAAAATTGGCTGGATAAATCTTCAATAGTATATATTAATTCATTACTAATAATTGTTAATTCATGAACCAATACTTTCTGTCTTTTAGGATCACTTTCACTCAATAATATATCTTTCATATTATTTTGATTTTTTAAACTTGTATTTTCTCTTTTCAGCCCTACATACTCTAAGTCTAATTTTTTGAATTTATTTTCAACTTGCAAACGAGCCTCAATTTCAGCCTCTTTAGCAAGTCTCTCTTCTTCTCTAGCCTTTCTTTCTGCTTCTTTCTCTTTTTTTTCCTTTTCAAATTTTATCTTTGAAAGATCATTAGCCTCTTTTTTTAAAATATCTGAGATTGATATCCTTTCTCTAATCAATCTATTTACTATAGGTTTAAGGATATCAATAAGTAGGTGTACTCTATCACTATCAGCTGATAGACCTTCTCGGCTAGTTGTAGATATATCTGGTAATAAGTCATCATCAAGAATATCAAAGGAAATTTCTCCTTCTATATAACTTTTAAATGCTTGACTAAGCCCCAATAACTCCAAGAAATTATCGATAGCCAATTTATCCCTTATGTAAAGTTTAAGTCTATTAGATGTATAAACACCATTCTTCATAAATCGAGAGTCATTTTTGTCTGCTTCAGTCTTTTTTATTGTTGCATGGATACCAATCCAACCTTTCAGTTCATAAGGTCTTCTAATTTTTTCTCCATGTAGACCCATAAATTCCTTCTCACCAGATATCAATATTTTTTGTTTTTCAGAAATTTTATCTGGTGTTAAAATAAGCACTTGTCTCTCTTTTTTATTTAGAGCTTCTATTTCTTGATCTGATAAATTCCCAACTTTTATATTACCTAATTTAATAGGTATATTTTTTCTCAACTCGTAACTTTTTAGTCCTGGTTTAGTCTCAAAGAACCCATAAAAATTTCTAAAAGCCACTTCTTTTTTTACAGTTTGATAAACTATGGATTCATTTAATTCAGTTATATAAGCTATTTCAATTTTTGCCCCTAATTCATCTAAAAGATAATAATCGGCAATTCTATTCTTTAAGCCTTCTAATTTTCCTTCAGCAAAATTCCTTAGGTCCACATTTGTTAATTTTATAAGAGTTCCTTGTTTATAATTGCTCCAATAATCCTCATTATCTATTGTTACATCCCTATTATTAACATTATTTAATTTAGGAATATCAGAATTTTTTACATTTGTTGAATCCAAAACCCATGATGACTCAACTCCATCTTTTTTTGTAACAATATAGTATTTTTTAGAAAGATATAATCCAGCAAGCTTTCCTACACCTTTTCTACCTTTAATTTTTTCCGATATATTTTGACCTTCTTCTCTCTTGTTTCTGCCTATTAATGCATATTTATTAAGCAAATCAGAGTAACTCATACCGCTACCATTATCAAAGATCTCAATCGTTGAGTTTGCTTTATCAATAGAATTAATATAAATTCGAACAGTATTTGCCCCTGCATCCAAACCATTCGCGACTAGCTCAGAAATAGCACTCCATTTATTAGTGTACATTTGTTTTCCTAAAAGATTTAAAGCATAATAAGAAAAATTAAAATATATTTCATTACTATTACTCTTCATAACTTACTCCCTATGTGTTTCAAAAATTTTTATCAAAGAATTCCTTCAACTTTTGTGCAATGGCACTGGCTAATAAAGGTGGTACTGCATTGCCAATTTGACTATTAATACTTTCTTTGCTACCCACAAATTGGAAAGTATCAGGAAAGGATTGTATCCTCGCTCCTTCTCTTGGTGTTAAAGCTCTATTTTGTATTGGGTGTATACATCTTAAAGATGATGGGGTAGATAAATTATTTGTAATAGTAGAACATGGTTTATCCCACCATAATTTACCGTATGTATTAGTATAGCCAGATGTCAGATAGTATTTTTTCTCCAAGACTCCTGTTTCAACTAAGTTATTTATATAGTTTCTTCCTTCTCCTGGGATAACCATCCTCATAATAGTTAATATCTTATCCCCATTAGTAGCATTTATATGATCCATTAAATAATTACAATTATTTCTCATCAAAATTTGATAGTTAGTATAAGGGGCTTTTTCATAGACATTTTTTTTCTCACCATTATTTAGAAATGGCAAGTCTCCTATAGCATCTTCTAAAGTCAAAAAATCATTGTCAGACTCAGGAGAAGGAAATTCCCACTCAAACTTAATATCTAAATCTTTTCTAATCCCAATTAAAAATACTCTTTCTCTATTCTGTGGAATACCAAAATGTTTTGCATTCAAGACACTATCTTTTATCTCATAGGATAAATCCATTTCAAAATCGGAAAAATCACTAAATGATTTTTTAATATCTTCCATAACAGGTAGGTTTTCATCATTTTTCATTGTTAAAAGACCCGTAACATTCTCAAAGAGAAATACTTTTGGTTTAATAAATGTTAATACACGTCTATATTCTTGATACATTTTTGCACGTTCATCATATTGTCTCTTCCCAACTGTACTAAAAGACTGACATGGTGGACCACCTATCACTAAATCTACATTCGTGTAATCTATATTTTTTTCTTTCAAAAATTTTTCATTAATATCAGTTATACTGCAATTTAACATCGGTATACTCGGGAAATTCAACAAGAAAGCATCAGAAGCATTTTTATTAATCTCGTTAGCAAATAAAATGTCAAAATCATTGGACTTTTTAAATTTATTATTTGAAATCTTTGTTTTAAAGCCCAATGTCAGTCCGCCTGCCCCTGAAAACAAATCTACAACCCTAATCATCTAACAGCCTCCAATTAACACTTAAAATTAATTTGACCAGATTTATTCACCAATTGATTATTCTATTTGTTTTTTTATATCTCATAATAAAATACATTTGAAGAGGATATATTCAATTTATATATGATAAAAACAGTAAATTCGATAAAAAAAGACACTACTTCAGATAATAATAACGAAAGTAGTGTCTCATTACAATATTTTTCTAAATTTAAATGAAAATTGACCTATCTCTTGTCTACTCCACCGTTACACTCTTCGCAAGGTTACGTGGTTTATCCACATCACACCCGCGGTGAAGGGCTGCGTAGTAAGCGATTAGCTGTAATGGCACAACAGATGCAAGTGGTGCAAGTGCTGGATGTACAGCTGGAAGGACGAAACGGTCGCCTTCGTCTTCTAGGCCTTTTAGTGAGATGACACATGGGTTTGCGCCGCGTGCAACGACTTCTTTGACGTTACCGCGAATGCTGAGGTTTACGTGCTCTTGTGTTGCAAGGGCAATGACCGGTGTGCCTTCTTCAATTAAAGCAATCGTGCCGTGTTTCAGTTCTCCGCCAGCAAAGCCTTCTGCTTGGATGTAAGAGATCTCTTTTAGTTTGAGTGAACCTTCAAGGCACACATAGTAGTCAAGTCCTCTTCCGATAAAGAATGCGTTACGTGTCACTGTGAAGAAGTCACGAGCGATTTGTTCCATTTCATCCTTTTGATCGACTAGGGCTTCCATTGCGTTTGCTACAATCCCAAGCTCTTTCACAAGATCAAAGTCAAGAGATTGACCATTTAATTCAGCTGCAACAGATGCAAGGATCGCAAGAACAGCGATTTGTGCTGTGTAGGCTTTTGTTGAAGCCACTGCGATTTCTGGTCCTGCATGAAGAAGCAATGTGAAGTCCGCTTCACGAGAAAGCGTAGATCCTGGTACGTTTGTGATCGTTAATGCTTTATGACCAAGTTCTTTGACTTGAACAAGTACAGCACGGCTGTCCGCAGTCTCACCAGATTGAGAAAGGAAGATGAACAACGGCTTTTTCGATAGAAGCGGCATGTTGTAAGAGAATTCACTTGCTACATGGACTTCTACAGGTACTTTTGCCCAGTCTTCAATGTATTGTTTACCGACAAGTCCAGCATGGTAGCTCGTTCCGCAAGCCACGATGTAAATGCGGTCTGCTTCTGCTACTGCGCTTGCGATATCGCCAGCGACTGACAGCTTGCCGTTTTCGTCTTGATATTCTTGGATGATTTTGCGCATCACTAGCGGCTGTTCATCCGTTTCTTTTAACATGTAGTGAGGATATGTGCCTTTCTCGATGTCGCTTGCATCTAGCTCAGCGATATAAGAAGGACGTGTCATGATATCACCGTCAAGGTTTTTGATGATCACCTCGTCTTTTGTGACAATGACCATTTCTTTATCCATTAATTCCGCATATTCGTTTGTTACTTGAAGCATCGCCATTGCGTCAGAAGCCACAACGTTGAAATCTTCGCCGAAACCAACCAATAACGGGCTTTTGTTTTTCGCCACATAGATTGTTTCTTTGTTTTCGTTATCGAAAAGAGCAATTGCGTAAGAGCCTTTTAGTTGAAGAAGCGTTTGACGGAAAGCTTCCTCTGTATCAAGACCTCTGTTCACAAATTGTTCGATGACTTGAACAACAACCTCTGTATCTGTGTCGCTTTTTAGTGTGACGTCTTGTAAATATTCGCGTGTCAATTGTACATAGTTCTCGATGACACCGTTATGAACAAGCGTAAAACGGCCAGAAGCACTTTGATGCGGATGCGCATTTAGATGGCTTGGTACACCGTGTGTTGCCCAGCGTGTATGTCCAATTCCTGCTGAAGATGCCACGTTTGCATCAACAACTTCACGAAGTTCAGCGATACGTCCTTTTTCTTTGAACACATGCACGCCATCTTCGTTTGCCACAGCGATACCTGCTGAGTCATACCCACGGTACTCAAGCTTCTCTAAACCTTTTAATAAGATTTCCTTCGCATCATTCTGACCAATATAACCTACGATTCCACACATAAATATTCTTCCTCCCGATCATGTGAAAGGGACAAAGAAAGCCTACTAAAATAGAAGGGACATTTCTTCGTCCCTCTCTACATGTTTAATTTGGGAGATCATGTGTATTCCCTTTGTACAAAGAGTCACCTCTTTGCTTTAAAGAAACACTTACGGCTGTGATCTCTATATTTGATCAGCCGGGAGGCATCCGCCGAAAAATTCGATAACCTCCATCCTCGTCAACTAAGCATCTGTCGTTCGATCGCTTAGTTCGGGCGCTATAATTATAAGAGTGGCTGAACATCTACCCTGCCTTTCCTGCTAGAATAAAAATCCAGTAACACAAGGATGATTGTACTATAAGGTCTGACCTCCGTCAATCACAATTTAGCGGGTGATCCCCATCATGTTAGAAAGTAAGACCTCCCTACACTATATGCGATGAGGCTTGTCACGTTCTACCTTTGATGTGCTCTCTTATGTATGAAAGCAAGCAGCAAATTGCCCTCGCTTATATCATTCGTATAGAACTTTCCTCTTATGACGTTTATTCGAAAAAAAGCAAACCGCTGCTTAGCGATTTGCTTTGATCAATTACTCAATACCCATTTCTTCTTTGACAACAGCCGTAATGCGAGCCACGTATTCATCACACAGCTCTTTTGTTTTCGCCTCTGCCATGACACGTACAAGCGGCTCTGTTCCTGATGGACGCACAAGGATACGTCCGTCACCGTTCATCTCTTTTTCAACCTCTTGGATCACAGCTTTTACTTTTTCATTTTCTTCCACTTTATACTTATCAGATACCTTCACATTCACTAGAAGTTGCGGGAATTTCTCCATTTCAGCTGCAAGCTCTGACAATGTTTTTCCTGTTGCTTTTAGTGTATTCACCAGCATGATCGCAGAAAGCATGCCATCACCTGTCGTATTATAATCAAGGAAGATCAAGTGGCCTGACTGCTCGCCTCCGACATTATAGCCATCCTTTTTCATCGCCTCGACCACATAGCGGTCACCAACAGCGGTTTGAATGCTCTTAATGCCTTGCTTCTCAAGCGCTTTATAGAAACCTAGGTTACTCATGACCGTTGACACGACCGTGTCATCCTTCAATCGGCCTTCACCCTTTAAATAACGTGCGCATATGTACATAATTTGATCGCCGTCTACAATATCACCTTTTTCATCAACTGCAATTAAGCGGTCGCCATCACCATCAAACGCAAGACCAATATCCGCTCCTTTTTCTTTCACAAAAGCAGAAAGTGCCTCTGGATGAGTAGAACCTACGCCATCGTTGATGTTCAATCCGTTTGGTGATGTTCCCATTGTTGACACATCCGCATCTAAATCCGCAAATAAATGTGTTGCAAGAGAAGAGGTTGCACCATGTGCACAGTCAAGCGCTACGTGAATACCTGTGAAATCCTCGTCTGCTGTCTGTTTCAAGAATTGCAAGTATTTCTGACCGCCTTCAAAGTAGTCATTTACTGTTCCAAGATCCGCTCCAACTGGGCGTGGCAATTGATCGACCGGCTGATCCATCAGCTGCTCGATTTCATTCTCCTGTTCATCAGACAGCTTAAAGCCGTCACCGCCAAAAAATTTAATTCCGTTGTCTTGAACTGGGTTATGCGAAGCTGAAATCATGACACCTGCTTCTGCATCCATTGCCTTCGTTAAATAAGACACACCAGGTGTTGAGATCACACCTAAACGCATGACTTCAGCCCCAATTGACAGTAAGCCTGCTACGAGTGCTCCTTCTAACATATGACCAGATACACGCGTGTCTCGTCCAACGAGTACCTTTGGACGTTCTTTATCCTTCGTGAGCACATAGCCGCCAAATCTCCCAATTTTAAATGCGAGCTCTGGCGTTAATTCGCTATTAGCCACACCCCTTACACCATCAGTTCCAAAGTACTTGCCCATGTTTCAATCGCTCCTTTTTTACCATTCAAGAGGACGCTGCGTCCTCTTTGTTATCTTCTTTGACCCGCTGTCTTTGACTTGATTCTTTTTTTGCTTTATCTTGTGTTGATTCCTTTTGACTCTTCTCTTCCTGATCATCATTGGATGATTGATCTTTCCGATCATTCGTAGAAGCCGGCTGATCTTCTGTATCAGTAGAAGTCAGTTTCACTTTGACCTTCGATCTAGATAATGTCCACGTCACATTTTGAGGGCCATTCACTTGTACTTTGACCTCATGTGTTCCTTCGTTTAAGTCCCCGACATTGATATAGGCTTCAATATCTGAAGCCTTTAGTTTATCAATTGCACTCTTTGAACCTTTTGCTGTTAGTGTGAGACGCCCAGAAGACGGACTCACAAATGCAGAGCTAAGATCCTTGCTCAGACCCACGACAGAAATTGGGACATTATCGATCTTTTTTTCTTCAGCTGTTGCAACCTTCACTTTGATTTTAACAGTTTCAGGTGATACCTTTTTCACACCATCTGGCAGTGGAATGTCGGCATCAATCTCTGTATCATCTTTAATCTTGCTTAGGTCGAGCTTAACACCGTCAATAAAATCAAGCGCATCCAACACCTTTTGAGAACCGTAGACTGTAACCTCACTTGGGCTTGTCTCGATGCTTGAGATACTGATCCCATCTGGCAAGCTGCCCGTCCGCTCAATCTTAAACGGAACTTTCTTGCTTGGACTCGTAATCGGGACCGTAATATCTACCACAGACGGACTCACTTCGACTGGTAGCTCATTCCCGCTGCTATCATACACAGTGAGCTTCGCTTCTTTCTCAATTTGCTGATCGACATCCTCTAAGTTCACAAATGCTTTAATGACAGAAATTTTGTCGATCACATCTTTCGAGCCAGTAACCGTGACATTTTTCGGATTCACAATAGGCTGCTCTGGTGAATAGCCGTCTTTGATTTTATTTTGATTATAAAATTCCGTTTCAACAGGGAACTCAGCTGTCGTTTTTTCTTGTATCGTCACAGTCGTCACAGACGGATTAATCGTTAACGTGATTCCTTTCGATACATCTCTTGCCTTCAATTCGACTTTATGTGTACCTGTCGTCAGGTTTTGCATATCTGCGTAAATTTCAAAATTTTTCGTTTGTCTTGCTGTTTTCACAGCACTAGTTGATCCTTTAATCGTGACATTGACTGTCTGCGGCACACCAGTGACTACATACTTTTCGTCGTCATAATATGCTTTAACAGGTATGTCCGTTAAGGTTGCTTCGTCTGTTGTCGATGTTGGGAAAAAGGATTCACCGATTTTTTTCGGCGTGGGCGCTTGCGCTGAATTGACTGCACCATACAGCAATAAAGCGAAGACCAATGCAAGAAACTTAACGGCCCAGCGATTATTCAAAATCTTATCCATTTTTCTTGCCCCTCCAATACCATTTGGTCGAGGAAGCATCTTTGCTGTTCTTACTAAACTCAGCAATCAGCATTTCTTCAAGCGCTTCTTCTGTCAATTCTCGATGGAGATCACCATTTCTTGCGACACTAATGCCGCCTGTCTCCTCGGAGACAATGACGGTTAAACTGTCCGTTACTTCACTAATACCAACTGCCGCGCGGTGACGTGTACCGAGCTCCTTAGAAATAAAAGGACTTTCAGACAGCGGTAAATAACACGCTGCAGCTGCAATCTCATCACGCTTCATAATCACAGCGCCGTCATGAAGCGGTGTATTCGGAATGAAGATATTAATCAGCAGCTCAGAACTCACCTTTGCATTTAAAGGAATTCCGGTCTCTATGTAATCATTCATTCCAGTATCGCGCTCAATCGTTAACAGCGCGCCTATTCTTCTTTTTGCCATATAGTTAATTGCTTTTGTAATTGCCTCGATCGTTTTCTGCTGCTGTTCCTCTACAGGTGTTCCGCTTCTAGAGAAGAAACGGCCGCGCCCAAGCTGCTCAAGCGCTCTCCTTAGCTCTGGCTGAAAAATAATAATGATCGCAAGGAACCCCCACGTAATCGCTTGATCCATCAGCCATTGAAGTGTGTTAAGACCGAGATACGCACTCCCCATCCTGACGAGAACAATGACGACAATTCCCTTTAAAAGCTGAACCGCTTTTGTTCCGCGGATGACCATCATTAATTTATATATCACATACCAAACAACGAGAATATCAACAGCATTACCGAGGTACTGCAAAAAAGGAATATCCCCTAAAGCCATTTCCTCGTCCTCCAGAATTTTCAGTTATTCTTCGTTCGATTTATTTTTTATAAAAAAAGAGCCTATGTGTAAGTACATAGCGTGGCTATTATACCACATTTTGTTTCAGCAAGGAAAATAGTTGCCATATCTGGCTGGCATTCAAGTCTGTCCATCAATAGAAAAAGAGCAGTCCCTTAGAGACTGCTCTCAAACTGTTTGATTTACTTTTGCTCCTCTGGCCCAATGACCCGCATCACGTCTTGTGCTGTAGACTTCATTTTGTACCAAACCCAATCAAACACTTCATTAATTTCATTGATTTGACCAGTGACTTGTCCGGCAGAAGCAGTCAGCTGTTCTCCATTGACGACTGTTACGTTTCCATCAACCTTGCCTTCTACAATCAGCTTGCCATTTTTCACAGTGACATCACCTTTGACGGTTTCCCCTTTAGGTACCGTCACTGTATCATTTTCAACCACGAGATTCGGCTGCTTTGACACACTGAAATTATGATCCGTATTCCAGCTAGTAAACAGACTGCCTCCCATCAATATGACAAAGAGGGCAGCAGCGACCATTAGCGGATGAGCTTTGATCCATCTTTGAATCGACACACGCTTTTTCTCCTTTGGAAGACCTGCCATCACCTTTGCAGTGAAATCAGATGGTGCTTCTATATGAGATGTACTCTGCACGAGCGCGATGGATTTCTCAATTTGTTGAAAATGAGTACGGCATTCCTCACACGATTGCAGATGGCTCTTTAATTCTTTTTCATCTTCGGGCTCTATGTCCCCGTCTAAATACTGATGCATAAGCAGGACGATTTTTTCCTGACAGCTCATCAAAATCACCTCACTCAAAGGTCTCTCAACTGTTTCCGGAGAGCCTCTCTACCCCTGTGTATTCTCGTTTTCACCGTACCAACTGGTATATTCAGAATCTCACTAATTTCTTTTAACGAGAGTTCATCAATATACTTTAATACGATGACCGAGCGATATTTATCGGGTAATCTTAAAATTTTTTGCTGAATGGTGCTCGATAATTCAAGTGACACCACCTCGTCCTCTGGCAAAATGCCGTCAGCCGCAATTTGAGAATACATATTCAGTCCTTCTGTCCCTGCCACCTCTGCATCTAAATAATAATCCGGCTTTTTTTTACGAATACGGTCGATGGTCAGGTTGGTTGCAATGCGGTACAGCCACGTGGAAAACTTACGATTCACATCAAAGCTCTCAATATTCACATAGGCACGGATAAACGCCTCCTGCGCAATATCTTCTGCTTCATGTGCATTCCCAAGCATACGATAGCACAGCTGATAAATTTTGTCTTTATACAGGTCTACGATATCTGCAAATGCGTTCTGGTCGCCTTTTTTCACTTGCTTAATTCTCTTTTTAATCATTGTTTCCATAGTATATTCAACCTCTGCCTTCACCGGTCTTTATGTATACGAACCTCGTTCCAAAAGGTTTCATTCTCCTCTAAAAAATAGTGTAACAAATTTTTGACAGCATGTTACGCTTATCAGCCGGTAAAAACCTTAACATATCCTTAAATTTCCCCAAAATTAAAAAAGAACGGGAACAAGTCCCGCTCTATAATAGCTTTTCACCCATTAAAGAACCAATTAATGCAACTGCCGCTTCTGCTGTTTTATTTTTCTCATCTAATACCGGATTCACCTCAACAAACTCAGCAGAAGTCAAAATCCCTGCTTCCTCTAAAAGCTCCATTGCAAGATGACTCTCTCTATAACTGATGCCGCCAGCAACCGGCGTTCCCACGCCAGGGCACTCCGCTGGATCAAGGCCGTCTAAATCAAGCGACAAATGAACACCATCTGTTCTTTCTTTTAAATAGGCAATGGCTTCCTCCATTACTCTCGTCATCCCTAATCGATCGATTTCATGCATCGTATACACTTTAATGCCTTTTTCTCTAATCAATGCCCGCTCTCCTTCATCTAAAGAACGAGCACCGATCAAGATCACATTCTCAGGCTTTACTTTAGGTGTATAACCGCCAATATTGATTAAATCAGCATGCCCAAAGCCGAGACTGACAGCGAGCGGCATCCCATGAATATTTCCAGAAGGAGAGGTTTCCTCTGTATTTAAATCACCGTGTGCATCATACCAAATGACACCCAAATTTTCATAATGCTTGGCTACACCGGCTAGTGTACCAATTGCAATGCTATGATCCCCGCCTAAAATCAGCGGAAACGAACCTGACTGCACAATACTGCTAACCTTTTCAGCAAGAAGCTGGTTTGCGCCAGCATTCTCCGTTAAGTTTTTCAGTTTTTCACTTGTATAGAGACCTTTCTCATCATCCCTTTGCTCAACGGGAATATCCCCTAGATCTTCGACATCAAATGAAAGCGATTCCAATTTTTCTTTTACACCAGCACAGCGAATGGCACTCGGCCCCATATCGACGCCCCTTCTCATTTGACCGAGATCCATCGGCACCCCAACAATTGTGACCTTCTTTTGATCTCCCATATGTACATCCCCTTTCCGTTCATGCTTATATTTTACTTTCTCGGTGCCTTCTGACTCAACTCAACAATATTTTGAATAGTTATACATTCCAATCGTCAAAATAAAAAAAAGACACCTTTTTAAAAAAGGTGTCTTAACTGGGCTAGCTGGATTCGAACCAACGCATGACGGAGTCAAAGTCCGTTGCCTTACCGCTTGGCTATAGCCCAAAAATGGTGGAGGGGGGCGGATTCGAACCGCCGAACCCGGAGGGAGCGGATTTACAGTCCGCCGCGTTTAGCCACTTCGCTACCCCTCCACATATGGAATTGATAAAAGAAAAACAGTGCCGGCAAGAGGACTTGAACCCCCAACCTACTGATTACAAGTCAGTTGCTCTACCAGTTGAGCTACACCGGCATATGGTGGAGGATGACGGGCTCGAACCGCCGACCCTCTGCTTGTAAGGCAGATGCTCTCCCAGCTGAGCTAATCCTCCACATGATGGTGACCCGTACGGGATTCGAACCCGTGTTACCGCCGTGAAAGGGCGGTGTCTTAACCGCTTGACCAACGGGCCAGTTTGTCAAGTTTACTGTTTCCGTGAAGCTGACAAAAGTTATTATATACAGGTTGTACCCCTTTTGTAAAGGGGATTTTTATTTTTTTTATTTTCTAACTATTCAACCCTCATCAGCACAACAACATTTCGACTGAAATATAATTTCAGTATTTAAATATAATATTGAAATTTCATTTCATACTCAATATACTGAAAATGAAGAAATAAGGAGGTATGTCACATGCAGCCATCTCAACTGCGTTCTTTGACAACAGAATCAAGAAACCCTAACACCATGAGAATTTCACAAGCAAGTCCGCTAGAAATACTCCAAATGATAAATGCGGAAGATATGAAGGTCGCTCAAGCCGTCAACCGTGTCCTTCCAGACGTAAAGACAGCAAGTGACTTGGCCTTTGAATCCATCTCGAATGGGGGCAGACTCATTTATCTAGGCGCTGGAACAAGCGGCAGAATTGGGGTAATGGATGCGGTCGAATGTCCACCTACCTATAGCATTTCACCTGATGTTATCGTAGGCATCATGGCCGGTGGAGACTCTGCCTTTTCACATGCAGCAGAAGATGTGGAAGACAGTGAAGAAGCTAGTCAAAAAGATTTAGAACACATTCACCTGACATCAAAAGATACGGTTGTCGGCATCGCGGCGAGCGGTAGAACACCCTATATCATTGGCGCTTTAAACTATGCTAGAACCATTGGAGCAAAAACAGTAGCCCTCAGCTGCAATGAACAAGCAGAGATTAGCGAACTAGCAGACTGCGCCATTGAAGTCGTCGTAGGAGCAGAAGCCATCACTGGGTCAACACGAATGAAAGCCGCATCCGCTCATAAAATGATTTTAAATATGCTTTCCACCTCTGTCATGATCAGACAAGGCAAAGTATATGAAAACCTGATGGTAGATGTAAAAGTAAGCAATCATAAACTGAAAGAACGCGCCATCACCATCATTCAGCATGTGACCAATGCTTCCTACGAACAAGCCGTAAAAGCCCTTGAAGCAGCCGATTTAGAAGTTAAAACAGCCATCGTCATGCTCCAAACCAAAACAGATAAAAAGACAGCCAAAGACCTGCTCAACAAAGCAGATGGTCACATCGACAAAGCAATCTTACGTCATCAATCTTAAAGGAGGAAACTCATGTCAGCAGGCGGACTCACCCTACTACACACAATGAAATCAAAGCTTCCCCAATCTGAAAAAATCATTGCAGACTATATCCTTGCCCATCCTGACAAAGTCATTAAAAGCACAGTGCATGAAATCAGTCAGGCTGCCGGCGCAAGCAGCTCTGCCGTCATCCGCCTCTGTAAGTCTCTCGGGCTGGATGGCTATCACGATTTGAAAATGCGGATCGCTGGAGACTTAATGCACACTGATAAACAAGGCTACCGGGATATCGAACAAGATGAACCACTTCAATCCATTATTCAAAAGACAGCAGGAAACACCATTCAATCGATCAAAGATACAGCCTCTATTTTAAATGTAGAAGCTTTAGAAAAAGCTGTTCAACTGCTGCTGAATGCAAACCAAATCCATTTTATCGGTGTGGGTGCATCTGGCATCGTCGCAGCTGATGCCCAGCAGAAATTTCTCAGAATCAATTATGCAGCTACAGCCTTTACTGACATGCACATCGCATCTACGGTCATCGCAAATGCTGGAAAGAATGACATTGTGTTCGGTATATCCTTTTCAGGAGAAACGTTAGACATCATCCAAGCCCTTCAGCTCGCAAAAGAAAATGAAGTGAAAACCATTGCTTTAACGCATCCAGGGCATACAAGCGTTTCTGCATTGTGTGATGTCCATCTATCAACGTCCGGTTCCAATGAAGCACCTTTTCGCAGTGCTGCCACTTCCTCTAGAATGGCACAGCTCTATTTAATCGATGTCTTGTTCCTCAGTTTAGCCTCCCGTCAATATGAACAGACAGCACAATATATTGACAAAACAAGGCATGCCATCCGCTCCATGAAACGAAAAACAAAGGGGGATTCAACATGAGTCATCAAAAAAAATATCAGCAGTTGGCGAAAGAAATCCTTTCACTCTGTGGTGGTTCTGAAAACATTTCTTCCCACACACATTGTATGACACGTCTCCGAATTACACCCATTGATCGTGAAAAAGTGCAAACCACCGCGATCAAAGAACTCGATGGCGTCATTGGCGTCGTCGAAGCGGAAACACTGCAAATCATTTTAGGCACAGGTGTTGTCAACCAAGTATCAAGTGCGTTTGAACAGCTGCTCAATGCCTCAGGTTCATATGACTTAAACAACGAAGCACAGAAAAACAAACAAGCCATTTCACAAAAGAACCGGACACCATTCAAGCTGTTCTTACGGCGGATCGCCAGCATTTTCATTCCCATTATTCCAGCACTCGTTGCATCGGGTCTTATAACGGGTATTACAAAAGCGGTCGTGCAAGCAGGCTGGCTCGATGAAAAATCTCAAGCTGCGATTATTCTAACCGTTATAGGCTCAGGATTGTTTGCTTATCTCGGTATATTAGTAGGAACAAACGCCGCAAAAGAATTTGGTGGCTCTCCTGCATTAGGCGCATTAGCAGGTATTCTCATCATTAACCCAGCTGCCGCTGATATTATGTTATTTGGCACTAATATTCTACCAGGTAGAGGCGGACTTATCGGTGTTCTTCTTGCAGCTATTTTTATGGCACTTGTTGAGACCCAGATCAGACGCTTCGTCCCGCAATCACTCGATATCATCGTCACACCAACCATCACACTACTCATTACAGGCATTTTCACGTACGTTATCTTCATGCCAGTCGGCGGATTTATATCTGATGCCATCACCTCTGGACTTACTTATCTATTAAACATTGGCGGTATTTTTGCCGGATTTGTTCTTGGTGCGACCTTCCTTCCTCTTGTTGTCACTGGACTTCACCAAGGCCTAACACCTATTCATATGGAACTGATTAATTCAATTGGAGATGACCCGCTTCTGCCAATCCTCGCTATGGGAGGCGCAGGACAGGTCGGTGCTGCCTTTGCCATTTATATGAAAACAAAAAAGAAAAAGCTGAAAAGAGCCATTGCAGGCGGACTTCCTTCAGGAATGCTTGGAATTGGAGAACCGCTCATTTTCGGTGTCACACTCCCGCTCGGAAGACCCTTCCTCACTGCTTGTCTCGGCGCTGGAATCGGCGGAGCATTTCAAGCCTATTTCCAAATCGCCACTAAAGCAATCGGGGTATCAGGTCTCCCATTAACCTTTATCGTTCACACACATCAAATGCTGCTTTACTTAATAGGTCTCTTCATTGCATATGTCGCTGGATTTATCTTCACATACTTATTTGGATTTCATGATGATATGGCTGTTGAATTCGAGGAAAATAAGCAATAGGAGGTCTAGCTCTTGAAGAAATATTTTCTCATCATCACAACTCTGTTCATGCTCCTAGGGTTACCAGTACAAACATTTGCAACTAGCTCCCATCCTGTATCGTCTTTGTCTAAAACAGCACCTGAAGAATATCCCGTCTTAAAAAAAGCAAAACGACCGGAACAAGTAGGTTTTTCTTCTAGGCAGCTTAGGAAGGTTGATCACATGATTCAAAACGATATCAAAGCAGGGTTCCCGGGGGCAGCACTCATCATTATCAAGGATGGTCAGATCATCCATCAAAAAGCCTATGGCTATAGACAAAAATATAAAGGGACAACAGAACTCAAATTCTATAAGAAAATGAAAAAGAACACACTGTTCGATTTGGCATCCAACACAAAAATGTATGCCACCAACTATGCCCTGCAAAAGTTAGTATATGAACAAAAACTAGATGTAAATGAAAAAATACAAACCATCCTGCCTGACTTTCAAGATGAACCAGATGCAAAGGTAACCGGCAAAGATCAGCTTCGAGTCAAGGATCTTCTCACCCATTCTGCCGGACTGCCTTCCAGTGTTTTATTTTATAGCAAAGAGCAAGCGGGCTCTTTTTTCTCTCAAGATAGACAAACAACCATGAAATGGCTACCAAAGGTGCCTCTGCAATACAAGCCAGGCACTCAGCATATTTATAGTGATATTGATTACATGCTGTTAGGCATGATCATTGAGAAAAAAACCGGTATGCCACTTGATCAATATGTAGAGTCGACGATTTATCGACCGCTTGGTCTAAAACATACCATGTTCAATCCGCTGAAAAAGGGATTCAAGCCAAAGCATTTTGCAGCAACCGAGCGTCTAGGCAATACACGCGATGGTGTCATCGATTTTGAAAACATTCGCAGGTATACCTTGCTAGGTGAAGTCCACGATGAGAAAGCCTATTACTCAATGGCAGGTGTCTCCGGACATGCTGGACTTTTCTCTAATACATCAGATATGGCCGTACTGCTTCAGCTGATGCTCAATAAAGGAGGCTATGGGAAAACAACCATCTTTGACCAAGCTTCTATCGATCTCTTTACGGAATCATCAGACACGAACCCAACTTACGGGCTAGGCTGGCGGAAAAACGGCAATACTGACATGGAATGGATGTTTGGGAAATACGCAAGTAAAGAAGCGTATGGACACACAGGCTGGACCGGAACGATGACTTTGATTGATCCAAAACACAATCTAGGCGTCGTCTTGCTGACAAATAAAAAACATTCACCCGTCGTTTCACCTGAAGTCAACCCAAATCAATTTGAAGGTGACCTTTTCCCAACTGGTACTTATGGAAGCATCATGACTGCAATCTACGAATCTTTTAAGTAAAAGGAGGAATTCGATGTTAAAAGCTCTGTTCCCCGCTGCACTCGTTTTGGCCCTGCTCACCTCTTCCATTCCAACGGAAAAGGTGAGCTCCGCCCCTCTCCCAACTGCCAAACAAATGGTTCAGGACATGTCCTTGGATGAAAAAATTGGCCAAATGCTCATGCCAGACTTTCGCAATTGGCAAGCAGAAGGTGAATCCGCTCCTACAGGCTTCACAAAAATGAATAAAGAAGTTTCTCACCTTGTAGAGAAATATCATTTAGGCGGTGTCATCTTATTTGCAGAAAATGTCGTTGATACGAAACAAACCGTCAAACTCACACATGAATTTCAACAAGCATCACCCAACATTCCTTTACTCATTTCCATTGATCAAGAAGGCGGAATCGTCACAAGACTACAAAAGGGAACACATTTCCCAGGAAATATGTCGATTGGTGCCTCTCGAAGTAAGAAAAATGCTTATGACACTGGAAAAATCATCGGCAAAGAATTAAACGCTCTAGGTATCAATACAAATTTCTCTCCTGTTCTTGATGTAAATAATAACCCGAATAACCCCGTCATTGGTGTCCGTTCCTTTAGCTCTGACCCTGAACTTGTCACGAAACTTGGTCTGCAAACCATGAAAGGACTTCAAAAGGAAAAGACCATTTCCACATTAAAGCATTTCCCGGGACATGGTGATACAGCTGTTGATAGTCACTACGGTCTTCCGCTTGTAGAACATAATCTAGATCGTCTTAAAAAGGTGGAGCTGTATCCATTTCAACAAGCAATCAACGCAGGGGCAGATATGGTCATGACCGCTCATGTTCAATTCCCAGCCATTGATGACACAACGTATAAAAGCAAAAAAGATGGCGAGGACATTATGGTTCCAGCAACCTTATCAAAAAAAGTCATCACAAACTTATTAAAAGAAGACATGGGCTTTCAAGGAGTGGTTGTAACAGACGCCCTCAATATGAAAGCGATTGCAGATAACTTCGGACAGGAAGAAGCTGTGGTAATGGCTATTAAAGCAGGCGTCGACATTGCCCTCATGCCAGCACCTGTCACGTCCTTAAAGACAGAAAAAAACCTAGAGAATGTGTTCAATGCTTTAAAAAGAGCAGTTCTCACAAAAGAAATTCCGATATCTCAGATCAATCAATCTGTCGAAAAAATCCTTCAATTAAAGATCACACGCGGCATCATTTCCGCCAATAAACCAGTAAGCCTTGAGAAGAAAATCAAAAAAGCAACACAGCTCGTTGGTCAAAAGTCGCACCGAAAAGCAGAACAAAAAATGGCACGTGAAGGAATCACTCTCCTTAAAAACAACGACAAAACCTTGCCTTTTAAGCCTAAAAAGAATGACAAAATCGTGCTCATGGCACCGTACGAAGATCAAACAAAAGCAATGTCCGTTACAATTGAATCTCTGATCAAACAGAAAAAGATCAAACCTGTACAAATCCAATCATACGCATTTGCAGATAAGAGCTTCTCCAAAGAAACAGCCAAACTCATTCAAAATGCTGACTATGTCATTACCGGCTCTTACGTTGTCCAAAATGACCCAGCTGTGAATGATGGCGTCATTGATGACGGTGTACAGGATCCGAAAAAATGGGCAACGGCCTTCCCTCGTGCTGTCATGAAAGAAGCAGCAGCACAAAACAAAAAATTGGTCATCATGAGTCTCCGAAACCCATATGATGCTGCAAATTTCGAGGAAGCCGACGCCTTACTGGCTGTGTACGGTTTTAAAGGGTACTCAAACGGACAATTCAATCAACCGAATATTCCTGCGGGACTAGAAGTGATTTTTGGAGCGGCCTCACCTAAAGGGAAATTACCCGTCGCTATCCCATCAGTCACTCATCCTAATCAAACCCTTTACCCATTTGGCTATGGACTCAATTTAAAAGGAAAACAGATCAAATAGGAGGGATTCTCTTGAAAAAGACAGCAAGCTTGATACTCGCTAGCATTCTCATGATCAGCACATTGACCGCCGCCTCCCCCGCAGATTCAGAACGAACAGATACAAAAGGAAAAAAAGCAACAGTCAAAACAGGTATCGAAACATTACTCTCAAGTAACCTCTCTTGGCTTAAAGGGAAAAAAGTAGGGCTTATTACAAATCCTACAGGCATTGATGCAAACATGAAAAGCAGTGTCGATCTGCTATTTGAACACCCCAATATTAAACTGACTGCCTTGTATGGGCCTGAACATGGCGTGCGCGGTGGTGCACAAGCAGGAGAAGGCGTCGAATCGTATACTGACGAAAAAACAGGCCTGCCTGTTTACTCTCTTTATGGAAAAACAAGAAAGCCAACTCCTGAAATGCTCAAAAATGTAGATGTCCTGCTATTTGATATTCAAGACGTTGGTGCTCGTTATTACACCTATATTTACACGATGGCCTATGCAATGGAAGCAGCTAAGGAAAACAACATTCCATTTGTTGTCTTAGATCGTCCAAACCCAATAGGCGGGCTAAAAGTAGAAGGACCCGTATTAGAGCCAGAACACGCCTCTTTTGTAGGTCTCTATCCCATCCCATTAAGACATGGGATGACGACTGGAGAACTTGCATACATGTTTAATAAAGAGTTTCATATCAACGCTGATGTAAAAGTGATCAAAATGAAACATTGGAAACGATCCATGACGTTCGATGACACGAAGCTGCCGTTCGTCCTCCCTTCACCTAACATGCCGACCGTTGATAGTACCTTTGTTTACCCAGCAACAGGATTAATCGAAGGCACAAACGTTTCTGAAGGCAGAGGAACGACAAAACCGTTCGAACTCATTGGCGCTCCATATATCAATAGCAACGAGCTAGCAGATCATTTAAATGGGTTAAAACTAAAAGGCGTTCAATTTAGACCTGTCTCATTTACCCCTACCTTTTCAAAACATGCCGGGACTTTGTCTCACGGGGTACAGCTTTATGTCACAGACCGAAAATCATTCGAAGCAGTCAAAACAGGTCTATCCATCATCAAAGCAATTCATGACTTGTATCCTAATGACTTTCAATTCCTACAAACAGGCAGCTTTGATAAACTCATCGGGAATAGCTGGATCAAAGAAGAAATCAATAAAGGCACTTCTATCAAACACATCATGAAACAATACCACCATGACCTAAAGACATTCGAAAAGAAACGGAAGAAATACCTCATCTATTAATCGCAAAAAAGCCTCCACCTTAAAGGATGGAGGTTTTTTCATGATAAAGACTTAGTCACAGCAGGTACTTTCAGCTCGAAACGATGAAGTAAAAAGCCAAACAAGGCTGCAAGCACTTGCTGAAACAGCATGCCAATCACAACAGGAACAGCAACAGCAGGCGGGAAAAAGCTAATGGCAAGCACAGCACCCGCGCTAATGTTCCGCATACCGCCCGTATACACAATCGCCACAATTTCTCCTTGGGTACATTTCATCGCCTTTCCAATCAACCACGCAAACGCATACCCACTCATCGCAATGAAAAAGACAGTCGCTGCTTTGCTAAAAAACGCCGCATCCAGTTCACGCAAATATGGGGCGACAACAGAACTGTTAATCGATACGACAACAAACAAGCCTAATTTTGAAAAAGGAGCCAAGGTCTGACTCATTGCTTTTGTCACCGATGGCTTTGCATACTGACGAACGAGCATCCCTAAAATAGAGGGCAACACCACCATACCGAATAGTCCTTTCATGATCGCCATCATGTCCATATGGACCTGTGTACCAACGAAGATTGACAAGCTTACTGGCACAATCAATGGCGATAGCAATGTATCAATTAATATGATAGATAACGTTAACCCCACATTCCCTTTATACATTGCCGCCCATATTAAACTAGACACACCTGTCGGAATCACCATCGCAAGCGTCAAACCGGTGATCGTCATAGAATCGCCTGCAAATATCAAATGCCCCGCCGACCATGCATAAAGGGGCATCAGCACATGCAAAATCACAAACGATAAAATCAAAGGCAATGGATGCATCACCGTATGCTTTAAAGCTGAAAAAGTAGATGACAAGCTCCCTGAAAATGTCATCACAGCAAACACCCAAGGCACCAAAAAGGTGAAATCTTTTAAATACGCCGCCAATAATACACCAAGTAGCACGCTGACAGGCGTAATGAGCGGCATCATCCGGCCGAGCACCTGATTCAAACGGACAAGCATGCCGGCCACCTCCATCCTTCACTTTCTTCCTTGTTCTATTGTAACAAACAGAAAAGTCTTTTTAAGATCCGATCACTTGTTTCATAAGTTTTTGACTAGACGTATCCATTCCAACTACGTCCACCTCTACACCAGCTGTACGATATTTTTCCTTCACACGTTCAATCGCGGCCACACCTGATTCGTCCCATATACGCGCTTCAGACAAATCAATCACAACCGTTTTCAGGTCGTTTCCATGATGGAAGGCTTGAATCAATTCAGTCACGGAAGCAAAGAAAATTTGACCCTTAATTCGATAAACCCATGTACCAGCTTGGCTTTCTGTAGAGGTAATATGGAGTTTTGATATTTTAGCCACAAAGAATACGGCACTAAGCAGCACCCCTGCAAAAACACCCTTGGATAAATCATGAGTGAACACCACCGTCACGACCGTGACAAGCATCACAAGAGAATCTGTTTTTGGGTTCTTTTTCAGCTGCTGGAATGAACTCCAATCAAAGGTACCAATAGAAACCATGATCATGACAGCCACAAGAGCAGCCATCGGAATTTGAACAACCACATCACCGAGCACAAAAATCAATACCATTAAAAATGCACCAGCCACAAAGGTGGAAAGCCTGCCTCGTCCCCCTGCCTTTGTATTAATCACAGATTGACCAATCATCGCACAGCCAGCCATACCGCCAAAAAATCCTGCCACCACATTGGCAATTCCTTGGCCTCTCGCTTCCTTATTTTTACGACTAGACGTTTCCGTCATATCATCTACAATCTGCGCTGTTAATAAAGATTCAAGTAAACCAACCATCGCAAGTGCTAAGGAATAAGGAAAAATGATAGCAAGTGTTTCCCAGCTAAACGGTACATTGGGAATAAGAAAATTTGGCAAAGAGCTAGGAAGCTCTCCCATGTCCCCAACCGTTCTGACATCAATATGCCCAAATACAGCAATCATCGTCATCACAATAATTGCAATAAGTGGAGAGGGAATAACTTTTGTGACCATCGGCAATACATAAATGATCAACAATGCTCCACCTGTCATGACATACATAGCCATGGATTCCCCAACGAAATGCGGCAGCTGTGCCATGAAGATCATAATTGCCAATGCATTAACAAAACCAACCATCACAGACCTCGGAATAAATTTCATCAGACGAGAAACACGGCACAATCCAAACACAATTTGAATCAAGCCTGTTAAAATCGTAGCTGCGAACAAATACTGCAATCCATGATCTGCAATCAAATTGACCATGACCAGCGCCATAGCCCCAGTAGCGGCAGAGATCATACCTGGTCGTCCACCAACAAACGAAATCACAATCGCAATACAAAACGAAGCATATAAACCGACCTTAGGATCAACGCCCGCAATAATCGAAAACGCAATCGCCTCAGGAATCAAAGCCAAGGCCACTAAAATACCCGCTAGCACATCCTGACGCACATGTCCAAACCATTCTTGCTTTACAAATAAATCTTTCAAACCATCTACTCCTTTTTATATACATACCGTACAAGGAAAAAGTAAGCGAATAAAAACCGGAGATACAGAAAGGAAAAAACAATAACCATTCAATTTCGGGGAAAAAGAGGAACGTACAGAGTCTTTTGTAAGAGAGGAAGTCATCACTTTAGTAAGTGATAAAAGAAATACGCCGAAGAATCAAGAACAAATAGAAAGGAGTATATAGAAAGCTAAGGCAAAGCTTCCATCAAAATCGCTCGAGTCATTTTCTATTTTCATGAGCCGAACCAAGATCAATGAACGTCAACTTATTTTAAAACAAACAAAAAAAGCCTTCTCATCAACGAGAAACCTTAACATTTACCATTATCATATAGAGGAAAGCTTCCAAGCGGGCTCGAACCGCTGACCTCTTCCTTACCATGGAAGTGCTCTACCTACTGAGCTATGGAAGCATGGCTCCGCAGGTAGGACTCGAACCTACGACCGATCGGTTAACAGCCGATAGCTCTACCACTGAGCTACTGCGGAATGGATAAAGTAACTTCTTCCATTGGAAGGATATAAACAAAAAGCTTGGCGGCGTCCTACTCTCACAGGGGGAAACCCCCAACTACCATCGGCGCTGAAGAGCTTAACTTCCGTGTTCGGTATGGGAACGGGTGTGACCTCTTCGCTATCGCCACCAAACCTGATGGAGAGAATGTTCTCTCAAAACTAGATAACAATGTTCATTTTTCACATTAGAATATAGGTTAAGTCCTCGATCTATTAGTATCTGTCAGCTCCACGTGTCACCACGCTTCCACCTCAGACCTATCAACCTGATCATCTTTCAGGGATCTTACTTCCTTGCGGAATGGGAAATCTCATCTTGAGGGGGGCTTCATGCTTAGATGCTTTCAGCACTTATCCCGTCCGCACATAGCTACCCAGCGATGCCCTTGGCAGAACAACTGGTACACCAGCGGTGCGTCCATCCCGGTCCTCTCGTACTAAGGACAGCTCCTCTCAAATTTCCTGCGCCCGCGACGGATAGGGACCGAACTGTCTCACGACGTTCTGAACCCAGCTCGCGTACCGCTTTAATGGGCGAACAGCCCAACCCTTGGGACCGACTACAGCCCCAGGATGCGATGAGCCGACATCGAGGTGCCAAACCTCCCCGTCGATGTGGACTCTTGGGGGAGATAAGCCTGTTATCCCCGGGGTAGCTTTTATCCGTTGAGCGATGGCCCTTCCATGCGGAACCACCGGATCACTAAGCCCGACTTTCGTCCCTGCTCGACTTGTAGGTCTCGCAGTCAAGCTCCCTTGTGCCTTTACACTCTGCGAATGATTTCCAACCATTCTGAGGGAACCTTTGGGCGCCTCCGTTACATTTTAGGAGGCGACCGCCCCAGTCAAACTGCCCACCTGACACTGTCTCCCTGCCCGATAAGGGCAGCGGGTTAGAAGGTCAATACAGCCAGGGTAGTATCCCACCGATGCCTCCACCGAAGCTAGCGCTCCGGTTTCCAAGGCTCCTACCTATCCTGTACAAGCTGTACCAACATTCAATATCAGGCTGCAGTAAAGCTCCACGGGGTCTTTCCGTCCTGTCGCGGGTAACCTGCATCTTCACAGGTACTATAATTTCACCGAGTCTCTCGTTGAGACAGTGCCCAGATCGTTGCGCCTTTCGTGCGGGTCGGAACTTACCCGACAAGGAATTTCGCTACCTTAGGACCGTTATAGTTACGGCCGCCGTTTACTGGGGCTTCAATTCGCACCTTCGCTTACGCTAAGCGCTCCTCTTAACCTTCCAGCACCGGGCAGGCGTCAGCCCCTATACTTCGCCTTACGGCTTCGCAGAGACCTGTGTTTTTGCTAAACAGTCGCCTGGGCCTATTCACTGCGGCTTCTCGGGGCTTTAACACCCTAAGAAGCACCCCTTCTCCCGAAGTTACGGGGTCATTTTGCCGAGTTCCTTAACGAGAGTTCTCTCGATCACCTTAGGATTCTCTCCTCGCCTACCTGTGTCGGTTTGCGGTACGGGCACCTCTCACCTCGCTAGAGGCTTTTCTTGGCAGTGTGGAATCAGGAACTTCGCTACTAAATTTCGCTCGCCATCACAGCTCAGCCTTCACGGGAAACGGATTTGCCTATTTCCCAGCCTAACTGCTTGGACGCGGATATCCAATACCGCGCTTACCCTATCCTCCTGCGTCCCCCCATTGCTCAAATGGTGAGGAGGTGGTACAGGAATATCAACCTGTTGTCCATCGCCTACGCCTTTCGGCCTCGGCTTAGGTCCCGACTAACCCTGAGCGGACGAGCCTTCCTCAGGAAACCTTAGGCATTCGGTGGACGGGATTCTCACCCGTCTTTCGCTACTCATACCGGCATTCTCACTTCTAAGCGCTCCACCAGTCCTTCCGGTCTGACTTCACTGCACTTAGAACGCTCTCCTACCACTGTTCGTAAGAACAGTCCGCAGCTTCGGTGATACGTTTAGCCCCGGTACATTTTCGGCGCAGAGTCACTCGACCAGTGAGCTATTACGCACTCTTTAAATGGTGGCTGCTTCTAAGCCAACATCCTGGTTGTCTAAGCAACTCCACATCCTTTTCCACTTAACGTATACTTTGGGACCTTAGCTGGCGGTCTGGGCTGTTTCCCTTTCGACTACGGATCTTATCACTCGCAGTCTGACTCCCAAGGATAAGTCATCGGCATTCGGAGTTTGACTGAATTCGGTAACCCGGTAGGGGCCCCTAGTCCAATCAGTGCTCTACCTCCGAGACTCTTACCTTGAGGCTAGCCCTAAAGCTATTTCGGAGAGAACCAGCTATCTCCAGGTTCGATTGGCATTTCACCCCTACCCACACCTCATCCCCGCACTTTTCAACGTGCGTGGGTTCGGGCCTCCATTCAGTGTTACCTGAACTTCACCCTGGACATGGGTAGATCACCTGGTTTCGGGTCTACGACCACGTACTCATGCGCCCTATTCAGACTCGCTTTCGCTGCGGCTCCGCATCTTCTGCTTAACCTTGCACGGGATCGTAACTCGCCGGTTCATTCTACAAAAGGCACGCCATCACCCGTTAACGGGCTCTGACTACTTGTAGGCACACGGTTTCAGGATCTATTTCACTCCCCTTCCGGGGTGCTTTTCACCTTTCCCTCACGGTACTGGTTCACTATCGGTCACTAGGGAGTATTTAGCCTTGGGAGATGGTCCTCCCGGATTCCGACGGAATTTCACGTGTTCCGCCGTACTCAGGATCCACTCTGGAGAGAACAACATTTCAGTTACAGGGCTGTTACCTTCTTTGGCGGGCCTTTCCAGACCTCTTCGCTTATATCGTTCCTTTGTAACTCCGTATAGAGTGTCCTACAACCCCAAGAGGCAAGCCTCTTGGTTTGGGCTGTTCCCGTTTCGCTCGCCGCTACTCAGGGAATCGCATTTGCTTTCTCTTCCTCCGGGTACTTAGATGTTTCAGTTCCCCGGGTATGCCTTCTCATACTCTATGTATTCAAGTATGGATACTACTCCATTACGAGCAGTGGGTTTCCCCATTCGGAAATCTCCGGATCAAAGCTTGCTTACAGCTCCCCGAAGCATATCGGTGTTCGTCCCGTCCTTCATCGGCTCCTAGTGCCAAGGCATCCACCGTGCGCCCTTTCTAACTTAACCATTTCTTACTTTAGAAAGAATCACTATGTGTGATGAACTTTGCATTGCATTCAATGTGAATGTATTACTTATTGTTATCTAGTTTTCAAAGAACAATCCTGTCTCGCTAGAGACATGTTTGAAGGAATGATCCTTCAAAACTAAACAAGACGAAAAACGTACGCTGCTCCATATATCCTTAGAAAGGAGGTGATCCAGCCGCACCTTCCGATACGGCTACCTTGTTACGACTTCACCCCAATCATCTGCCCCACCTTCGGCGGCTGGCTCCATAAAGGTTACCTCACCGACTTCGGGTGTTGCAAACTCTCGTGGTGTGACGGGCGGTGTGTACAAGGCCCGGGAACGTATTCACCGCGGCATGCTGATCCGCGATTACTAGCGATTCCAGCTTCACGCAGTCGAGTTGCAGACTGCGATCCGAACTGAGAACAGATTTGTGGGATTGGCTAAACCTTGCGGTCTCGCAGCCCTTTGTTCTGTCCATTGTAGCACGTGTGTAGCCCAGGTCATAAGGGGCATGATGATTTGACGTCATCCCCACCTTCCTCCGGTTTGTCACCGGCAGTCACCTTAGAGTGCCCAACTAAATGCTGGCAACTAAGATCAAGGGTTGCGCTCGTTGCGGGACTTAACCCAACATCTCACGACACGAGCTGACGACAACCATGCACCACCTGTCACTCTGTCCCCGAAGGGAAAGCCCTATCTCTAGGGTTGTCAGAGGATGTCAAGACCTGGTAAGGTTCTTCGCGTTGCTTCGAATTAAACCACATGCTCCACCGCTTGTGCGGGCCCCCGTCAATTCCTTTGAGTTTCAGTCTTGCGACCGTACTCCCCAGGCGGAGTGCTTAATGCGTTAGCTGCAGCACTAAGGGGCGGAAACCCCCTAACACTTAGCACTCATCGTTTACGGCGTGGACTACCAGGGTATCTAATCCTGTTCGCTCCCCACGCTTTCGCTCCTCAGCGTCAGTTACAGACCAGAGAGTCGCCTTCGCCACTGGTGTTCCTCCACATCTCTACGCATTTCACCGCTACACGTGGAATTCCACTCTCCTCTTCTGCACTCAAGTTTCCCAGTTTCCAATGACCCTCCCCGGTTGAGCCGGGGGCTTTCACATCAGACTTAAGAAACCGCCTGCGAGCCCTTTACGCCCAATAATTCCGGACAACGCTTGCCACCTACGTATTACCGCGGCTGCTGGCACGTAGTTAGCCGTGGCTTTCTGGTTAGGTACCGTCAAGGTGCAAGCAGTTACTCTTGCACTTGTTCTTCCCTAACAACAGAGCTTTACGATCCGAAAACCTTCATCACTCACGCGGCGTTGCTCCGTCAGACTTTCGTCCATTGCGGAAGATTCCCTACTGCTGCCTCCCGTAGGAGTCTGGGCCGTGTCTCAGTCCCAGTGTGGCCGATCACCCTCTCAGGTCGGCTACGCATCGTCGCCTTGGTGAGCCGTTACCTCACCAACTAGCTAATGCGCCGCGGGTCCATCTGTAAGTGACAGCCGAAACCGTCTTTCATCCTTGAACCATGCGGTTCAAGGAACTATCCGGTATTAGCTCCGGTTTCCCGGAGTTATCCCAGTCTTACAGGCAGGTTACCCACGTGTTACTCACCCGTCCGCCGCTAACATCCGGGAGCAAGCTCCCTTCTGTCCGCTCGACTTGCATGTATTAGGCACGCCGCCAGCGTTCGTCCTGAGCCAGGATCAAACTCTCCGAAAAAGTACAAAACCGAAGTTTTGCTTTTCGCCAGTTTGACTGACTACCTATGATGTATCATAGGATTTTTTATAAAAACTCGAATTAACAGGTACGTTTTGTCTTGTTTAGTTTTCAAAGATCATCTTCGCCGTTCTTAGCGGCTTTAATAATATAACATTTCGCTTCATCTTATGTCAATAACTTTTTTCAAGTTTATTTCCCGAAGCGTTTGTGTTTGTCACTGTGTGTCAGCGACGATTAATAATATATCACGAAAACATTCTGTTGGTCAACGCCTTTTCAGAACTTTTTTTAAAATAGTTTTATCGTGCATGTTAAACCCTTGTCCTGCATACAATCAAGTAACAATCTCGGACAAGGCAGGAGTGTTTGAATTGAGTCGATTATATGTGTTGCCTATTAAACGGCTGAAGCAAGTAGTCATTATTCTTGTAGCAGCCCTTGCAGCTGCAACCTTCTTTTATGTACAAAAGGCACCGCCGCTGTCGGTATTTAAAACAGAACAAGGACCCCGAGCAATTTATAAAGGAGAGACCTCATCAAAACACGCATCCCTTACGTTTAATATTGGCTGGGGAGACGAGAAGGCTGTTCCTATTTTAAATGTCCTCCGAGAGTACGATATAAAGAACGCCACTTTCTTTCTGTCTGCTTCTTGGGCTGAGCGTCACCCGGATATTGTGAAAAGGATTAAAGAGGACGGCCATCAAATCGGCAGCCTTGGCTATGCATATAAAAATTATAGCCAGCTTGAAGAAAACGAAATTAAGCGAGATCTTGTCCGTGCACAAAATACATTCCAAAAGCTTGGACTGGAAGACATTCAATTATTAAGACCCCCAACTGGGCAATTTAATGAAACGGTATTGAAAATTGCAACACAGTATGGCTATACCGTTGTCCATTACAGCATCAATTCTCAAGATTGGCTGAACCCAGGCGTCGACCAGATTGTTCATAATGTAAATGATCGAATGAAAAGCGGAGACATCATTCTCCTTCACGCCTCAGATTCAGCCACCCAAACCGCTCAAGCCTTACCAGCTATTTTAAAACACTTAAAAGATCAAAATTTAAGAAACGTCACGGTTGGCGAGCTTATCTCTAATACAAAAACAAAGTCAACTGAGGTTAAGTAGCTTTTGCTTTTGAAAACCGCGGCATAGCTAATAACTGAAACGCATTACAACCTAATAGCGGGAATAGCATTAAATATAGCCAGTCCTCTTCATTGACTCTAAGCGCCGGAAACCATTCTAACGACGTGATCACGACCATGAGAAACATTGCAGAAATAAATGTTTTCTTAGAGGACTGCTGCTGTTTAAAATAAGACACGATCAATGCAAACACACCGATAAAAACAGGCAGCCACAAGTATGGAAGAAATGATTCATTCTCCCCGAAAAACAAAAACCGCAAATAAGCTAAATCAAACAGCACGAAAATCACAAGGAATAACTGAATGGTATTCCATAAAGAATGCGACCTGAAAATCTCCAGCGCAAACCGGTGCACTGTCAAAAAGACAACAAACCCCATTTGACTGATTACACTAAAGATCATCCCCACACCAATAAACCAAAATAACACAGACGCAATCTCTAAAATCTCAAACGATACAAACAGCTTCTGATATTTCCCCCACTCCAGCGCAAAACCTACCACGCTTGTAATGACCGCTCCAACAGCCAGCACAGAGAAGAAAAAACGAACTAAATCCCGACTTTTCATTGAAATGACCCAACCCCTATTTTTGTTATGTATAAATTCATGTGAAACATTCATATTAAAAGTAAGACATGTAACGAAAGGAGCCACAGTATGTCAAAAGGCATCTTGCGTATAATGAGCTGTTTTCTTCTTTTATCTCTAACAGCTTGTGCTCCCAAAACCCAATCCTCATCTAATATGGACTATGACGAAACGAAAAAAATGGTCGTCGATATTTTGAAAACAGATGACGGTAAAAAGGCCATTCAACAGTTATTAAATGACGAGGCAATGAATGAAGCTTTGGTAATGGATGAACAAACTGTGAAAAAAACAATAGAGAAAACACTGACTTCTGATAAAGGCAAAGAGTTCTGGAAGAAGGTCTTTGAGGATTCTAAATTTGCCGAGACTTTCGCAAAATCCATGCAGCAACAGCATGAAAAGATGTTAAAACAATTGATGAAGGACCCTGACTATCAACAAATGATGATGGATATTCTCAAGGATCCTGAAATGGAAAAGAAATACGGTGAACTGGTCAAAAGCAAAGAGTTCCGAAAGCACTTAGAGAAAGTTATTACAGAAACATTAAGCAGCCCTCTCTATAAGAAGAAATTCGAAGATGAGCTAAAAAAAGCAGTCTCTGAAAGCAGCAATGATTCCGGTTCACAAGGAAGCGGCAGTTAAACATCACCCGAGTGGCACAAGGTCCACTCGGGCTTTCATTATGCTTTCACTGTTAATTGTTCAATGACTTTATTGGCAATGTGTTGATACACTTCCCCTGTCGGATGACTCGCATCATAGACAGAAGGTGCAAAATCGTCCTCATTCCAATCAGGCTGTCTTAAAGGGATTTGACCAAGAACTGATACACGCAGCTCCTCCGCCAGCTTATCCCCGCCGCCCTTTCCAAAGACATATTCCTTCTCACCTGTTTTTTTGCTTTCATAGTAACTCATATTCTCAACGACCCCTAGCACCTCGTGATCTGTTTGCAGTGCCATTGCGCCTGCTCTAGCAGCAACGAAAGCCGCTGTTGGATGCGGTGTCGTCACAATGATTTCTTTACAGCTCGGAAGCATCGTATGAATATCAAGTGCCACATCACCTGTTCCAGGCGGAAGGTCTAATAGTAAGTAATCTAATTCTCCCCACTCTACTTCGTGGAAGAAGTTATTTAGCATTTTACCAAGCATCGGTCCTCTCCAAATGACCGGTGCGTTTTCTTCAACAAAAAAGCCCATTGAAATCACTTTGACGCCAAAGCGTTCCACAGGAATAATCTTTTCCCCTTTAACTGTCGGTCTGACGGTGATTCCCATCATATCCGGTACGCTAAAGCCGTAAATATCAGCATCGATCAGTCCCACTTTTTTCCCTAGACGAGCCAGTGCCACAGCCAGGTTAACGGAAACGGTTGATTTCCCAACTCCGCCTTTTCCACTCGCAATCGCTAAGAACACAGGTGGATTTTTAGAGTTGAGCAAATTTTCTTCCTCATCCTGTGACGGCATAAACCTTTCAAGCGTTTCTTGAGGCAGTTCTTCAAAACGAAGTCCTACAGTGTTCGCGCCGGCTGCTTTTAAAGCTTGTACGATGTCTTGCTGCAGCTTCATCTGCTCAGCAGTGCCTGTTTTGGCAATCGCCACTTTTAAGCTCACATGCTCTTTTTCAGGCTTTAGGCTGATTTCCTTGATGGCATCCAGCTCACCAAGCGGTATATGAAGGAAAGGTTCGTCCATCTTCCCAACTAGTTTTCTCACATCATCTTGTCCGATCATAGCAGAACCTCACCCTTTATTGAATTCGTTTACAATCCAAGTATATCATACATATCCTTACAATGTCTGTCCTCTTTGCCTGCGATAAACAGGAAAAAGCCCCTTATTCAGGCGGCTCTTTTTGCTCTGTTAAATATCTTAAAATGCCTTTATAAATCGAAGCAGCAATTTGATCCTGATATTTAGGAGTCGCCAGCTGACCAGCCTCTTTTGGATTCGATAAAAATCCGATTTCGACAAGCGCTCCTGGCTTCGTGACATTTTGCATTAAATAAATCCCATTGATTCGCTTCGCCTTGCGATCTGTGTTTTCAAGGTTGTTGCGCAATTCATCTTGAATGAACTTCGCTGCTTTTTCATTCTCTTCATACTTTCCGTAAAAGAACGTCTGTGCCCCGCTCCATTTGTTCGATGGGATCGCATTTAAATGAATGCTTAAATAGAGATCCGCTTCAGACTCATTGATGACTTTCACACGGTTTCTCAAATCCTCCGCTTTCTTCCGGGCATAACCTTTTGTATTCTTTGATGATAAATCAGAGTCATCTTCCCGGGTCATGAGAACAAGTGCTCCCTGCTCCTGCAAATAGTCTCTTATCTTCATGGACACATCCAGTGCAATCTCTTTTTCGAGCAGCTCTCCTCCTACGGCCCCGCCATCTGGACCGCCGTGACCCGGATCTAAATAGATGATCTTGCCGCTCAAAGGCAAGTTCCACGATTTCCACGAATCATCATTTAGAAACTGAAATCTGAATAAGAATAAGAGGACAATAAACCCGATTAAAAACCCTGTCCATTTCAGCTTTCTTTTCATCCCTGTCCCTCCCATACACCATTATTTTATAGATATGGGACAAGGGCTGGAAATATGCTTAGTGCAGTCGAAGCTTATGCCTTTTTTCTGATTCCCGAAAGCCTTCCTGCCACCACTTACTTAAAAATTCTTTCGCAAATGGATACAGACACGACATCTTACGCTCCATTCGGAACATATTCCCCCACGATTGCAAACACCCTGCTAGCTCCTCAACCAGCTCATCTTCTTCATGAACTGACCGCTTTTTTATATCATCGAAGGATTCACCATACTTACTCGACTCACCGTATCTCCCACCTGCTAAAAAAGCCTCAATGGCGAAATCGATACAGCCATCACTCATAATCCCAGCTGGATCATCTGCAAATGGGAACAGCTTCCTCGTGAATTTCTCGGAAGCGACCGTCACCTGTTGAAGAGACAATGTACGCAACAGTTTCTTTTCAAGCGTGACATCTCGTTTTGTTTTCAATTGATAAAATGAAAGAACTTCTGCCATGGACTGAACTCCTTTTTTCTTTGTATTGTTCGTTGGTTTGAACAAAACATGCAGTTCAGTAAATGGAAATGATGAAATAAGTGGTGGAAATGGGTTCTTGTGATAAAATGGTTTTTTATATAGAAAGAATGATAAAGGGGCAAAATAAATGAAAAAGTGGATGTATATCCTACTACTAATAACAGTCATTCTATCCGCTTGCAGTAGTCAAGCCAGCGAGAAAGAGAGTGACATCAAAGGAATAGAAGACATTTCCTTAAAACAGCTTTCTAAGCACAAAAATTCTTATATTGGAGACAACGGAGCAGTCGGCGCTATTTTATCAGATCTTCCAGGTAACGTGATTCGCGAGTATGAAATCGTAGATGAAAAAGTGCTAAAAGTGACATACGGCGTGAAAGAAAATACCAATGATACAGAAGAACAGTTTGATACATTTTGGTTTGATAAGAAGGATACCATTGAAAAAAACTACTTATATAATGCATTGGCACTTTTTATTCTTATCGATAACGTGGAGCAAGTGACACTCAAGATGAACGCTAAAGACGAGCCATCCGTCACGTTTAAAAGAAAACAGCTAGAAAAAAAGCTGCCTCATTCTTTTAAAGTGTACAAAGACGATACAGCGCTTTGGCAAAAGGAACTGGTTGATGGAGTTGTGAAGTCAAAAGATAAACGTCAAGATGTATACAAAGCGTTTCCCATCAAGAAATAATAAAAACAGAGGGGCGTCACCCTCTGTTTTTTGATAATTATGTAGTAAAAGCTTGAATCAATCGTTGTCGAAAGTTTTGATCTGCTACTACGGTAAGTATAAATTCATCGAACACTTCCCCCATCCAGTGAGAATTCTCCGCTTTCAGGTCATTGATGAATAGAGAAATCGATATAGTTGATGTATCCGTTTTTCGATATAAGGCAGCAGTGACAACAAACAACGTCGATCCACCTTTATACCAAATATATTGATCTGTTTCCGTCTTCAATATTTCTCTCAGCACAATTTGGCTAAAAAGACGCTTTTCTTCTGTTGTTAACAGCTCATCCTGTAGACGTTTCATAAAATGTGCATATTGATTCGTTGTAGACCTTGTCATCTTTTGCGTCAGTAAAGATTGAATACGCAAGCTTAACAAGTTCTTTTTCATCAATTTTTCTTCTAACGCCTTTTTATGCTCCGGGTCATTTTTCATGATATGAAAAATCTCAATCATCAGAGATTTGTATTGTTTATCAGTTACATCGCTTATTTGCTTTAATGCATCCTGCTCATGATCAGATACATAGGCTGGCCACAACACCTTGGGTGTCAGCGGCATGAGTTCATCATGTTCTGTAAGACCTGCTTGTTTCATCTGATCATTGATCTTCTCTAAGCCCAGCAGGTCAATCAAATAATCAGTACAAGCATTCGAACTAAATTGCATCATCCCTTTGGCAACATCTAATAAAGTTGCATGCTCAGAAAAATCGTTGACCTCTAGCCAGTATGTGTGAGCACCGCCATCGGTTCTATCAATATAAAACCGCTCTATATCAGACAATGCCACTTTTTCATCTAGCTTGATGTCACCGCTGGATACAGCTTTAACAAAATGAAACAAAACAATTAATTTCATCGTACTTGCAAGTGGTGTTTTTTGATCACCATTCCAATCTAATACCACATCTTCATTTTCAATAATTGTTACTGATACGTCCTTTTTGTTTTTCGTGACAAATGCCAAAAGATCCTCTTTTGTTTTCTTCAAATGTTTCTCCTTTCCAAACCACTATAGATTCTCGTCTCCAATATAACAAATATTTGAAACAAAGGAACAAAAAAGCAAAGGGCTGTGAATACCTTTGCTTCTTGGTGTGTTTATTTACGAAGAAGATGCAGTTTCATCCCATCATGTGTAGCTTCAAATCCCAACTTTTCGTAAAGACGGCGTGCTTCTGGCCTCTGTTTGTCAGTTGTCAGCTGAATCATATGACACCCGCGGTCACTTGCGCGTTGAATAGCCCGCTTGATCAACAATGTGCCAATTCCTCTTCCTCTATGAGTCGAGGCTGTACGAACTCCTTCTATTGAAGCTCGCCATCCTCCTTGATACGTTAGAAATGGAGTCATTGTTAATTGGAGAAAACCGACTACCTCTTCCCAATCACAAGCGACGATTAGTTCAATATTGGGATCCGCTTCGATCGAATGAAAGGCATTGAGGTAGCTTTCTCTTAATGGACGAGAGTAGCGTTCTCTCTTTTGCCCTAATTTGTCATCTGAAAGCATCAAAACGATGTTGTCGAGGTCTCCTTGGATGGCTTCTCTAAATGTCAATTGGTTCAGATTCAATGAACACCCCTCCTATCACGGAATGGAAGCCTTTATTCATTTGCCAAAATACCAATTGATAGCGTTCTCATATAAAATTTTATCCACCGCTTCCTCATCAAACATCTGTTGAATCAATTCAACATCACCGTATTCAAATGGCCGTTTCGCCCTTGTAGAGGGCAGGTCTGTACCAAACATCAGTGCATCAGGATTCGTTTGATAAATAGACGTCAATGCATGTTCAACCTTTAAATCAACACGCCCAAAGCCAGTCGCTTTCACACGAACACCTTTTTCAACCAGCTTGAGCAAATGCGGCAAGCCTTCTTCAGATAAGCCTAGATGATCAATGGAAACGGCCGGCAGCTGTTCAAGCGTTGATGAGATGTCAGGGAGATGCTTAGCGTCTATGTAAATCTCACTATGCCACCCAGCCAGCTCATACACCCTTCTCGCAAAATAGTCGAGCTTTGAAATATCCTCCGAACCGCCCCGCTTCACATTAAAACGCAAAGCTTTTACCCCTTGTTGATTCAATTGAACAATCTCATCATCGGCTGCGGTAAAAGGTAATTGAGTCACACCGCAAAAAGCCGGTCCCATTTCATCTATTGCTTTCAACAAATAGCCTTGATCAAAGCCCTGAAATGACCCTGATACAATCGCTCCACCTACAATCCCTAAATCAGCCGTCTCTCTCCTATAATCATTCACCACATAACTCGGCGGTGTATATCCTTGGTTTTCTTGAATGGGAAAATCAAAATCAATGATATGAAAATGTGCATCAAAGATCCTCATGCCCGCACCCCTCTTCTACTTATTTGACCTGATTATATCAATAGAGAAAGCCAAGGGATATTTGGAATGACGAATTACTTCATATCATGAAAACTTATCAAGTTTTCCATTCCTCTCGTAAGATGGCATAATAAAACTCATCCCACCACTCATTTCCTTGTGGTATACATTTTTTAAAATATCCCTCTCTCCTCATCCCCATTTTCTCCATCACTCTCCATGACGGCACATTTTCTGGCTGACAAGTGGCAATGATTCGATGTAAATTCATTGTGTGAAAACCATGATGTAGGACAGCAAAAGCAGCTTCTGATGCATAGCCTTTGTTTTGATATGCAGAATTGAAGACCCAGCCAATTTCATATGTGTACTCACCAAAGTAAGGGTGAAATACGATATGCCCGATGCATGTATGATCTTCTTTTAATAGAACAGCAAAATTCTTGCCCGTCTCAAGACGATTATTTTTGACAAATTGCTGCGCCTCTTCTCTAGAAAAAACACCTTCTGGCATATACTTCATCACCGCTAGATCAGATGTATATGCATAGACATCCTGCCAATCATCCTCAATAAACGGTCGAATGAGACATCTTTCTGTTGTTAGATTCATAAATGCCATCCCCCTTTAACATCATTTTTTAAACAGAAACCTGACTATGATCCTATTTTATATGTTTCCAGACAGAAAAAAACACAAATAAAAAAGCACCAGCAGGATGCTGATGCTTTTCATATAGGGTTTGTCTGTACAAACCCTTGTAAAACGTCCATACAATATAAAATTGATTAACGTTTTGAGAACTGAGGTGCGCGACGTGCGCCTTTAAGACCGTATTTCTTACGCTCTTTCATACGAGAGTCACGAGTAAGAAGTCCAGCACGTTTAAGTGGTGTACGGTACTCAGGATCTACTTCTAGAAGAGCACGAGAGATACCGTGACGAATTGCTCCAGCTTGACCAGAGAATCCACCACCGTGAACATTTACAAGAACATCGTAGCTGTTAGCTGTTTCTGTGATGTTCAAAGGCTGTTTCACGTCTTCGATTAAAGCAGCGAATGGAATGTATTCAGTAATTTCACGATTATTAACGACGATACGGCCTTCACCTGGAACTAAGCGAACGCGCGCTACAGAACTTTTACGACGACCTGTACCGTAATATTGAACCTGTGCCAAATTGTTAACCTCCCTTATAATTAACCGCGAAGTTCGTAAACTTCAGGTTGTTGTGCTTGATGTGGATGCTCAGAACCACGGTACACATTTAATTTTTTGAACATTTGACGACCTAGTGGACCCTTTGGAAGCATACCTTTGATAGCAAGCTCCAACATTTTTTCAGGGTAGTTTGTACGCATCTCAAGAGCAGTTCTTTGTTTCAAACCACCTGGGTGCATCGTATGACGGTAGTAAATTTTGTCCGTCAATTTCTTACCAGTTAATTCGATTTTCTCAGCATTGATGATGATCACGTGATCACCTGTATCAACGTGTGGTGTATAAGTTGGTTTGTGCTTACCGCGCAAAAGTGATGCTACTTCAGTAGAAAGACGACCTAGAGTCTTGCCTGCCGCATCAACCACTAGCCATTTGCGCTCAATTGTGCTTGCGTTCGCCATTGGTGTTGTACGCATGAGTTTCCCTCCTAAATAAATCAATGAATTTTCCTGAATCAAATGCTACGTTCTATTTCAAAACACAGATAAGTCTTCCGGGGCTTATTTGTGGGGTTGAAATACATACCATATGATATCTTATAACTTTCTGCTTCCTGTGTCAAGAACATGTTACACCTGGTTTAGTTGTCATAGAAAACTTCCCATAAATACAGTCCGTGACTGGGCGCAGTCTTGCCTGCCGCTTCGCGATTTCGGGCGGCAAGCATGGCTTTTATCTCCTCAGGGTGAAATTTACCAGAACCAATTTCAAGTAACGTGCCGGCTATAATTCGCACCATGTTATATAAAAAACCATTCCCTCTCACACGCATTTCAAGCCCGTCTGAGACGTTTTTCCACTCAAGGGTGTAAATCTCCCTCACCTTGTCTTGAACCTCTGTATTGGCCGCACAAAAGCTTGTGAAATCGTGTATGCCAATGAGGTGTCCAGCAGCTTCTCTCATTTTGTCTGCATCCAGCCGGTAAGGAAAGTGGCAGGCATACTGTCTCGTGAACACATTTTGGTGCGTTTCCGTTGAGACCTTATAACGGTACTCCTTCGAAACGACACTAAAACGTGCATGAAACGATTCATCCACTTCCTCAGCCTTTAGAACCCTGATGTCATCAGGCAGGAGGCTATTGAGGGCAAAAGGCCATCTTTCCATCGGGATGGCAAGCGGGGTGTCAAAATGGATGACCTGCCCCTTTGCGTGAACGCCACTGTCTGTCCGGCCAGAAGCCACAATCGGAATCAGTTCATCTTGTTTATGCATTCTAGCAAGAGCAGATTCAATCTCCGTTTGTATAGTACGCTGTCCTGGTTGCACTTGATACCCTTTAAAATGTGTCCCATCGTATGATACGGTACATTTTACTTTCATCTAGGCATCACCTAATTTCTAAGCAGCACAAGGAGTGCTGTTAACAGGATGAATAGAAGCAGCGTGAACGTGTCTTTCATGCCCCAGACAAGCTGACGGTATTTCGTACGCCCTTCTCCCCCGCGGTAGCCTCTCGCTTCCATAGCGGTCGCCAATTCCTCCGCACGCTTAAACGCACTGACGAAAAGCGGGACAAGCAACGGAACAATCGCTTTTAAACGATCTTTCACGGGTCCGCTTGTAAAATCAACACCTCTTGCCATTTGGGCTTTCATGATTTTGTCTGTTTCTTCGAGTAAAGTAGGAATAAATCGAAGAGAAATTGACATCATAAGAGCAAGTTCATGAACAGGTAGCTTGATTTTACGGAAAGGATGCAGCAGCTTCTCCATACCGTCTGTCACTTCGATAGGCGTTGTGGTCAACGTCAGAAGTGTTGTCATCATGATGAGATAGACAAAACGGAGTGAAATGAAAATCCCCTGTTTTAGACCTTCTTCATAAATATTCAGAAAACCAAAGTGAAAGAGCAAAGCGCCATCCTTTGTCATGAAGATATGCAGAATAAAGGTAAACAGAACAATCCAAAGGATGGGTTTCATTCCTTTGAGAATAAAGTACAGCGGCACCTGAGACACCATCACCACAAGGATCGTAAAGACCCCTAAAAGCCCGTAAGTGATGTAGTTATTCGCAAAAAAGACAATAAAGACAAAAAAGAAAATTGATAACAGCTTTGTCCTTGGATCAAGACGATGGACAAAGGATGTACCTGGCACATATTTGCCGATAATCATACTATCCATCATGATGTCGTGTCCTCCTGATATAAAGCTGTTAAGGCTTCTGCCATTTCATCCATGGTCAGAAGCGGTCTTGGAAACGTCATCCCCAGCTTTTCTTCGACAGCCTGCTGGAATTTGATCGTTTCCGGGAGGTCCAGTCCGAAAGAAGACATGTCGGTACGATTGGCAAATAGCTCCCTCGGCGTACCTGTCGCCTTTACTGTTCCTTTGTGCATCACAATCATTTGATCCGCATAATGAGCGGCATCTTCCATACTGTGTGTCACAAGGATCGTCGTCAGGTTGGCTTTTTGATGAAGCTCATAGAACATGTCCATGATTTCTTTACGTCCGCGTGGATCTAATCCCGCAGTCGGCTCATCAAGCACAAGCACTTCTGGCTCCATCGCTAGAACACCTGCAATCGCCACACGTCTCATTTGACCACCGCTTAATTCAAAGGGTGATCGAGATAACAAGGATTCAGGAAGGCCTACAAGCTTCAGCATTTCTTTAGCCTTGGCTTCTGCCTTTTCTTTTGGAACACCGAAATTCATCGGACCAAAGCAGATATCCTTTAGAATCGTCTCCTCAAAGAGCTGATGTTCAGGAAACTGAAACACGATGCCGACCTTTTTTCGAAGGGGTTTCATATCCTTCTGTTTTTTATTGGCTTGTAAGACCGTATCTCCAAGCGCAATGCTCCCTTTTGTTGGCTTGAGCAGTCCATTTAAGTGCTGCAGCAATGTCGACTTGCCAGAACCCGTATGACCGATGACAGCCACATAGCTGCCTTCTTTGATGGAAGCATTGACATCATACAAAGCGAGACGCTCAAACGGCGTTTTCATTTGATAACGATGCTCTAATTCTTTGATCGTAATGTCCATAGCTCTTTCACCAATCCTTCTTGTGTCAAATGGGCATTTGCAAGCGGCACACCTTGCTGCTTCAATTGCTTACTCAACCGGTAGGAAAATGGCAGATCAAGTCCAATCTGAACCAGCTGTTCATCTAGTTCAAATACTTCCTCTGGTGTTCCCTCGGCAAATTTCTTCCCGCCATTCATCACAATAACGCGGTCTGCCTTCGCAGCCTCGTCTAAATCATGTGTGATGGAAATGACCGTGACTGTTCCTTGTTCCTTCAGCAGTCTGACGGTTTCTAACACTTCTTCACGGCCAATCGGATCAAGCATTGATGTTGCTTCATCCAAGATCATGATGTCAGGGCTTGCGGCAAGTACACCTGCGATTGCTACTCTCTGTTTTTGCCCGCCTGATAGATGGTGCGGCTCTTGATCAAGAAACTCCTGCATATTGACCTGTTTGACAGCCCAATCTACACGCTCTATCATCAATTCCCGCTCAACCCCGTTATTTTCTAAACCAAAAGCCACATCATCACGAACCGTTGAGCCAACGAATTGGTTGTCTGGGTTTTGAAAGACCATGCCGACCTTTTTGCGAATATCCCAAAGACTTTCTTCTTTCAGCTCAATCTCACCAACCTTGACCGTTCCTGCATCCGGTAAAATGAGCCCATTCAGTACACGGGCAAGTGTGGATTTACCTGAACCGTTGTGGCCAACAATGGCAAGCCATTCATTTTGATTCACATGCAATGACACTTGGTCTAAAGCGGGCTTGTCCGCATCTTTGTGATAACGAAATACAATGTCTTTTACGTCAATTAATGTCTTCTCCATCTCTACCGGACCTCCTCTCAGCTCAACCTCTACTTTGCCTATTGCTAAAAAGCCGTAGTATCTAAAAAAGGGCATAGATCCAGTTATGAACTGTCCCGCCCTTTCTTAGATACACGATATGTGATTAAACTAATTCAATGACAGCCATTGGTGCGCCATCGCCGCGACGAGGTCCAAGCTTCATGATACGAGTGTATCCACCTTGGCGATCTTCGTAGCGAGTTGCAACGTCAGCGAATAATTTTTGAAGTGCATCTTGGTTTGTTTCAGCGTTAGCTACTTCGTTACGAATGTAAGCTGCAGCTTGACGGCGAGCATGAAGATCTCCGCGTTTGCCAAGAGTGATCATTTTTTCAACTACAGAGCGAAGTTCTTTCGCACGTGTTTCAGTTGTTTCGATGCGTTCGTTGATGATCAAATCAGTCGTTAGGTCACGAAGCATTGCTTTACGTTGTGCACTAGTGCGTCCTAGCTTTCTGTATGCCATGTGATGTCCCCTCCTTAATTAGAGATGCTGTATGAATAAAAAACACACGAAAATCCTAGTTCACAATGAAACTAGTCAATCGTCTTTACGAAGACCCAGTCCAAGTTCTTCTAGTTTCGCTTTCACTTCTTCAAGAGATTTACGTCCAAGGTTACGAACTTTCATCATATCCTCTTCTGTCTTGTTAGCAAGCTCTTGAACAGTGTTAATACCCGCACGCTTCAAACAGTTGTAAGAACGAACAGAAAGATCAAGCTCTTCAATTGTCATTTCAAGCACTTTTTCTTTTTGGTCTTCTTCTTTTTCAACCATGATTTCTGCATGCTGAGCTTCGTCAGTTAACCCAACGAAAATATTTAGGTGTTCAGTTAAAATCTTAGAACCTAGAGCGATCGCTTCTTTCGGTCCTGTGCTTCCATCAGTCCATACATCTAGTGTTAATTTATCATAGTTTGTGATTTGCCCAACACGGGTGTTCTCCACTTGATAAGTTACACGAGATACAGGTGTATAGATTGAGTCGATCGGAATCACGCCGATAGGCTGATCGTCTCTTTTGTTTGCATCAGCAGGATTATACCCGCGACCTCTTTGTGCAGTCAAACGAACACGGAAGCTCGCATTTTTGCCAAGAGTTGCGATGTGGAGATCTGGATTTAAGATTTCAATATCGCTGTCGTGTGTAATATCAGCAGCTGTTACAGTTCCTTCATCTTGTACATCAATTTCAAGCGTCTTCTCTTCTTCAGAGTAGATTTTGAGTGCAAGCTTTTTAATGTTTAAGATAATCGTTGTAACATCTTCAACCACGCCTTCGATCGTTGAGAATTCGTGTAAGACACCATCTATCTGGATCGATGTTACAGCTGCACCAGGAAGTGAGGATAAAAGGATACGACGAAGGGAGTTCCCTAAAGTGGTACCATATCCACGCTCAAGTGGCTCTACGACAAACTTGCCATACTTGGCATCGTCGCTGATTTCAACCGTTTCGATTTTTGGTTTTTCAATTTCGATCATCTAATAAAACCCTCCTTCAAAACGTCGAAACCTCGAATAGAATCATATGAGATTCCATCCGAAATTCCTCATTGTTTAGTCCCGTATGTGCTCAGGCAACGAGTCGTGTATTCGTCTCATAAATAACTGTATCATAACCCATTATTGACAGGGACACAAAATCTATACAAACAAATTACACGCGGCGACGTTTTGGTGGACGGCATCCGTTATGAGGAACTGGAGTTACGTCTCTGATTGCAGTAACTTCAAGACCTGCAGCTTGAAGCGCACGAATTGCAGCTTCACGACCAGAACCAGGACCTTTAACAGTTACTTCAAGTGTTTTAAGACCATGTTCGATAGAACCTTTAGCAGCAGTTTCAGCAGCCATTTGTGCAGCGAAAGGAGTAGATTTACGAGAACCTCTGAATCCTAATGCACCAGCACTTGACCAAGAAATTGCGTTTCCATGAACATCAGTAATCGTTACAATCGTGTTGTTGAAAGTGGAACGGATATGAGCGATTCCAGCTTCAATATTCTTTTTCACGCGACGTTTACGCGTATTTTGTTTACGAGCAGCAGCCATTCTTTAACTACCTCCTTTACTTATTTTTTCTTGTTAGCTACAGTACGACGCGGACCTTTACGAGTACGCGCGTTGTTTTTTGTGTTTTGTCCACGAACAGGAAGTCCTCTACGATGACGGATTCCGCGGTAGCTTCCGATTTCAATTAGACGTTTAATGTTAAGTGAAACTTCACGACGAAGGTCACCTTCTACTTTAAGTTTGTCAATGATATCACGGATTTTACCTAGTTCGTCTTCAGTTAGATCGCGAACGCGAGTGTCTTCAGAAACACCTGCTTCTTTAAGGACTTGTTGAGCCGTCGTACGACCAATTCCAAAAACATATGTTAAAGAAATGACAACACGCTTATCACGTGGAATATCTACACCAGCAATACGAGCCATGATTTGGGCACCTCCTTGTTATTAGCCTTGTTTTTGTTTATGTTTTGGGTTTTCACAGATCACCATTACTTTTCCTTTTCTGCGAATCACTTTACATTTTTCACAGATAGGTTTAACAGATGGTCTCACTTTCATGTGTTTCCAACCTCCTTCTTCCGGAGTTGCTTTATTTGTAACGGTACGTAATTCTACCACGAGTTAAGTCATATGGAGATAATTCTACCGTAACTTTGTCTCCAGGTAAAATGCGAATGAAGTGCATACGGATTTTTCCTGATACATGAGCCAAAACTGTATGACCATTCTCTAGTTCAACTTTGAACATTGCATTTGGCAAAGTTTCTGCTACAGTACCTTCCACTTCAATTACATCGTCTTTCGCCATTCAAGTGTTCTCCCTTCTTCAAATCAGTAACTTGCTCTCTGATAAATGTCCAAATGAGATGTTCTCAATTGTCCATCTATCACCCGACCTGTTTTGAATATACTGTTCTGAACTTCCGGAGATACGCAATCATAAAAGGTTAAATGATTGATATTTTTTCTTAGGAGAATGAATTTACGCTTTTCTCCGTCTGCGATTAGTACATGGCAGCCATCGAACACGCCGATGACAACTGTATACTGATCTTGTTCTTTCCTTGGACTATACAGACAACCTGCCCGATTTGGGCCTGAAAGGCTTCAGTGAAGACCTAAATCTTAGTCAGTATATCAAAACCTGTATCTGTAATCGCAATCGTATGCTCAAAGTGAGCACACTTTTTCCCATCAACCGTTACAACCGTCCAGTTATCAGCCAGTGTTTTCACATATCGGCTGCCTGCGTTCACCATCGGTTCGATGGCCAACACCATTCCAGGTTTGAGCCGTGGGCCTTTGTTCGGCGGACCATAATGAGGAATTTGAGGGTCCTCATGAAGATCCTGTCCGACCCCATGTCCAACATATTCTCTAACAACTGAGAAATTCTCATCTTCAACATACGTTTGTATGGCATGGGAAATGTTTGACAGACGTTCACCTGGCTTTGCTTCCTGTAAGCCCTTATATAGAGATTCCTCTGTGACTTCCAGTAGTTTGCGGTCCTCATCACTGATTACCCCAACTGGATAAGTCCAAGCAGAGTCACCATGATAGCCATTTAACTTTGCGCCGATATCGATACTAATGATGTCTCCATCACGTAAAACCCGTTTACCAGGAATACCGTGAACGAGTTCTTCATTCACCGAAACGCAAATGCTCCCGCGAAAACCATTATACCCTTTAAAAGATGGGATTGCACCCTGCTTTGTAATAAAACGTTCGGCAATTTGATCCAATTCTTTTGTCGAAATACCTGGTTTTATATGTTTCTTCAGCTCTTCATGAGTCAGTGCGACAATGCGTCCAGCTTCTCTCATAATCTCAAGCTCGCGAGGAGTTTTACAGATAATCATTTATTTAATCCCCCAAGCAGGTCCTTGATATCAGCGTAAACATCGTTAATGTGCTTCGCACCATCAATGTTTGCAAGATATCCTTTTTCTGAATAGAAGTTCAGTAAAGGTTCAGTCTGCTTTAAGTTCACTTCAAGTCTTGTCGAAACGGTTTCTGCATTATCATCTGCACGTTGATAAAGCTCGCCTCCACACTTGTCACAAACATTTTCTTTCGCAGGTGGATTGAATACTAAATGATATGTTGCTCCGCAATCTTTGCAAATTCTTCGGCCAGTCAGACGCTCCATCAAAGCATCTTTATCGACTTTAATATTAATGACATAATCAATCGTTCTGCCAAGGTCCTTTAGAATGTCTTCTAAAGCTTCAGCCTGAGCGACTGTTCGCGGAAATCCGTCCAGAAGAAAACCTTGTTCACAATCATTCTTGCCAAGTCTTTCTCTAACAATACCGATTGTGACCTCATCAGGAACAAGCTCTCCTTTATCGATAAAGGATTTTGCTTCGAGTCCAAGTTGTGTCTCCTCTTTCATAGCAGCACGGAACATATCTCCTGTTGAGATATGAGGGATCCCATAATCATCAACAATTCGTTCTGCCTGAGTGCCTTTACCAGCACCCGGAAGCCCCATTAAGACTAAGTTCATTTCGGATTTCCCCTTCCTTACTTAGAGAGGTTGGGCAGGAGCCCAGCCCTCTGTTTTATTTCATAAATCCACGGTAGTTTCGTTTCACTAATTGGCTTTCAAGCTGTTTCATTGTTTCAAGTGCAACACCTACAACAATGAGAAGACTTGTGCCGCCAATTTGTGCAGCGGAAGGTAATCCAGCGAATTGAATGAAAAAGATAGGAAGTATTGAAATCACGGCTAAGAAAATGGCGCCCACAAACGTGAGTCGGTACAAAATGCTCGTAATTCTATCTTGAGTCATTTTCCCTGGACGAACTCCCGGGATATAGCCACCCTGCTTTTGCAGATTTTCAGCCATTTGTTCAGGGTTTACTTGGACAAAGGCATAAAAATATGTGAAAGCAACAATCAGTGCTACATAAATCGTCATACCGATTGGCTTAGTATAGTCAAAGTTGTTAGTTATCCAGGTTGTCACATTATTTGTTCCGAAGAACGATGCGATCGTCTGCGGAGTAATAATGAACGAAACGGCAAAGATGACTGGAATCACCCCTGCTGGATTCACTTTCAATGGAAGGTGCGTTGCTTGACTAGCAGACATTTGTGCACGGCCAGTTCCCTTTGAATACTGAATCGCAATCTTTCTCACTGCCATTTGAATGTAAATAACACCGATAACAATGACAAGAATAGCAATCACAATAAGGGCAATTTTCAGGATTTGCATGAACAGCTGTCCATCTCCACCTACAAATTGCTGAGCGTACACTTGCTTTAATGTTTGAGGGATACCTGCGATGATACCGGCAAAGATAATAATCGAAATACCGTTACCAACACCGTGAGCAGTAATCTGCTCTCCCAACCACATTAAAAATGCTGTTCCCGCAGTGAGTACGACCGCAATTAAGAGATACGTTGAAACACCTGGGTTTTCAATCAGCATGCCTCCTGCCATATTGTTAAATCCATATGACATTCCTAACGCCTGGATAAATCCTAGAACAATTGTAAAATACCTTGTGAATTGTGCTAATTTTCGGCGGCCAACCTCTCCTTGCTTTGACCACTCAGTAAACTTCGGTACAACATCCATCTGCAAGAGCTGGATGATGATCGAAGCAGTGATATACGGCATAATCCCCATTGCAAGAATGGAGAATTGGAAAAGTGCCCCGCCCCCAAACGTGTTGAGGATTCCGAAAACACTCATTTGATCCTGTGCCTGGAGAACTTCGGCGTTCACATTAGGCACAGGGATGAAAGCACCTATACGAAAGACGACTAACATTAAAAGTGTAAATATAATCTTATTCCGTATATCTTTCACGCGCATAAAATTGGAGATTGTCTTAAACAAGTTAGATCACCTCGGCTGTACCGCCAGCAGCTTCAATCGCTTCTTTAGCAGAAGCAGAGAATTTATTGGCTTTTACAGTTAATTTTTTTTCTAATTTACCGTTGCCAAGAATTTTTACTCCTGCTTTTAACTTGCTTATTGCACCAGTCTCTAGAAGAAGTTCAGGAGTGACTTCCGTTCCTTCGTCAAAACTGTTTAATCTGTCTAAGTTGATTACCGCGTAATCTTTACGGTTGATGTTTGTAAAACCACGTTTTGGAAGGCGTTGGAATAAAGGCATTTGACCACCTTCGAATCCAGGGCGTACACCGCCGCCAGAACGAGCGTTTTGACCTTTATGACCTTTACCAGAAGTTTTACCGTTACCTGATCCAATACCACGACCAACACGGTTGCGTACTTTACGTGAACCTTCTGAAGGCTTCAATTCATGAAGTTTCATTTGGGCACCTCCTTATCGATTAAAAATGTTTTATTGTTCTTTAACAGAAACTAAATGAGACACCTTGTTAATCATGCCGCGGATCGCTGCATTGTCTTCATGTACGACTGTTTGGTTTGTTTTCTTTAGACCAAGAGTACGAACAGTGACACGCTGATCTTCCGGGCGACCGATTACACTGCGTTTGAGGGTAATTTCTAATTTATTTGCCATTATTGTTCCCTCCTTATCCTAACAGGTCTTCTACAGATTTTCCACGAAGCTTCGCTACATCTTCAGCACGTTTAAGTTCACTTAAACCTTGAAGTGTTGCGCGGATCATGTTGATCGGTGTATTAGAACCTAGAGATTTAGAAAGGATATCAGCTAGACCAGCAAGCTCAAGTACCGCACGCACTGGGCCTCCAGCGATAACTCCTGTACCTTCTGAAGCAGGCTTCAATAGAACGTTTCCTGCACCGAATCGACCGATGATTTCATGTGGAATTGTAGTTCCAACCATTGGTACTTCAATTAAATTCTTTTTCGCGTCTTCAACAGCTTTGCGGATCGCTTCTGGTACTTCTTGTGCTTTACCAGTACCGAATCCTACATGACCGTTTTTGTCACCGACAACAACTAAAGCTGCAAAACGGAAACGACGTCCACCTTTAACAACTTTCGCTACCCGGTTAACCGTAACTAAGCGTTCTTCTAACTCTAATTTGCTTGGGTCAATACGACTCATTCGGATGTGTCCCTCCTTCTTTTATTAAAATTTAAGTCCAGCCTCACGAGCAGCTTCAGCTAGAGCTTTTACACGTCCATGATATAAGTATCCTCCGCGGTCAAATACCACGTTAGAGATGCCTTTTTCAACAGCACGTTTTGCAACAAGTTCGCCAACTTTAGTAGCAGCTGCAGCGTCAGAACTATTCTCGATCTTTAACTCTTTATCAAGAGTAGAAGCACTTACAAGTGTTACACCGTTAACATCATCAATTACTTGAGCGTAGATGTTCTTGTTAGAACGGAAAACGTTAAGGCGAGGTCTTTCAGCAGTACCTGAAAGTTTCGCACGAACACGAGCGTGTCTTTTAAGACGAGTAGCGTTTTTGCTAGTTTTCGTAATCATCCGAGTCACTCCTTTCTTCACATTAAGCGATCTTACTTACCAGTTTTTCCTTCTTTACGGCGAACGAATTCACCTTCGTAACGAATTCCTTTACCTTTGTAAGGCTCTGGAGCACGGACAGCGCGGATGTTAGAAGCTAGAGCTCCTACACGCTCTTTATCGATACCTTTAACGATTACTTTCGTTTGAGATGGAACTTCTACTTCAACTCCAGCCTCAGGAACGATTTCAACTGGGTGAGAGTATCCAACGTTAAGAACAAGTTTGTTTCCAGATTTAGCTGCACGGTAACCGACACCGATTAGTTCTAAACCTCTTTCGAAACCTTTAGATACACCTTCAACCATGTTTGCAATTAAGCTACGTGTTGTACCATGTAATGCACGGTGTTCTTTATTTTCAGACGGACGGCTTACAGTTAAGACGTTGTCCTCAATTTTAATTTCCATATCAGGGTGAAATGCACGAGTTAGTTCACCTTTTGGTCCCTTTACTGTCACTGTGTTATCGTTGTTTGTCACAGTTACTCCTGAAGGGATCTCGATTAGCTTTTTACCTATACGAGACATACCAAGCACCTCCATTCATCTTAAACTTTTTTTACCATACGTAAGCAAGTACTTCTCCACCAGCTTGTTTAGCACGGGCTTCTTTGTCCGATAAAACACCTTGTGATGTAGAAATAATTGCGATTCCAAGTCCGTTAAGTACACGTGGTACTTCATTTGATTTCGCATATACGCGTAAACCAGGTTTACTGATTCTTTTAAGACCAGTGATAACACGTTCGTTGTTTTGGCCGTATTTAAGGAACAAACGGATAATTCCTTGTTTGCTGTCTTCGACGTACTCAACGTCACGGATAAAACCTTCACGCTTTAAGATTTCAGCAATTTCTCTTTTGATTTTTGAAGCCGGTACTTCTAGCTTCTCATGACGTACCATGTTCGCATTGCGAATACGAGTCAGCAAATCTGCAATCGGATCTGTCATAACCATTATTTAATAACCTCCTTCCCATTTATGGGGATTACCAGCTGGCTTTTTTAACGCCAGGAATTTGTCCTTTATATGCAAGTTCGCGGAAACAAATACGGCAAAGTTTAAACTTGCGAATTACTGAATGTGGACGTCCACAACGTTCGCAGCGCGTATACTCTTGAACTTTAAACTTTTGTTTGCGTTGTTGTTTCGCAATCATAGACTTTTTAGCCACGATTTCGCCTCCCTTTCATTGATTATTTCTGGAACGGCATACCTACTTGAGTTAATAACTCACGTGCTTCTTCATCCGTGTTGGCAGTCGTAACGATAACGATATCCATACCGCGGACTTTTGTTACTTTATCGTAATCAATTTCTGGGAAGATTAACTGTTCTTTAATACCAAGCGTGTAGTTTCCACGACCGTCGAAAGATTTCTTAGAAATCCCGCGGAAGTCACGTACACGTGGTAAAGATACAGAAATAAGTTTATCAAGGAAATCGTACATGCGCTCTCCGCGAAGTGTTACTTTCGCACCGATTGGCATTCCTTCACGTAGACGGAATCCAGCAATAGACTTCTTCGCACGAGTAACGACAGGTTTTTGACCAGCGATAAACGTTAATTCTTCAACAGCAGTATCGATTGCTTTAGCGTTTTGAACGGCGTCACCAACACCCATGTTGATCACGATTTTTTCGATTTTTGGCACTTGCATTACTGATTTGTATTCAAACTTAGAAACTAATGCAGGTGTAATTTCTTTTACATACTTTTCTTTAAGGCGGTTCATGAGAAAGACCTCCCTTCCTTATTTACTATTTATCTAGAACTTGCCCAGATTTTTTCGCTACACGGACTTTCTTTCCGTCCTCAACTTTATATCCAATACGTGTCACTTCACCCGTTTTAGGATCAAGCGGCATTACGTTTGATACGTGGATCGGCGCTTCTTGTTCAGAAATTCCGCCTTGAGGGTTAGCTTGAGTTGGTTTAGAGTGTTTTTTCACAAGGTTAATACCTTCTACTAAAACACGGTCCTTTTTAGGGAAAGCAGCAAGGATGACACCTTGTTTACCTTTATCTTTACCAGAGATAACCACTACTTTATCGCCCTTTTTAACATGCATTTAATCGCACCTCCTTGAGTCGCGGATTGTATTCATTAAAGTACTTCTGGTGCTAAAGAAACAATTTTCATATAGTTGTTTTCACGAAGTTCACGTGCTACTGGTCCGAAGATACGAGTTCCACGTGGGCTCTTGTCGTCACGGATGATGACACATGCATTTTCATCAAAACTGATGTAAGATCCATCGTTTCTGCGAGCTCCGCTCTTAGTACGAACGATAACTGCTTTCACAACTTCACCTTTTTTGACAACGCCTCCTGGTGTTGCTTGTTTAACCGTACAAACAATGACATCACCGATGTTAGCCGTTTTACGTCCAGAGCCACCAAGAACTTTAATCGTTAGTACTTCGCGTGCGCCAGAGTTGTCAGCTACTTTTAAACGAGTCTCCTGTTGAATCATTAATGTTACCTCCCTTCGGAAAAAGAAATCCGAACTTTATTAGATAATAACAGCTTCTTCGACAACTTCAACTAGACGAAAGCGTTTAGTCGCAGATAATGGACGAGTTTCCATGACCTTTACGATGTCTCCGATTTTTGCTTGGTTGTTTTCATCATGTGCTTTGAACTTTTTAGAGTATCTTACACGTTTGCCATAAAGTGAATGCTTTTTGTATGTTTCAACTACAACAGTGATGGTTTTATCCATTTTGTCAGAAACAACACGACCTTGATACACTTTACGTTGGTTACGTTCGCTCATGTTTGCGGGGCCTCCCCTCTAATTATTATTTATTAGCAGCGATTTCTCTTTGACGAATCACAGTTTTCATGCGTGCGATTGATTTACGCACTTCACGAATGCGAGCAGTGTTTTCAAGCTGCCCAGTCGCTAATTGGAAACGAAGATTGAAAAGTTCTTCTTTAAGAGACTTTACTTTTTGTTCAATTTCAGCAGTGGTAAGGTCACGAATTTCATTAGCTTTCATTTGATTCACCACCAATTTCTTCACGTTTTACGAACTTCGTTTTAATTGGCAATTTGTGAGATGCAAGACGAAGAGCTTCACGAGCAACTTCTTCAGACACACCAGAAATTTCAAATAAAACTTTGCCCGGTTTTACTACAGCTACCCAGCCTTCTGGAGCACCTTTACCGGAACCCATGCGGACCTCTAGAGGTTTAGCTGTGTATGGCTTAGAAGGGAAAATTTTGATCCAAACTTTACCGCCACGTTTCATGTAACGAGTCATAGCAATACGAGCAGCTTCGATTTGACGGTTAGTGATCCAAGAAGCTTCAAGAGCTTGGATACCGAACTCACCGAAATGTACTTCAGTGCCGCCTTTTGCACGACCACGCATTTTTCCACGATGTTCTCTGCGATACTTCACGCGTTTTGGCAATAACATATTATTTTCCTCCTTCCGCAGTATTCTTCTTAGTTGGAAGGACTTCTCCACGATAGATCCATACTTTTACGCCAAGCTTACCATAAGTAGTATCAGCTTCAGCAGTAGCATAGTCGATGTCAGCACGAAGTGTGTGCAATGGAACAGTACCTTCACTGTAATATTCAGAACGAGCAATATCTGCACCGCCAAGACGACCAGAAACCATTGTTTTGATTCCTTGTGCTCCAGCACGCATTGTGCGTTGGATTGTTTGTTTTTGTGCACGACGGAATGAAATACGATTTTCAAGTTGACGAGCGATGTTTTCAGCAACTAGCTGAGCATCAAGATCTGCTCTCTTGATTTCAAGAATGTTGATGTGTACACGTTTGCCAGTTAGGCTGTTAAGAGCTTTACGAAGTGCTTCAACTTCAGATCCGCCTTTACCAATTACCATACCTGGTTTAGCCGTGTGGATTGTGATATTTACGCGGTTTGCAGCACGTTCGATTTCTACTTTAGAAACAGACGCGTCAGACAAACGCTTGCTGATGAATTCACGGATTTTCAAGTCTTCATGTAAGAAGTCAGCGTAATCTTTTCCTGCGAACCATTTAGATTCCCAATCACGAATGACGCCAATACGAAGACCTACTGGATTTACCTTTTGACCCACGGATTATCCCTCCTTCTTTTCTGATACAACGATTGTAATGTGGCTAGTACGTTTGTTAATTGCGCTCGCACGACCCATAGCACGTGGACGGAATCTCTTAAGTGTTGGACCTTCGTCAACGAATGCTTGAGTAATCACTAGGCTGTTAGCGTCCAACTCGTAGTTGTGCTCAGCATTTGCGATAGCAGATTTTAATACTTTTTCAATAATTGGTGAAGCAGCCTTAGGTGTAAGGTTTAAGATAGAAACTGCTTCTCCTACTTGCTTACCTCGGATCAGGTCCATTACTAGACGTGCTTTACGAGGAGCAATACGGACTGTTCTTGCGACAGCTTTAGCTTGCATTTAAAAGCCTCCTCTCATTAGCGTCTTGTTTTTTTATCGTCACTAGCATGACCTTTGTAAGTACGGCTTGGTGCGAATTCGCCCAATTTGTGACCTACCATATCTTCAGAAATGAAAACAGGTACATGTTTGCGTCCGTCATAGACAGCGATTGTGTGACCGATGAATTGTGGGAAAATTGTAGAACGACGAGACCAAGTTTTTACGACTTGCTTTTTGTCAGTTTCATTCAATTTCTCGACTTTAGCCATCAAATGATCATCAACAAATGGTCCTTTTTTTAAGCTGCGAGCCATTGTGGAACCTCCCTTCGTGATTGAACTACGGTCCTAAATGAACCGTAGACAACCCCGTTACTTGTTTTTACGACGACGTACAATGAATTTATCAGACTTGTTGGTTTTCTTACGAGTCTTGAATCCAAGAGTCGGTTTACCCCATGGAGACATTGGTGATTTACGTCCGATTGGAGCGCGTCCTTCACCACCGCCGTGTGGGTGATCGTTAGGGTTCATTACAGAACCACGAACTGTTGGGCGTACGCCTTTCCAGCGAGAACGTCCAGCTTTACCGATGTTGATTAGTTCGTGTTGTTCGTTTCCAACTTGACCGATAGTCGCACGGCAAGCAGAAAGGATCATGCGTACTTCACCAGAGTTCAAACGTACAAGAACGTATTTACCTTCTTTACCTAGAACTTGAGCAGAAGTACCAGCAGAACGAACTAATTGTCCACCTTTACCTGGTTTTAATTCAATGTTATGCACAACTGTACCAACTGGGATGTTGATAAGTGGAAGAGCATTACCTGGTTTGATGTCAGCTTCTGGTCCAGAAGTAACTTCAGTACCAACTTGGATTCCTTTCGGAGCAAGAATGTAACGTTTCTCACCATCTGCATAGTTTACAAGAGCGATGTTCGCTGAACGGTTTGGATCATACTCGATTGTAGCAACGCGTCCAGGTATACCGTCTTTATCACGCTTAAAGTCGATGATACGGTATTGACGTTTGTGACCGCCACCTTGATGACGAACAGTCAATCTACCTTGGTTGTTACGTCCGCCTTTTCTGTGAAGCGGTGCAAGCAACGATTTTTCTGGTTTGTCAGTCGTGATTTCAGCAAAATCTGAAGTAGTCATGCCACGACGACCATTACTGGTTGGTTTATACTTTTTAATCGCCATTTTGAATTTCCCTCCTTCTTTTTAAGATTTACGCTTCAAAAATTTCGATTTCTTTGCTGTCAGCAGTTAATTTCACGATCGCTTTTCTGCGACGGCTAGTCATACCAGTGTAGCGTCCAACGCGTTTTGATTTACCTTTGTAGTTTTGAACGTTGACTTTCTCAACTTTCACTCCAAAGATTTCTTCAACAGCGTCTTTCACTTCTGTCTTGTTAGCTCTGACATCAACTTCGAACGTGTACTTCTTCTCTGTCATTAGATCAGCAGAACGTTCAGTAATGATAGGGCGCTTTAGAACATCACGAGGATCTTTCATTATGCAAGTCCCTCCTCTACTTTTTCAACCGCTGCTTTAGTGATCAGAAGTTTGTCGTGGTTGACAACGTCAAGAACGTTGATACCGTTAGCTTCAACAACTGTTACTCCAGGGATGTTACGAGCAGATAAAGCAACTGTTTCGTTTGCATCCGCAGTGACGATCAACGCTTTCTTCTCAACAGATAACCCTTTAAGGATGCCTGCGAATTCTTTCGTTTTCACTGCATCAAGAGTAAGATCCTCAAGAACGATGATGTTGTTGTCGATTACTTTAGAAGACAATACTGACTTGATAGCCAAGCGGCGAACTTTTTTAGGTAATTTATAAGAATAGCTGCGTGGTGTTGGACCGAATACGATACCGCCTCCGCGCCATTGTGGTGAACGGATAGAACCTTGACGAGCACGACCTGTACCCTTCTGTCTCCAAGGTTTACGACCTCCGCCACGTACTTCAGAACGAGTTTTTACTTTGTGAGTTCCTTGACGTAAGGAAGCTCTTTGCATAAGAATAGCATCGAATACTACGCTTTCGTTTGGCTCAATTCCAAACACAGAAGCGTTTAATTCGATTTCACCGTTAGTAGAACCGTTTTGGTTAAATAATGCTACTTTTGGCATGACTTGTTTCCTCCTTTCCTAAGAGAGTTATTTAGTTTTAACTGCACTCTTTACAGTTACTAGAGATTTTTTAGCTCCTGGTACGTTACCTTTGATCAAAAGAAGATTGCGTTCCGCATCAACTTTAACGATCTCAAGATTTTGGACAGTGATTTGCTCTCCGCCCATACGTCCTGGAAGAAGTTTACCTTTGAATACTCGGTTTGGATCAACAGGTCCCATTGAACCAGGACGACGGTGGTAACGTGAACCGTGAGTCATTGGTCCGCGTGATTGTCCGTGGCGTTTGATAGCCCCTTGGAATCCTTTACCTTTTGATGTTCCTGTTACATCTACGATATCTCCATTTGCGAAAATATCAACTTTGACTTCCTGACCAACTTCATACGCATCTAACTCCACACCGCGTAATTCTTTTACGAAGCGCTTAGGAGCAGTTTCCGCTTTAGCAACGTGGCCTTTCTCTGGTTTGTTAGAAAGCTTCTCACGTTTGTCGTCAAAACCGATTTGGATTGCTTCATAGCCATCCGTGTCAGTAGTCTTCTTCTGAAGAACAACGTTAGCAGCAGCCTCAACAACAGTTACAGGGATAAGATCACCGTTTTCTGCGAATACTTGCGTCATACCAATTTTTCTACCTAAGATTCCTTTGGTCATTCGTCACACCTCCTATAATATGTGTTTTCTATTTGAATTAAAGTTTGATTTCGATATCTACACCGGATGGTAAATCTAAACGCATAAGTGCATCAACTGTTTGCGGAGTTGGATTCACGATGTCGATTAGACGTTTGTGAGTACGCATCTCAAATTGCTCACGAGAATCTTTGTACTTATGCACCGCACGAAGGATTGTGTAAACTGATTTTTCAGTTGGAAGCGGAATTGGACCAGATACACTAGCACCAGAACGCTTAGCCGTTTCAACAATCTTCTCAGCAGATTGATCAAGAATTCTATGATCATATGCTTTTAAACGAATACGAATTTTTTGTTTTGCCATTATTTTCCCTCCTTTTCGCCTACTTACGTTAGACAGTTCTCCGTGAGAAAAACCTGATCACCTTGCCATGGCAAAGCGGCCGGGTGTGTCAGCAACCTCTCACTTCATCGCAGTCAAAGACCAACATGCACTATTGTACCAAATTGGCCTGCGTGTTGCAATAATAAATCGGATAAATTTATGATTTGCACACTTTTCATATTATACAGGGGTTCAGCCTATAAATCAAGCTTTCCCTGAAGATGATGTGTAGCTGTCTTCCTGACGATACGAATAAATTCTTCTGGCTCTTCAATATGCGGAGAATGCGCAGATTCTTTAAAAGTAAACCACTCTTTTATTGGTGCTGTAAGTTGATCAACATATGGTTTTGATACAGCAGCTGGTGTAATCAAGTCATGTTCCCCGATGATAAAGTAGCAGGGTATTAATATAGAAGAAACTCGGTATTGAATGCTTTCGTTCATCAGCTCGTCCCACAGCAAATCCTGGCTATACTTCTGTCCCATAAGGAATTTCCACTTATCTTTTAGCTGATAATGCTTACTAACAAGAAATGCATACAGCATTTGAAAAAGTGGCTTCCACCTATGCGTGAGCCCTACTTTTGCGAACTCTTTGTATAGAGAGAACAAAGCATGAGCAGAGGTGCGTTTCCAAGGGGGTGGTGTCAGCAATCTTAGACATCTAGTGAAGAAATGCTTGCCTTGATATTTTTTTAGAAGAAGTTCGTACGATACAATATCCTCTTTTAATACATCAACCACCTGACTAATTCCATAATAGGCATGATACAAATCTGGTCGTTTATGTACAGCTTGTATCGCAATTAATGATCCCCATGAATAACCCGCAATGTATATTTTCGTTTGATCATTATAAGAAAGCAGTTTTTCTGTAAGCTCAATCGTATCCTCTACGAATTGCCCAATGGTCATAGAAGACTCAGGAATGTTTTTTTGATAAGACAGTCCTGCACCGCGCTGGTCCCAATGAACAACAGTGAAGTCTTGATCAAGTTCCTTATGAAAGGAATCGATATAACTCATTTGAGCTGAGCCTGGGCCACCGTGTAAAAATAATAAAACAGGTTTTGTTTTTTCTGCTTGATCTTCTTTTATCATAATCCATTGATCAAGCCCGCCAATCGGCCACTTTTTCAACATTGTCTTCGCCATTCCAGTGATCCTCTCGGTTCCATTTAGATTCTATAGCTTATAGTAGCCGTTATGCACTGGAAAAGCAAAAAAAAGAGACCCTTTTGCAAGGAGTCTCTTTTAACTGTTATTACTTAATGATAGTAGAAACGACGCCAGAACCTACAGTACGTCCACCCTCACGGATAGAGAAACGAGTTCCTTCTTCGATAGCGATAGTAGAGATAAGTTCAACTTCCATCTCAGTGTTATCGCCAGGCATTACCATTTCAGTACCTTCTGGAAGATGTACGATACCAGTTACGTCAGTTGTACGGAAGTAGAACTGCGGACGGTAGTTAGTGAAGAATGGAGTATGACGTCCACCCTCTTCTTTAGAAAGTACATAAACTTCAGCTTTGAAACGGCTATGTGGAGTGATTGTACCTGGTTTAGCAAGTACTTGACCACGTTGGATATCTTCACGAGATACACCACGAAGTAGTGCACCGATGTTGTCACCAGCTTCAGCATAGTCAAGAAGTTTACGGAACATTTCAACACCTGTAACAGTTGTTTTACCGTTTTCTTCTTGAAGACCGATGATTTCAACTTCGTCACCGACTTTAACTTGTCCACGCTCAACACGACCAGTAGCAACTGTTCCACGACCAGTGATTGAGAATACGTCCTCAACTGGCATCATGAATGGCTTCTCAGTGTCACGCTCTGGAGTTGGGATGTACTCATCAACCGCATCCATAAGTTCGAAGATTTTTGCTTCGTAATCAGCATCACCTTCAAGAGCTTTAAGAGCAGAACCTTTGATAACTGGTACATCGTCACCAGGGAAGTCATAGTCAGAAAGAAGGTCACGAACTTCCATTTCAACAAGTTCAAGTAACTCTTCATCGTCAACCATGTCACATTTGTTAAGGAATACTACGATGTAAGGAACACCTACGTTACGAGAAAGTAGGATGTGCTCACGTGTTTGTGGCATTGGACCATCAGCAGCAGATACTACTAAGATCGCGCCGTCCATTTGAGCAGCACCAGTGATCATGTTTTTAACATAGTCAGCGTGTCCTGGGCAGTCTACGTGTGCATAGTGACGAGTTTCAGTTTCATACTCAACGTGTGCAGTTGAGATTGTGATTCCACGCTCGCGCTCTTCTGGAGCACCATCGATCTGGTCATAAGCCATAGCTGTACCTTTACCAGATTTCTTATGAAGAACTGTTGAGATAGCAGCAGTTAGAGTTGTTTTACCATGGTCAACGTGTCCAATTGTACCAATGTTAGCATGCGATTTGGAACGGTCGAATTTTTCTTTAGCCATTCTAAAAATCCTCCTTAAAGGTTCATTGTATTTGGTATGAGTGATAGAAAGTGAAGAGTTACCTCCCACTTTCTGATCTTCAATAGTAGTTATACTTTAGTTTAAAGGCAAAATCAATTATTCACCTTTATTTTTTTTGATGATTTCTTCACTGATGCTCTTAGGCACTTCTTCGTAGTGATCCATGTGCATAGTGAAAGTACCGCGTCCTTGTGTGTTAGAACGGAGTGCAGTTGCATATCCGAACATTTCAGAAAGTGGAACCATAGCGCGAACAACTTGAGCGTTACCGCGAGCTTCCATACCTTCTACACGTCCACGACGAGATGTGATATCACCCATGATGTCTCCCATGTATTCTTCTGGGATAACGACTTCTACTTTCATCATTGGCTCAAGTAGAACTGGGTTACATTTGCTGACAGCATTTTTCAATGCCATAGATGCAGCAATTTTAAACGCCATTTCGTTAGAGTCAACATCGTGGTAAGATCCATCGAATAATTTTGCTTTGATGTCGATTAATGGGAATCCAGCTAATACACCATTTTCTAGTGAATCTTCAAGACCTGCTTGAATTGCTGGAATGTATTCACGTGGAACAACCCCACCGACGATTGCATTTGTGAATTCGAAGCCTGCGCCTTCTTCGTTTGGTTCGAATTCGATCCAAACGTGTCCGAACTGACCGCGTCCACCAGACTGACGTACGAATTTACCTTCAACTTTTGCACTAGAACGGAATGTTTCACGGTACGCAACTTGAGGAGCTCCTACGTTAGCTTCAACCTTGAACTCACGCTTCATACGGTCAACAATGATATCAAGGTGAAGCTCACCCATACCAGAGATGATCGTTTGACCAGTTTCAGTGTTTGTTTGTGTACGGAATGTTGGATCCTCTTCAGCTAGTTTAGCTAAAGCGATACCCATTTTATCTTGGTCAGCCTTAGATTTAGGCTCGATAGCTACATCGATAACTGGCTCTGGGAATTCCATAGACTCAAGGATAACAAGATTTTTCTCGTCACAAAGAGTATCACCAGTAGATGTATCTTTAAGACCAACAGCTGCTGCGATATCCCCTGCATATACAGTAGAGATTTCTTCACGGCTGTTTGCGTGCATTTGAAGGATACGTCCAACACGCTCACGCTTGTTCTTAGAAGAGTTCTTCACGTAAGAACCAGAATCAAGTGTTCCAGAGTATACGCGGAAGAAAGTTAGTTTCCCAACATAAGGGTCAGTCATAACTTTAAATGCAAGAGCTGCGAATGGTGCGTCATCAGTAGACTCACGTACAACCTCTTCATTTGTATCTGGCAATGTACCTTTGATTGCAGCAACATCAGTTGGTGCAGGAAGGTAGTCAAGCACAGCGTCAAGTACAAGCTGAACACCTTTGTTTTTGAAAGCAGATCCAACAAGAACTGGGTAGAATTCAACATTCAAAGTTCCTTTACGGATTGCAGCTTTCAATTCAGGAATTGTGATTTCTTCACCCTCAAGGTATTTTTCCATAAGCTCTTCATCAAGCTCAGCGACAGCTTCAATCAAGCTGCTGCGAAGCTCTTCAGCTTTGTCTTTATACTCAGCAGGGATTTCTTGTGCATCAGAGCGAGTTCCAAGGTCATCTTCGTAGAAGTATGCTACGTTTTCTACAAGGTCGATGATTCCTTCGAATTGATCTTCAGCGCCGATCGGCAATTGAATTGCATGAGCGTTCGCTTGAAGACGATCTCTTAATGTGCTTACAGAGTAAAGGAAGTCCGCACCGGTTTTATCCATTTTGTTAACGAATACGATACGAGGTACTCCGTAAGTTGTTGCTTGGCGCCAAACTGTTTCAGTTTGAGGCTCTACACCTGATTGTGCATCAAGAACAGCAACCGCACCATCAAGTACACGCAAAGAACGTTCAACTTCAACAGTGAAGTCTACGTGTCCTGGTGTATCAATGATGTTTACACGGTAACCTTTCCATTGTGCTGTAGTAGCAGCAGAAGTGATTGTAATACCACGTTCTTGCTCCTGCTCCATCCAGTCCATTTGTGAAGCTCCTTCGTGAGTTTCACCAATTTTATGGATACGACCAGTGTAGTACAAGATACGCTCAGTCGTTGTCGTTTTACCGGCATCGATGTGAGCCATGATACCAATATTACGAGTTTTGTCTAAGGAGAACTCTCTTGCCATTGGGTAATTTCTCCTTCCTTATTAGGGAATAGTTTTTTTAGTTTGGTATAAATCCTACCAGCGGTAGTGAGCGAATGCTTTGTTCGCTTCTGCCATTTTGTGTGTATCTTCACGTTTCTTAACAGCAGCACCAGTGTTGTTAGCTGCGTCAAGGATTTCGTTAGCAAGACGCTCTTCCATCGTTTTTTCTCCACGAAGACGAGCGTAGTTTACTAACCAGCGAAGACCTAAAGTCGTACGACGATCTGGGCGAACTTCTACAGGAACTTGGTAGTTAGCTCCACCTACACGACGTGCTTTAACTTCAAGAACTGGCATGATGTTTTTCAAGGCTTGTTCGAAAACCTCCATCGCTTCATTACCAGTACGTTCTTTGATGATATCAAATGACTTGTAGAGAATAGTTTGTGACTTTCCTCTTTTACCGTCGATCATCATTTTGTTGATCAAACGAGATACAAGTTTAGAATTGTAAATTGGATCTGGCAAAACGTCTCTTTTTGCTACAGGACCTTTACGTGGCATCTGAATAGCCTCCCTTCTCTTTTAAAAGGATTTCTATCTGTCTTTCATCTCAATTTCATTGTCAGCTGCCTGACTCCACCGATCTGAACTCAACTTCTAAAAACCCTTATGTTTGTTTATATTATTTGCTTTGTTTAGGGCGTTTTGTTCCGTATTTAGAACGTCCTTGCATACGACCGTCAACTCCGGCAGTATCAAGCGCACCACGAACGATGTGGTAACGTACACCCGGTAAGTCTTTTACACGTCCGCCACGGATAAGTACTACACTGTGCTCTTGTAGGTTATGTCCGATACCAGGAATGTAAGCTGTTACCTCAATCAGGTTAGACAAACGTACACGAGCATATTTACGTAGTGCTGAGTTTGGTTTTTTCGGTGTCATTGTACCGACACGAGTACAAACCCCGCGCTTCTGTGGAGATGTTACGTTAGTGTGCTCTTTTTTGAAACTGTTGTATCCTTTGTTAAGTGCAGGAGACTTTGAGTTTTCAACTTTACTCACGCGTCCTTTGCGTATTAGCTGATTAATTGTAGGCATGTTGTTATTCCTCCCTTCATTACTTTTTTTATAACCCACATACCCAGGTGGTTCATCAAAAGGCAAAAAACAATGCTTTTGCATTTTAAGCATGCAAAAACAAAACAAGTACGCTATAACATAATGGCAACAGCTGCTGCCCCAACTTCAATTCCGCAGGCCTTGCCGAGCTTTTTCATGGAATCTACCACTAAAATGTCTACACCCTTCTCTTGCGCTAGTTTCATTACACTAGCGGTTAAAGCAGGATCAGCATCTTTCGCTACGACGATTTCCTTCACTGAATCTCGTTTCAGAGCTTTTACTGTTTGCTTCGTACCAATAATAATGGATTGAGCCTGTGATACTTTATCATAAGACATCGAATATCCTCCAAAGTAACAGGTTTTATTTTGAGCACCTTGGTTATATTATCATCATGGCAGAAGGATGTCAATATCGTTTGACAGATAATCTTGACATCCTTCACCATTTTTTGATGATTTTTATAGAAATCTTAAGAGAAAGATTACTCTACAGGAACCATATCGTCAGACGGCTGCACTTGTGAAACCGGCTTAACTTTACGGTAGTTTGGCATTCCAGTTCCAGCAGGAACAAGTTTACCGATGATGACATTCTCTTTCAAGCCAAGCAGTTCATCACGTTTTCCTTTGATCGCCGCATCTGTTAGGACACGAGTCGTTTCTTGGAAGGATGCTGCAGACAAGAATGAGTCTGTTTCAAGCGATGCTTTTGTAATACCAAGAAGAACTGGACGGCCTGTTGCAGGACGTTTGCCTTCGAATAGTACTTTTTTGTTCGCTTCTGTGAATTGGTGTACATCAAGAAGTGTGCCTGGTAATACATCTGTATCCCCTGCATCAGCGACACGCACTTTACGAAGCATTTGGCGAACCATTACTTCTACGTGCTTATCTCCGATTTCTACCCCTTGCATACGGTATACTTTTTGTACTTCATGAAGCAGATATTCTTGAACAGCTGTCATGTCAGTCACTTTAAGAAGTTCTTTCGGATCGATTGAACCTTCTGTCAGTACTTGACCACGAGTGACTTTGTCACCTTCAACAACTTTCAGACGTGCATTGTAAGGAGCTGTGTAAGAGCGAGTTTCAACTTCGCCTTGAACCACAATTTCCTGTTGCTTGTCACGAACATCGTTAATTTCAGCAACGACACCATCAATTTCAGAAATGGTTGCCTGCCCTTTCGGATTACGCGCTTCAAATAACTCTTGGATACGAGGTAAACCTTGAGTGATATCGTCTCCTGCTACCCCACCGGTGTGGAACGTACGCATTGTAAGCTGTGTTCCTGGCTCACCGATCGATTGTGCAGCGATGATTCCAACTGCTTCACCGACTTCAACGTCAGTACCAGTTGCAAGGTTACGGCCGTAGCATCGTTTACATACACCATGAGGCGTGTTACATGTAAATGCAGAACGGATCCATACTTCCTCGATTCCTGCTTCAACTACTTCAAGTGCTTTATCTTCATCAATTAGTTCGTTTTCGCCAACAATGACTTCGCCCGTTTCAGGATGAACAATTGGTTTTCTTGCAAAACGTCCGATCAGACGTTCTTCAAGTTTCTCAATAATTTCATTTCCTTCTTTAATGGACTTCGCCAAGATTCCACGGTCTGTACCGCAATCTGTTTCACGGATGATAACATCCTGCGCAACGTCAACGAGACGACGCGTGAGGTAACCTGAGTCAGCTGTTTTAAGAGCTGTATCGGCAAGACCTTTACGCGCTCCGTGAGTGGAAATAAAGTATTCCAATACGGTTAAACCTTCACGGAAACTAGATTTGATCGGAAGTTCAATGATACGTCCAGCCGGGTTGGCCATCAGACCACGCATACCAGCCAGCTGAGTGAAGTTAGATGCGTTACCACGCGCTCCAGAGTCACTCATCATGTAGATAGGGTTGACTTCATCAAGGGACTTCATCAGTTTACCTTGGATGACATCTTTAGAAGAACTCCAGATCGAAATGACTCTCTCGTAACGCTCTTCTTCAGTAATCAAACCACGTCTGAATTGCTTCATGACGTTATCTACTTTTGCTTGCGCTTCTTCGAGGATCTTCTGTTTATCATCTAATACGACGATATCAGACACCCCAACCGTAATACCCGCTTTAGTAGAGTATTTGAAACCAAGATTTTTCATGCGGTCAAGCATTTTAGATGTTTCAGTGATATGGAATCTCTTAAAGATTTCAGCAATGATTTTACCTAAAATACCTTTTTTGAACGGCGCATTGATTTCTTGTTTCTCAATCGCAGCTTTGACATCCTCACCTTTTTCAAGGAAGAAGCGGTCAGGCGTTTTTTCTTCAATATTGCTCTTTGTCGGCTCATTCATGTAAGGGAATGATTCCGGTAAGATTTCGTTAAAGATTAGTTTTCCAACTGTTGTAATCAACAATTTAGAACGCTGTTCATCAGTGAATGTCACATTCTTCAACGAGTTAGCTGCAACAGCTACACGTGTATGAAGATGCACATACCCATTTTGATAAGCTAGAAGGGCTTCGTTCGTATCTTTGAAGACCATACCTTCTCCGATAGCACCTTTACGCTCAAGTGTAAGGTAGTAGTTACCTAGCACCATATCCTGAGATGGCGTAACAACAGGTTTTCCATCTTTCGGGTTCAAAATGTTTTGAGCAGCAAGCATTAAGATACGAGCTTCAGCTTGAGCTTCAGCAGATAATGGTACGTGAACCGCCATTTGGTCACCATCAAAGTCAGCGTTGTAGGCAGTACATACAAGTGGATGCAGACGAATTGCGCGTCCTTCCACAAGTGTAGGTTCAAACGCTTGAATACCAAGTCTGTGAAGAGTTGGTGCACGGTTTAGTAAGACTGGATGCTCACGAATCACTGATTCTAAAACATCCCAAACTTCCGGCTGCACGCGCTCAATCTTACGTTTCGCGCTCTTAATGTTGTGAGCTAATCCTTTTTCAACAAGCTCCTTCATCACGAATGGTTTGAATAGTTCAAGAGCCATTTCTTTCGGAAGTCCACACTGATACATTTTCAAATGTGGTCCAACGACGATAACGGAACGTCCAGAATAGTCAACACGTTTACCAAGCAAGTTTTGACGGAAACGCCCTTGTTTCCCTTTCAGCATGTGAGAAAGAGATTTCAATGGTCTATTTCCTGGTCCTGTTACTGGTCGGCCTCTACGTCCATTATCAATCAAGGCATCGACAGCTTCTTGAAGCATACGCTTCTCGTTCTGAACGATGATGCTTGGCGCGCCAAGATCTAATAAACGTTTCAGACGATTGTTACGGTTGATGACACGACGATAAAGGTCGTTCAAGTCAGAAGTAGCAAAACGTCCGCCATCAAGCTGAACCATTGGACGTAATTCTGGTGGAATAACCGGAAGTACATCAAGGATCATCCAAGACGGTTTGTTTCCTGAGTTACGGAAAGCTTCCAACACTTCAAGGCGTTTGATCGCACGTGTACGACGCTGTCCTTGAGCTGTTTTCAGCTCTTCTTTGAGTGTATCTACTTCTTTCACAAGATCGATATCTTGAAGAAGTTTGTTAATTGCTTCTGCACCCATAGCTGCTTGGAAGGTGTTACCGTATTTATCTAAATAAGCACGGAATTCTTTCTCAGAAAGAAGTTGCTTCTTCTCAAGCGGTGTGTTGCCCGGATCAGTCACGACGTAAGAAGCGAAGTAAATCACTTCTTCTAACGCACGTGGTGACATATCTAGAACAAGACCCATACGGCTTGGGATACCTTTGAAATACCAAATGTGGGAAACTGGGGCAGCCAGTTCGATATGCCCCATTCTCTCACGACGGACTTTTGCCCGTGTTACTTCTACACCACAACGGTCACATACAACACCCTTATAACGAACGCGTTTATACTTTCCACAATGACATTCCCAGTCTTTTTGCGGTCCGAAGATACGTTCACAAAAGAGACCATCTTTTTCCGGTTTCAGTGTACGATAGTTAATCGTTTCAGGCTTTTTCACTTCACCAAAAGACCAAGAACGGATTTTATCAGGTGATGCGAGACCGATGTTCATATACTCAAAATTGTTCACATCTAGCAAGGGGCCTACCTCCCTTTTAATCTTCGGGTTATACCCTAGTCACTTGCTCTAATCGTTTCTGCTATTCTTTTGTGACTGCGTCACGTTCAAGATCGACAGGTGCGAGGTCTGCAGCATCTTCGTCATTAGATAACGCTAATCCGTCTGCTTTCTTCGTTTCCTCATCGTCTTCTAAATCTCTCATTTCTATCTCTTCTTCATCGCCAGATAGGATTTTCACATCCATACCTAAACTTTGAAGTTCTTTAATTAATACTTTGAATGATTCAGGGACACCTGGTTCAGGTACGTTATCCCCTTTGACGATCGCTTCGTATGTTTTCACACGACCCACAACGTCATCCGATTTTACAGTTAAGATTTCTTGAAGTGTATATGCTGCACCGTAAGCTTCAAGTGCCCATACTTCCATCTCTCCGAAACGCTGTCCACCAAACTGTGCTTTACCGCCCAGTGGCTGCTGCGTAACAAGTGAGTATGGTCCAGTTGAACGAGCGTGAAGTTTATCGTCAACCATGTGAGCCAGTTTGATCATGTACATGATTCCGACTGATACACGGTTATCGAATGGTTCACCAGTTCGACCGTCATAAAGGACTGTTTTCGCATCACGGGACATACCTGCTTCTTCAAGCGTTTCCCAAACATCTTCCTCACGCGCACCATCAAATACTGGTGACGCAATGTGGATGCCTAGGTAACGTGCAGCCATACCCATATGAAGCTCAAGTACCTGACCGATGTTCATACGAGATGGTACCCCTAGAGGGTTTAACATGATATCAATCGGTGTTCCATCTGGAAGATACGGCATATCTTCTTCTGGAAGAATCTTAGAGATAACACCTTTGTTACCATGTCGTCCGGCCATTTTGTCACCTTCAGAAATTTTACGCTTCTGAACGATGTATACACGGACTAACTGGTTAACACCTGGTGGTAATTCATCTCCATCTTCACGGTTAAAGACTTTGACATCGTGGATGATTCCGCCGCCGCCGTGTGGTACACGTAGAGACGTATCACGTACTTCACGAGCCTTTTCACCGAAGATTGCATGTAATAGACGTTCTTCAGCTGTTAGTTCTGTTACACCTTTAGGCGTTACTTTCCCGACAAGAAGATCTCCGTCTTTTACTTCTGCACCAATACGGATGATTCCACGCTCGTCAAGGTTGCGTAAAGCATCTTCCCCAACGTTTGGAATATCACGAGTAATTTCTTCTGGTCCAAGCTTTGTATCACGAGCTTCTGATTCATATTCTTCAATATGAATAGAAGTGTAGACGTCATCTTTTACAAGGCGCTCACTCATAATGATCGCATCCTCATAGTTGTAACCGTCCCAAGTCATGAAGCCGACCATGACGTTACGTCCTAGAGCCAATTCACCTTTTTCCATAGAAGGACCGTCTGCAAGGATTTCTCCTTTGACGACTTCATCTCCAACACTTACAATCGGGCGCTGGTTGTAGCAAGTCCCTTGGTTAGAGCGGACAAATTTCAGCAAGCTGTATTTGTCTAGGTTTCCTTTGACTTGTTGTCCGTCAACGTCTTCATAACGGCGAACCCAAATATTCTTCGCTTCAACACGTTCTACAACACCTGGGTAACGACAGATCACAGCAGCACCAGAGTCTTTACCTGATACATACTCCATACCTGTACCAACAATCGGTGATTCCGGCTGCATCAAAGGCACAGCCTGACGTTGCATGTTCGCTCCCATTAGAGCACGGTTAGAGTCATCGTTTTCTAAGAATGGGATACATGCTGTCGCTGCAGAAACAACCTGCTTCGGCGAAACGTCCATGTAGTCAACGCGGTTTCGAGGAACAACGGTGTTTTCCCCTCTGAAACGAGCGATAATGTTATCATCGATAAACGAACCATCATCAGCTAGCTGAGCGTTCGCTTGTGCTACAACGTAGTTATCCTCTTCATCAGCGGTTAAGTAATCGATTCTCGGCGTCACTTTACCTGTTTCAGGATCAACCCGACGGTAAGGTGTTTCGATAAATCCGAAGCGGTTCACTTTCGCAAATGAAGATAGAGAGTTGATCAAACCAATGTTTGGACCCTCTGGTGTTTCAATCGGACACATACGACCATAGTGAGAATAGTGAACGTCACGAACTTCCATTCCTGCACGCTCACGTGTCAAACCACCCGGTCCAAGCGCTGATAGACGACGTTTGTGTGTCAATTCAGCAAGCGGGTTTGTTTGATCCATGAACTGAGAAAGCTGAGAGCTACCAAAGAACTCTTTGATAGAAGCGATCACAGGACGGATGTTGATCAGCTGCTGAGGTGTGATCGTGTTCGTGTCTTGAATCGACATTCTTTCACGAACAACACGCTCCATTCTGCTTAAACCAATACGGAATTGGTTTTGCAGAAGTTCACCTACAGAACGCAGACGACGGTTACCAAGGTGATCGATATCATCTGTGTCACCTACTCCATGAAGCAGGTTAAAGAAGTAACTGATTGAAGCAATGATGTCAGAAGGCGTGATGTTCTTCACAGCTTCCTCTACATATGCATTACCAATCACGTTGATCACTTGCTCGCCTTCTTGATCAGTTGGTGCATAAATCTTGATAGATTGAAGTTCTACTTCATCCTCTACTACGCCACCGTTTGGATAAAGCTTTCTAAATCCGATGCCGTTTTCTAAGTATGGAAGAACTTTATCAAGCACTCTTCTATCTAAAATTTGACCTTTTTCTGCTAGGATTTCACCTGTTTCAGGATCAACTAGCGTTTCAGCCAATTTTTGATTGAATAGTCTATTTTTAATATGAAGCTTCTTATTAATCTTGTAGCGTCCAACATTTGCTAAGTCATATCTCTTCGGATCAAAGAAGCGAGAGTCTAGCAAGCTTTTCGCATTTTCAACAGTTGGCGGTTCTCCAGGACGGAGGCGCTCGTAGATTTCGAGAAGTGCTTTATCCGCATTCTCTGTATTGTCTTTTTCCAGTGTGTTGCGTAAGTATTCATTCTCGCCAATGAGGTCAAGAATCTCTTGATCAGAGCTGAAGCCGAGAGCACGCAAAAGAACCGTAACCGGCAACTTACGTGTGCGATCGATGCGTACATAGACTACATCCTTCGCATCAGTTTCGTATTCTAACCATGCGCCACGGTTTGGAATGACAGTCGCAGTAAAACCTTTTTTACCGTTTTTGTCTACTTTACCACTGAAATATACACTTGGAGAACGTACTAACTGAGAAACGATTACACGTTCCGCACCATTAATGATAAAAGTACCTGTGTCTGTCATGATTGGGAAATCACCCATAAACACATCCTGGTCTTTTACTTCTCCAGTTTCTTTGTTAATTAAACGAACTTTTACTCTTAGTGGAGCAGAGTAAGTTACATCACGTTCTTTTGATTCTGCTACAGGATACTTAGGATCCCCTAGGCTGTAATCAATGAATTCAAGAGAAAGGTTACCAGTAAAATCCTCAATTGGGGATATATCTTGAAACATCTCTCTAAGACCCTCATCAAGAAACCACTGATAAGAAGAGGTTTGAATTTCAATGAGATTTGGTAATTCTAACACTTCGCTTATGCGTGCGTAGCTTCTGCGCTGGCGGTGTCGTCCATACTGAACTAGTTGACCTGTCAACTGATTCACCCCTCAAATCATGCGTATTATATGTGTAAAAAGTATTTCTGTCTTTCAAATGTCAGTAAAGAAATACTTTTACAAGACAAAAGAAAAAAGGGTTTCTAAAATAAGAAAACCACATCCAAAAACAAATACCGATTTTATTAGTTTTCCCAAGTATGCATAATTTATACAAAATAGTTGTTTTTTAAGCCTATCAAGCAAAATATACACATTGGCATTTTATAATGTTAACACAGCTAGGAAACTGCGTCAAACTTTTTTAGCTTTGATAATATAGTAGCCCTTTTTTTTCATAACGACCGTCACTTCTCCAAAAAGCTGCTCTAATTTCTCAATCGCAGATGGTCCACCTTGTTTTTTTTGAATAACCACCCACAACTCACCTTCCGGCAATAAATGATCAGCACTTTTTTCAAAGATCGCATGTACTACTTTCTTCCCTGCCCGTATTGGGGGATTGGTCAGTATAGAGGCAAAAGCAGCTGATGAATGAACATTCGAGAACAAATCACTTTGATAGATGCGGACATTATCAATGCGATTATGCTTAGCGTTTTCCTTTGAAAGTTCGACTGCTCTTTCGTTCACATCAATCATATGAATGGTGCGGCCTGTCATTTCGTTTGCTAACGATAAGCCGATCGGTCCATAACCGCAACCGACATCTAAGACGTCGCCATCCAAGTCAGGTTCTTCAAAAGCTTCAATTAAAAGCCTCGAACCATAGTCGACTTCTTTCTTAGAAAACACTCCACTGTCACTTGTAAAAGTAAAGCTACGGTTTCTCAAGGTGAAGTCCCATGTCTGTTTATTGCTTTTCACTGATGGCTTTTCCGTATAATAGTGGTCACTCATGGTGAATGGACCTCCTCTGGATTCAATCATTTCAGGAGATAAGAAAAGAAAAAGCCCGCCAGTAAAAGCGAGCTTTCCCAAAAGATTAGGCGAAGATTACTTAACTTCTACAGAAGCGCCAACTTCTTCAAGCTTAGCTTTAAGTTCTTCAGCTTCTTCTTTAGCAATACCTTCTTTAAGTGGTTTTGGAGTGTTGTCAACAAGTTCTTTAGCTTCTTTCAAGCCAAGACCAGTGATTTCACGAACCACTTTGATAACTTTGATTTTTTGGTCTCCAGCACCAGCAAGTACTAGATCAAAATCAGTTTTTTCTTCAGCAGCAGCACCGCCACCAGCAGCTACAGCTACAGGAGCAGCAGCAGTTACGCCAAATTCTTCTTCGATTGCTTTTACTAAGTCGTTTAACTCAAGTACAGTTGCTTCTTTAACTGAAGCAATGATTTCTTCGATATTTAAAGCCATTTGTAATTCCTCCATTTTAAGTTTTTTTACGTCAAGTACGCATTAAGCGCCTTGTTCTTCTTTTTGATCTGCAACTGCTTTAGTAGCAAGAGCAAGGTTACGAACTGGAGCTTGAAGAACGCTAAGCAACATAGAAAGTAAGCCTTCGCGAGACGGAAGTTCCGCAAGAGCCTTCACTTCTTCTACAGTCGCTACGTTTCCTTCGATAACACCAGCTTTGATTTCTAAAGCTTCGTGGCTTTTCGCAAATTCGTTGATGATTTTCGCAGGTGCGATAACATCTTCGTTACTGAATGCGATAGCGTTTGGACCTGTTAAGAAATCGTTTAAACCCGTTAGTTCAACTTGTTCAACTGCACGGCGAGTCAAAGTATTTTTGTAAACTTTGAATTCTACACCAGCATCACGAAGCTGTTTACGAAGTTCAGTCACTTCAGAAACTGAAAGACCGCGGTAATCTACGATTACAGTAGACATACTGTCTTTAAACTTAGAAGTAATTTCATCAACGACAACTTTTTTAGTATCGATTGCATTGCTCATGGTTACACCTCCTGTACATTCTTTGTGTAACACTTATACCGATCAGGCCATCACGTTCCTAACGAACGGTTCTCCATATAAAAAGCCTCCATTAAGACATGGAGGCTGTATATACAAGCATACGTTAACGTAAGACTGTGACATATACACCTCGGCGGGTTAATTAAGCCATAAGGCCCCTGCTGTCTACGGTATAAATGATTATTCTATTTTACAACATTTTGATATTATCAAAACGGTTGTGATAAGTCAAGATTTATTTTGCAGAGAAAGAAGATGGGTCCACTTTCACGCCAGGGCCCATAGTTGATGTAACAGAAACGTTTTTCACGTATACACCTTTAGCCGCTGCAGGTTTTGCTTTAAGGATTGTGTCATAGATTGTTGCAAAGTTCTCAACAAGCTTTTCGTCCTCGAAAGAAACCTTTCCGATTGGCGCGTGGATGTTACCAGCTTTATCAACGCGGTATTCTACTTTACCAGCTTTGATTTCATTGATTGCTTTTTCTACTTCGAAAGTTACAGTTCCTGTTTTAGGGTTTGGCATAAGACCTTTTGGTCCAAGTACACGACCGATCTTACCAACTTCACCCATCATGTCAGGTGTCGCAACGATTACATCGAATTCGAACCAGCCTTGTTGGATTTTAGTGATGTAATCAGAATCTCCAACGTAGTCTGCTCCAGCAGCTTCTGCTTCTTTTGCTTTTTCGCCTTTAGCGAACACAAGAACGCGTTGAGTTTTACCAGTTCCGTTAGGAAGTACAACTGCACCGCGGATTTGTTGATCGTTTTTACGAGGGTCTACACCCAAACGAAAAGCAACTTCTACAGTCGCATCAAATTTCGCTGTATTTGCTTTTTTTGTAAGAGAAACAGCTTCAGCAACATCATACGCTTTTGTACGATCGATCAGCTTAGCAGCTTCTACATACTTTTTACCTTTTTTAGCCATTATAAAAATCCTCCTTATGTGGTTTTAGCGGAATAACCTCCCACGAATAAGGGTTGCGAACTTGTCAAAACCAAACTCGCAACCCAACAAGACAAAAAATTAATCTTCGATGACAATACCCATACTGCGTGCAGTACCTTCAACCATGCGCATAGCTGATTCAACGCTAGCAGCGTTTAAGTCAGGCATTTTTGTTTCCGCGATTTCGCGTACTTTATCACGCTTAACAGTTGCCACTTTATTACGGTTAGGTTCACCAGAACCAGACTCAATACCAGCTGCTTTTTTAAGTAATACTGCAGCAGGTGGAGTTTTAGTAATAAATGTAAATGAACGGTCTTCAAAAACCGAAATTTCAACAGGAATGATAAGACCAGCTTGGTCAGCTGTACGAGCGTTAAACTCCTTACAGAATCCCATGATATTAACACCGGCTTGACCTAGTGCAGGTCCAACTGGTGGAGCTGGGTTAGCTTTTCCAGCAGGAATTTGCAATTTAACAACTTTTACTACTTTTTTAGCCACGAGACACACCTCCTTAAAGTCCGTGATGTGGTAATAGGGGAATCCCCCTCCCACTCAACAACTTCATTCTTTATATGAATGACGAAATAACTAGCTAGCGATCTTGAGCGAACTCAAGACGTACCTTTGCTATATTACCACTTCTATACACTCATTTCAAGCTCTTTTAAATTACAATTTATCGATCTGTGTGAACTCAAGTTCCACAGGAGTTTCTCTACCAAACATATTAACGAATACTTTGACTTTGCTTTTATCATAATCAATCTCTTCGATAGAGCCTGTGAAGTTAGCAAATGGTCCATCGATGACCTTGACTGTTTCTTTTAGTTCAAAGTCGATTTCTGTCTTGCGCTCTTCAAGTCCCATTCTCTTCAGAATGGTTTCCGCTTCGCCAGGTAATAACGCTGTCGGCTTAGAGCCTGATCCAGCTGATCCAACGAATCCTGTCACACCTGGTGTATTACGAACGACATACCAAGAATCGTCAGTCATGACGATTTCTACTAGCACATATCCAGGGAATACTTTCTTTTTCACTACTTTTTTCTTACCGTTTTTAATGTCCGTTTCTTCTTCTTCTGGTACAACAACGCGGAAAATTTTATCCTGCATGCCCATTGATTCAACACGCTTTTCCAAGTTCGCTTTCACTTTGTTCTCATAGCCAGAGTACGTATGCACAACATACCAATTCTTTTCCATTTTCGTTCAGGACTATTTAGTCCTTCCCTCCCCACATTTCGTAATGTCTATTTGACGAATCTCGAGTACCGGTAAATATTTTCAAGCAATTGAAAAAACCCGTAAAACGGGTTTTTTGGCAAGTCATATTATGATCTATTATAGCACGTTCAGCAGACCATTATTCAAGTATTAATGAATTAATTCGATTAATTGTGAGATTCCTATATCAAGAAAAGAGAAAAAGATGGCAAAAAATACGACTGTTAAAATAACAGTGATCGTGTAGCGGACCATTTCGTTTTTCTTTGGCCAGCTGACCTTTTTCATTTCTTTCCCGACACTTTTTAAGAAACTGATAATACGCATGTAAAAGACCTCCACAGATTAAAGAACGCAAATCCTACTTCGTTTCTAAATGTGTTTTATGTGAATTACAAGTCTTGCAATATTTCTTAACTTCTAATCTTTCAGCTGCTGAAGCAACACTTTTCATTGTCGTATAATTGCGGCTTCCGCAGTCTTTACAGGCTAGAGTAATCTTTTTCCTCATATTTACACCTATTTTCTCGACATCATTTCCTTAGTACCTTATCACAGTGTCGAAAAAGCTGTCAATATAGGTTTGATTAGAGACTGATCTCGCGCAGCTCTAAATATTTCTCTAATTTTCTCTTTACTCTTTGGAGTGCGTTATCAATTGATTTCACATGACGGTTTAAATCTTCAGAAATCTCCTGATAGGACCTGCCATCAAGATAAAGCACAAGTACCTTTCTTTCCAGCTCGCTTAGTAATTCACCCATTTTCATTTCAATATCATCAAATTCTTCTTTGCTAATGATTAAATCTTCTGGGTTAAGCGCTTTAGCACCGGAAATGACGTCCAATAATGTTCTGTCCGATTCTTCATCGTATATCGGCTTGTCTAATGATACATAGGAATTTAACGGGATATGTTTTTGGCGAGTAGCTGTTTTAATTGCGGTGATAATTTGGCGGGTAATACATAATTCTGCAAAAGCCTTAAATGAAGTAAGCTTGTCCTCTCTGAAATCGCGGATAGACTTATAAAGTCCGATCATCCCCTCTTGGACAATGTCCTCTCGATCCGCTCCAATCAAGAAATAAGATCTTGCTTTCGCACGTACAAAATTGCGGTATTTCGTTATTAAATAATCTAGCGCATCACTATCTCCGACATGAACCCTTTCAATGACTTGTTCATCTTCCAACTGGCAAAATTGCTCTCTGATGGACTTACCCTTGCTGTTGTTTAGATTCACTTCGATCCCCCCGACCGCACCTAGATAGAAATATTATACAATAATGGTTGAAATATCGTCAAGCTATTCCAAGTTTCCCCGCCGCCATTTTTCAAACGTTTTCAATACATCTTCTGACAATTCAATTTTGGATGCTGGTTTATCAGAAGTAATCTTTTTGACACGTGTTTCAATCTTTCGTTCAATCACTTCTATCTCTCTTAAGAGCTCTCGTGCTGACTTACGAAGTGCACCCTGTCCAAAAATCGCCCATTGTTCTGTATAATCAGAGGTCGCCACATGAATTTGCGTCCGAATGTTATTCAAGTCCTGTGCCAGTTTTTCAATCCGCTCATCAGCCGTTTCATTTTCTCTTGTAAAGATGACCTCTACTCGGTGGTTTGTCCGCTTCTTTTCGATTCCTTTGACCATATGGGCATCGAATACGACAATGACTCGATACCCTGTATATGCTTGATATTCTGCTAAATGTTGAATCAGCACGTCTCTGGCTTCTTCAAAGCTGTTTTCTTTTAAGTGCTGCAAACGAGGCCATGCACCTATCATGTTGTATCCATCGACTAAGAGGATGTCCATCTCTATTCTCCTAACGGATAACGTTTTCGATACACTTCATACATCAATAGACTAGCGGCAACTGATGCATTTAATGAAGTGACCTTCCCGGCCATTGGCAATTTAATCAAGAAATCACATTTTTCCTTAATCAATCGGCCAATTCCTTTTCCTTCACTGCCAATGACAAGAGCGAGAGGCATCGTGCCATCAAATTGTCTGTAGTCCTGCTTCGCAGATGCATCTGTTCCTGCGACCCAAATTCCTCTTTCTTTCATTTCATCAAGAGCTCTGGAAAGATTGGTTACTTTTGCGACCGGGATATGTTCAATGGCTCCAGTAGATGCTTTCGCAACAGTTGTCGTCAAGCCTACCGCTCGTCGTTTTGGAATGACGATTCCATGTGCACCAACAGCATCGGCCGTACGCATGATCGACCCTAAATTGTGCGGATCTTCAATTTCATCTAAGATGATGAAAAATGGTTGTTCATTCCGCTTTTCAGCAATTTGATACAGATCGTCCAATTCTGCATATTCATATGCTGCTACTTGTGCAACGATTCCCTGGTGCTGACCTGTTACCATCTGATCAAGCTTTTTCCTCGGAACATACTGAATGGTGATATTTTGCTTTTTCGCGAGTTCAATGACCTGCTGGGCTTGTCCTTTTACAGTGTTTTCTGCCATCCAGAGCTTGTATAACTCCCGATCTGACTTCAGTGTTTCAATCACTGCATTTTTCCCAATCACATAATCATGTTGCTGACTCATTTGTCTTCCTCCCTGACGTTCCGATTTCAATCGCCTGACTAATCAACTCTTCTAAGCGTTCGTCCTGCTTCTCAATAAATAAATAACCCATGAGCGCTTCAAACGCTGTACTATAACGATACGTTTGAACGTCTGTGTTTTTAGGCACTGTGCCTGATTTTGCATTTCTTCCTCTTTTCAGCACCGCTTCTTCCGCTTCTGTGAAAAAGCCCTTCTGCTGAAGCTCAAATAAAATAGCGGCCTGAGATTTAGCTGAAACGATCTTACTTGCACGTTTATGAAGCTCATTTGGTTTGGTCGCCCCCGTTTGGAGGAGGTGATGCCTCACGTATACTTCAAAAATGGCATCACCCATATAAGCAAGTGCAAGTCCGTTCAACTGTTTTCCGTCTTTCAGCTTTTCAAAATTCAACATGACCTATTCTCCTCTTTTCCAGCGCGTACCTTGAGGAGTGTCCTCCAATACAATATTCATGCTCTTTAACTGGTCACGAATTTGATCAGACAATGCGAAGTCACGATTCCTTCTAGCTTCATTCCGCTTCTCAATTAATGCTTCTACCTCTTCGTCAAGCGTGTGCTTTTCTTCTAGTGAGAAGCCGAGGACGGATGTGATTTCTTGGAACAATCCGATAAATGCCTTGATCACTTCCTCCGAAGTATGATCATTTTCCATATAATAATTCGCCTGTTTCGCAAGTTCGAATAAAACAGAGATCGCATTTGCCGTATTGAAGTCATCATTCATTTCAGAAATAAACGTCGCTCGCTGCTCTTCAACCTTCGTCAGCCATTCAGCATTATCTTCTGTGATATTCGTGCTGCTTTCAAGGCGATGATGTAAATTAGCATACGACGTTTTGAGTCGGTTAAACGCACTCTTTGTACTCTCTAGTAAGTCCATTGAGTAGTTAATTGGATGACGGTAGTGAACCGACAACATAAAGAATCGAAGTACGTCAGGATCTTGTTCTTTCACAATGTCATGCACGAGCACAAAGTTGCCTAGTGATTTTGACATTTTTTCATTCTCAATATTAATATATCCGTTATGCATCCAATACTTTGCAAAAGGTTTGCCTGTCAAAGCCTCAGATTGAGCGATTTCATTTTCATGATGAGGGAAGGTTAAATCCTGTCCGCCTGCATGAATATCGATCGTATCACCTAAATATTTTTTAACCATGGCTGAGCATTCGATATGCCAGCCTGGGCGTCCTTCGCCCCATGGGCTATCCCATGAGATTTCTTGGTCCTTTGCAGCCTTCCATAAAGCAAAGTCCAGCGCATCTCGTTTCTTCTCACCTACACGAATACGGGCACCTGTCTTTAGTTCATCAATCGATTGGTGAGACAGTTTTCCGTAGCCTTCAAATGAGCGTGTGCTGTAATACACGTCACCATCTGCTTCATAGGCGTAGCCTTTTTCAATCAATGTGGCGATAAACGCAATGATATCATCCATATTTTCTGTCACTCGCGGGTGAAGGTCTGCTTTTTTGCAGCCTAATGCACTGACGTCCTCAAAGTATGCTTGGATAAATCGATCAGCAATCGTTGGGACATCCTCGCCTAATTCATTTGCTGCTTTGATGAGTTTATCATCCACATCAGTAAAGTTGGATACGAAATTCACATCATAGCCGCTATATTCTAAATACTTACGTACCGTGTCATATACAATGGCCGGTCTTGCATTCCCGATATGAATGTAGTTATACACGGTTGGTCCGCATACATACATTTTGACCTTTCCTGGTTCAAGTGGGACAAACTCTTCCTTCTTACGTGTCAATGTATTATAAATATTGATTGTCATGATTGTTCTTCCTTTCTGCTCAATGAAGCCAGCTCACGTTTTAGCTTTTCCATTTCTCGCTCCAATTCTTTGAAACGATCAGAAACTGGATCTGGCAAATCTTGATGATTGAGATCACGATTGATTTTCTTTCCATTTTGAACGACCACTCGCCCAGGTATACCTACAACAGTGGAATGGTCTGGTACGTCTTTTAACACAACAGACCCCGCACCAATCTTGGAACCTTTTCCTACGGTAATGGAACCGAGCACCTTAGCACCAGTCGCAATCAGGGCATCGTCCAAAATAGTTGGATGCCGCTTTCCCTTTTCTTTCCCTGTTCCCCCTAATGTCACGCCTTGGAAAACAGTGACGTTATCGCCAATTTCACATGTTTCCCCAATCACGACGCCCATGCCGTGATCAATAAAGAACCGCCGGCCGATGGTTGCTGCTGGGTGAATCTCAACCCCTGTGAAAAACCGGCTGACCTGAGAAATGATCCGCGCAAGAAAATACAGCTTACGCTTGTAAAATGCATGCGCAACACGATGAGCCCAAATCGCATGAAGCCCTGAATAGGTTAGCACTACTTCAAGATAGCTTCTAGCAGCAGGATCTTGATCAAACACAGTATCAATATCTTCTTTCAGCATTTTGAAAAACACATGCTCCCCCCGTTCTTCCCCATCAATCTCTCTTAGGACTTACTCTCTTTTTTGGACAAATAAAAAACGCCTCTGCCATATGACAGAGACGTTTTGAAAACGCGGTTCCACTCTGTTTAGAAAGCCCTCATTTCGCAGCCTTCTCAACTTCATCCCATAACGGAGGGTACCGCCCTTGCATACTAACATACGTGTTCCTCAAGGGTCTTGAGGGTGCATTTCCAACGTCTGCCCATAAGTCTCTTTCAGCCGGTGAAGACTCTTTCTGTGATGGACGATAACATTGTACTTCTCCCTCGCAACGATTTTCCTTATATTTGTTTAATGCGGTTTAATACCGTCTCTTTACCTAGTAGTTCAATACTTTGCGGAAGCTCTGGGCCATGCGTTTGTCCAGTGACAGCCACACGAATTGGCATGAATAGTTTCTTACCTTTATGCCCTGTTTCTTTTTGTACCGCTTTAATGGCAGCTTTGATTTCATCAGGTGTGAAAGACTCAAGACGTTCAAGCTGACCTGCAAACGAAGCCATCACTTCTGGTACTTGCTCTTCTGCAAGAACTTCCTTTGCCTCTTGATTATACTCAATTTGTTCCTTAAAGAACAACTCTGTTAACTCAACAATTTCTGCTCCGTAGCTCAATTGCTCGTGGTATAGAGAAATGAGTTTGCGCACCCACGTGTTTTCTTCTTCTGTCAGCTGCTCGCTTACCTTGCCCGCCTTTTGAAGATGTGGAAGAGTAAGTGCCACAACTTGATCAAGATCAAGTGCTTTCACGTATTGGTTATTCACCCATTTTAGTTTATGCATATCAAATAGAGCTGGTGACTTAGAAAGTCGATTGACATCGAAAATATCGATGAACTGCTCTTTTGTAAATAGTTCCTCTTCACCAACTGGAGACCATCCAAGCAGTGCAATGAAGTTAAACAAAGCTTCTGGTAAATAGCCCAAGTTCTTATACTGTTCGATGAACTGGATAATTGATTCATCACGCTTGCTTAATTTCTTGCGGTTCTCGTTTACAATCAGCGTCATATGTCCGAACAGCGGAACATCCCAGCCAAATGCATTGAAGACCATAATTTGTTTAGGTGTATTCGAGATGTGATCCTCACCGCGAAGAATGTGAGTCATTTTCATCAAATGATCATCCACCGCTACAGCGAAGTTATACGTTGGCGTACCATCTTTCTTCACAATAACAAAGTCACCGATGCCGTCTGTTTCAAATGAAATCTCGCCTTTGACCATATCGTCAAATTTGATGATTTCTCCTTTAGGCACTCGGAAGCGGATGCTTGGCTCTCTTCCTTCCGCAATCAGCTTGTCCTCTTCTTCTTTTGATAAATGACTGCATTTACCAGAATATCGTGGCATTTCACTGCGGGCAATTTGTGCTTCACGCTCTTCTTCTAGTTCTTCAGCCGTACAATAGCACTTATATGCCAAATCTTTCGCTAGTAGCTCGTCATAATATTTTTTGTAAATATCATTACGCTCTGATTGTCTGTAAGGACCGTAGCCGCCATCTTTATCAATGCTCTCGTCCCAATCAATCCCGAGCCATTGCAGGTGGCGAAGCTGGCTTTCTTCTCCGCCTTCTACATTACGCTTTTGATCCGTATCCTCGATTCGAATAATAAATTTGCCGCCTTGACTGCGTGCGAACAAATAGTTGAAAAGAGCCGTTCTAGCATTCCCAATATGTAAATGACCAGTTGGACTCGGTGCATAACGAACACGCACTTCATTTCCCATGAGTTTAACTTCCTTTCATCTGCATCATGTTGTCTGACACCAATTTTTTATAAACGTATTTTATCATCAAAACCCATTCTCATCAAAACGGATTTTACTTTTTCTGAAGAAGTACGGTTGCTTGAGAGGCAATTCCTTCGCCTCTTCCTGTAAATCCAAGTTTCTCTGTTGTTGTTGCTTTGACATTCACCTGTGTGACATCTGCCTCAAGGGCTTCTGCGATTTTCTCACACATTGGCTGAATGTATGGTGCCATCTTTGGCTTTTGCGCCATGATCGTGCAATCGATATTCACCAGTGTATAGCCTTTTTCTTTTACAAGTGCCCACACGTGTTGAAGTAATTTAAAAGAGTCTGCATCTTTAAACTCCGGATCCGTGTCTGGGAAATGTCTGCCGATATCTCCTTCTGCAATCGCACCTAGGCAGGCATCCGCCACAGTATGAAGCAGTACATCCGCATCTGAATGCCCAAGTAGACCCTTTTCATAAGGGATCGTCACACCGCCAATAATAAGAGGTCTTCCCTCTGTTAATTGATGCACATCAAAACCTTGTCCTATTCTAAACATGTTCTAGTACCCTCTTTCCGCATCCATAATTGCCTTGGCAACCAATAAATCATCCGGTGTTGTCAGTTTAATATTGGTATAGTCTCCTTGGACAATATACACACTCTCACCGTGTAATTGTTCCACAAGACTGGCGTCATCTGTTCCAAGAAAGCCTGTCCGCTCCGCATGTTCATGCGCTTCTTTTAAAATAGAATGACGAAAAGCTTGTGGGGTCTGGACTGCCCACAAGCTCTGACGTTCAATGGTTTGTTCCACTTTGCCTTCTTGAACGCGTTTGATTGTGTCTTTCACTGGTACCGCTACGACTGCGGAGCCTTTTTCAATCGCTGCTTTAACGAGCAAGTCAATCTGTGTATGCTTAATAAAAGGCCTTGCGCCATCATGAACAAGCACGATGTCCGCATCTTGCACAGCCTTCAATCCTTCGTATACACTTTGCTGCCGTTCTTCACCGCCAGTGACAAGTGAAACAGGCGTTTGAAAAGCGTGTACCTTCAGTAGCCTTTCAAAGTCACGACGCTCTTCTTCATTGATCGCTAAGATCATGCGTCTGCATTGCGAATGAGCGTCAAACACCTTCAGTGTGTGGATGATGACCGGCATTCTTTTCAATTCAATAAAAAGTTTATTGCGGCCGGCCTTCATTCGCTTCCCCTGCCCCGCAGCCGGAATAACTACTTCATAATACATGTTCGTTCTCCCTTTAGAGCGCCTTCTCCAGAAGTTTTGGCTTCGCAAAAATCATTCTTCCAGCAGCAGTTTGCAGCACACTCGTGACGAGCACATCAATGTCTTTTCCAATATAATTGCGTCCTTCTTCGACCACAATCATCGTACCGTCATCTAAGTAAGCAACACCTTGGTTATGCTCTTTCCCATCTTTAATGACCTGTACCTTCATTTCTTCCCCAGGCAGCACAACCGGTTTGACTGCATTGGCTAGATCATTGATGTTTAACACTGCTACTTTTTGAAGTTCGCATACTTTATTTAAATTAAAATCATTTGTCACAACAACACCTGAAGTTAACTTAGCGAGTTTCACAAGCTTGCTGTCAACCTCTTGAATATCTTCAAAGTCACCTTCGTAAATTTCAACTTTAATATCCAGTTCTTTTTGGATACGATTTAAAATATCAAGACCTCTTCGGCCTCTATTTCTCTTTAATACATCAGAAGAGTCTGCAATATGCTGTAATTCCTCGAGTACAAATTGAGGAATGACCATCACACCTTCTAGGAATCCAGTTTGACAAATATCTGCGATTCTTCCATCAATGATAACACTTGTGTCTAAAATTTTCAGCTTTTTATCTTCTATTTCAGGTTCATCATCAGCTGCTCCTTTTTTCTTTGTGACCTTTGCAGATCGGGAGAACAGCCCCATCATTTCATCCTTCTTCTTAAACCCTACCTGAAATCCAAGGTATCCTAAAAAGAAAGCCAGGAAAATCGGAATAATGGTACCAAAAATATGATATGGGATATTGTTTAGCGGGATCACGTTTACAATAAGATATGCTAGAATAAGTCCAAATACTAAACCGAAACTTCCAGATATAAGATCAGGAAGAGGCGCCTTCAATAGAGAATCCTCGATCCATTTCACCCAATTAACCACATAGCCTGTGCACCATTTACCAATGATAAAGAACACAGCGGCTCCTATTAGTGCTGAAGAGTAAGCATTTGTTATGAAAGGTATGTCCTTCAAATTTAACAGCAGAAATAACTCTGGAATGATAAAAATCCCTACAACTGCACCGAAAATGATAAAAAACGCCTGAACGATTCTTTTTAACATACCTTCACCTCCTTTATTTTTCATCTGTCAATCCACCTTCATCTGACATTGATATATGCTTAAGTTTCCTATCATCATGAACAGAAAACAAAACCATCATTAATATACCCATATTCATCCATTTTTAACCGTATTTAAGAAAAATTTCTCTTTTTATAGCTGACGGTCGATATAATGTTTTTCTTGCAGTCTTTTTAATCCTTTTTTTATCTTTTTCGCTCTTACTTCTCCAATTCCTTCTACTTCATCCAAATCTTGTACATCTGCTTCCATAATTCGATCTAGCACACCAAATGCTTCGACCACGTTTTCAACGATTGGCATAGGCAGTCTAGGGATTTTATGAAGTAATCTGTATCCTCTAGTGTACACATATTCGTCAATATTTGTAGATGCTGGATAGCCGAGTAACTTGTACAAAATGGAATCATCTAAAAGTTCAAAGCTCGACATATCTTGGAGCTGTTTCAGCAGCACATATGGATCTTTGATCTTTTCTTTCACGTAATCTTTAATAAATAACGCCGCTTCCTGCTCCATATCTGTAATCAGCTCATTGACTTGCAGACGGATCAAGTGTCCTTCTGTCCCAAGCTCTTTGATATACATATTGATTTCATTTTTGATTCTAAGTACCATTTCATAACGATGTAGCACGGATAATACATCACCAAAGGTCACAAGCTCTTCAAATTCTAAGGCGCTTAACGCAGAAATGGCGTGATCTAAAATGGTTTTATATTTCTCAAGTGTTTGTATCGCTTGGTTGGCCTTCGTCAAAATAAAACCAATATCTTTCAACGTATATCGTCGATTCCCTTGGTATAAGGTAATGACGTTCCGACGTTCAGAAATGGCAATGATTAAGCAACCTGTCTGCTTTGCTACACGTTCAGCCGTTCGGTGTCTCATACCTGTTTCTGATGAATGAATGGTTGCATCCGGCATGAGCTGTGTATTCGCATACAAGATCTTTTGACCAGAGTCACTTAAAATAATCGCCCCATCCATCTTCGCCAATTCATATAAATGTGCTGGGGAGAAAGCAGAATTAATATGAAATCCTCCATCTACCACACTTTTCACTTTATCATTATAACCAACAACAATGAGCCCTCCAGTATTGGCTCTTAGGACGTTTTCAATCCCTGCCCGCAGGGGTGTCCCCGGTGCCACAAACTGGACAATATCTAAGAGATCGACTTCTCTCGCTCCTTTTTTCTCTTTTTCCATTTCTATGATCCCCCTAGTGAAATACGAAGTGCCTCTGCTACATTTTCTACACCGACTAACTCAATCCCTCTCGGTTTTTTCCATCCATCTATATTCGCCTGAGGAATAAACATTCGCTTAAATCCTAGTTTAGCAGCTTCCTGCACACGCTGTTCAATTCTTGATACTCTTCTGACTTCTCCCGTCAGACCCACTTCTCCTATAAAGCAATCTGCTTGATGCGGCGCTGCATCTTTAAAACTTGATGCAATACTAACGGCAATAGCCAAGTCTATCGCTGGTTCATCAAGTTTCACACCACCTGCGACCTTTAAGTAGGCATCTTGGTTTTGCAGTAGCAGCCCTACCCGTTTTTCTAAAACGGCCATAAGCAATGACACTCGGTTATGATCAAGGCCAGTAGCCATTCTCCGTGGATTCCCAAAGCTCGTCGGTGAAATAAGTGCTTGTATCTCCACTAGAACAGGTCTTGTTCCTTCCATTGAGGCAACAACACACGATCCAGATACACCTGCTGACCGCTCTTCTAAGAAGATTTCTGATGGGTTTAATACCTCTGTGAGCCCTTCCTCTCTCATTTCAAAAATTCCTAATTCATTCGTTGAACCAAAACGGTTTTTCACTGCCCGTAAAATACGAAACGTATGATGGCGCTCCCCTTCAAAATAAAGAACTGTATCTACCATATGCTCTAAAAGGCGCGGCCCAGCAATCGAGCCCTCCTTCGTCACGTGACCAACGATAAAAATAGGAATACCATTCGTCTTGGCAATTTTCATCAGCTGGGCAGTGCATTCCCTCACCTGAGAAACAGATCCAGGAGCTGACGTGATATCGCTTTGATAAACGGTTTGAATTGAATCGACCACAACAAAAGCGGGTTTCATCTCTTGTATAGCAGACGTTATATACTCCATATCGGTTTCAGCCAAAACATGTAAAGAGGCACTTTCAATACCGAGACGGTCCGCCCTAAGCTTCGTTTGTTTGATTGATTCCTCACCAGATATGTATAACACATTCTGATTTTGATCTGATAGCTGTGCTGAAACTTGTAATAATAGTGTGGACTTCCCAATCCCAGGATCACCGCCAATAAGAACGAGTGAACCTTTGACAATTCCACTTCCTAATACTCGGTTAAATTCTTCTAAATTCGTTTTAATTCGGGGTTCTTCGGATGTTTCAATTGCAGATATAGGTGAAGGTTTTTGAATGGTTTGAACAGAATGATTAAACGCACTTCGACGATTTGCCGGCTCTTTACGAACGACCTCTTCTGTCATACTGTTCCAAGTGCCGCAGCCGGGACATTTCCCCATCCATTTGGCTGACTCATAACCGCACGATTGGCATATAAATTTTGATTTTGACTTAGCCATAGATTGAAGAATACAACTCCTTATACTGGTCAGAAAATAAGTAAAGGGAGGCATCCAACTTTCTGGTATGCCTCACACTTTTTTCTTACTATATTAGTTCGTAGCAGCCGTTGCTTTTACGACAATTTCTCCATCTTCTACATCTAATACGATATGTTGGCCCTTTTCAATATTGCCTTTCAGCAATTCCTCAGAAAGTCGATCCTCGACGTGCTTTTGAATCGCTCTTCTTAACGGACGAGCACCATACTCAAGATCTACACCTTCGTCGGCAATCTTGGCTTTTGCTGCTTCCGTCAATTCAATTGAAAGGTCCTGCTCTTTTAGTCGTTTTGTCAATTGATCAGACATGAGAGACACAATCTCTTTTAGATGTTTCTTTTCGAGTGAGTGGAAGACAATGATTTCATCAATACGGTTGATGAACTCTGGTCTAAACGCACGTTTCAGCTCACCCATTACTTTGCCTTTCATATCTTTGTAATTTTGACTTTCATCCTGCACGTTAAAGCCAACATATTTATTGCGCTTCAGCTCACTAGCTCCAACGTTTGAAGTCATAATCAAAATCGTATTTCTAAAGTCAACAGTACGACCTTTAGAATCAGTGAGACGACCATCTTCTAACACTTGAAGTAAGATGTTAAACACATCAGGGTGCGCCTTTTCAATCTCATCTAGAAGCACGACAGAATACGGCTTTCTTCTCACTTTTTCAGTCAGCTGACCGCCCTCATCATAGCCCACATAGCCTGGAGGTGATCCAACAAGTCTTGAAGTCGAGTGTTTTTCCATGTACTCAGACATATCAATACGAATCATCGCTTCTTCATCACCGAAGATAGACTCGGCGAGTGCTCTTGCAAGCTCAGTCTTACCAACACCTGTTGGCCCTAAGAAAATAAAGGAGCCAATCGGACGTTTCGGATCTTTTAGTCCAGCACGGGCACGTCTTACAGCTTTTGCAACAGCAACAACTGCTTCATCCTGTCCAATGACGCGAGAGTGGAGCAATTGTTCCATGTTTAGAAGCTTATCTGTTTCTGTTTGAGCAATTTTTGAAACAGGTACTCCCGTCCAGCTAGAAACAACCATTGCGATATCATCCACAGAAACCTCTGAATTCTCTTGTCCCTGCTTTTCTTTCCAAGATTTCTTCGTCACTTCTACCTTTTCACGCAAACGTTGCTCCGTATCACGAAGAGAAGCGGCTTTTTCAAATTCTTGACTTTGAACAGCTGCATCCTTTTCCTTGCGTACTTCATCCAGCTTTTGCTCAAGTTCCTTTAGATTAGGCGGTGTTGTGAAAGAACGTAAGCGAACTTTTGAACCCGCCTCATCAATTAAGTCGATCGCCTTATCTGGAAGGAAACGATCGGAGATATAACGATCAGAAAGCTTTACCGCCGCCTCAATGGCTTCATCTGTAATAGACACACGGTGATGTGCTTCATAACGGTCTCTAAGCCCTCTTAAAATCTGAATACTTTCATCAACAGATGGCTGGTCCACTTGAATTGGCTGGAATCGACGTTCAAGTGCAGCATCTTTTTCAATATATTTACGGTACTCATCTAACGTTGTTGCCCCGATACATTGAAGCTCACCACGTGCTAAAGATGGTTTTAGAATATTAGAGGCATCAATCGCACCCTCTGCTCCACCTGCACCAATCAGTGTATGAAGCTCATCAATGAAGAGAATGATATTTCCAGCCTGACGGATTTCGTCCATGACTTTTTTCAAACGATCCTCGAATTCACCACGATATTTCGTTCCCGCTACAACGGTTCCCATATCAAGTGTCATGACTCGTTTATCACGCAGAATTTCAGGCACTTCGTTGTGAATAATTTGCTGTGCGAGGCCTTCTGCGATCGCTGTTTTACCAACACCAGGCTCACCAATCAAGACAGGGTTATTCTTTGTTCTTCTACTTAGGACCTCAATGACACGCTGAATTTCTTTGCTGCGGCCAATCACAGGGTCCAAGCTGTCCTCTTTCGCAATAGCCGTTAAGTCTCTTGCCAAGCTATCTAAAGTTGGTGTATTGGCATTGCTATTAGATCCTGCCGCAGATGCACCCGTTTCATTGCTGCCTAGAAGCTGCAATACTTGCTGGCGTGCTTTATTTAAGCTCACTCCGAGGTTATTTAAGACACGGGCAGCTACACCCTCTCCCTCACGAATAAGACCTAAAAGAATATGTTCTGTCCCTACATAGGAATGACCAAGCTTTCTCGCTTCATCCATAGAAAGCTCCGTAACCTTCTTCGCTCTAGGTGTGTAATGAGGAATAGCTTGAGACACCTCTTGCCCTCTTCCAATCAAGCTCTCGACTTCTTTTTGGATTTTATCTGAAACAAGGCCCAGTGCTTCTAATGCTTTTGCGGCGATGCCCTCACCTTCACGTACAAGACCAAGTAAAATATGCTCTGTACCGATGTTCTTATGGCCTAGGCGAATGGCTTCTTCTTGTGCAAGTGCTAATACCTTTTGAGCTCTTTCAGTGAATCTTCCAAACATCATATCGTTTCATCCTCCTGTCCATTCCTATGCATTTCTAAGCGCAGCCTTTCTCTGATAATTGCTGCTCGTTTTATATCTCTTTCATTTGGTTCCAAGGCTCCTCCTGAATATTGCTGAAGGAAGCCAGGCTGTGTCAAAATCATGAGTTCATTCAGTATATTACTTGAAAGCCCCTTAATGATACCTAAATCAATTCCAAGTCGCACATCTGACAAACACTTAGCCGTTTCCTTAGATTCAATCATGCGACAATTAGCCAAAATCCCCAAGGAACGGTACACTCTGTCTTCAAGTTCAATTTTAGACGTCTGATATAATGCCTTACGTGCAGATCGCTCTTGTTCAATGAGCTGCGCCGTCACACTATTCAAGTCATCTACAATATCTTCTTCTGATTGACCCAGTGTCATTTGATTTGAAATTTGAAAGATGTTCCCTATTGCTTCGCTACCCTCACCATAAATTCCTCTGACCACAAGACCTAATTGATTAATTGCAGGAATAATGCGATTCATTTGTCTTGTCAGGGCTAATGCTGGTAAGTGCATCATGACTGAAGCCCTAATACCTGTACCTACATTGGTCGGACAGCTCGTTAAGTATCCTCGCTTTTCAGAAAATGCATAATCCACTTGCTCTTCAATCCAGTCATCTATTTGGTTAGCTGCTTTTAGTGCATTAGCCAGCTGAAATCCTGGGAACAAGCATTGAATACGAATATGGTCTTCCTCATTCAGCATGACACTGATTTCTTCATTTTCTGAAAGCAAACAGCCGCCAAATCTTGATTCTGCTAAATTGGGGCTAATCAAGTGCTTTTCAACAAGTACCCTTTTAGCCAAAGGCTGCGTGTCATTCATTCGAATCAGAACAAAGTTTCCAATGTCCTTCACTTCCTGGCTCGCAAACTTTTGCTCGAATTGCTGAAGAACAGCTTCAGCCTCCTCTTGAGAAAACTGAGTTGGGAAACGAACATGCTCTAGATTGCGTGCCAGCCGAATACGACTGCTTAGAACAATGTCACTTTCTGGTCCTTTCTGTTTCATCCATTGACTTAATGCGTCTTGAATAAAATGCTGGAGCGACATGTCGTTAATCTCCCTCCCTCTGCTGAGATTGCTCATGCTCTAACGCACGAATTTGATCTCGAACTTCCGCTGCTTTTTCAAACTCTTCCTGTTCAATCAGCTGCTTCAGTTCTTGCTGCATTAACTCAAGTTTCCGGCGAACATGCAGACTGCCGGCAATCCGTTTAGGGACTTTTCCATTATGGACTGTATTTCCACTATGGACTTTCCTTAAAACAGGATTTAAATACTGATCAAAGGTTCGATAACATTCTGCACAGCCAAAACGGCCTGTTTTCCTGAATTGCTGAAAAGTTAAGCCACACTTAGGACATTGATCCACTTCTCTTGCCTCTTGAAAAATAGATGATCCTTTATTCGCACTTGTGGTAAAGCTAGGATCAATATTCAATAAGCCTGATAATAAGTTGTGAATCGAGAAACCTTGGTTTCCACTCATAGCATATGAATCACTGTTTTCTTTTGCACATTGTTCACATATGTGCATTTCTTGTTTTTCTCCATTTATTACTTTCGTAAAGTGAAAAGTGGCTGGTCTCTCATTGCATTCTTGACAAATCAATCTTTTCACCCGCTTTACTTTAATTTCAAAGCATTCAACATCGCTTTCATCATCCGAGCCCGCAGTTCATCTCGTTCAGGTAAATCAATGTGTAAAACAGAACGGTCCATGACACTAATCATCATCTTTGCTTCTCTTTCGGATAAAATGTTGTTCTCAACAAGACGCATAATGATATGATCAGATGCAGCCTGTGATAAACGATGATATATTTGGGAAATAATGTTGTTCAATAAATCGACTTCATCATTCATTTTGACTTTAATGATTCGGATATAGCCACCGCCGCCACGCTTACTTTCGACGATATAACCTCTTTCGCTCGTAAAGCGTGTATTGATAACATAGTTAATTTGTGAAGGTACGCATTGAAACTTATCTGCAATTTCATTGCGTTTAATTTCTAATATTTCTCGACCATTCTGATCCAAGACTTCCTTCAAATACTGCTCGATGATATCAGAAATATTTTGTGCCACTCCGCCTCCTCCTCCATTGACTTTGACTATATTTGACTTTAATCTTACTATAAATTTTTTCGATCGATTTTTCAAGATAATCGCTCAACTAACAATATTATTTCCACATTTATCTGGTGCCAAACGTCCCAAAAACACAAAAAAGACCAGTTCCGATTGGAACTGATCCTTTGAAAAGCTTGGCGGCGTCCTACTCTCACAGGGGGAAACCCCCAACTACCATCGGCGCTGAAGAGCTTAACTTCCGTGTTCGGTATGGGAACGGGTGTGACCTCTTCGCTATCGCCACCAAACCTGATGGAGAGAATGTTCTCTCAAAACTAGATAACAATGTTCATTTTTCACATTAGAATATAGGTTAAGTCCTCGATCTATTAGTATCTGTCAGCTCCACGTGTCACCACGCTTCCACCTCAGACCTATCAACCTGATCATCTTTCAGGGATCTTACTTCCTTGCGGAATGGGAAATCTCATCTTGAGGGGGGCTTCATGCTTAGATGCTTTCAGCACTTATCCCGTCCGCACATAGCTACCCAGCGATGCCCTTGGCAGAACAACTGGTACACCAGCGGTGCGTCCATCCCGGTCCTCTCGTACTAAGGACAGCTCCTCTCAAATTTCCTGCGCCCGCGACGGATAGGGACCGAACTGTCTCACGACGTTCTGAACCCAGCTCGCGTACCGCTTTAATGGGCGAACAGCCCAACCCTTGGGACCGACTACAGCCCCAGGATGCGATGAGCCGACATCGAGGTGCCAAACCTCCCCGTCGATGTGGACTCTTGGGGGAGATAAGCCTGTTATCCCCGGGGTAGCTTTTATCCGTTGAGCGATGGCCCTTCCATGCGGAACCACCGGATCACTAAGCCCGACTTTCGTCCCTGCTCGACTTGTAGGTCTCGCAGTCAAGCTCCCTTGTGCCTTTACACTCTGCGAATGATTTCCAACCATTCTGAGGGAACCTTTGGGCGCCTCCGTTACATTTTAGGAGGCGACCGCCCCAGTCAAACTGCCCACCTGACACTGTCTCCCTGCCCGATAAGGGCAGCGGGTTAGAAGGTCAATACAGCCAGGGTAGTATCCCACCGATGCCTCCACCGAAGCTAGCGCTCCGGTTTCCAAGGCTCCTACCTATCCTGTACAAGCTGTACCAACATTCAATATCAGGCTGCAGTAAAGCTCCACGGGGTCTTTCCGTCCTGTCGCGGGTAACCTGCATCTTCACAGGTACTATAATTTCACCGAGTCTCTCGTTGAGACAGTGCCCAGATCGTTGCGCCTTTCGTGCGGGTCGGAACTTACCCGACAAGGAATTTCGCTACCTTAGGACCGTTATAGTTACGGCCGCCGTTTACTGGGGCTTCAATTCGCACCTTCGCTTACGCTAAGCGCTCCTCTTAACCTTCCAGCACCGGGCAGGCGTCAGCCCCTATACTTCGCCTTACGGCTTCGCAGAGACCTGTGTTTTTGCTAAACAGTCGCCTGGGCCTATTCACTGCGGCTTCTCGGGGCTTTAACACCCTAAGAAGCACCCCTTCTCCCGAAGTTACGGGGTCATTTTGCCGAGTTCCTTAACGAGAGTTCTCTCGATCACCTTAGGATTCTCTCCTCGCCTACCTGTGTCGGTTTGCGGTACGGGCACCTCTCACCTCGCTAGAGGCTTTTCTTGGCAGTGTGGAATCAGGAACTTCGCTACTAAATTTCGCTCGCCATCACAGCTCAGCCTTCACGGGAAACGGATTTGCCTATTTCCCAGCCTAACTGCTTGGACGCGGATATCCAATACCGCGCTTACCCTATCCTCCTGCGTCCCCCCATTGCTCAAATGGTGAGGAGGTGGTACAGGAATATCAACCTGTTGTCCATCGCCTACGCCTTTCGGCCTCGGCTTAGGTCCCGACTAACCCTGAGCGGACGAGCCTTCCTCAGGAAACCTTAGGCATTCGGTGGACGGGATTCTCACCCGTCTTTCGCTACTCATACCGGCATTCTCACTTCTAAGCGCTCCACCAGTCCTTCCGGTCTGACTTCACTGCACTTAGAACGCTCTCCTACCACTGTTCGTAAGAACAGTCCGCAGCTTCGGTGATACGTTTAGCCCCGGTACATTTTCGGCGCAGAGTCACTCGACCAGTGAGCTATTACGCACTCTTTAAATGGTGGCTGCTTCTAAGCCAACATCCTGGTTGTCTAAGCAACTCCACATCCTTTTCCACTTAACGTATACTTTGGGACCTTAGCTGGCGGTCTGGGCTGTTTCCCTTTCGACTACGGATCTTATCACTCGCAGTCTGACTCCCAAGGATAAGTCATCGGCATTCGGAGTTTGACTGAATTCGGTAACCCGGTAGGGGCCCCTAGTCCAATCAGTGCTCTACCTCCGAGACTCTTACCTTGAGGCTAGCCCTAAAGCTATTTCGGAGAGAACCAGCTATCTCCAGGTTCGATTGGCATTTCACCCCTACCCACACCTCATCCCCGCACTTTTCAACGTGCGTGGGTTCGGGCCTCCATTCAGTGTTACCTGAACTTCACCCTGGACATGGGTAGATCACCTGGTTTCGGGTCTACGACCACGTACTCATGCGCCCTATTCAGACTCGCTTTCGCTGCGGCTCCGCATCTTCTGCTTAACCTTGCACGGGATCGTAACTCGCCGGTTCATTCTACAAAAGGCACGCCATCACCCGTTAACGGGCTCTGACTACTTGTAGGCACACGGTTTCAGGATCTATTTCACTCCCCTTCCGGGGTGCTTTTCACCTTTCCCTCACGGTACTGGTTCACTATCGGTCACTAGGGAGTATTTAGCCTTGGGAGATGGTCCTCCCGGATTCCGACGGAATTTCACGTGTTCCGCCGTACTCAGGATCCACTCTGGAGAGAACAACATTTCAGTTACAGGGCTGTTACCTTCTTTGGCGGGCCTTTCCAGACCTCTTCGCTTATATCGTTCCTTTGTAACTCCGTATAGAGTGTCCTACAACCCCAAGAGGCAAGCCTCTTGGTTTGGGCTGTTCCCGTTTCGCTCGCCGCTACTCAGGGAATCGCATTTGCTTTCTCTTCCTCCGGGTACTTAGATGTTTCAGTTCCCCGGGTATGCCTTCTCATACTCTATGTATTCAAGTATGGATACTACTCCATTACGAGCAGTGGGTTTCCCCATTCGGAAATCTCCGGATCAAAGCTTGCTTACAGCTCCCCGAAGCATATCGGTGTTCGTCCCGTCCTTCATCGGCTCCTAGTGCCAAGGCATCCACCGTGCGCCCTTTCTAACTTAACCATTTCTTACTTTAGAAAGAATCACTATGTGTGATGAACTTTGCATTGCATTCAATGTGAATGTATTACTTATTGTTATCTAGTTTTCAAAGAACAATCCTGTCTCGCTAGAGACATGTTTGAAGGAATGATCCTTCAAAACTAAACAAGACGAAAAACGTACGCTGCTCCATATATCCTTAGAAAGGAGGTGATCCAGCCGCACCTTCCGATACGGCTACCTTGTTACGACTTCACCCCAATCATCTGCCCCACCTTCGGCGGCTGGCTCCATAAAGGTTACCTCACCGACTTCGGGTGTTGCAAACTCTCGTGGTGTGACGGGCGGTGTGTACAAGGCCCGGGAACGTATTCACCGCGGCATGCTGATCCGCGATTACTAGCGATTCCAGCTTCACGCAGTCGAGTTGCAGACTGCGATCCGAACTGAGAACAGATTTGTGGGATTGGCTAAACCTTGCGGTCTCGCAGCCCTTTGTTCTGTCCATTGTAGCACGTGTGTAGCCCAGGTCATAAGGGGCATGATGATTTGACGTCATCCCCACCTTCCTCCGGTTTGTCACCGGCAGTCACCTTAGAGTGCCCAACTGAATGCTGGCAACTAAGATCAAGGGTTGCGCTCGTTGCGGGACTTAACCCAACATCTCACGACACGAGCTGACGACAACCATGCACCACCTGTCACTCTGTCCCCGAAGGGAAAGCCCTATCTCTAGGGTTGTCAGAGGATGTCAAGACCTGGTAAGGTTCTTCGCGTTGCTTCGAATTAAACCACATGCTCCACCGCTTGTGCGGGCCCCCGTCAATTCCTTTGAGTTTCAGTCTTGCGACCGTACTCCCCAGGCGGAGTGCTTAATGCGTTAGCTGCAGCACTAAGGGGCGGAAACCCCCTAACACTTAGCACTCATCGTTTACGGCGTGGACTACCAGGGTATCTAATCCTGTTCGCTCCCCACGCTTTCGCTCCTCAGCGTCAGTTACAGACCAGAGAGTCGCCTTCGCCACTGGTGTTCCTCCACATCTCTACGCATTTCACCGCTACACGTGGAATTCCACTCTCCTCTTCTGCACTCAAGTTTCCCAGTTTCCAATGACCCTCCCCGGTTGAGCCGGGGGCTTTCACATCAGACTTAAGAAACCGCCTGCGAGCCCTTTACGCCCAATAATTCCGGACAACGCTTGCCACCTACGTATTACCGCGGCTGCTGGCACGTAGTTAGCCGTGGCTTTCTGGTTAGGTACCGTCAAGGTGCAAGCAGTTACTCTTGCACTTGTTCTTCCCTAACAACAGAGCTTTACGATCCGAAAACCTTCATCACTCACGCGGCGTTGCTCCGTCAGACTTTCGTCCATTGCGGAAGATTCCCTACTGCTGCCTCCCGTAGGAGTCTGGGCCGTGTCTCAGTCCCAGTGTGGCCGATCACCCTCTCAGGTCGGCTACGCATCGTCGCCTTGGTGAGCCGTTACCTCACCAACTAGCTAATGCGCCGCGGGTCCATCTGTAAGTGACAGCCGAAACCGTCTTTCATCCTTGAACCATGCGGTTCAAGGAACTATCCGGTATTAGCTCCGGTTTCCCGGAGTTATCCCAGTCTTACAGGCAGGTTACCCACGTGTTACTCACCCGTCCGCCGCTAACATCCGGGAGCAAGCTCCCTTCTGTCCGCTCGACTTGCATGTATTAGGCACGCCGCCAGCGTTCGTCCTGAGCCAGGATCAAACTCTCCGAAAAAATACAAAACCGAAGTTTTGTTTTTCGTCAGCGTTTGACTGACTACCTATGATGTATCATAGGATTTTTTTATAAAAACTCGAATTAACAGGTACGTTTTGTCTTGTTTAGTTTTCAAAGATCATATTGGTGGAGCCTAGCGGGATCGAACCGCTGACCTCCTGCGTGCAAGGCAGGCGCTCTCCCAGCTGAGCTAAGGCCCCATAAAAGATGGTCGGGAAGACAGGATTCGAACCTGCGACCCCTTGGTCCCAAACCAAGTGCTCTACCAAGCTGAGCTACTTCCCGATCTTAATGGCGCGCCCGAGAGGAGTCGAACCCCTAACCTTTTGATCCGTAGTCAAACGCTCTATCCAATTGAGCTACGGGCGCTTATTTTATAATGCCGAGGGCCGGACTTGAACCGGCACGGTAGTCACCTACCGCAGGATTTTAAGTCCTGTGTGTCTGCCAATTCCACCACCCCGGCGTGGATGGTATAAGCGGAAGACGGGATTCGAACCCGCGACCCCCACCTTGGCAAGGTGGTGTTCTACCACTGAACTACTTCCGCATTACAGGATTTCTTTATGTTGTTTGGCAATGCGGGTGAAGGGACTTGAACCCCCACGTCATAAAGACACTAGATCCTAAGTCTAGCGCGTCTGCCAATTCCGCCACACCCGCATGAAAATGGTGAGCCATGAAGGACTCGAACCTTCGACCCTCTGATTAAAAGTCAGATGCTCTACCAACTGAGCTAATGGCTCGCTTTTAAAGCGACTTGTCTATCTTACCATATGAAAGTGGTGCCGGCAAGAGGACTTGAACCCCCAACCTACTGATTACAAGTCAGTTGCTCTACCAGTTGAGCTACACCGGCTTTATCTATCCTAACATTATGTAAGAATAAATATGGTGGAGGATGACGGGCTCGAACCGCCGACCCTCTGCTTGTAAGGCAGATGCTCTCCCAGCTGAGCTAATCCTCCATATCATGTCGTTTCGAATGCCTCTCGATCTGACAAATAGTATTATATAACGATAAGATATTGTTTGTAAAGACTTTTTTAAAATAATTTTTGAATTTATTTTAAAGCTATTTTTTCACATCTTTTCGTTAAGGCACCTAAAGAAGTTTACCACTTGTCTCTTCATTTTAAAAGTCTTTTTTTCATTTTTTTATGTTTTTTTGTTAAAAAGGGCATTAATAGCGCTTTTTCAATGTAAAAACAGCTCTTTTAAAGCTGAAAAATGTTTGTTTTATTCCTTAAATCCTCAGATAACGTGCATATAGAAACGAATTTTTTTATTATTTTATTTTTCCGAGAAACCATTTTGTATATTTGCTTTATATTAAATTGATCCTGGTCATTTTCCAAAAATTCGTCTCAGTGTTCCCCTGCCTCATCAAACATTGTGGTGCTTAACTCAAATCTTCCTCCCCTCTCTCATTAGCAAACCAAGATGCCCTTTGCTCTCTTATGTAGGTTTCAATGATCTAGCAGCAAGCGCAGTTCGCTACATATGGTTGCCAGAGGAGAAGACCCTTTTTAGACATGTTTACTCTTTCGATGTTGACTCTTAGCAAGATGAGCGAGCGACGAGGTTGGATGATAAGAATTTTATAGAATGTCTAGAATTCCAGTGAAGGGGATGAAATGAATGAGTTATTGAGAATGTAGTGAAAGACCACTATTTTCAATATAAATAGATATATCATTTATTAAAACACAAAAAAGACCAGTTCCGACTGGAACTGATCCTTTGAAAAGCTTGGCGGCGTCCTACTCTCACAGGGGGAAACCCCCAACTACCATCGGCGCTGAAGAGCTTAACTTCCGTGTTCGGTATGGGAACGGGTGTGACCTCTTCGCTATCGCCACCAAACCTGATGGAGAGAATGTTCTCTCAAAACTAGATAACAATGTTCATTTTTCACATTAGAATATAGGTTAAGTCCTCGATCTATTAGTATCTGTCAGCTCCACGTGTCACCACGCTTCCACCTCAGACCTATCAACCTGATCATCTTTCAGGGATCTTACTTCCTTGCGGAATGGGAAATCTCATCTTGAGGGGGGCTTCATGCTTAGATGCTTTCAGCACTTATCCCGTCCGCACATAGCTACCCAGCGATGCCCTTGGCAGAACAACTGGTACACCAGCGGTGCGTCCATCCCGGTCCTCTCGTACTAAGGACAGCTCCTCTCAAATTTCCTGCGCCCGCGACGGATAGGGACCGAACTGTCTCACGACGTTCTGAACCCAGCTCGCGTACCGCTTTAATGGGCGAACAGCCCAACCCTTGGGACCGACTACAGCCCCAGGATGCGATGAGCCGACATCGAGGTGCCAAACCTCCCCGTCGATGTGGACTCTTGGGGGAGATAAGCCTGTTATCCCCGGGGTAGCTTTTATCCGTTGAGCGATGGCCCTTCCATGCGGAACCACCGGATCACTAAGCCCGACTTTCGTCCCTGCTCGACTTGTAGGTCTCGCAGTCAAGCTCCCTTGTGCCTTTACACTCTGCGAATGATTTCCAACCATTCTGAGGGAACCTTTGGGCGCCTCCGTTACATTTTAGGAGGCGACCGCCCCAGTCAAACTGCCCACCTGACACTGTCTCCCTGCCCGATAAGGGCAGCGGGTTAGAAGGTCAATACAGCCAGGGTAGTATCCCACCGATGCCTCCACCGAAGCTAGCGCTCCGGTTTCCAAGGCTCCTACCTATCCTGTACAAGCTGTACCAACATTCAATATCAGGCTGCAGTAAAGCTCCACGGGGTCTTTCCGTCCTGTCGCGGGTAACCTGCATCTTCACAGGTACTATAATTTCACCGAGTCTCTCGTTGAGACAGTGCCCAGATCGTTGCGCCTTTCGTGCGGGTCGGAACTTACCCGACAAGGAATTTCGCTACCTTAGGACCGTTATAGTTACGGCCGCCGTTTACTGGGGCTTCAATTCGCACCTTCGCTTACGCTAAGCGCTCCTCTTAACCTTCCAGCACCGGGCAGGCGTCAGCCCCTATACTTCGCCTTACGGCTTCGCAGAGACCTGTGTTTTTGCTAAACAGTCGCCTGGGCCTATTCACTGCGGCTTCTCGGGGCTTTAACACCCTAAGAAGCACCCCTTCTCCCGAAGTTACGGGGTCATTTTGCCGAGTTCCTTAACGAGAGTTCTCTCGATCACCTTAGGATTCTCTCCTCGCCTACCTGTGTCGGTTTGCGGTACGGGCACCTCTCACCTCGCTAGAGGCTTTTCTTGGCAGTGTGGAATCAGGAACTTCGCTACTAAATTTCGCTCGCCATCACAGCTCAGCCTTCACGGGAAACGGATTTGCCTATTTCCCAGCCTAACTGCTTGGACGCGGATATCCAATACCGCGCTTACCCTATCCTCCTGCGTCCCCCCATTGCTCAAATGGTGAGGAGGTGGTACAGGAATATCAACCTGTTGTCCATCGCCTACGCCTTTCGGCCTCGGCTTAGGTCCCGACTAACCCTGAGCGGACGAGCCTTCCTCAGGAAACCTTAGGCATTCGGTGGACGGGATTCTCACCCGTCTTTCGCTACTCATACCGGCATTCTCACTTCTAAGCGCTCCACCAGTCCTTCCGGTCTGACTTCACTGCACTTAGAACGCTCTCCTACCACTGTTCGTAAGAACAGTCCGCAGCTTCGGTGATACGTTTAGCCCCGGTACATTTTCGGCGCAGAGTCACTCGACCAGTGAGCTATTACGCACTCTTTAAATGGTGGCTGCTTCTAAGCCAACATCCTGGTTGTCTAAGCAACTCCACATCCTTTTCCACTTAACGTATACTTTGGGACCTTAGCTGGCGGTCTGGGCTGTTTCCCTTTCGACTACGGATCTTATCACTCGCAGTCTGACTCCCAAGGATAAGTCATCGGCATTCGGAGTTTGACTGAATTCGGTAACCCGGTAGGGGCCCCTAGTCCAATCAGTGCTCTACCTCCGAGACTCTTACCTTGAGGCTAGCCCTAAAGCTATTTCGGAGAGAACCAGCTATCTCCAGGTTCGATTGGCATTTCACCCCTACCCACACCTCATCCCCGCACTTTTCAACGTGCGTGGGTTCGGGCCTCCATTCAGTGTTACCTGAACTTCACCCTGGACATGGGTAGATCACCTGGTTTCGGGTCTACGACCACGTACTCATGCGCCCTATTCAGACTCGCTTTCGCTGCGGCTCCGCATCTTCTGCTTAACCTTGCACGGGATCGTAACTCGCCGGTTCATTCTACAAAAGGCACGCCATCACCCGTTAACGGGCTCTGACTACTTGTAGGCACACGGTTTCAGGATCTATTTCACTCCCCTTCCGGGGTGCTTTTCACCTTTCCCTCACGGTACTGGTTCACTATCGGTCACTAGGGAGTATTTAGCCTTGGGAGATGGTCCTCCCGGATTCCGACGGAATTTCACGTGTTCCGCCGTACTCAGGATCCACTCTGGAGAGAACAACATTTCAGTTACAGGGCTGTTACCTTCTTTGGCGGGCCTTTCCAGACCTCTTCGCTTATATCGTTCCTTTGTAACTCCGTATAGAGTGTCCTACAACCCCAAGAGGCAAGCCTCTTGGTTTGGGCTGTTCCCGTTTCGCTCGCCGCTACTCAGGGAATCGCATTTGCTTTCTCTTCCTCCGGGTACTTAGATGTTTCAGTTCCCCGGGTATGCCTTCTCATACTCTATGTATTCAAGTATGGATACTACTCCATTACGAGCAGTGGGTTTCCCCATTCGGAAATCTCCGGATCAAAGCTTGCTTACAGCTCCCCGAAGCATATCGGTGTTCGTCCCGTCCTTCATCGGCTCCTAGTGCCAAGGCATCCACCGTGCGCCCTTTCTAACTTAACCATTTCTTACTTTAGAAAGAATCACTATGTGTGATGAACTTTGCATTGCATTCAATGTGAATGTATTACTTATTGTTATCTAGTTTTCAAAGAACAATCCTGTCTCGCTAGAGACATGTTTGAAGGAATGATCCTTCAAAACTAAACAAGACGAAAAACGTACGCTGCTCCATATATCCTTAGAAAGGAGGTGATCCAGCCGCACCTTCCGATACGGCTACCTTGTTACGACTTCACCCCAATCATCTGCCCCACCTTCGGCGGCTGGCTCCATAAAGGTTACCTCACCGACTTCGGGTGTTGCAAACTCTCGTGGTGTGACGGGCGGTGTGTACAAGGCCCGGGAACGTATTCACCGCGGCATGCTGATCCGCGATTACTAGCGATTCCAGCTTCACGCAGTCGAGTTGCAGACTGCGATCCGAACTGAGAACAGATTTGTGGGATTGGCTAAACCTTGCGGTCTCGCAGCCCTTTGTTCTGTCCATTGTAGCACGTGTGTAGCCCAGGTCATAAGGGGCATGATGATTTGACGTCATCCCCACCTTCCTCCGGTTTGTCACCGGCAGTCACCTTAGAGTGCCCAACTGAATGCTGGCAACTAAGATCAAGGGTTGCGCTCGTTGCGGGACTTAACCCAACATCTCACGACACGAGCTGACGACAACCATGCACCACCTGTCACTCTGTCCCCGAAGGGAAAGCCCTATCTCTAGGGTTGTCAGAGGATGTCAAGACCTGGTAAGGTTCTTCGCGTTGCTTCGAATTAAACCACATGCTCCACCGCTTGTGCGGGCCCCCGTCAATTCCTTTGAGTTTCAGTCTTGCGACCGTACTCCCCAGGCGGAGTGCTTAATGCGTTAGCTGCAGCACTAAGGGGCGGAAACCCCCTAACACTTAGCACTCATCGTTTACGGCGTGGACTACCAGGGTATCTAATCCTGTTCGCTCCCCACGCTTTCGCTCCTCAGCGTCAGTTACAGACCAGAGAGTCGCCTTCGCCACTGGTGTTCCTCCACATCTCTACGCATTTCACCGCTACACGTGGAATTCCACTCTCCTCTTCTGCACTCAAGTTTCCCAGTTTCCAATGACCCTCCCCGGTTGAGCCGGGGGCTTTCACATCAGACTTAAGAAACCGCCTGCGAGCCCTTTACGCCCAATAATTCCGGACAACGCTTGCCACCTACGTATTACCGCGGCTGCTGGCACGTAGTTAGCCGTGGCTTTCTGGTTAGGTACCGTCAAGGTGCAAGCAGTTACTCTTGCACTTGTTCTTCCCTAACAACAGAGCTTTACGATCCGAAAACCTTCATCACTCACGCGGCGTTGCTCCGTCAGACTTTCGTCCATTGCGGAAGATTCCCTACTGCTGCCTCCCGTAGGAGTCTGGGCCGTGTCTCAGTCCCAGTGTGGCCGATCACCCTCTCAGGTCGGCTACGCATCGTCGCCTTGGTGAGCCGTTACCTCACCAACTAGCTAATGCGCCGCGGGTCCATCTGTAAGTGACAGCCGAAACCGTCTTTCATCCTTGAACCATGCGGTTCAAGGAACTATCCGGTATTAGCTCCGGTTTCCCGGAGTTATCCCAGTCTTACAGGCAGGTTACCCACGTGTTACTCACCCGTCCGCCGCTAACATCCGGGAGCAAGCTCCCTTCTGTCCGCTCGACTTGCATGTATTAGGCACGCCGCCAGCGTTCGTCCTGAGCCAGGATCAAACTCTCCGAAAAAGTACAAAACCGAAGTTTTGCTTTTCGCCAGTTTGACTGACTACCTATGATGTATCATAGGATTTTTTTATAAAAACTCGAATTAACAGGTACGTTTTGTCTTGTTTAGTTTTCAAAGATCATTTTCGTTATCGCTCGTAAGCGACTTTAATATCTTAACATTTCGCTTCGGTTGAAGTCAAGAACTTTTTTCGTTTTCTTTTTTCAACCTCGTTGCTGTTTTGCGGCAACGAATAATAATATACCATCTGGATTCTTTTCTTGCAATAGTTTTTTTGAAAAAAGTTTCATTTTATGAAAAATAAAAAGCGCCACAGATCAAATGGCGCTTTTGTTGATATATTAACGGTTTCTCATTTGCGGGAAAAGCAGTACATCTCTGATTGATGGAGAATTTGTTAGCAGCATGATTAATCGGTCGATACCGATTCCTAGTCCGCCTGTTGGCGGCATGCCATATTCTAATGCTTCAACAAAATCGTCATCCATGAGATGCGCTTCGTCATTTCCTTCTTCGCGTTCTTTTAATTGAGCTTCAAAGCGTTCTCTTTGGTCGATTGGATCATTCAGTTCAGTGAATGCATTTGCATGCTCGCGGCGCACGATGAATAGCTCAAAGCGGTCCGTGAAGCGCGGGTCTTCAGGATTTTTCTTAGCTAATGGAGAAATCTCGACTGGGTGCCCGTAAATAAAGGTAGGCTGAACCAGTGTTTCTTCTACTTTTTGCTCGAAGAACTCATTGATAATATGACCTACTGTCATGTTTTTTGTGATTTCAACATCGTGATCAGCAGCATGCTGTTTTGCTTCTTCTACAGACATCTCCTGCCAGAAGTCTACACCTGTTGCTTCTTTGACTGCTTCAACCATATGGAGTCTCTTCCATTCAGGTTTTAGATCAATTTCATCTTCTCCATATTGAATCGTTGTTGTTCCTAGTACCTCTTGGGCAATATGAGCAATCAAGTTTTCCGTTAGGTTCATGATGTCTTTATAGTCTGCATATGCTTCATACAGCTCAATCATAGTAAATTCCGGGTTATGACGAGTTGAGACTCCTTCATTACGGAATACGCGGCCAATCTCGTATACTTTCTCTAGACCACCGACAATTAGACGTTTTAAATGCAGCTCGATCGCAATACGCATATAAAGCGGCATATCAAGTGCATTGTGATGAGTAATGAAAGGACGAGCTGATGCACCACCAGGGATGCTATGCATTGTTGGTGTTTCAACTTCTAGGTATCCTTTTGAATCTAAGTATCTTCTCATTGATTGAATGATTTTGCTTCGCATGATGAACGTCTGCTTACTTTCTGGATTGACAATCAGGTCAAGGTAACGCTGACGATAGCGTTGTTCTACATCTTTTAGTCCGTGATATTTATCAGGGAGCGGGCGAAGTGCTTTTGTAAGAACCTCAAAGCTAGTCGCTTTAATTGAAAGTTCTCCTACATTCGTTTTAAATACGGTTCCCGTCACACCGATAATATCGCCTAGGTCCGAGCTTTTGAATAATTCGTAAGCTTCTTCTCCTACACTATCTTTACGTACATAGATTTGAATTTGTCCTTCTAAGTCTTGAATGTGTGCAAAGCCAGCTTTCCCTTTTCCGCGTTTTGTCATCATACGGCCAGCAATTGTTACTTGAGCTGCTTTTTCTTCTAAGTCTTCTTTTGAAAACTCGTCATATTCAGCAATAATTTGTGCGGATTGATGAGAACGGTCATATCGTTCACCGAATGGATCGATACCCTCTTCTCTCATTTTATTCATTTTGTCACGTCTTACTTGGAATTGATCATTTAATTCTTCGTTATTAAGCCCTTCATTACTCATTTATATCACTCCAATAATGTATTTTGCAGAGAAAAGCAGAAAAACTGCCAGTACGTGCACTAGCAGTGAGCTACAAAAAGAAAGATAGTCTTATCCTACTTTTATTCTTTGAAGCTCTTTTGCCTCGGCTTCGATCGTAAAGTCATCTAGAACTTTTACAAGCTCCGCTCTCGTTTCACTTTGATTGATTTGGTTTCTTACATCTGCATTGCCTCGGACACCTTTTAAGTACCATGCTGCATGTTTTCTCATTTCTCTGACAGCCACATGCTCGCCTTTCAGGTCTATGAGTCTGTCTAAGTGAAGTTTGCACACAGACATTTTCTCACGCACATTAGGCTCTTCTTTTAGTTCACCCGTTTCTAAATAATGAACCGTCCGGTAAATCATCCACGGGTTTCCTAGTGCGGCTCTTCCGATCATGACAGCATCTGCACCCGTTTCATCAAGCATACGTTTTGCATCTTGAGGGGTTTTGACATCTCCATTGCCGATGACTGGAATGGAAACAGATTGTTTGACCTCTTTTATAATATCCCAATTCGCTGTTCCTTCGTACATCTGCACACGTGTCCGTCCGTGAAGCGCAACCGCTTGGCCACCTGCTCGTTCAACAGCACGGGCATTGTCGATAGCGAAAATATGGTCTTCGTCCCAACCCATTCTCATTTTCACAGTAACAGGTTTATCTACAGCTTCTACGACTGCGGATACCATTTCGTAAATCTTGTTTGGATCCAGCAGCCATTTCGCTCCTGCGTCACATTTCGTGATCTTTGGTACAGGACATCCCATATTAATATCAATAATGTCCGCCGTTGTATTCTGGTCTACAAACTTGGCCGCTTCTACGAGCGTGTCCTTTTCTCCCCCAAATATCTGAAGGCTCAACGGTTTTTCACGCTCATCAATGTACAGCATGCCCATCGTTCTGGCATTATTAATCAAGATCGCTTTGTCACTGACCATTTCAGCGCAGACTAAGCCCGCTCCAAACTCTTTCACAGTGAGTCTGAAAGCAGAGTTACACACACCAGCCATTGGTGCGAGCACTACTTTGTTTTTAATTTCGATATCTCCGATTTTAAACATCATGTCCCCTCCTTTCTTCTTCAAGTATTGGTGAAAGTTCTTCCACCGTTATATTTAAAGCATCTGCTATTTGACCAACCATTTGGTTTGTTGGTAATCGATTGCCTCGCTCAATTTCCCCTAAGACAGAGACAGAGATGCCCAGTCTTTTGGCGAACCCTTCCTGAGTATACCCTTTTAGCTTTCGGTATGCACGAATTCTTCTACCCCACATGTCTTTTTCCATATGCTTACACCTTCTTGGTCTGTTACGGCGTTTATCTGGGCTTCGCCGATTTCTGGGCAAATCTCACTCATCGGAACAAGAACGAATAAACGTTCGTACATTCTAGGATGCGGCACTACAAGTTGTTCTGTTTCAATATTTTCACGATTATAAAGTAAAATGTCAAGGTCAGCTGTCCGTGGACCCCACCTCACTTCTCTTGTTCTGCCTAACTCCTGCTCAATGTTCTGAGTCAGTGATAGAAGTTCTTCAGGACGAAGCGAGGTGGAAATCTTCACAGCCATGTTCAAGAAGTCATCCTGATTCTCGTAACCTACAGGTGTTGTCTCATATATAGATGAAATGGATTCAACTTGAACACCTGGATGTTCGTGAAGTTTTTTGACAGCTTCTTTTAAGTAGGTTTCCTTTTTTCCTATGTTTGAGCCTAAAGCGATATATGCTGTATTGTTCATGCGCGTGATCTCGTCATTTCAATGGCAACGGACTGATAGTGTCCTGGAATTGGCGGATCTGGTTTGATTACTTTTACTGTACATTCTTGAACTGTCGGAAAGTCCTTTAACACTTGATTTGTAATTCTTTCTGTCAGCGTTTCAACGAGGTTCACTGGGTCCCCTTCTACAATATTTTTGCAGATGTTGTAGAGCTCAGCATAGTTGATGGTCTCATTTAGGTCATCCGTTTGTCCTGCCTTACTTAAATCAAGTGAAGCTGTTAGGTCCACACGAAAGCGCTGGCCTAGTTTATTCTCTTCTGCAAATACACCGTGATAGCCGTAAAATTCCATTCCGTTTACATATACTTTATCGATGATAAGCGCCTCCTTTATTCAGCATGGCATCCATCATTTTTGCCATTCTTGCGATTTCTTTTACATCGTGCACTCGGACCATCGCGCTGCCCTTTTGAATCCCAAGACAGACCGTTGCACCCGTTCCTTCAGTACGTTCTTCAGGCGGCAGGTCTAAAACTGCACCGATGAATCGTTTGCGGGATGTTGCTAGCAGCAGCGGATACCCTAGGTGGCAAAAATGTTCAAGTTCATTCATGACCATGAGGTTGTCAGTTTTATTTTTCGCAAATCCTACACCAGGGTCTAATATAATCATGTCATCACGGACACCCGCTTGTTTCACAATGTGAACACTTTCTTTCAGATCTGCGATCATATCTGAAATCAGATGGGTGTAATTCCGCTCTGGTCGATTGTGCATTAAGATGATTGGCACGTTGTGCTTCGCTGCCACATGCGCCATTTGAGGATCAGCTTTCGCCCCCCATACATCATTAATGATTGAGGCTCCCGCTTTCACTGCCTCATCTGCGACATGGGCTTTATACGTATCAATAGAAATAGGTATGTCCAATTCTTTTGTGATCTTCTCAATGACAGGAATGACCCTTGAAAGCTCCTCTTGCTCTGAGACAAGTGCCGCTCCCGGCCGAGTCGATTCACCGCCAATATCAATAATATGCGCCCCATCTTCTATGAGCTGCGTTGCATGAGCCAGCGCTTTATCAATTTGATTGAATTTTCCTCCATCTGAAAAAGAGTCCGGTGTGACATTTAAAATGCCCATGACCAATGTCTTCTCTTCATAACTAAGGGTATGGTGCTTGGCTTGTATGATTTTAGGCTGTTTTATCAATTGTTGTGTCATTGTGTCCACCTACTCTTTATGTTCTAGACGTTCTTTTGTATATTCTGTTCTCAGCTTGGTCGAAATCGTTCGGTTGTGGTTTTGCAGGACGGTGTCTCCGATATTTTTAAAAGGCACAATTCCCTGAACCGAATTGGTCATCCACGCCTCATCAGCTGAGAGCAAGTGCGAGAGTGGATATCTTCCTTCTATTAGTGGGATCCCCGAAGCTTGCAGCGTTTCAATACAATATCGACGGGTAACCCCGTTTAAAATGCCGGTATCAAGTGAAGGTGTATAGATCACATCTTTTTTTCGCCAAAATAGATTTGACGTAATTCCTTCTGCCACATCGTCTTCTTTTGTTAAAAAGATCCCTTCTACAGACGGATCGTTCCCTACTTCTCTTTTCGCCAGCAGGTTGTTCATGTAATGATGCGACTTGAGCCGTCTTGGACCTTCCGGTGTGTTTCTTCTTGTATCAAGAATGATTCCCTGTTTTTCATCTACTATTGATTCAGGCCGGAATGGGGAGATCATCACAAAAACAACAGGCTCCTCATAAGGGTCTGCAGAAAATCCATTGCCTCTGCCCGCAGAAACATTGAAGCGGATCCTCGCATGACCGTCCGTTATTTGGTTTTGATTGAATAATGTATGAATGATGTCGAGTACAAATGGTTTCTCTATTGTGGATTCGATGCAAAGGTCACGCAATGATTGATTGAGCCTTTCAAGATGCCAGTCTAACAAGAAGACTTGTCCTGCTAGAGAGGTAAATGTTTCGAATACACCGATGCCATATAGAAAACCATGATCAAAAGGAGAAAGAGTCGCGTCTTTCTCCTCTATATACTGACCGTTCAGGTAAATGATCATGCGTTTACTTCATTCCCCTTTTTACGATAGGTTTCAATGAAATTTCTGAGCATTTCCTTACCGAAGGACGTCATAATCGATTCTGGATGGAATTGAACACTTTCAATCGGAAGTTCTTTATGGCGAATGGCCATGAGTTCGCCTTCCTTTGTGCTCGCTGTTCTGACAAAGCACTCCGGTAGCGTCTCGTCTTTAACAATTAATGAATGATATCTCGTTGCGACGAGCGGATTTTGGAGTCCCGTGAAGACACCTTTGCCGTCGTGTTCAATCTCTGATGTTTTCCCATGCATTAACCGCTCCGCACGAATGACATCTCCACCAAATACTTGTGCAATGGATTGATGACCTAAGCAGACACCGAAGATCGGAATCTTCCCAGCAAAATGTTTGATCGCTTCCATACTAATTCCTGCTTCATCCGGACTGCAAGGTCCTGGAGAAATCATCAGAAAGTCTGGCTTAAGCTCTTCGATTTCTTGAATAGTGACTTGATCGTTTCGTTTTACAATCAGTTCTTCCCCAAGCTCACCTAAATACTGGACCAGGTTGTACGTAAATGAATCGTAATTATCAATCATTAATATCATACTCTGCTCACCTCTAACTCAAAATAGTCTCTTCTTTGCTCAACTGTAATGCTTTTTTCACTGCATAGGCTTTTTTAATCGATTCTTTGTATTCGTGCTTTGGTACAGAATCGATGACAATGCCTGCACCTGACTGCATGAAGGCTCTGCCCCCTGTACAATAAGCCGTACGAATGACGATATTAAAATGCATATCTTGATTGAATCCAAACCAGCCTATAGATCCAGTATAAAGCCCACGCCTTGTCGGCTCAAGCTCTTCTATGATTTCCATTGTTCTCACTTTTGGCGCACCTGTAATTGTGCCGCCTGGGAATACAGCTCTCATGACATCTACTGCATCACAATCATCACGCAGCTCCCCTTGGACATTTGATACAATGTGCATCACGTGTGAATATTTCTCAATGGCCATAAACTCGTTCACCTTGACTGAGCCATAAGTAGACACTCGTCCAAGATCATTCCGCTCAAGATCAACGAGCATCACATGTTCTGCGCGTTCTTTTTCATCTTCAATGAGTTCTTTTGCCAGCGCTTGATCTTCCGCATCATCCTTGCCTCTTGATCTTGTGCCAGCGATCGGTCTTGTTTCGAGCTGAATGCCTTTTTTCTTAATAAGCAGTTCTGGAGATCCACAGACAATTTGGAAATCTGGCGTGTGCAGATATGACATATATGGAGATGGATTCACGTGACGTAATGTTTTGTATAAATGATATGGGTGGGTATGAAGTTGTTCATCTTGTCTAATGGATAGGTTCACTTGGAACACGTCACCGTTCGCGATATATTGTTTAATCGTTTCTACAGCTTCCCCGAAAGCTTCTTCAGTAAAAGGTGCAGCAGGTACACATTCCGAAGAAGACACGTTGACAGGTGAATGTGCTGATTCTTCTGATGTGCTTGTCCAGCTTTGCTTTAATTCTTCGAGTCTTTGATGAACTTCACTGACAGGTTCGTCTCCTTCTGTATGAGTGATCAGCCAGAGGACGTCTTTATTATGATCAAAGACAGCGACATCATTGAATACGAGGAAATACAAATCAGGCGTCTTCAAATCATCGATGGACAGCATTTTAAAATGCTCGATATATCTTGCGTAATCATAGCTTAAAAATCCAATCGCTCCACCTTGGAAGTCAGGATATTCGTCGTTCGTTTCGGTTTGTAGGGTTTGAAACCAATCAGCAAATGCCCTAAAAGGATCTCCCTCTTTGAACAACACCTCATTCTGATAATGGATGGTGGTCATCCCGTCCTTCCCTTTCGCTTTAGCGATCGGATGAATACCAGCAATACTGTATTCTCCGCCACGTGCACTTTCAAGAAGGACGTGATGTGATTCATGAGCCGTTAATTGTTCGTATCGTTTCAAGAATGCATCTTTCGTAAAAGGAATTTTGATGCCCATCGGCCTACGTTGTGTCATGTTATCATCCTTTTTCATTTTCATTAATCTTATTGTAATGCAATCCATTTTAATTAGAAAATAGTATTTGCTTTCCATCTTCAGAATTCATAAAAAAACCCCAGCAAATGCTGGGGTGTATTGTTTAATCAAATTGATAAAGCGGCGTACTAAGGTAACGTTCACCGTTACTTGGAATAATCGCTAGAACCTTTTTCCCTTTACCAAGCTTCTTCGCTGTTTGAAGCGCTGCATAAATGGCTGCTCCTGAAGATATACCACCAAGGATTCCTTCTTCTTTCGCTGCCTTTCTTGCAAGTTCAAATGCATCTTCGTTTTTCACTTGGATAATGCCGTCATATACTTCTGTGTTCAAGATAGATGGAACAAACCCTGCTCCGATGCCTTGAATTTTATGCGGACCTGGTTTCCCGCCTGATAGTACAGGAGAATCTGTTGGTTCTACCGCATAAAGCTGAATAGATGGAATGGCTTCTTTCAGGACTTCACCAGCACCTGTAATCGTACCACCCGTACCAACTCCTGCAATAAATGCATCAAGTTCGCCGTCAAACTGTTCAAGAATCTCTTTCCCTGTTGTGCGGCGGTGAATCTCAGCGTTGGCTTCATTGCTGAACTGCTGAGGCATGAAGTATCCGTGCTCTTCTGCTAATTCTTCTGCTTTTTTGATGGCACCTTTCATTCCTTCTGCACCCGGTGTTAATACAAGTTCTGCACCGTAAGCGCGTAAAAGGTTGCGGCGCTCCTGACTCATTGTATCCGGCATAACTAAAATCGCATTGATTCCTTTTGCAGCCGCGACCATCGCAAGACCGATTCCTGTGTTTCCGCTTGTTGGCTCAATGAGTGTGTCACCAGCTTTTAATGTACCTTTTGCTTCAGCATCTTCGATCATCGCTAACGCAATACGATCTTTTACACTGCTGCCTGGGTTCATATATTCAAGTTTCAAGTAGACATCCGCACTGTCTTCATCTACTAAACGGTTTAATTTAACGACTGGTGTATTTCCTATTAGTTCAAAAACTGAATTTGCAATACGAGCCATCACTAACACCTCTATCTCCGAGTAATTTTATTGCATTAATATTAAATTATCAATTTCGAAAAATTTTGTCAATGCTTTTAGTCCTGCTCTCCATCGTAAAACCATGTGACTTTTGCTTCTTTCCACAGGGTTTTGACATTCGCCTTTTCACCCAGATCTTCCATGGCGATCTGTCTTTTGATCTGATCTTTGACTTCTTCATAAGAGAAGGAGCGGCCATTTAATTTTTCTTTTAATTGTATGATGGCATAACCGTTTTTGATCTCGATCGGCTCTTTCGTCCATTCATCCGGCTGAAGCTTTTGGGCTTCTTGTATGTATAGGGCTGGAATGCTTTCTTGCTCTTCTGTGACAAATCCAAGATCTCCGCCGTAAGGAGAGGTATATCGATCGGTGGATCGTTCAGCTGCTACAGCTTCGAAACTAGATCCGCCCTTTAAATCTTTTAATACACTTTGTGCCTCGTCTTTTGTTTTCACAACAATGTGTCGAATTCGGTATGAGTCATCATATTGATACAAGTCTTTGTTTTTTTCATAAAAGGATTTGGCTTCTTTTTCAGAAACGACCGCATCTCTCGTTAGAAGCTGTTCTAATAAAATTTGATAACGAATCTGCTCTTTCCATTCCTTTTCACTTGTATGACCGTCTTCGTAGAAATTATTAGATACCGCTTTCAGCATCAGCAGCTCACGATTGATCTCTTTTGAAGATACCTCCAGCTTGTTTTCTTTCGCAAGCTGATTGACTACCTTCTGATTAATCATTTGTTCAAGTGTTGCCTTTCCGTAGCGGTCTTCCATTTTCTTTAACCATTCTTGACGTGTGACTTTCTCTTTCCCAATAGAAGCAATTTCTTCACCGCTCTTCCCATTTGAAGAAGCCTGCGACATTTGTGACTTTGTTAATACATATGCAATGACAACGGCATTAATCATGAGCAGAACGAGGATAAATGTCCATACCACTCTTGCTTTCAGTCTCATCTTTCGTCTCCTTTCCATTCTAAAAAGAAAACCCGCTGCTTAGAGCTTAGCGGGTTATTTCTTCACGTAGCTCTTCTAGCTCTTCTTTTGTAAATACATACGTTTCGTTACAAAAATGGCATTGAGCTTCTGCTTGTCCGTCTTGTTCAATCATATCCTCAATTTCGGCTTTCCCTAGGCTGATAATACCGTTGGCAAACCGTTCTTTTGAGCAGTTACAAGAAAATTCGACAGGTACAGTTTCTAAGATTTGAGGTTTTTCACCGAGCACTTCTTCTAAAATTTCTTCAGGAGTCATCCCTTTTTCAATCAGTTTAGAGATCGGTTCAATGGTTGATAATCTCTTTTCGAGTCTTTCGATGACTGCATCTTCTGTTCCAGGCAGCAATTGAATGATGAAACCGCCTGCTGCAAGGATCGAGTTGTCTGGATTGACAAGAACACCCACACCTACAGAGGATGGCACTTGTTCAGAGGAGACCAGGTAATAAGTAAAGTCATCTCCAATTTCACCTGAGACAATTTCCGTTTGCCCTGTAAAGTGGTCTTTCAGTCCGATATCTTTGACAACACTTAACGTTCCAGATGTTCCAACAGCACGTCTAACGTCCAGCTTCCCATGTTCATTTAAATCAAAGTGAACTTGTGGGTTTGAGACATATCCGCGCACCTGACCTTTTGCGTTTCCATCCGCAATGATGGCTCCGATCGGCCCACCGCCTTCAATTTTGACAGTTAATTTATTCTCGCCTTTCAGCATGGCTCCCATCATGACAGTCGCTGTCATGGTTCTGCCGATAGCAGCTGAAGCAGTTGGCCACGTATGGTGTCTTCTCTGCGCTTCGTTGATTGTATCTGTTGTGTTCGCAGCATACGCACGGACTTTCCCGTCATATGCTAACGCTTTAACTAAATAATCCATTTTGATTAAACCCTCCTATAATACACCGACACGATTGCGTTCATAAATTAATTGAAGTCCTTTTAATGTGAGGAACGGATCGACAATATCAATACAGTCTGATTCATTTCCAATCAATGTAGACAAACCGCCTGTTGCAATGACTTTCGGTGTTTGTTTGGCTTGCTGCTTCATCCGTTTCACTATGCCCTCGACTTGCCCAACATATCCATAAAGGATGCCGGATTGCATCGCACTGATGGTATTTTTTCCAACAATGTGATCTGGACGGACAATTTCAATTCTTGGCAGCTTAGCCGCTCTTGTATATAAAGCCTCTGTTGAGATGGTAATACCAGGTGCAATCGCCCCACCCATGTATTGTTTTTGTTCATTGATATAGCAGTAGGTTGTGGCTGTTCCAAAGTCTACCACAATGAGAGGTGCCCCATACAGGTGAATGGCCGCCACTGCGTTCACAATTCGATCAGCGCCGACTTCCTTTGGATTGTCACACATAATGTTTAATCCAGTCTTCATGCCAGGCCCAACGATTTGAGGAGTAATGTGAAAATACTTTTCGCACATTCTTTCCAGAGCAAACATCATTGGCGGGACAACAGAAGAAATGATAATCCCTTCTATCTGGTCAAACATCAGCCCTACATAGTCAAATAAGGATCGGATTGCCATACCAAATTCATCTTCTGTTTTATGACGGCTTGTTTCAATCCGCCAATGGTAGTTCAAATCGCCATTATGATAAACACCTAAAACGGTATTTGTGTTTCCTACATCTATCACGAGTAACAACTTCATCACCACTTTGAATAGTGTCTCAAAAAGAGCATTTTTCGACTTTCTATCATACCATACACGAATTGAGTTCCATTTGTAAACAATTCGAAACCGATCCATTCATGAATCGAAATAAAAAAAAGCTGCCGGTGAGCCCGACAGCTTTTTATAGAAGGAGATTAGATCTCCTCGTCTTCTTCTTTTTTCTTGATGTTCACTTTCACATCATCGTTTTTCTCTTCGTCATCTGCGTATACACGCTCTGGAAGCTTTCCAGTTTCGTAAAGAGATTTAATTTGTTCAGCATCTAATGTTTCCACTTCTAGAAGAGCTTGTGCGATGATTTCTAGCTTATCTTTATTCTCAGTGAGAATTTGTTTCGCACGTTCGTAGCTTTCTTTGATGAAGCGCTGAACTTCTTGGTCAATTTCATAAGCGATCGCTTCACTATAATTCGGCTCGTTGTTGAAATCACGGCCAAGGAATACTTGACCTCCTTGTGCTTGACCGAATTGTAGAGGACCAAGTTTATCAGACATACCGAACTCTGTGACCATTCTTCTTGCAATGCCTGTTGCACGCTGGAAGTCGTTGTGTGCGCCTGTACTTACTTCACCAAACGTAATTTCCTCTGCAACACGGCCGCCGAGCAAGCCGACGATTTTATCAAGAAGCTCTGGCTTCGTTTGGAAATAACGGTCTTCTCTTGGAAGCATGACCGCATATCCGCCTGCCTGACCACGAGGAACGATCGTTACTTTATGCACCATATCCGCTTCGTCTAGGATAAGCCCAATGACGGTATGACCTGCTTCATGGTACGCCACGATATTACGTTCTTTCTTCGAAATGACACGGCTTTTCTTAGCCGGTCCAGCAATGACACGGTCAGTTGCTTCGTCGATATCACGCATATCAATTTTCTTTTTGTTTTGACGGGCAGCAACAAGTGCTGCTTCGTTTAGTAAGTTCTCAAGATCTGCCCCAGAGAACCCTGGTGTTCTGCTTGCAATGGCTTTCAAGTTGACTGTATCATCAAGCGGTTTGTTTTTCGCATGAACCTTCAGTACTTCTTCACGACCAATGACATCTGGGCGGTCAACCGTAATTTGACGGTCAAAACGTCCCGGACGTAGCAATGCAGGATCTAGGATATCTGCACGGTTCGTTGCAGCAATGATGATAATCCCTTCGTTGGCACTAAAACCATCCATTTCAACAAGAAGCTGGTTAAGCGTTTGTTCACGCTCATCATGACCACCGCCAAGACCTGCTCCACGCTGACGACCCACTGCATCAATCTCATCAATAAAGATTAAGCAAGGTGCATTCTTTTTCGCATTTTCAAACAAATCACGTACACGTGATGCACCGACACCGACGAACATCTCGACGAAGTCAGAACCACTGATGCTGAAGAAAGGAACGCCTGCTTCTCCTGCAGATGCTCTCGCAAGCAATGTTTTACCTGTACCTGGAGGTCCTACTAGTAAAACCCCTTTAGGGATTCTTGCGCCAAGCTCCGCAAATTTACGTGGATCTTTTAAGAATTCAACCACTTCTACGAGCTCTTGTTTTTCTTCATCCGCACCGGCAACATCTTTAAATTTCACACGTTTCTTCTCTTCTGTGTAAAGCTTTGCCTTACTCTTACCAAAGTTCATGACACGGCTTCCACCGCCTTGAGCTTGGTTCAATAAGAAGAAGAACAGGATAAAGATGATGATGAATGGAATGATGGTTGTCAGAACTTGCAGCCATCCATTTGTTTCAGGTGCTGGTTCTACTTTTACATCTGTATTCTTCAGTGCACTGTAAATCTGGTCAACACCTTGACCATCTGGAACATGGGTAATGAAGTATTCATCTTTCTTCGCGCCATCTAATTGACCACGAATTTCATAAACCCCTCTTACAGGCTGGATGGAGATACTCTCCACTTTTCCCGCACTTAAATTTTGCGAAAATTTGCTGTAAGACATGTTCTCAGGCTTTTGATTAGGGGATCCTAACCAACTGACAACCCCTATCACAAGTAATAAAATAAGTATATAAAAAATCGTATTACGAAAAACCCGATTCATTCCTTACCTCCTCCCACAGTAAGCACAACTATGTTCAATAGTATCATAGAAAATCATTCCAACACAACCAATAACCTCATGTAAACGTGTGCTCATTAGCCTTCGTAAACAGATGGTTTTAACACTCCAATATACGGGAGGTTTCGGTAACGTTCGGCAAAATCCAATCCATAGCCAACAACAAATGCATCTGGTACTTCAAACCCAACATAATCTGCTTTGATGTCTGCTTTGCGGCCGCTTGGTTTATCAAGCAATGTCACAATTTTAATGGAGTTTGCTTTACGGTATCGGAAAAGCTCTACCAGATAACTCAAAGTTAACCCACTGTCGATGATATCTTCCATAATTAGAATATCTCTTCCTTCAACAGAAGTATCTAGATCTTTGATGATCTTCACTTCTCCAGAAGATACGGTAGACTTTCCGTAGCTAGATACATCCATAAAATCAAGCTCTAAATATGTATCAATGTGTTTGATCAGGTCTGCCATGAATGGAAGAGCCCCTTTCAAAACACCAATAGCCAGGGGAAATTTACCATCATAATCGCTGGTTAATGTTGCACCCAGTTCTTTCACTTTTAGCTGGATCTCTTCTTCTGAGATCAAAATCTTTTCAATATCTTGTTTCATGCTTTTGCTTGCCCCCTACAAATTTTCGTGCTGTCTATATTGTAATACAATGAGATCGCTGTTTGTCATATCAATTTCTTCAAAAACGGATTTTTTCAGACCTGGGATCCAGATGATTTGATGATCCGAGTCAGTGACGATCGGCCAGCTGTCTCTTTCTGCAAGAGGCACTTTTTTATCAATAAATATATCTTTCACCTTTTTTGATCCATTCATCCCTTTAAGTTTGATTCGATCACCGTTTTTTCGTGAGCGAATGATCAAAGGAAGACGAACATGATCTTTTTGAAGCAAGAAAAAATGGTTTCCGTTCCGTGCATCCTCCGGAACATGATTTGATACCAAGATAGACTGTCCATTCGGGAGAAAAAGTTCCTCGCCAAGCTCACCTCTTAAATGATGAGTATATGACTGATCTATGACAAGCGATCGTTCAAAGGTAAACATACAGTGATCATAAGATTTGACAGCTTGTAAACCTTTTGGCAAATCTAATGATCCAGACGGTTGATCAGTATGAGATAACCAGTCCAAAGTCCCTAGAATATGCTGGTTTGAAAACGCTGATTGAGTGTTTTCATAAAGATAGTTTAATATTAGTTGAATGCCTCTTCTTTGTAAAGGCAAAGGCAGGTCAAGCAAAGGCTTCGTTTTGATCTCAATTTGCTTAGGCGTTTGATTCGTAATGACTTGATGCATTTGATCCTTTGTTAATGCCTGCAAGTACTGCTCATCCTCAGTCAGCATGTCACTTACAAACTGAAAGCTTTCATGCACATGAGGTGCCTCTTCTTTTAACACGGGAAGAACGTGTCTTCTGATCCGGTTTCTCAAGTAATCATCGGTGTGATTGCTTTGATCAATGACATAAGGAACTTGTTCTTTTTCGCAAGCAGTGAGTACATCATCCTTAGAATATCCAATCAGCGGACGAATCAGCCACCCTTCTTGAAAAGGGCGCTTTGCTTGCATACCTGCGAGTCCTATTCCAACAGTCCCTCTTGTCAGCCTCATCACCATTGTTTCTACTTGATCGTCTCCATGATGTGCAAGCGCTATAAATTGAGCGTTGTACTGTTCCATCAATTGACGAAAGAAAGCATATCTGCACTCTCTTGCAGCTGCCTGTTTGTTTAAGCGGTTTTCTTTTGCATATTGGGTGACCTGTATACGAGCCGATTCAAAAAGGATCTCATGCTCTTTACAGTACGCTTCAACAAATGCCAAATCAGCAAAGGATTCTTCTCCTCTGAACATGTGATCTACATGGGCTGCAATCAGCTGAAAGGAACCTTTTCGACGTTTGTTTAGTTCATGCAGCAAGAGCATAGAATCTGGTCCGCCAGAAACCCCGACAATGACTGTCGTATTTTCAAGGAAAACATCATGTTTTTTCAAAAAAGATTCAATTCTATTCACAACTTCCTCCTCACAAAGAGCAGGTAATTTAAAGATATACATATCCTATCACTTTCATTAGCTCCAAGCAAAGAAGAAGCCTGCTTTTTTACAGCTCTATAATAGGAATAAAACCACATAGGCACAGTAAAGAGCGAGCACACTGCATAAGATGAGAATGGTTTCAAAAAGACCGCCTGATTTTTTGCGTACTGATGTTCTTTTCGCAGCAGCAGCTCTTGATCGTGAAGGTGCGGCCTGTTGATGTTGGGGAACAGCTGGCTTTTGCCTATTTGGCTGTGATGGCTTCTTCTGTCGTGATTTTCTTGAAGCAAGCAATTGTCCTTCTTTCAACATCGCGCTTTTCATGTCTGCCGCTGATTGATATTTGCCTTGGAGAGCCGCTTTTAACACCCTCTCATATCGCTTTAATAAAGGATGTCCTTCAATCGCTCGATAAAGCTGCTTTTCTGGTTCTGCCCCTTTTTTAAATTCTTTTTTATAGGCACAGTTCACCATGACCATACTTAAGGCAAATAGATCATAAGAAGGTTCTGCTTTTCTTGTACCGAAGCCCCAGTAGCCGCGGTCAAAAAACTCGGTGTATTCCTTAATCGCCCTTCCTGCCTTCGTTGTTCCTCCAACATCAATACATCGAATCGTAGCTGGGGGTCCTGAAACGATGAGATTATCAGGCTTCAAGTCACCGAAGATCCAGCCTTCCTTATGTAAGTGAGCAAGGTTAGACAACAGTTGAATCATGAGAACGACGATCCATTCATCGCCTTTTTGTTTCACAAATTCAAGCAGCAATGGACCTCTGACATACTCCATGACATAAAACGACCGTTTCTCTGACATTCCAGGATAAAGAGCATCATCCATATCATAAAAAGAAGGCCCCATGGTTTTCACAGGAGCCTTTGAAAAGGATTTTAATACATTGACTTCAGATGCAATGAGCATACTGTCATCACTCACTTTAAGGGCCACTTGTCCCTTTGGCGATTCGGCCAGATAAACCACACCGTTCGCCCCTTTTCCCAGCTCTTTTACAATGCGGTAATGTTGATGATGCCACTTTCCTTTTATCATTGTACCTAATGGGATGTTAGAAGCCGAATTCATCATGTTCTTCCTTCGCTTCAAGCAGCCCTTTTCGTGAACGAACTGATTTGAAATGCTGGAGTGCTTCTCGAATTGCTGGTCCTGTCGGTGTAATTCCTCCTGTTGTCAGCTTCGGGAAAATCGATGATAACGAATCGAACCGTGGCGTCCAGTTCAACACAATTTCTGCATCTGAGTTTTTCCCGGGAAATACACACATCCCAAACTGATTTTCACCAATTCTCGAATTTAGACTAATAGAGAGATCGATGAGTGCTTCTTTGACCGTTGGCAACTTCGGTTTCATACTTGCACTCGTATCCACAAGCACAAGCACTTGAAGATGAACAGTCTCACCGAGCTCGTCCACAACTTCCATCACTTCTCCACGCTTATCTGGGGGAAGTTCTTCAATTTCAGTATCTTTGCCAAGAATTTGCTGCAATTCTTTATTCACAACACCTTGTAACGTTTGCGTCATCGCCTTTTTTGTAACCATTTGTACGGTTTGAGACAATTGCTGAACGTAGACAACCTGATGAATGCCTCCGCCTGCTAGAGCAATCCCCTCTACTTCTTTCATCGCTTCATGATCGTGTCTGTTCTCTTCCATAATGCCAATGACATTGACTGTGATTCCTTGCTCCTTTGCCAATGCGGCAATCGCAAGTGGGTCTTCCCCATGATTTGAGCAGCCATCTGTAATCAGTAAGATTTGGTTTACGTGACCTTTTCGCATCTTCATTCCTCCTGGGATTGTAACTGAATGCTTATATCCCCATCATCGCCAGAAGAAATTCATATTATACGATATTTCAAGAAATCTCTTGTTTCTGGAGATAGAATGTACCGGTCGGAATGGATGCCCATTTTGGTGTATTGTGGTCGAGCCTAATAACGACAACCGTCATATCGTCATCGATTTGACCTGCTCTTGTGCGAATGACCTCCTCCATTAATAAATCAGCAATCTCTTGCGGATCTTCTGTTTTAAAGCTCTTCATTTTTCGTTTGACCCACAAATCATGATTTTCGATATGCTTTGGTCCTTCAAAGATACCGTCGCTCATCATGATAAGGAGATCTCCTGCCTTCATCTGTTCACTCACCACTTCTACTTCAAATTCATCAATAATGCCAATAGGCAAGTTGCTGGCCTGTACCTTCATCACTTGATCACCACGTTTAATAAAACTTGGGGTGGAGCCAATCTTGAGGAACTTACAGCTCGCATCCTGTAAATCAATGATAGATAAGTCTAATGTGGAATAGACTTCATCTGTTGTCCGTAAAGATAAAATGCTATTAATCGTTTTAATCGCTACTTTTTCATCAATACCAGACGCCAAGATTTTTTCTAACAGCTTGATCGTTTCATTGCTTTCAAAATGGGCTCTTGCTCCATTTCCCATCCCATCACTAATAGCTGCGGCATATTTACCTGCACCCAGCTCCATCATGCTGTAGCTGTCTCCAGATACTAATCCTCCGCCTTTCGCTGCATGTGCTACACCTGTAGACACTCGATACGATTTTGCAGAACCGAATACAACATGACAATAACCTGTTGGATGATCCGCACACTGCTCTGCTTTGACTAAAACTTGTTCTTCTAAAATATCCGAGAGCATTGGAGCGATGATTTTTTCGCATTCCCCATGACCTTGGCAATAGGGAATTCTCATCTCTATATCAACATTTCCCTGTTCTAAGCTATAAATTTCAACTTGCTGAATTTCAATTCCAAAGTTCTGAAGTGCTTCTATCATCTGCTCTTCCTGAATAAAATGCTGCTCTCTTTCTCGTTTTATTTCCCGGGAAAAATCCTCCATGACTTGTGAGACACCCATAAGTTGTTCGGCCACAAGGCGCCTGCTGTCTTGGACCTTTTTCTTTAAGGTCTGATTTGCTTTATAGTAAGCTATCTCCTCTTCAATCAATTCTTCTACATGCTTTGATTTTGAGCAGTGCTGACTGAATTTCTTTTTCAACTTCCGGTTATGCTCGTACGTTTTTTCATCAGATTCATGCATAACTTGTTTCATGAGTTCATAGGTTGTATCAAAGTTCTGCACCCAGCATTTATTTTTCTTATAGCACGTTTGACAGGAACGTTCTGTGATCGTACTTAAAAAAAGATCTACATCCTCTTCCTGCTTCTTCTCCTCAGGAATGGATTCGTAAAATGTCGCAAAACTCTCAGACAGCGCATGAAATACATTAGAGAATTGATCTACCTTTTTTGCTGTCACGTCTCGTACTTTTCTGGCATATTGCTGCTGTTCCTGTACATGCTCTACCGTACCAGGAATATATTTTGCCACCTTGGACGTTACTGACTGTGGCGTGAGCAAAAACAGTGCAACTGCGATGAGTGATTCATATAGCGTTGTCATTAGCCCTGCTGACCCTTCACCGTAGAGGGAGATTAGTAAAGAACCCACAATCAAGCCGATGGCTGCTCCTGCTTTTTTCCCCTCTTTTAATAATCCGCCTAATAAGCCCGAAAAGGCAAGCAGACTCATCTGATAAAGGTTGCCGATGTTGGCGAGACCAAGAATTAATCCAGTTACAACACCCACTGTACAACCAATACTCGCTCCTCCAATAAAGGCAAAGCTCAGCACTACATATCGTGACAAAATATGCTCTGCCTGCATTCCTTGAAATGTGATCCCAGCCAGACCTGTTAAAACTGAAGCGATTAATATCATAAAGCAAATAATTTCTTCAACCTTTAAAGAGTGTTTGATTTTCCTGACTGTAAATATCGGCAAACTTTGAAGAAAAATCAGTGTCAAAATGAAGGCAAGTCCAGCTTCAACCCCTGCCATCACATAGTCATAGCTTTGAACCGCACCCTGCTCGAGGTATACAAAAGCTCCCCTTGTCATCAGCATTGAGAGCACAATCACAACCGGTAATGTTTTCACTGGGTCTTTGATGATGAATGAAACGACCTTTGACATGAGAAGGAACACGATCAATGACGCAAACACGAATAATGCATTTTGAGGTGATATCGTCATCGCTCCAGCAAGTAAAGCAAGACAAGCAAGCATGGCTTTATCCCTTTTAATGAGCACCATGGACCCAAAGAAAGGCAATGCAAACGGCATAATTTCAGATAAGATAAAGGCTCGTCCCAATAAAAAGCCCAGAACAACATAAATAAACCCTTTATAGAAAAAAAGAGAATGCGTATGATGAAGAAACAGGTTTTTCATCTTTTTTAACCCTGCACTGATTCTTTCAAACCCGGCTCCCGTTAAATCAGTTCTTCTTTCTAGTTTTTCCATCTTTTCATCCCCCACCTGATATTCGTTGCTTGTCATTATAGCGAAGGTGAAAAAGAAATTTTGTCAAAAGAAGTTGTCGTTTCCATAAAACGTTCGACGCTTTATTTGCCAAAAAGGCATACTTTCTTGAAAGTCGATGTCTTTCATCAGAATTTTACGAAAGCACAAAAAAAACAGCTTTCCTATAGAAAGCTGTTTTGAAGATGACCCGTACGGGATTCGAACCCGTGTTACCGCCGTGAAAGGGCGGTGTCTTAACCGCTTGACCAACGGGCCTTGCTTATTGTTCTTTTTAAAAGGATAGCGGCGGAGGGGATCGAACCCCCGACCTCACGGGTATGAACCGTACGCTCTAGCCAGCTGAGCTACACCGCCATAATATAAAATGCGCTAAGAAGCACAAGAACTATAATACAAAGGATTCGCTTGTCCGTCAATAGAAAGTTTTAAATTAAATGGCGAAATCACAAAAAACGTTGAATTTGTATTGAAAAAAAGCACCCGCTAAACAGCAGGTGCTTTGTTGTGAAAGATATATAGAAAGCAGCAACAAGTTAACCTCTTCTTGCTCCGCGTCCCCCACGTTTTGATTCCGTGTTACGTTTTAAAGATGTTAAGCGGTCTTCACTATCTTTTAAGAATTTGTTCATTTTTTGCTCAAACGATTCCTTCGGACGGAAATCATTTCTGCTCGGTCTTGATTGTTGTTGTTGAGGACGATCTTTTGCTTTTTTAATGGACAAGCCGATTTTACCGTCTTTTTCAACGTTAATCACTTTCACTTCAACTTGTTCACCGACTTTTAAATGCTCATTAATATCTTTTACATAGTTATCGGCTACCTCACTGATATGAACGAGACCAGTTGAACCGCCTGGCAACTCCACAAAAGCTCCAAAATTTGTAATGCCCGTAACTTTCCCTTGTAACTTGCTGCCAACTTCAATCGACATAAAAAAAGTGCTCCTCCTTAGACTTATAAAAAAATCTCATTTGTTCAATTATACATAAACTGAATTTTAAGTGTCAACAAGGCTAATCGCTCTTATTGCCCACATCAAAGATTTTTTCGCCTTTTTTGGACATATAATAGTCCCGTCGTGCCAGTTCGAGTACGTATTCCTTGCTTTTCAGCTTTTTAATTTCATCAGAAATATCTTCCTGCTTTGTTTGTAATTGCTTCAATTCTTTTTCAAGCGCAACCTTCTTCTCTTCTTTTTCTTTCAATGCAGACGATTGCGACCAGAGGGCACTTGTTACCAAAACAGCAAACATGAGCACAATGACTCCAAACACGGTAAGCCTTCTAAGGAGTCCCCGGCGTTTGCGTTTTAGGCGCTGCGCTTGCTGTTCCATTTGTTTTTGATAATCATTTTGAATTTGTGCGATATTTCTTTTTCTCTCGTTCAAGGATGAAGGCCTCCTCTCTTACTTTGTCCAGAATTGTTTCCATTTCGTTTTCATGGTACGAGATACTTTCTTGATCCCTTGTAAAATTCCTGCTCCTTTTGAGAAAAACAACCTCATTGATGTTCGCCATTTTTCGGGAATTCGATGAATAATGGTTACATTAAGTAACCAAATAAGCGGATAACAAACAATATACAGCACCTTCCACACGAGTCGAAACGCAAAACGAACAAGGCGTAAGAGCGAGTGGAACAAGAACAGAAGAGCACTTATGATCAAACCAACGATCCAGCGAATGGGCTGGAAAACCATCGACATGATCAGCCTTTTCAGGACGAGAACAGTCTGATAAATACACCTCATTACAAACTTGAGGATGTTCATATACAGCTGTTTCATCAATGCCTGGTACATCGAGAAACCTAAAGCAACAGCTAGAAAAATATAAAGCCTGAATTCTCCCTCATTGGTCAGCAGCAGGACATAAAAGAATAAGAGACCCTGCACCACCCAAAAAAGGAGGTCGTGAATGACCAGCAGCCATTTTGCTGTTTTTTCACGGTTCACAAACAGCTTGTACGTATCCAGCGATGCGCCCAGCCAGATGCCCATCGCCGCCATCGAAAGCATCGTATAAAACTGGACCGTCAGTGTCATTTAAACAGCTTGCTAAAAAATCCTTTAGCTTTCTCCCCGTGCTGCTCATCTACATAGATTAAGTCAAAGACACGCCCTTTAATGGACACAACGCCCTTTTCTACATCTAAGTTTTTCATTTGCAGATTTTCTCCGCGAATGGCGAGGACTCCCATGACAGTCTCAAGCAGAAATTCTTCATTATCAAAGCTCTCGACTTGTTTGACCCCGGTAATATCTAAATGCTTTCTGTTGCGCATTGTGACATGATGCTCGGCTTCTGATGACAACTTCGTGCCTTGAGGTTGATTATAATATTGATTCATTTATACATCCCCCATATCTCATACTTGCATTGTTACTGCATTGTATGTGACAGGCGGGACATTTAGAACAAGCCCTACTCTGCTGTTTTCTCTTCTTTTAGCACGGTATACATGCCAGCAGCTTCTTCTTTTTTCGTTGTGTCTTTTAACTCGTTGACTTGAACGGTCACAAGCTTTTGGCCGAAGCGGATTTGAAGCTCGTCTCCTTCTTTCACGTCAGAGCTGGCTTTCGCCTGAGTGCCATTAATGGAAATTCTCCCTTGATCGGCTACTTCTTTTGCCAATGTTCTTCTTTTGATTAAACGAGACACTTTTAAGAATTTATCTAGTCTCATGTATGTTCACCTCTTTCTATGCGTTTGGCATCGTTCCACAGATCGTCCATTTCTTCTAGGGTCAAGTCCTCTAGTGAACGCCCTATGTCCTTTGCTTTTTGTTCAATATGCTGAAAGCGCCGCATAAATTTTGTGTTTGCAGAAGAGAGGGCGGTTTCAGGCTCTAGGTGATAAAATCTGCCGATGTTGACGAGAACAAATAAAAGATCCCCAAATTCATCCTTCATCTGCTTTGTTGCACCTTCATCCGTTTTCTCTGCCACTTCCACAAGGAATTCCTGCTTTTCCTCTTCGTATTTGTTCCAAATATCCTCTACTTCTGTCCAATCGAAGCCCACTTTCGCTGCTTTCTTTTGGAGCTTATAGGCTTTTGTTAAAGCTGGAAGAGTCGTTGGAATGGATTGCAAAATAGATGCTGCACGCTCCGGTTTTTCCTGCTGCTTGATTTTTTCCCAGTTGGCGACGACATCTGATGCTTCAGACACATCCGTATCACCAAACACATGCGGATGTCGTCGAATCATTTTTTCTGTGACATGCTGGATGACGTCATCCATTGAGAAGTAACCATCATCTTCACCAATTTGAGCATGGAGTAAAACTTGAAGCAGTACATCTCCGAGTTCTTCAACCATATGATCTGGATCGTCTTCATCTATGGCTTCCAGCAGCTCATAACATTCTTCAATTAAATATGGTTTGAGCGACTCATTCGTTTGTTTTTGATCCCAAGGACAGCCGCCAGGACCTCTTAATGTACGAATGACTTCACGGAAAGTGTCAAATTGTTGATAGAGTAGCTTTTCATCTTGGATTGGAGGCACATAAACACTCGTTAAGTTATTTATCGACACATCTCGATCAAGTTCAAATAAAGGAACACCTGTAATCTGTTCCTGACTGCTTCCAGCTGCCGTTACGATAAAGACTTCATAATCGTCAGGTAGCTTTTCCATGAGGGTCAGCTTCACATTCGAGGCTGTCATCTGATCATATACTTGACAGATCAGCACATGCTGGGTCAACTTTAGATCATCCGCTCTCATATCCCCTGCGTCAACGAATTGCAGCCCTTCAATTGGGTCAATCTGTAAGGAATTAAACGTCGCATCCAAAAAGCTTTGTCCACCAGCCACGTACACCTCAACCCCGCGCTCCTTCTGTTGTGAAACAAGAAGCTGCACTGTCTTTTCCGCTACAAACGGGTGACCTGGTACTGCATAAACAATATCTTTCTCCTCAGCCTCTCGGAAGAGAATGTCTGTGATTTCCTCATACACTGCATCAAACTGATCATGCTTTTCATATATCTCATCAAAAAAGGTCAGAGACGGGACTTCCTGCATCAATTCTGCGGTGAGTGGATGATCCTGCGTTCTCATGTATACTTCTTTCGCCTGCTTCAGCTGCTTATATACACCGAGCGTCAGCTGATCCATGTCGCCTGCCCCAAGACCAACGACTGTAATCTTACCTGCCATTTCAATTCCCTCTCATCTGTTTAAAATATAAAATCTTTTCTCCTAATGGAATGAGTCTCCATTCCTCTTCCGTAAATACGTCTAGCTTAAGAATACTATATAAAAAGGCGAAACCACCAATAAAAACTGAAGTCAGGCTCTCTAAAACAGAAAACGGACGTTTCTCAAAGGGAATGACCCAAGAAAACAATGCCTGATATCCAATTAAAACGACAGCCATGAATGCTGCTGATAAAAGAATTTTCACTGGGAATAGCTCTCTTATTGAAATCCACCCTTTATGCTTCAAATACACCGCATTGAGCGCAGCGGCGGCGAGAAACCCACAAACAGTCGACCATGCGGCTCCATAAATGCCGAATAACGGGACAAGAGCCAGCGTCAGCCCCCATTTCACCAGTACACTGATCAGGACCACAATAGCCGGGTACACGGTATGTCCCAGACCCTGAAGTAAAGCGGTTTGCGTAATCGCCATTGATGTAAAGGCAATGGATATGCAAAATATTTGCAGCGCATCTGTCCCTAAGTCATTACGAAAAAGCATAATGTTTACAGACGATAAAATACATATAAGCCCGACAGCTGAACCAATCCCCAGCACCGATGTTGCCTTAAACGATGTACGTACTTTTTCACGAATTGCTTCATGCTGCCCTTTTCTTAAGGCCGACGACAAAAACGGAACAAGAGACGTCCCGATACTAATTGCAAACACCGTCCCGAGCTGCAGGAACGGCTGACCTCGGTCATATACGCCTTTTGCCGCCTTTGCAGCTGCTTCACTCAGTCCCTCACTGCGCAGTAGCGCATACAAGTGAAAAGCATCGATCATTTGCATCCATAGGATCAGCAATCCACTCACACAAATCGTCAATGTATACAGCACCAAACTCTTCAGCACATCTTTTTTCCGCAGTGTAGCCTGTTTTAATGTCTTGCTCGCTGACAACCGCTTCCGATAGGTCAGCCAAAGGAAAAGAAGCAAAAGGAGTGAAGCAGCACTTCCAGCTATAGAAGAGAACACCGCACCCGCTCCTGTTTCATAAAGCGAATAGCCATGTCTCACAAAATAGAAAGATAAAACAAGCAGGACGCCTACTCTGATGAGCTGCTCAGCCAATTGAGAGACCGCAGTGGGGAGCATCAGCCCATCACTCTGAAAAACACCCCTCAGCATCACGGTAAGCGGCAGAAATAGAAACACAAACGAACTCATCTGGATGAGAAGCATTAATTGACTGTCTGCCATGAGATTCGCAAGTGTGCCTGCTCCTATATATAAACAAAGAAATAAGACCAAGCTCAGCAAAGTGATATACACCAAGGATACCTTTGTAATGATTCGGCGATTCTCCGCACCATGCTCGCTCAGGAGCTTGGACACCATCACAGGAAAACCAGTGGTGCCGAGCATGATCGCAATGCCAAGAAAGGGATAGACCTGCTGATAAATATAAAAACCTGTGTCTCCTATGATATTTTGAAAAGGGACACGATATACGGCACTCAGTACCTTTGATAACAAGCCTGCGATGGTTAAAATCACCGCACCTTGGAAAAGCCAATGCGGCTGATTCACAGCATTTTTCATGGGTGACTCCTTTATGTTCAATCAAAAAATATACCTGCATTTAAACGCACTCATTATATCATATGTGACTGGCAAGCCGTTTCTTTCTAAGGAGTAGACGATACATTCATTATTTTGTTTCATCCCATATAAAAAACGCCGACAAAATCAGATGATTTCATCGGCATTCTTTCTTTTTATCAAGATGATATAGAATTATTAGACCTAATGTTCCATTTGACGGGCTAAGAAGCCAGCTGCCGTTTCTGCCGCTTTATGCTCCACTTCTCCCATTGAACGCTCTTTAGAAAATAAAACGACGGCGCCAATTGGATCTCCGTTTGCAACAATAGGTGCAATGGTATAAGCTGATACATCATCATCAATACCATCCACAAGCTGAATTTCTTTCTTGCTGTCCTCTAATACAGAATTACGCTGATCCATTGTTCGTTCAAGTAAATCACTAATGGATTTGTTTAAGTACTCTTTTTTTGAACTGCCGGATACAGCAATATACGTATCACGATCACAGATGAGGATAGAATGACCCAAACTGTCGAATAAAGCATCAGCATATTCCTTCGCAAAGTCTCCTAGCTCACTAATCGGTGAATACTTCTTCAAAATGACTTCTCCATCGCGGTCGACAAAAATCTCAAGTGGATCTCCTTCCCGGATGCGCAATGTTCTGCGAATCTCCTTCGGTATAACCACTCTACCTAGATCATCGATGCGGCGTACAATTCCAGTTGCTTTCATTCACTGCTGCCTCTCTTTCGTTTGATGATGTGTTGGGTGAATGGAACAAAAGCGTCCACTTTATGCAACATTCACCACTTGACCCTGAGATTAGTATCTGTCACATCAAACGTAATATACACGAGAGACCAACAAAATTTTATGAAGATGGAATGGTTTCTTTTTTCACATCTTGAAGACCTCGAAGCATACGAAGAACGACTTCAAGCCACTCCTCCGTTTTCTTGCCTTTTGTTTGGACAGAAATAATCAGCTTGCTGCCTTCCATGCCAAGACCGATATCACGTCCATATTGACTGCCAAGCTCAAATAATTTTTGACCATCGATGTCGCTGCTTGCTTTTTCATCGAGAGTGAGTCTGACAATGCCTTTCTCCATCTTGATCAACTCGACACGTTCCTGCACAGCGTACACCTTCATCGTCGCAATCGTGAACAAATCAGCCACTTCTTGCGGATATTCTCCGAATCGGTCAATCATTTCATCTTGAAGCTCTTTCCGCTCTTCTATTGATCCAATCGCTCTAAACTGTTTATACATCTCGATTTTTTGCTTGCCGTCAGAAATATAAGTATCTGGAATGTAGGCATCAATTTGGAGATCAATTTCCGGCTCAAATTTTTCTTGAGCAGTTGTATCGCCTCTTCTTTCTTCAATGGCTTCTTTCAGCATTTGAGAGTAAAGGTCGAATCCAACAGAATCAATAAATCCATGTTGCTGTGCACCAAGTAAATTTCCTGCTCCTCGAATCGTTAAGTCACGCATCGCAATCTTAAAGCCTGACCCAAGCTCGGTGAATTCTTTAATAGCTTGAAGTCTTTTCTCAGCTACTTCAGAAAGCACTTTGTCTTTTCGATAAGTGAAATAAGCATAGGCCACACGATTCGAGCGCCCAACTCGTCCTCTTAACTGGTACAGCTGCGAAAGCCCCATTTTATCAGCATCGTGAACAATGAGCGTGTTCACATTTGGTATGTCTACGCCCGTTTCGATAATGGTTGTACTGACGAGTACATCCGATTCACCTTCTAGGAAATTAATCATCACGGATTCCAGCTCGTTCTCACTCATTTTCCCGTGTGCGTAGCTTACTTTTGCGTCTGGAACAAGCATCGAGATTTCATCTGCTTTTCGTTCAATATCCTCCACTCGGTTATAAAGGAAGTACACTTGACCGCCTCTTGCCAGTTCTCGCTCAATGGCTTCTCTAACTAACGCACCATTGTACTCGACAACATAGGTTTGAACTGGGAAACGGTTCTCAGGTGGTGTTTCAATAACAGATAAGTCACGTACGCCAAGCATCGACATATGAAGCGTACGAGGAATTGGCGTTGCCGTTAACGTCAGCACATCAATATTGGCTTTCATTTGTTTAATTTTCTCTTTATGCGTCACACCAAAGCGCTGCTCTTCATCGATAATTAACAGTCCTAAATCCTTGTACACAATGTCTTTTGAAAGAAGACGATGCGTCCCAATGACCATATCAATCGTTCCATTTTTCAGCCCTTTTAAGGTTTCTGTTGTTTCTTTTCGTGTACGGAAGCGGCTAAGCTGAGCGATTTTAACAGGATAGTCTTGGAATCTGTCCATAATCGTGTCAAAATGCTGCTGCGCTAAGATCGTTGTTGGTACAAGCAGTGCCACCTGCTTCCCGTCAGCAATGGCTTTGAAGGCTGCTCGAATCGCCACCTCTGTTTTTCCATAGCCCACATCTCCACAAAGCAGACGATCCATCGGGCGCTCCCGCTCCATGTCTTGCTTGATTTCATGAATCGAGCGAATTTGATCATCTGTTTCTTGGTAAGGGAATGCAGATTCAAACTGGCGCTGCATCTCATGGTCAGGCGAGAAAGCATACCCTTTGCTTGCTTCACGTTCTGCGTACAGCTTAATCAGATCATCCGCAATGTCCTGCACAGATGATTCTACTTTTTTCTTCACGCGTTTCCAGTCGCTGCCGCCTAGTTTGTATAGCTTTGGTTCTTTTCCTTCTGACCCTACATACTTCTGCACCTGATCAATTTGTTCAACAGGGACATAAAGCTTGTCGCTTCCTTGATAATGAATATTTAAATAATCTTTATGAATGCCGCCAATTTCAAGCGTTTCAATTCCTAAATACTTACCGATCCCGTGGTTAATGTGCACCACATAATCGCCCACTTGCAGCTCTGAATAGCTTTTGATTCGCTCTGCGTTCGTCAGCTTTTGCTTACGTGCCTGCTTCTTCACACGTTTCTTGAAAAGTTCACCCTCTGTAATGACAGCAATTTTGGATAAAGGCAGTTCAAAACCGGTTTGCAGCTCACCTTGTAAAATATATACTTGCCCGCTGACAAGCTCAGCATCAGGTTTAGCAAGAGCTGCTTCAATGTCATAATCATGCAAGACAGATGACAGCTTCTCTGTCCGCTCTTCATCCGCACCTAAAAAGACAACCGTATAATTCTGCTTTTTGTAGCGTTCAATTTCACTTGCAAGCACATTCATCTGCCCATGGAAATTCTGCATTTGCTTACTAGATACATTGACGATATTTTGCGGATTGGTCTGCTGAACATGTCTCAAAAATAAGGAATAGTACAGAATCGATCTCGATTGCTGATTGAACAGCTCTTGAAATGGGAAGGAAAGGGCTAGATCATGCAGGATATTCCCTTCTTCCAGCAGACTAATTGTCCAATCTGCTTCTTCCTGTTCAAGCTGTTCTTCCATCTCCTGAATTCTGCTGATTTCATCTAGAATGATAATCGTATCCTGCGATGTATAATCTAGCAAACTAGCAGGCTTTTCATAGAAATAGGACAGATACTTCGTCATTTCTTGTGTCACAATACCTTCTAGCAGCTTCTCACGATCAGAAGAAATATTCTGATGGAGCAGTTCTTTTTGTTTATCCGAGTTGAATTTCTTTAAGCTACTGGCAAGACCTTCGTCAAGCTGTTCAATCGCTCTCACTCGTTCAGGCCCTCTTACAATCAGCTCTTTCGCCGGGCCAATCTTGATTTCTTGAAGTGTTTCCAATGAACGCTGCGTGTCAGAGTGGAAGGACCGAATAGAATCCACTTCTGTATCAAACAGCTCAATACGGATCGGGTGGTCTTCCGTTAACGCATAAATGTCAATGATTCCTCCGCGCACACTAAAGTCTCCGGGCGCAGCGACCATGGACGTCCGGTCATAACCGATTTGCACGAGTTGTTTTGAAAACGCCTCCAAATCAATTTCTTCACCAACCTTTAAATGGATCTGACTCTCCTTCCAGAGCTCAACAGGAGGAAGCATTCTACGCACTGCAGCTGCTGGGGTCACGACAATCGGATTTTCTCCATTTGCGAGACGATTCAATACATCAAGACGCTGCGCTCTAAGCTCAGGGCTTGCCACAGCAATTTCAGATGCAATGAGTTCATTGACAGGATAAAGAAGGACCGAGTGATCCGGCATCACACTTGCTAGATCATCTGTGACCTTCTGCGCTTGATATAAGTTGTGTGTCACAATAAACATCGGCCGCTTTAATTCGTCTGATATGGCGGCTGTAAATAAAGATCTGACGGAGCCTGATAGTCCGGCGAGCAGTTGTTCTTTTAAACCTTCCTTTAGCCCATTAAAAATGGACTGAAAATCATCACTTTGTTTGATAAATGATTGTATATTTTTCATTTGGCTCCTCCTCCCTGCTTGTTTAAAACAGAAAAACGCTTTGGTCTATTATCTACACCAAAGCTTTTTATTGAATAAAGGTATGATACTGATGGTAATCAGGATTTCTTTCGAGCGCCTCTTGGCAATCCTCACAAATGGTTTGTACATGTAAATCACCATTTTCCCTATAAGAAATCATATCGTTTCTTTCCTCATTTGTTAAGTGATGAAATCCAAGTGCTTCACTTTGGACAGCGGATTCATCTAGACTGCCAACCTTTACACCACAGTGCCGGCAGTAATAGTGCAAAGCCATACGTGATCCTCCCATGCTGAGATTTTATGATCAGTATGTGCTTTGCTTATCATTCTTATACCTTCTTGTTAAAATCATTCATCACTTCTAAAAATGGCTTTGTTAAAGCCGCTTCACAAGCTTCAACAGATGCTTGAATAGCAGATGAGATATCAGGCTGTTCTTCCTCTGAGAAGCGTCCTAGTACGTAATCGACGACCTTCATGCCGTTTTGTGGACGGCCGATGCCGATACGGAATCGGTCAAACTCTGGTGAACCTAAATGCTGAATCAACGATTTGATTCCGTTATGTCCGCCTGCACTTCCTTTTGTACGCAAACGAATTCGGCCCGTTGGCAAATCAAGATCATCATAGATGACCTTCAAATGTTCAAGGGGAATATCATAGTAATCCATCAGCGGACGCACACATTCCCCTGATAAATTCATATATGTAAGAGGCTTCACAAGTAGAACCTTTTGCCCCGAAACAAACCCAGTTCCATATTGTCCATGGAATTTTGATTGATTTAATGGGATGTCCCATTTTTTTGATAGTTCATCTATTGTCATAAACCCGACGTTATGTCTTGTTTTTTCATATTCTTTTCCTGGATTACCCAATCCAACGAACGCAATCATGAAACCAATAACCTCCTTTGTCGCACATGCACACGCCTAAAAAATGAGCCAATGTGATTGCCTCATGCAAAACGTATGAATTCTTTTCATTCTAGCACAAAAGACGTAACCGCGGGAGGGTTACGTCTCTAATTGACCAGTTATTCTTCGCTGTCATCTTTTTCTTTAATGGCCTCAGGCTCTTGCGTTTCCTCTTCACTATCTGGCTCTGGAACCTCTGATTGCTGAGGCGGTAAGATCGAAGCAACAACTTCTTCTGGATCATTATTAATTTGATACGTAGACTGAACAGACAGATCACCAACTGTTAGTACGTCATTTACTTCTAAGTTTGTAATATCAGCTTCAATATTTTGCGGGATATCCTTTGGTTTCGCTGTAATGGATAGCTCAAATAGTGGCTGCTGAAGCACACCGCCATCCTTTACACCTTTGGATTCGCCAATGAGTTGTACAGGTACATCTGCGTCAATTTCTCGCTGTAAGTCGACCACTTGGAAATCAGCGTGGACAAGCTCATTTTTCAACGGATCTGTTTGCAATTCTGTTACCATCACAGATTTTGTTTCACCGCCAACGTCTAATGTGATGATTGTGTTTTTTCCTTCATCACGTAATGTCTTTAATAAATCAATACTGTCTAATGAAACAGCAAGGTTGTCTGTATTTTTTCCGTATATGACACCAGGAACGTGTCCTGAATGACGGATTTTTTGCAGTGTGGAACGTTTGAAATCAGTTCTTTTATTTGCTTTTAAAGTTGCCATATTCAGCACCATCCTATTTCTTTTTTGTCACTACTTTCATAAATACCCATAACTGAATCATTTTAAACATGTTTGTCTTTCATTTATCACAGCAAAAAGACCCCAAGCTGATGCCTAGGGCCTTTTTCAATCAGAAAATTAGCTGAAAAGGTAGCTCACAGATTCTTCTTCATGTACACGGATGATGGCTTCTGCAAGCAAAGGCCCAACTGAAAGCGGAATGAATTTTCCAACTTTCTTGTCATCTGTTAAGTGAATACTGTTTGTCACAACTAATTCTTTAATTTTAGAGTTTGTAATACGTTCTACTGCTGGTCCAGACAATACTGGGTGAGTACAACAAGCATAGACTTCAGCCGCTCCATTTTCCACAAGTGCATTTGCAGCAAGTGTAATCGTACCAGCTGTATCAATGATATCATCGATGAGAATCGCCGTTTTGCCTTCAATGTTCCCAATGATGTTCATCACTTCAGCCACGTTCGGCTTCGGACGACGTTTGTCGATAATTGCGATTGGTGCTTTCAGGCGGTCCGCCATTTTGCGCGCACGCGTAACACCACCGTGGTCAGGAGACACAACAACGATATCATTCAAGTTTTTCTGTTCGAAATAGTTTGTTAAGATTGGCACAGCCATTAAGTTATCGATTGGAATATCAAAGAAACCTTGGATTTGCGGCGCATGAAGATCAAGTGCAATGACACGTGTAGCACCTGCTGTTTCAAGTAAGTTCGCAAAAAGCTTCGCTGTGATTGGCTCACGAGGTTTCGCCTTACGATCTTGACGTGCATATCCGTAATAAGGGATGACAATATTGACCGTTTTCGCAGAAGCGCGTTTTAGTGCATCTACCATAATGAGTAGCTCCATAATGTGCTCATTGACTGGCGCACTAGTAGATTGAATAACATAACAATCACAGCCACGGATACTTTCTTCAATATTGATTTGGACTTCACCGTCACTAAAACGTTTAACAGAGCTCTTTCCTACATCAACTCCGATACGATCGGCAATTTCTTTGGCAAGTTCAGGGTTTGAATTCAAAGAGAATATCTTTAAATTCGCATCAGCATAACGATTAGACATGGTAAACCTCCGGGTATTTGGATTATTTTTTATGAATATTTTTCACATAATCTTCTTTATTGACTTGTCTTGCTCTAGCAATAGACAATGCATCCTGCGGTACATCTTCTGTAACCGTTGAACCGGCTGCAACATATGCCCCTTTTCCGACAGTGACTGGTGCAACGAGATTTGAATTGCAGCCAATAAATGCGCCATCTTCAATCTTCGTTAAGAATTTGTTCTTCCCATCATAATTAACTGTAATGGATCCACAACCAAGGTTTACATCCGCTCCGACCTCTGCATCTCCAATATAGCTAAGATGAGACGCTTTGCTTCGGTCACCGAAAACTGTTTTCTTGATTTCGACAAAATTTCCGATCTTCACTTCATCGCCAATTTTCGACAACGGGCGAATATGAGCAAACGGTCCAATTGTCACATCTACCCCAACTTCACTATCACAGACAACAGACTGCTTAATGACTGTCCGATCTCCAATTACGCTATCAACAATTTCAGTGTTCGGACCGATTGTGGCATCTGCACCAATCTTTACATTCCCTTTGATGACCGTCCCAGGATAAATCATTGTATCTTCACCGATGACTGCATCTGGCGAGATATACGTGTTCTCAGGATCAATCAAGGTTACACCATTCTTCATATGCTGATGATTAATACGTCGCTTCATGAATTGCTCTGCTTGTGATAGAGCGATACGATCATTGACTCCAAGTGTTTCTTCAAAATGCGGTGTTTGATACGCCGCAACCGTCTGTCCTTCATTCTTTAAAATTTCAATGACATCCGGCAAATAGTATTCACCTTGTGCATTTTCATTTGACACTTGCTCAATCACACGGAAGAGATCTTCATTTGAAAAGCAATAGGTCCCAGTATTAATTTCATTCACTTGACGTTCAGCATCATTTGCATCTTTATGCTCGACGATTTTTACTACAGCACCTGTTTCATCACGAATAATACGTCCATAACCTGTTGGATCATCCGCGTGTGCTGTCAAAATCGTCACTTTCGCTTGTTGTTTTTGATGCTCGCTTAACATGGCTTCCATTGTTTCCGCTGTCAATAATGGTGTATCTCCACAAATGACAATGGTTGTTCCCTTTTCCTGCGCGAGGAACGATTTGGCTTGTTTGACGGCATGCGCTGTTCCCAGCTGTTCTTCTTGAAGTGCATATTCACTTCTGTCCCCAAGCTGCTTCTTGACGTCCTCTGCTCCATGACCGACAATCGTCACAAGCTTGGCTAAAGATAGCTTTAACGCTTGATCTGCCACATGCTCGACCATTGGCTTTCCGCAAACTGGATGAAGTACTTTGTATAACTTTGACTTCATTCTTGTTCCTTTTCCCGCTGCTAAAATCACTGCGAACCGCTTATCCATTGATTGGCCTCCAATATCCCTATTATCCATAGAAAAATATATCCTAAATAAGGACTGATTTCAAGGATACAAGAGGAAGTGCATTAATTTTCTAATGAACGGGAGACATAAGGAACAAGAGAAAAAACGCAAAAAAGACAGCATTTAAAAGAAAACATTCATTTTCTCTTAAAGCTGTCTTTTTAGGTTCACATATCTTTAAGAAGCTCCAGCTTCTTCATATTCAATTGTCTCTTCCTCTTCGCCTAAGCGATGATACTCATTTAAAACAGCATCTTGGATTTTACCCCGAGTGCTTGAATTAATTGGATGTGCAATGTCGCGAAACTCTCCATCAGGCGTACGTTTGCTAGGCATTGCAACAAACAAGCCATTGTTTCCATCAATCACACGAATATCATGAACAACAAATTCGTGGTCCAGCGTGATGGATGCAATCGCCCTCATGCGACCATCGGTATTCACGCGGCGTAATCTTACGTCAGTAACTTCCACAGTAGTTCACCACCTTTTCCCAATATAAAAGCATTAATTAGGTATTCAACGATTGTGGTGATTCTCCTGCTCTTTTTTTAAACTTTTTTTGAAATATCGGGATATTTATACATTTTTTGTCATTTTAATGACGACGCTTACATCGGTTGCGTGAAAAAAGACATCATGACGATGCCTTTTCATACATATAATGAAACCAAACGGTCTCCAAAGAGATGGCCTGTTTATTTCACTAATGCCACAACTTCAATTTCTACAAGTGCATCTTTTGGAAGTCTGGCTACTTCTACACATGAACGAGCTGGCTTATGTGTATGGAAGTATTCACCGTACACTTCATTCACTTCAGCGAATTGTTCCATATCTTTAATGAAAACCGTTGCTTTCACGACTGTTTCAAAGGAAGCACCCGCTGCTTCAAGGACGGCTTTAAGATTATGAAACACTTGATGTGTTTGTTCTTTAATATCTCCATTCACAAAATCTCCAGCTGGCGTTAACGGAATCTGCCCTGAGCTGTAAAACATGTTATTGACGATAATCCCTTGAGAGTAAGGTCCAATGGCTGCTGGCGCGTTTTTGGTTTGAACAACTTTTGTCATATCAATCTCTCCCATTCAAATACATGTTTGATCAAAGCTTAAGCTTTCGAATGAAAAAACTCGTGGAAATTACCTTCATTGATCTCAATGATTTTCTGCTTCATATCAATGGTTGAAAGCTTTAAAAGTGATACATATTCATCGACAAGACGTTCATCTACGCCTTCATCTTCTAATAAAACACCGATCCCTGCAACATTTGCATTAAATTCCTCTAGAAGATTCATCATGCCATTAATGGTTCCGCCTGCTTTCATAAAGTCATCAATAATCAACACATTGGATCCTTTATCTAAGCTCCGCTTTGCAAGTGACATGGTTTGAATTCGGTTAGAAGAACCTGATGCATAATTAATACTCACAGTTGATCCTTCAGTTACCTTATTATCTTTTCTAACGATCACAACAGGCACATTTAAATAACCTGCAACAGAATAGGCAATCGGAATACCTTTCGTCGCAACAGTCATGACAACATCAATCGGTCGATCCGAAAAAATGGTCGCAAAAAGCTTACCGATTTTCGCAAGAATCGATGGATTGCCTAAAACATCAGTTAAATATAAATAGCCGCCAGGAAGCACACGTTCAGGAGTTGATAATGCCTCTCCGATATCGTTGACGACTTCGTCTGCTTCTTTTAGATGAATCTTTGGAATATATTTCACTCCGCCAGCAGCGCCAGGTACAGTAAGTAAAGTCCCTATTCCCTGCTGTTCGAAGGTCTGTTTGATAATCGTTAAGTCTTCACTAATAGAGGACTTCGCAGATTGATATCGCTCTGCAAAAAAAGTTAAAGGTACTAGTACGTGCGGGTGGGTTAACAAATAATTTGTTAAGTCCACCAATCTGCCGCTTCGACGAAACTTCATGAACTTACCCCCAGAACCCGAATAATTTATGAATAATATAACTTAATATACGGATTTAATCAAGGGTATTTTGTTCGCCGATCATGCGGACAGCGTAAACCTGATCACAAAATCCTCTCAGTCCGTTATATATTCTTTGTACCTTCGATTCATATTGAATCAAACCAAATACAGTTGGCCCGCTGCCGCTCATTAATACAGCATCTGCTCCGAAACGCTTCATCTGTCTCTTAATCATATCGACTTCCGGATACATCTTTAATGTCACAGATTCCAACACGTTACCGAGTGAGCCGCACATCTCTTTATAATCTTTCGCTTCAATTGCTTCAATCATACGCTGTACATTTGGGTGTTCTACTTTGCTTGCGTCATATTGTCTGTAGACCTCAGCTGTAGATACCCCAATCACCGGCTTCGCTAAAATCACCCAGCAATGCGGCGGTGTCGCAATATGCTTTAGTTTCTCTCCACGTCCTGTCGCTAGCGCTGTCCCTCCGTGTACACAAAAAGAGACATCTGAGCCGATCTCCGCTCCAAGCTCAGCTAGTTCATCTAACGTGAGATTTAACTTCCACAAACGGTTTAAGCCGCGAAGCGCTGCTGCGGCATCACTGCTGCCTCCAGCTAAACCTGCTGCGACGGGAATTGCTTTTGTGATGACAATCGATACGCCTTTTTGAATACCGAATCTTGTTTTTAATAATTTAGCTGCCTGATAAGCCAAATTCCGTTGATCATCTGGCACAAAACGATTATGAGATGATACACGGATTTCGTCTTTGTCCAGCTCCGTCAGCTCTAGTCGATCTGCAAGATCTATTGTTGTCATCACCATCTCCACTTCGTGATATCCATCCGGTCTTTTTCCATGAACATCAAGTGAGAGATTAATTTTTGCCGGTGCTTTTTCTAAAATACGCAAACATTTCACCTACTTCTCCATCTAAACATAAGTATCAATATTGTATCACATTTGATGGATCTGATGAATATTGGCTTTTGCCCCCAGCACACTCACTTTTTCAAGCAAAAAAGACCAGAGACACCCGAGGTATCCCTGATCATTTCTTTATCGTTGATTCTCTTCTTGAGCCATGTGCTGTTGAGCTAATTCAATGGCACGTTTGACCATATTTCCTGCGTCACGCGCACGAATCTCTCCCCAGCCTCCATTTTTGACGGTATCATAAAATCCAAGATCCTTCGCCAGCTCGTATTTGAACTCATCTGACATAATGCCTCGGCGTCTACCCAAACGAAACAGCCCCTTTGGTCGAGAATTCGAATCATCGCCACTCATTTGTGGCTTTCTTATTTTGCATCGATTCCTGCCTTTTACCCCTTTCAAATAATGGACAGCCTCCCATACAGAAAAAAGGCAAAACAAAAAGCAGTAAACAAAAAGTTCACTGCCCATTAATAGGCGACTGAGCTAGCGGTATCATCGAACGTTAATTCGACCGTCTCAGTCAGTATATCTGCATAACTGTAAGAAACTCTTTCAAACGAATTCTCATCTTGATCTAATTGAATCACAAAAACAGAAGGGTACGTTTCAGCTAAAATGCCCGAACGCTCAATTGTTTTTCGGCGGCCTCCGTTAGCCTTTAACGTCAAACGTTTACCTAAGTTACCATCAAGCGATCTTTTGATGTCGGACAAAGTCTTCGCCATTGCATCCACCTCACTGAGATAATTATACAACAACGGCCCATTTTTGTCAAATAAAAATTAAATTATATCAACCAACACGAGCCATTGTCAACAAAATAATTTTGACAAACTTCTACCTTTTCTCCTCCCTATTTTTCTCAAATTCCGGTGAATTATGTATTCATATGAAATTTCTTTTTGAGCATAAAAAAAACCAGACTGAAATCAGTCGGGTTATGTCGATTCATGGTCTCTTTTATATGGCATACCTACCCTTAAAACACCCCTTGTTTCAATCCCTCCGAGACCTTTTTCTCTCGTCAGCGTATTTCGGAGCACATCCCACACGTTGATTCGATCTACAAATGGAGTGAAGCTGATCTTGGCAACAATATAGACGGGGTCAAGTGCATGAATGTTGACACGTGAGGGTGAGCTTGCAAAATTAGCACCTGCTTGAATTAATGATTCAAAATGAGATTGGCAGGCACCTGCAAAGATCACGAGCTGATCTAAATGCGGAACCTTCCTTCTTGCCTTTTGAACCGTTTCAACGAAATGACGAGAATGACGATATGCACCGATATCGTGTACACCGCCCTTTTGTTTAGAATACGCATCATGTCCTGTGATGACCAAAATATCAGGCCGGTATTGATCAATTAATGAATCAATCATGCTTGGCATTTTCTTCTCGTGGCAATGCACACCATACACAGGTACACCGATTCTTTCATATACATCTAAGCATTTCTTTAAGTATGAAGCATCTCCATCTAAATGCAGAACCTTTCCGGGCATATGAAAATACTGCTCCTGATGCTGATATTGTCCAGACGTATAATACTCTTGTTTTTCACGAAGCAGCTGATAATCTTGCCTGAGTAAGTCGAGCGATTCGTTAATTTTCCGTTCATCGTCCTTCTCTCTTGTCAGTTGCTCCTCTTTTTGAATCAAGACCAAATCTGACATCTTCGCATCGGCGATCAGCCTCACTTCATTCCCATGCAAAATGGCGGTGGCTTCGTGCTGGTCTGTCTCATCAATTCGAATGATACGAAACATAATATCCATCTGATAGGATGCCCTCGTCACCATATCTCCTATTTGAAATTGCATGCTTTTCACTCCACAATCAGGCTCTTATCCTGTTGGTATCGTCTTACGCTACACTTGTTCTTCTTTCAGGTGTGTTGTTCTTTCTAGCCTATGCCTGAACAGGTGAAGTGGTGAAAACCAAAAGAAAAAAGCCCTTATGAAAGGGCTTTGTCTTCTTTTCAGCGTGATAGAAAACCTTTGTAGTCTAGGAAGAACGAGCACTGGCACGGAGCGAATTTGACATTCGTGAGCACCAGCGCGCAGGACTGACACCGAATGCGAGGGTTTGTTTACACGCGCTGAAAAGCCCTTATGAGAGGGCTTTGTGTAAAACATTGGACAAACGGGCAAATTCATCGATTGACAATGATTCACCGCGGCGTTTCCCATCAACCTCAGCTGTTACAAGGGCTTCTTCAATGATAGCTTTATGTTTCTTACCATCTGGCAGATTGTTCATCAAGTTATTCATCAATGTCTTCCGGCGCTGGCCAAAACTCGCACGAATCAGTTGAAAGAAAAACGTATCATTGTCTACTGAGACCGCAGGTGTTTCACGAACAGTTAGTTTGATCACCGCTGAATCCACATTTGGTTGTGGGACGAAAACCGTTTTCGGCACAACCATGACCGTCTTCGCTTCTGTATAAAATTGCACTGCAATCGACAAAGAGTTGTATTCTTTTGATGAAGGAACAGCAGCCATGCGATCTGCTACTTCTTTTTGCAGCATGACAACGATTCCTTTCAATGGAAGGTTTTCTTCAAGCAATTTCATAATAATTGGTGTCGTCACATAATAAGGAAGGTTTGCTACGACCATTACTTCTTTACAGTCAGCAAACTGTTCTTCAATCACCTTTCTTACATCTGCCTTCAATACGTCTTGATGAATAATGGTGACATTATCATATGGAGAAAGCGTATCGTTTAAAATCGGCAATAGGCGCTGGTCGATTTCAAAAGCCGTGACTTTCTTTGCCCGTTTGGCGAGCTGTTCAGTCAACGCACCGATACCAGGGCCAATTTCAATCACACCGGTCTCATCCGTTATCTCTGCATGATCGACAATGCGATCTAAAATATTCGTATCAATTAAAAAGTTTTGCCCTAAGCTCTTTTTAAAAGAGAAACCGTACTTCTTCAGTATTTCCTTCGTTCTGATGGGCGTCGCAATATCTTTATTCATCGGCTTCCTCCTGGATGACGGTCTTTAAGGCCGCAATAAAATCCTCTTTCGTTATTTGGAACATGTGAAGACGCTTTTGCAGCTGCTTCGCATTTGTATATCCTATATTTAATAGCACACCTAATCGTTCGCGGCGGCGTTTTGATGCTTCGCCTCCGATAAGGCCTGCGTCAAATAAATCGTCTAACGTAATCTCGCTTTCTGATTCTTCCATTTCCTCATGGACATGAGCAAGGCATTCTCGAATACTATCCAAGGAAGCATGCTCGACACCAATTCCTTTGTCCCGCTTCGCTTTCGCAAGGTGTTTTGGTAAAAAGGCGTGCTTACAGCCAGGGACAGCCTCTGCGATGGTTTTACGGATCTTTTCCCCAGGGAAATCAGGATCAGTTAAAATGATAACCCCCCTCGTCTCCTGAGCAAGACGCACTTGTTGAATGACTGTATCGCCAATGGCAGATCCATTCGTTTCAATCGTATCTGCATCAACTGCCATCTTTACTCTAGCAGTGTCGTCACGACCCTCCACCACAATGATTTCTTTGATTTTCATGTATTCCTCCGCTTGCAAAAACAATCTACATTTTTTTGTCAAAAAATGAAACCTTCCATGCTGTTTTTGCGTCTAATTAATTAGAAAACAGTGCTTCTATTATAACCAAAAAAACAGAGGGTGCGCAAAGCCCTCTGTTCATATAAATGATTTGATGTGTTTATTTGAGCACTCTAATTTTCACTCGTTTATTTCCCCATTGATAAGCTGCCGACTTACTTGGGACGAACACATCAATTTTATTCCCTTTTATAGCAGATCCAGTGTCTGATGCAACGGCATACCCATAGCCTTCCACATACACTTTAGAGCCCAGCGGAATGACACTCGGATCTACTGCTATGACCTTTGCACCCGGATTTGCTTTTAAATTAAAGCCTGTAGACGTTCTACCCGTACATCCAGCACAGCCCGCTGTATAGGCTGTGGACGTCACATAGAACTCTTTTCCTGACGATTCATTACTTCTTGAAACCGCAGGGGACGCTTTAGGTTCTTTCTTGGACACTTGTGTACCAACGGCCACTAAACGATCCTTACTGTCTTTTGCAGTAACCTCTTTAATTAATTCTTTAGACACCACTTTGCCGTTTTCTTTCACAATGGCATAGTGCTTCTTTAATTTACCTTCTTCACCTTTTTCAAGCACCTTCTCTTTTCCTTTTTCAAGAGATCGATCCTTTTTATGTTTGGTATCAAAAGCAATTTTCTCTTCCACTACATCGGTGACTTTTTCCACCCGAGTGATCTTCACATCTGCGCTTTTTTTAGAAAGGTGACTATGTAACGCAGGTTTGATCTTATCGTGCTTCTTGAGCTTCAGCTCTTGTTGCTTTAAAAAGTCAGCGACCGTAGTCGAAGTGGTCCACACTTTCTTATCCTTTCCTCCATCGTTTAAGCTGACCTGGAAGGCCTGCTGAACCACAAGATCCATATTCTTTTTAATCTTGTCATTCTTTCCTGGAGTTACTTGATCGTGCTTCCCAATATCTATCTTCTCATTCTTCAATAATGCTCCAACCGTCTGATCTGTTGTCCATATCGTTTTCTCTTTCCCATCTAGGGTGAGATGAACCGGTATAGCCGCATCATACACAATGTTCATGTTGTCTTGAATCTTTGTATTTAGACTTGGAGAGATATGATCCTCCGCCCTGGTCCTTATTCCAAGGTCTGAAAGCAGCTGTGCTACTGTCTCTTCATGTGTACGAATTGTCTTCTCTTTGCCATTGATTGAAATGGTAATAGACTGCTTAGTGAGCTCATGCGCACCGTAAGCCGTCCCAGTTCCAGCTAAAAGCAAGCAAGCGACTAGAAATAAAACCTTGCCTTTTCCTAGCTTGACAGAAAACAGATTTTTCATTTTTTGTACGATGAAAAACGCCTCCTTCTCCTCGGAGAGATTATATAGAGTATCTCAAAACCTGTCAACCCTTCCACCCACTGTACAAAAATGCTCGATTGTAAACCTATTATGGGAGATTTTTGGAAGGAAGGGAAGAAAGACTTATCGACAACTTATCCTATGAGGAGGCGCAAACGTGTAGAACTTTTTCGTTATGTTTCACAATTGGACAAGCTTAAACAAGGATTGACATCATATACTGTCAGTTTATACGGAAAACTTTTTTCGCGTTTTCTGTTGTCAATGCAGCAAGCTCTTCAAAGCTCATTTCTCGCAATTCAGCAATTTGTTCTGCGATATATTTCACATAGCTCGGCTCATTTCGTTTCCCTCTAAATGGCGCTGGAGTTAAATACGGGCAGTCTGTCTCAATCAGAAGACGCTCACTTGGAATATCCTTTACAACTTCTTTCGGTTTTTTCGCATTTTTAAATGTCACAGGTCCACCGAATGAGATATAAAAGTTCATTTCCATACACGCTTTTGCAATTTCGAGGCTGCCAGTAAAGCAGTGCATAATTCCTCCGACTTCTGCCGCTCCTTCTTCTTTTAAGATCGTCACTACATCTTCCGTAGCGTCACGGTTATGAATGATAATTGGCAGATTCACTTCTTTTGCAAGAGCAATTTGACGTCTAAAGACTTCTTTTTGCACATCTTTAGGCGACTTGTCCCAATAGTAATCTAGACCCATTTCTCCAATGGCAACAACCTTTTCATGCTGAGATAATTCTTTGATCCAAGCCAAATCTTCATCTGTCATATCAATGGCATCAACAGGATGCCAGCCGATGGCTGCATACATAAAATCATATGCTTCAATTAGCTCCATCGCTCTCGTAATGGTTGGGCGATCAAACCCGACCACCACAATCTTCTCTACCTTTTCACTTTTGGCTCTTTCAATCACCTGCTCTAAGTCTTCATTATATTGTTCAGCATTTAAATGGGCATGTGTATCAAATAACATGGTTGATGGCTCCTTTCGACAATTCTTCTGAAAAACAAAAGGTGTTCGACGAAATGTTACACGTGGAACACCTTTGTTAAATTATAAAATTTTTGTTCCATTTGCTAGAGATTGATCTACTTCAAGAACCTGCAATTTACCACCAGTTTCTCCAGTTAAAATCATTCCCTGGGAAATTTCCCCTCTTAGTTTAACTGGTGTGAGATTCGCTACGCAGACGAGCTTCTTCCCTACCAATTCTTCTGGTTGATAATGCTTGGCAATCCCTGAGACAATTTGTCTCTTTTCAAATCCAAAATCAAGCTGAAGCTTTAAGAGACGGTCAGCTTTTTTCACTGGTGCTGCTTCCAATACTTGTGCTACACGAAGGTCAACTTTCGAAAAATCATCGAAGGCAATTTCGGCACCCAGTTCAGGTAATTCAGTTTCTTCTATTTCAACTGACTCTTCTTCTACCTTAGGCGCACTTCCTTGCATCTTCTCTTTAATGTATGCCACTTCTTCTTCAACCTCTAAACGAGGGAACAACGGCTCACCTTTTTGTACCGTCGCTTTTTGAATCGCACCGAAAGAAAGAATGCTTTCCCAGCTTTTGAGTTTCTCTTCTTCAATTCCAAGCTGGAAGAAGATTTTCTCAGGTGTTTTTGTTAAGAATGGCGTTAACAATACAGCTGTGATTCGGAGTGATTCTGCTAAATGGTACATCACAGAATGCAGTTCTTTTCGTTTTGTTTCATCCTTTGCTAACACCCATGGAGCTGTTTGATCAATATATTTATTCGTTCTGCTGATTAATGTCCAAACATTTGAAAGAGCCACGGAGAATTCGAGGTTCTCCATCGCTTCTTCATAAGCTTTCACCGTTTGTTCAGCTACAGCTTTTAGTTCCTCATCAAACTCATTGACTGGACCCTTATAGCTGCTTAATGTACCGTCGAAATATTTTTGCACCATCGCCACTGTACGGTTAAGTAAGTTCCCTAAATCGTTGGCAAGGTCATAGTTTACACGTTCCACGAATCCTTCTGGTGTAAACACACCGTCTGCACCAAATGGTACTTCGCGTAGCAGGTAATAACGAAGAGCATCAAGACCATAGCGATCAATTAACGTAACAGGATCTACTACGTTCCCTTTTGATTTAGACATTTTGCCATCTTTCATGAGCAGCCAGCCATGTGCAAAAATTTGTTTTGGCAACGGCAGCTCAAGTGCCATCAGCATAATTGGCCAGTAAATTGTATGGAATCGTACAATTTCTTTCCCGACTAGGTGTACGTTGGCAGGCCAATATTTTTTATATTTTTCATCTTGATCGGTTCCGTAGCCAATCGCTGTTAAGTAGTTGAATAACGCATCAATCCATACATAGATGACGTGCTTCGGATTATTAGGTACTTTAATGCCCCAATCAAAGGTTGTTCTTGATACAGCTAAATCCTCTAACCCCGGTTTAATGAAGTTATTAATCATTTCATTCTTTCTTGATTCAGGCTGAATGAACGACGGGTTCTTTTCGTAATAGTCTAGTAAGCGGTCAGCATACTTACTCATACGGAAGAAATATGATTCCTCTTTAATCAATTCAACAGGGTGTCCACTGTCTGGGCTTTTCCCTCCAATGACTTCCCCTTTCTCATTTCGCTCAACATCAACAAGCTGTGTTTCCGTATAGAATGTTTCATCAGGAATACTGTACCAGCCCTCATATTGATCTAAATAAATATCTCCTTGATCAAGCAGCTTTTGGAAGACTTGTTCAATGATTTTCGTATGTCTTTTTTCCGTTGTACGAATGAAATCATCGTTGGAAATGTCGAGTTTCTTCCATAATGATTTAATGTCAGCAACGACCGGATCTAAATACTCAATCGGTGTAATATTTTGTTCTTCAGCTTTTTGCTGAATTTTTTGTCCGTGCTCATCTGTACCCGTTAAATACATCACATCATAGCCTTGCAGACGTTTATATCGAGCCATGGCATCCCCTGCCACTGTCGTATAAGCATGTCCAATATGTAATTTTCCGCTCGGATAGTAAATTGGTGTAGTCAGATAAAACGTTTTTTTCTTTTCCGGCATGTCGGAACCTCCTGCTTGTGTGTAAATGTCAAAAACTCCCGCCCAATGGACGAGAGCGGTCATCATACTTCATTAAAATGTGTCAGATCATTTCATTATGTTTTGCACTTGTGCTTTCTCTATGATACCATCTTAGCCTTTAAGATCAAGCATATATACATAGAACAGATTGAAATGAACGAAAAAGATGAGTTTTTCGAAAAAAACGACAAACCGCTCGACATTTTGTCGAATATTGTCGTATGAAATCTATTTTCAGATTTACAATTGGCTAAATTAGGGCAAAAGTCTTGTTAATCTGTTATCGTCATTTTTCATATTTTTATAGATAAATTCTGAAAAATCCTTATACACCGGTAGTTTCAAGGTCCTTTGACTTTAAGAGTCATATTTTACAAACAATAGTAAACAAAATGATTGACGATTTATGGAAACCTTGTTATGCTAGGAATGTAAGGAATTTGTCGAATAATGACGAAGATAATATTATATTAAGAATAAGAACTTTTTGGGAGGAGAATGAAGATGAAATCTACAGGTATTGTACGTAAAGTTGACGAATTAGGACGCGTGGTGATTCCAATCGAGCTTCGCCGTACGTTAGGAATCGCAGAAAAAGACGCTTTGGAAATTTATGTTGATGATGAAAAAATTATCCTAAAAAAATATAAACCAAACATGACTTGCCAAGTAACAGGTGAAGTATCAGACGATAACCTTAAACTTGCTAATGGTAAATTAGTTCTTAGCCGTGAAGGTGCAGAGCAAATCATTAACGAAATCCAAAACCAACTTCAATCACAAAAATAAGTTTTATATAAAAAGGTTCTTGCACCGTTTGCAAGAACCTTTCTTTATTGTTCAATATGATACGCATCATAGATCGTTCGCTTTGGCACACCACGTTCGACCGCAGTACGTTTAATAGCCTCTTTTGACGTTAACCCTTCCTCTATGTAATGGATCACATGCTCTTTTTCAGATAAAGAATTCCACCAAGCTTCTTCATTCAGTTCTTCTTCATCCTGATCATTTCCTTGTACAACGAGACAGAACTCACCACGGATTTGTTGTTCTGTCACCCAAGTCAGCGCATATTCTAAATCTCCACGAATAAACTCTTCAAATTTCTTTGTCAGTTCTCTCGTAATGGCAATATTCCGGTTCCCCCACACTTCTTTCATCACAGTCAGCGTTTCTTTTAACCGATGGGGCGCTTCATAGAAAATAATTGTTTCTTGGCGTTTCTTCAATGCTTCCAGCTGTTTTTTCTTTTCCTTTTTTTGACGATCAAGAAAACCGTAAAAGAAAAATGGCTGAGGTGCGATTCCTGACGCAATGAGCGCCGTAAGTGCTGCATTTGCACCAGGTAACGGAATGACATAGCCTCCGATGTTCGTAAAGTCGCGAACCACTTCGGCTCCTGGATCAGAGATCGTCGGTAAACCGGCATCGCTCACGAGTGCAATGTTCTTTCCTTCTTTTAACCATTCGATTAACTTGTGACCACTGCTATCTTTGTTATGTTCATGATAACTCGTTAATGGGGTATCAATTTCATAGACATGGCAAAGCTTTTTCGTTTGTCTCGTATCTTCTGCGGCAATATAGTCTACATCTTTTAACGTTTGTATCGCTCGAAACGTCATATCTTCTAAGTTTCCAATCGGGGTTGGTACGAGATAAAGAATACCCATTTCTGATTGACCATCAAAGCTTTTCTGTGTCTTTTTCATGTGCCGCCTCCTTTTTGATTCGCTTTTCTTCTATATACATGTCCTTTTTTCGACGTGTCCACGTTTTGAAACGATATTCCTGTTGCATGGCTTCTCTTTTGGTGAAAAAGCATTCGTGGTAATAGAGTTCCACCGGCCGTCTAGCTCTCGTATACTTTGCACCCTTCCCACTATTATGGGCAGTCAGCCTTTTTTGTAAGTTATTTGTATACCCAGCGTACAAACTGCCATCTGCACATTTCAATACATAGAAATAATGACTATGCTTCTCCATACAGTATCGTCCTGATTTCTTTTGTATACTCTTGGTCTTCTCCATAAACAAAAAGCGGCGGGAGGATTTTCAAATCCGGCTTTCCATCTTTCATCCCTTCCACTAAAATGGTATTCGCTTCTTTTCCCTGTTTCGGATATACAAATTGAATTCGTTTTGGCTCAATTCGGTATTTCTTCATCATTTCAACAATCTCAAGCAAACGTCCAGGGCGGTGAACCATTGCCAGTTTGCCTCCTTGCTTTAACAAAGTGGAAGAAACACGAATGACATCTTCTAATGTACAATGAATCTCATGACGTGCAATCGCCAAATACTCATTTTCATTGATTTCATCCTTAGAAGGAGTCTTAAAATATGGCGGATTACAAGTAATCACGTCTACTTTGTGGTTTCCGTACCGTTTAGGCATATCATTTAAATCACCATGGATCAACTCAATCTGCTGCTCCAGTTGATTATGCGCCACACTTCTCTTTGCCATATCAAACAGGCGTTCTTGAATTTCAACTCCTGTAATAGAGGCTTTAGATCTCGTCGAAAGCAGCAATGGAACGATGCCATTTCCCGTACAAAGATCAATAATCTCCCCTTTTTGAATCGGCACATACGCAAATTTTGCTAATAACACTGCATCCAATGAAAAGGCGAACACCGTTTTACTTTGAATAATTTTCATATCTTCTGCAAGCAAGTAGTCTAAACGTTCATCTTCTCTTAACGAAACCATGATGTATCCTTTCTTTTCCTGTGAAAAAGGCTCCCGATTCAGCGGAAGCCTTTTCTCATTTTTTATTTAAAAATGACAGACAGAACAAACAGTCTCCCTCTTTCCGAATGCTCCCATAATGTACATTACAAATATGGAAGCCCTCCTGATATAAACGAGCTAGGTTATCATGACCTTCTCCTATATCAGAATGACTTGGCTTCTGGGCAGAATCATGCTCTGCCTCAGACGATTTATCTCGATCGGATTGATCCAGACGTTCACGCAAGTGCTGATTCTCCATCTGCAGCTGATGATTTTCTTCAATCACTTCACCGATATGATTTTTCAAATCACCTAGCTGGCGATAAAGAGAACCGATTTGTTCTTCTAAATTAATCACCGTATCAAATAGTTCCTTTTTATCCAAGGTGGCACACCTCGTTACTCAGTTGTTTGTGCAGATACAACGCCTTCTTGTATTAATTCTTCCCAAGTATATTCTATCACTTTTTCTTGCCCGGTTAATTCAACTTGCAAAATTCGTTCTAAAATATTAAGCCCTACTACCTTTGCAGAGCCATTAGACGTCTGAATCGTTTCACCGATGTCCGGTAATTGCTCTTTTGCTGTTTCGTACTCATCATTCTCATATTTCAAGCAGCACATTAAACGGCCGCAAAGCCCTGAAATTTTGGTAGGGTTTAACGAGAGGTTTTGATCTTTTGCCATTTTAATGGACACAGGTTCAAAATCTCCTAAGAAAGTTGAACAGCAAAGCATACGTCCACACGGACCAATGCCGCCTAGCATTTTCGCCTCGTCTCTTACACCGATTTGACGAAGTTCAATTCTCGTCTTGAAGATAGATGCAAGATCCTTGACCAGCTCACGGAAATCTACTCTGCCATCCGCTGTAAAATAGAAGATGACCTTGTTGCGGTCGAATGTAAATTCGACATCGACCAGTTTCATTTCCAGGCCGTGTTCACTTACTTTCTGAAGACATGTGTCAAAGGCTGCCATCGCTGCTTCTTTGTTCTCCTCAACGATGAGCCGGTCTCGTTCGTCTGCGACGCGAATCACCTTACGCAAAGGGAGAACCACATCGTGTTCATCTACTTTTTTATTGGCGATGACCACTTGCCCGTACTCAACACCTCTAACCGTTTCTACAATGACACAACTATCATTTTCTATATGAAATCCATTAGGATCGAAATAATAGATTTTGCCCGCTTTTTTAAAGCGAACACCAATTACGTTGTACAAGCTTATCCCTCCTGCAACATCAACACCAATTGCTCCATTAGCCCTTGGGCATTCACGTTGGATTGAAGTCTCTTTTTCGCTTCTAATACAGCAAGGATCTGATTCGTCACCATTTGCTGTGTGGAATGCAGCGCGTGCTGCTTCATTGTCTGGAATAAGTCTTGATAAATGACTTTATCTTCATTTCCTATTTGAATCGACAATACATCACGATATATAAATAAAAGCATATCAAGACCAGTTTCTTGAAGGTCTTTCTCTTTGAAAAAAGGCATCCATTGATCTTGTATATAAAAAAATGCATGTTCCTTTCGCTGGTGTAAGACTTCATACAATTTTATCACTTTCGCTCTAGACTCTGCAAACTGATCATTTCGACTTAATTCGAGTGCTTCTGCTAAATTATTGGTTAAATTCGACAAAAGCCTTGCGAGATCCTGAGACACGCCTTCTTGTAAAAGCTGCTGCTCCAAAGATTGCGGCTGCAGCGGCTGAAAGCTAAGCATCTGACATCTTGAAATAATCGTATCCAGCATTTTATGCGATTGTTCAGTGATTAAAACTGCCATCGTTTCCCGGTTGGGCTCCTCTAGGAACTTTAATAAACTGTTCGCAGCATTGACCGTCATTTTGTCCGCATGGAGAATGATATACATTTTCCGATGCGATTCTACGCCTGCTTTTGTAAATTCCTCCTGCAAGGCCTGCACTTGCGCCTTCTTAATTGATTGACCGTCAGGCTGCACTAGATGTAAATCTGGATGGTTGCCAGACTGAATTCTTTTGCAGTTTTGACAGGACTCGCATGGTTTCACTCCTGCTTCCAAACAAAAAAAGCTCTTCGCTAAAAGCATCGCAGCATCTAGCTTTCCTGTCCCTTTTTTTCCTTCAAATAAGTAAGCATGAGCCAGTCGGTCTTTATCAATACTATTAAAAATCAGCCGCATGACGCGCGGCTGTAGATCATTCATGTCATCCCAGCTAATTGCCATGTTATCACTCTCTATGTGTAAAGGTTAATCAATAAACCTTTTATTTCTCCAATACGTTCAAGCAAATCAATCGAGGGTTTCTCTTGATTCATCATATCCTCTGTTAACTCAATCAGCTTTTCATCTAATGCTTTGACTAAAGCGAGTGTTCGTGTGTTGCCATAAATGTCAAAGCTCCTTGATGTCTCTATATTTAATCCATTATCGACTGTTTCTTTTACAAAGCGTTTCACAAGTCCTTTAAACCTAGCCAAATCTTTAAGGTTTCGTGACTTTGTCAGTTTTTTGCCGAAGACTTCGATATCGCTCAGCATGACTGTCAGCTGCTCTAAACGCATTTTTCCACTTTGTGTCTCCATCGATGATTTAAACGATGCTGAAGTTTGGCTTCCTTTCATCGCTTGAAGTTCACGCTTTTCTAAAAGCAGCCGCATATCTTGATTAATTTTCACAGCAACCCATCCTTAAAATTGATGAAATTGTTCAACTGGCAGAATAAAGACGGTAGCTCCACCAACTTCAACCTCAACAGGGTATGGTACATATGAATCTGCATTTCCACCCATTGGTGATACAGGCGCGATCATTTGATCTCGTTTACGGCAATTTTCCTTGATTAGCTGTAACGCTTTATCCACTCGGACATCATCGCAACCAATGATAAAAGTCGTATTCCCAGACTTTAGAAATCCACCAGTCGAAGCTAATTTTGTCACGCCGAATTGATGTTCGGTCAATATTTTCAATAACTTGCTGCTATCTTGATCCTGTACAACGGCAACAATTAATTTCATTTGATTGGCCTCCTTCATTTTAGGCACAGGTGACATGCCGATGTCTTCCTCTATATTATAACAACGATTGGGAATGAGGTCATATTTGATTTTTCTTTAATGTGTCCTGAATCAGCTGAAACACTTCATTAAAGACATCCTGAACAGGCTGAGACGCATCTACTACACGGAATCGTTCTGGTGATTGCGCAATCAGCAGCTCATATCCTTCTCTGACCATTTGATGAAAATTCAGTGTTTCCATGTCTAATCGATTTTTTTCTCTTCCTTGATTGGCATCAATTCGCTTTAGACCTTCCTCTGGTGTAATGGAAAAGTAAATGGTCATTTGCGGCATCGTGCCATCAATGGCAAAATCATTAATGGATTTGACTTCTTCAATCCCAAGCCCTCTCGCATAGCCCTGATAAGCAAGGGAGCTGTCGACAAAACGATCACATAAAACAGTTTCCCCCCGCTTCAATGCCGGTTCTACTTTTTCAGCCAAATGCTGCCTTCTAGCTGCTGCATAAAGCAATGCCTCTGTTTTTGCGTCCATTTTTGTATTTTTTTCATTTAAAATGACTTCACGAATTTGCTCTGCAATGTCAATGCCTCCAGGCTCACGTGTCGCCATCACTGCATAGCCTTGACGTTCCATTTCTTCGTACACTTTTCGAATCACTGTCGTTTTTCCAGCACCCTCAGGCCCTTCAAACGTAATAAACATACCGCTCATAGTGTCTCCTCTTCTATATAAACATATAATTTTCTCTGGTGAATCACCTGACTTGCTTGCACATGAACTTGATGCCCAAGCAAACGGCTTAACGTCGCAATTTGATCTGATTCAATCGGTTCTCCTTTAATCATCAAAGGAATACCAGGCGGATAGGGAATGACCGATTCTGCACTAATCCGGCCAGCTGCTTTTTCGAATGGAACAGCTTCTACATCTCGCTTTTGCTGATCGTCCTCTAAGAAGAGCGATCTCGTTCGAGGCTCTTTTTTTACAAGCAATGAATCACTTTGCTGAAGAGCCTGCTCTATAGCTGTAAAAGGAACGTCCTTTGTCTGCCTTAGACCAAAAACGAGTAAGACTTGATGTTCATCCGCAAGTTCTGGGTGAACCTCCACCGACTCAAGCACCTTTTTGAGTTCATAGCCTGTCAGCCCTTTTGTTGAACGAATGACACATTTTAATGGATCCATAGGTAAAGAGTCAGACTCAACCACTTCGAGATTGGAGATCATATTGAACTGTGCTTTCAGCTTTGCCAAGTCTCTCAGGATTTCGTCCATTAACCCTTTTCCCTTCAACTCCTCCACATAAGCTCTCGCCACATCTAACGAAGCCATAATTGGATAGGAAGGTGAACTGCTTTGAAGCATCGTTAATAACGTCTTTATCCGCTTCATATCAATTCGGTCTCCTTGAAGATGGAGATAAGACCCCATTGTCATTGCCGGAAGGGTTTTATGTGCTGATTGTACCACCACGTCTGCTCCATAGGAAAGGGCAGATGGAGGAAAGGCACCGCCTAATACAAAATGAGCACCATGTGCCTCATCAACTAATACAATGATGCCAGCTTCATGACACATTTGAATGAGTCCTGATAAATCAGCTGCATGTCCGTAGTAGTTCGGATATGTCAAAACGATTGCCCGGCAGTTAGGATGTGTCGCCATAGCTTGTTTGACTGTTTCCTCCGTCACATGAGTTGGGACGTGCAAGTGCGGATCACTCTCAGTTTCTAACATAATAGGCGTCGCTCCCGCAAGCTCAATCGCATGGAACACAGACTTATGACAATTTCGCTGAACGAAAATGCCCTCCCCAGCCTGACACGCAGACATCACCATCGCCAAATTGCCAACGGTTGTGCCATTCACAAGGAAAAAACTTTGTTTAGCTCCATATAGCTTTGCCAATAAATCCTCTGCCTCTTGAATCACCCCAGTCGGATGGTGAAGATCATCTAGACCTTCAAGTTCTGTCACATCCAGCTGAAGAATGGATGCATAATAGGACCGTGCCTCATCAAAAAAGACATCTCCATTGTGATGTCCCGGAACGTGAAAAGAATAGGGCTTCTTTTCCGCATGTTGTGATAATGCTGTATATAAAGGTGTTTTCAAACAAATCGACCCTTTTCACTTAAACGATATCTTATATCTATTATAACGTTCAAACAAGTGAACTGAAAGGTGGATTCTCATTCCTTTATTGGTTTATGATTCACCAGCTTCTGCTCTGCCTCATGCATGCTACTTTTTAATTGAGCTCGTTCTTGGCTCCCATGTTCTTTTACCTGCAACGTTTCCTGCAATGTTTCGGCCAATTGGTGCTGAAGCTTTTTCAACGTATCTATAGGCGTTAAGGATGCATCTTCAAGCAGCTGTCCTTGCTGCTTCGATACCTGTTCATATGTTTGCTGGATACGCTGCTCAAGCGCTGAATTGGCTCGCTGCTGAATATGATTGAACGCAATCGACATTTGGTTGATCCATAAAGGAATTGATGCGGAAACAGTTGATTGAATATGATTGGCTAATGTATGGTTTGTATGCTGAATCATTCGAATTTGGGCATTACATTGCAGTGCGATTTGACGGCTCAACAACAAATCATACTTCCGTTCTTTTAATCTCTCCATATATTCTTCTTCATCGACTTCCCGACTCATCAATTGTTCCTCTAATGTCCGATCATGTGACTGTGATTCTGCATGTTGCTCTAACAGCGACAATTTTGCTTCAACTGCTGCAACCTGTAACGTCATCTCTTGAAAGTATGATTGATTTTCTTCAAATAAACGCTCCAATAACTTATGGTCCGAAATTAACACGCCTCTTGCGTAACGAAGCCTTGCTGACAATCTCTCTATCTGTGCTTCTGCTTGTTTAAAACGAGATATGATCTCCTGAGTAGAACGCTTTTCTCGCTGAAATAACCTTAAAAAAAAGCCTCGCTTCTTTGGCAATAAATCCTCTGGCTCCACTAAATGCAGTTGCTGTAAAAAAGCTTCTAGAACGTCTCCGATTTGGTCAATATCTTTTTTCTCCACATATTGCATCATTTGTTTTGATTGTTCTAACAATCGTTCCTGCACACGTGTGCCATAGAAAAGCAGTTTTTGTGGATGGTCAGGGATCTTCTCAGCTCGCTGTAGCGCCTCCTGCTTTTCCTCATCAGATAAGGTATCAAACACCCGAAACGGAAGATCTGTAGTAGATGGGGCTGGTGGTATGACTGGATCTTCTGGTTTCATCGAGTTTGACTCCTTTCATATCTATTTTTTAATCATTTTATCGGCCACTTCAAGTTCAATATGAAGTGCTTCTATATCTCTTCCTAAAACTTGCTGTAAATCATTCGTTAATTGCTTTTGCAGTTCAGTCAGCGTGACTCGAGTTTGGCTTAATGTCATTTCAAGCTCATGGCTACGATTCGGCTGATTATACAGCAGTGCATATTTCTCAGTTAATTCAACAACAGAATCCAAACTCTCAAAATAAAACCGCTGTGCATCATAAAACCGGTTCGGTTCCTTTTTTGTTATCGTATAGATGCGTCTGGCAAGCCGAAGAATTTCATAATTATGCTTGATCGTCTGTACGTTCTTCACAGCAAATAAAGCTTTCTTCAAACGAACCAGCTTTTGCGCGGCTTCTTTTAAGTGCTGTTTAATATATACATAATCACTGCGAGACAGTCCGTGTTTCTTCAAAAACAACTGGAAGGCAGCCCATCGGCTTCCTGCAAACATCACACCCCACCCAATCATCGCATACAGTATCGACAATCCAACATGATGATGGAAAACACCAATACTGACAGTTAAAATCACCAGCGAAAAAAGAGTAGAGAGAACGGCCCATACAAATGTGTAAAAAATTGATTTCATGTTCATCGACTCCTATGAATAATCAGGCTCTCTGTTTATCTTATTATTTATTACGGTTGAAGTCCAAACTAAGTTCCAAAAAACAGGCCCAATCCCCGATTGCCCATAAAAAAAGACCATCTAATGGTCTATGAATACAAAGGCGGCGTATGAAGATTTTTAAGCTTTCTTACATAATCAGCATAACTAGGATCCGAGGTTGATGTAGAAATTAACTTCCGTTCACAATCTCGGCATAAAAACTGATGATATAAATAAATTCCCTTTGTTTTTTTCTCTTCACAAATCAAACAAATTGCTTCTCGCTCTTTTTTGCTCATTGTGACACCTCCACTTATAGCTTCAGTATGCCCTAGCGCTTTCAATTGTATACAAAATTAAGAATGTTTTAGATGATAGTTTAGTATATGTATCCATGCCAGATCGAGTGTTTGTTCCTTTTTTAAAATACAAAAAAGACCAATTCCGATTGGAACTGGTCCTTTGAAAAGCTTGGCGGCGTCCTACTCTCACAGGGGGAAACCCCCAACTACCATCGGCGCTGAAGAGCTTAACTTCCGTGTTCGGTATGGGAACGGGTGTGACCTCTTCGCTATCGCCACCAAACCTGATGGAGAGAATGTTCTCTCAAAACTAGATAACAATGTTCATTTTTCACATTAGAATATAGGTTAAGTCCTCGATCTATTAGTATCTGTCAGCTCCACGTGTCACCACGCTTCCACCTCAGACCTATCAACCTGATCATCTTTCAGGGATCTTACTTCCTTGCGGAATGGGAAATCTCATCTTGAGGGGGGCTTCATGCTTAGATGCTTTCAGCACTTATCCCGTCCGCACATAGCTACCCAGCGATGCCCTTGGCAGAACAACTGGTACACCAGCGGTGCGTCCATCCCGGTCCTCTCGTACTAAGGACAGCTCCTCTCAAATTTCCTGCGCCCGCGACGGATAGGGACCGAACTGTCTCACGACGTTCTGAACCCAGCTCGCGTACCGCTTTAATGGGCGAACAGCCCAACCCTTGGGACCGACTACAGCCCCAGGATGCGATGAGCCGACATCGAGGTGCCAAACCTCCCCGTCGATGTGGACTCTTGGGGGAGATAAGCCTGTTATCCCCGGGGTAGCTTTTATCCGTTGAGCGATGGCCCTTCCATGCGGAACCACCGGATCACTAAGCCCGACTTTCGTCCCTGCTCGACTTGTAGGTCTCGCAGTCAAGCTCCCTTGTGCCTTTACACTCTGCGAATGATTTCCAACCATTCTGAGGGAACCTTTGGGCGCCTCCGTTACATTTTAGGAGGCGACCGCCCCAGTCAAACTGCCCACCTGACACTGTCTCCCTGCCCGATAAGGGCAGCGGGTTAGAAGGTCAATACAGCCAGGGTAGTATCCCACCGATGCCTCCACCGAAGCTAGCGCTCCGGTTTCCAAGGCTCCTACCTATCCTGTACAAGCTGTACCAACATTCAATATCAGGCTGCAGTAAAGCTCCACGGGGTCTTTCCGTCCTGTCGCGGGTAACCTGCATCTTCACAGGTACTATAATTTCACCGAGTCTCTCGTTGAGACAGTGCCCAGATCGTTGCGCCTTTCGTGCGGGTCGGAACTTACCCGACAAGGAATTTCGCTACCTTAGGACCGTTATAGTTACGGCCGCCGTTTACTGGGGCTTCAATTCGCACCTTCGCTTACGCTAAGCGCTCCTCTTAACCTTCCAGCACCGGGCAGGCGTCAGCCCCTATACTTCGCCTTACGGCTTCGCAGAGACCTGTGTTTTTGCTAAACAGTCGCCTGGGCCTATTCACTGCGGCTTCTCGGGGCTTTAACACCCTAAGAAGCACCCCTTCTCCCGAAGTTACGGGGTCATTTTGCCGAGTTCCTTAACGAGAGTTCTCTCGATCACCTTAGGATTCTCTCCTCGCCTACCTGTGTCGGTTTGCGGTACGGGCACCTCTCACCTCGCTAGAGGCTTTTCTTGGCAGTGTGGAATCAGGAACTTCGCTACTAAATTTCGCTCGCCATCACAGCTCAGCCTTCACGGGAAACGGATTTGCCTATTTCCCAGCCTAACTGCTTGGACGCGGATATCCAATACCGCGCTTACCCTATCCTCCTGCGTCCCCCCATTGCTCAAATGGTGAGGAGGTGGTACAGGAATATCAACCTGTTGTCCATCGCCTACGCCTTTCGGCCTCGGCTTAGGTCCCGACTAACCCTGAGCGGACGAGCCTTCCTCAGGAAACCTTAGGCATTCGGTGGACGGGATTCTCACCCGTCTTTCGCTACTCATACCGGCATTCTCACTTCTAAGCGCTCCACCAGTCCTTCCGGTCTGACTTCACTGCACTTAGAACGCTCTCCTACCACTGTTCGTAAGAACAGTCCGCAGCTTCGGTGATACGTTTAGCCCCGGTACATTTTCGGCGCAGAGTCACTCGACCAGTGAGCTATTACGCACTCTTTAAATGGTGGCTGCTTCTAAGCCAACATCCTGGTTGTCTAAGCAACTCCACATCCTTTTCCACTTAACGTATACTTTGGGACCTTAGCTGGCGGTCTGGGCTGTTTCCCTTTCGACTACGGATCTTATCACTCGCAGTCTGACTCCCAAGGATAAGTCATCGGCATTCGGAGTTTGACTGAATTCGGTAACCCGGTAGGGGCCCCTAGTCCAATCAGTGCTCTACCTCCGAGACTCTTACCTTGAGGCTAGCCCTAAAGCTATTTCGGAGAGAACCAGCTATCTCCAGGTTCGATTGGCATTTCACCCCTACCCACACCTCATCCCCGCACTTTTCAACGTGCGTGGGTTCGGGCCTCCATTCAGTGTTACCTGAACTTCACCCTGGACATGGGTAGATCACCTGGTTTCGGGTCTACGACCACGTACTCATGCGCCCTATTCAGACTCGCTTTCGCTGCGGCTCCGCATCTTCTGCTTAACCTTGCACGGGATCGTAACTCGCCGGTTCATTCTACAAAAGGCACGCCATCACCCGTTAACGGGCTCTGACTACTTGTAGGCACACGGTTTCAGGATCTATTTCACTCCCCTTCCGGGGTGCTTTTCACCTTTCCCTCACGGTACTGGTTCACTATCGGTCACTAGGGAGTATTTAGCCTTGGGAGATGGTCCTCCCGGATTCCGACGGAATTTCACGTGTTCCGCCGTACTCAGGATCCACTCTGGAGAGAACAACATTTCAGTTACAGGGCTGTTACCTTCTTTGGCGGGCCTTTCCAGACCTCTTCGCTTATATCGTTCCTTTGTAACTCCGTATAGAGTGTCCTACAACCCCAAGAGGCAAGCCTCTTGGTTTGGGCTGTTCCCGTTTCGCTCGCCGCTACTCAGGGAATCGCATTTGCTTTCTCTTCCTCCGGGTACTTAGATGTTTCAGTTCCCCGGGTATGCCTTCTCATACTCTATGTATTCAAGTATGGATACTACTCCATTACGAGCAGTGGGTTTCCCCATTCGGAAATCTCCGGATCAAAGCTTGCTTACAGCTCCCCGAAGCATATCGGTGTTCGTCCCGTCCTTCATCGGCTCCTAGTGCCAAGGCATCCACCGTGCGCCCTTTCTAACTTAACCATTTCTTACTTTAGAAAGAATCACTATGTGTGATGAACTTTGCATTGCATTCAATGTGAATGTATTACTTATTGTTATCTAGTTTTCAAAGAACACGTTGGTGGAGCCTAGCGGGATCGAACCGCTGACCTCCTGCGTGCAAGGCAGGCGCTCTCCCAGCTGAGCTAAGGCCCCGATTTAATAGAAGATGGTGGGCCTGAGTGGACTCGAACCACCGACCTCACGCTTATCAGGCGTGCGCTCTAACCAGCTGAGCTACAGGCCCATCTTTCATATCGAAGATATGATGTTGTAGGATCTTTTGCAAGTTCCTTCAAAACTAAACAAGACGAAAAACGTACGCTGCTCCATATATCCTTAGAAAGGAGGTGATCCAGCCGCACCTTCCGATACGGCTACCTTGTTACGACTTCACCCCAATCATCTGCCCCACCTTCGGCGGCTGGCTCCATAAAGGTTACCTCACCGACTTCGGGTGTTGCAAACTCTCGTGGTGTGACGGGCGGTGTGTACAAGGCCCGGGAACGTATTCACCGCGGCATGCTGATCCGCGATTACTAGCGATTCCAGCTTCACGCAGTCGAGTTGCAGACTGCGATCCGAACTGAGAACAGATTTGTGGGATTGGCTAAACCTTGCGGTCTCGCAGCCCTTTGTTCTGTCCATTGTAGCACGTGTGTAGCCCAGGTCATAAGGGGCATGATGATTTGACGTCATCCCCACCTTCCTCCGGTTTGTCACCGGCAGTCACCTTAGAGTGCCCAACTAAATGCTGGCAACTAAGATCAAGGGTTGCGCTCGTTGCGGGACTTAACCCAACATCTCACGACACGAGCTGACGACAACCATGCACCACCTGTCACTCTGTCCCCGAAGGGAAAGCCCTATCTCTAGGGTTGTCAGAGGATGTCAAGACCTGGTAAGGTTCTTCGCGTTGCTTCGAATTAAACCACATGCTCCACCGCTTGTGCGGGCCCCCGTCAATTCCTTTGAGTTTCAGTCTTGCGACCGTACTCCCCAGGCGGAGTGCTTAATGCGTTAGCTGCAGCACTAAGGGGCGGAAACCCCCTAACACTTAGCACTCATCGTTTACGGCGTGGACTACCAGGGTATCTAATCCTGTTCGCTCCCCACGCTTTCGCTCCTCAGCGTCAGTTACAGACCAGAGAGTCGCCTTCGCCACTGGTGTTCCTCCACATCTCTACGCATTTCACCGCTACACGTGGAATTCCACTCTCCTCTTCTGCACTCAAGTTTCCCAGTTTCCAATGACCCTCCCCGGTTGAGCCGGGGGCTTTCACATCAGACTTAAGAAACCGCCTGCGAGCCCTTTACGCCCAATAATTCCGGACAACGCTTGCCACCTACGTATTACCGCGGCTGCTGGCACGTAGTTAGCCGTGGCTTTCTGGTTAGGTACCGTCAAGGTGCAAGCAGTTACTCTTGCACTTGTTCTTCCCTAACAACAGAGCTTTACGATCCGAAAACCTTCATCACTCACGCGGCGTTGCTCCGTCAGACTTTCGTCCATTGCGGAAGATTCCCTACTGCTGCCTCCCGTAGGAGTCTGGGCCGTGTCTCAGTCCCAGTGTGGCCGATCACCCTCTCAGGTCGGCTACGCATCGTCGCCTTGGTGAGCCGTTACCTCACCAACTAGCTAATGCGCCGCGGGTCCATCTGTAAGTGACAGCCGAAACCGTCTTTCATCCTTGAACCATGCGGTTCAAGGAACTATCCGGTATTAGCTCCGGTTTCCCGGAGTTATCCCAGTCTTACAGGCAGGTTACCCACGTGTTACTCACCCGTCCGCCGCTAACATCCGGGAGCAAGCTCCCTTCTGTCCGCTCGACTTGCATGTATTAGGCACGCCGCCAGCGTTCGTCCTGAGCCAGGATCAAACTCTCCGAAAAAGTACAAAACCGAAGTTTTGCTTTTCGCCAGTTTGACTGACTACCTATGATGTATCATAGGATTTTTTTATAAAAACTCGAATTAACAGGTACGTTTTGTCTTGTTTAGTTTTCAAAGAACTTGTTTACCGCTTCAGAAGCGACTAGAACATCTTATCACATCCAAGTTGTTAGTGTCAACAACTTTTTTGTTATTATGTTTTTTCGTTTCTTCGTCATCAGCGACGTATATTAATTTACCACCATATATAATCAAAGTCAACAATATTTTGCATTAAATAATAAACTTTTCAATTACGACTAAAGCTGCTACACCTGGAATGCCCAACAAACCACTAATTCCGCTCGTTACAGGGTTAATGGAAACATGAAGCCCTAAACTCTCGCCGAATAAATTGAGACAAAATAAAAAAAGAGCACCTGCGACAAATTTTATTCCGATAAGCCCTAACCATTTGAATGGATTCGCTTGAACACCCGACATAAACAACAATAAAACAGCTAACAAAATTGAACCAATCACAATAACAGGTTCCATAATCCTCTCATCTCCTCTTCATATGAATAGTACAAGCATATGAGAGGATTATGGAAAATAGACCTGCTATCTCCAGTTGTTTAAACGTAAATTTCTCTTTTTCGCTTCTCTCAGATAGAAAAAGTACTTCGCTTGAGCAAGCTTTAATTCGAATAGAATGTCCGGTGAAGGCTCAACGCTATTTGCGACAAGCTTTTTTTGTCTGTTCCATTCTTCCTTTTGCTTAAAAAGCTGTTGAATTAATATCTCATCGAATTCTTTTCGAATTGATTTTCTGCGAAGAAAACCCATGTACCGTACTTCTCCTTCCTACATCTCACGTCTGCCTTCTAGAGCCTTAGAAAGTGTGACTTCATCCGCATACTCTAAGTCTCCACCTACTGGGAGTCCGTGAGCAATGCGAGAGAGTTTAATTCCTGATGGTTTCAACAATCTAGAGATATACATAGCTGTCGCTTCACCCTCAATGTTTGGGTTGGTTGCAAGAATGACCTCTGTGACTTGATCGTCTTGCAATCTTTTTAATAGGTCAGGAATTTTAATATCCTCTGGTCCAATTCCGTCCATTGGTGAAATAGCACCATGAAGCACATGATATAAGCCGTTGTATTCTTTCATTTTTTCCATTGCGATCACATCTTTTGGATCCTGCACCACACAGATCACAGATTGATCTCTTCTTGTATCTTCACAAATATAACAAGGATCCTGATCGGTGATATGTCCGCAAACAGAACAATAAGTTAAATTACGCTTTGCATTAACAAGTGCCTTCGCAAAATCCAGCACGACATCTTCTTGCATACTAAGAACAAAAAAAGCCAGACGGACCGCAGTTTTAGGTCCGATTCCTGGCAATTTCATAAAGCTATCAATCAGCTTTGATATTGGTTCAGGATATTGCATCTTCAGTTATTCCTCCTAGAATAAACCTGGCATGTTCATTCCTTTTGTGAATTGACCCATTGTTTCATTTGTTAGTTCATCAACTTTTTTCAATGCATCATTTGTTGCTGCAAGTACAAGATCTTGAAGCATATCGATGTCTTCAGGATCAACAACTTCTTCATTAATCGCCACATCAACGACTTCTTTTTGTCCATTTACTTTTACAGTGACCATGCCGCCACCTGCCGTACCTTCAAGGACTTTTTCTGCAAGCTCTTCTTGAGCCTTAGCCATATCCTTCTGCATTTTTTGCATTTGTTTCATCATTTTTTGCATATTTCCCATTCCACCGCGCATATGAACACCACTCTCTTTCAAATTGTTAATCTTTAATTTCAATTAAATCGGTTCCTACTAACTTCTTTGCTTCTGCAATTAATGGATCTTCTTCAGCAGAAGCTGCCTGACCATCTGCTTGTTCTTCAGGCTGATGATCTCTTAAAAATTCTTCTCTTATTTTACCCCATTGAGCGTCAGGAACGCCAACTAATTCCACTCTTTTTCCTAGCATAGATTCTAGCAGTTGCTCAAGATTGGTTCGAACACCACTTTTATCTTCGGCCACCATCTTACAATGTATTTCAAATTTGAATTTTAAAACAAAGGCATGAGTTGCCGCCGCAACTGGTTCACTATCTGTTAATAGCGCAGCGTGAGATACCTTATTTTGCTGTTTTAATTGGGCAAGAAGCTCTCCCCATTTGCCTTTTATTTTTTCTAGTTCCGGTCGCTTCGCTTCTTTTAAAATCTCATGAATTCGACCGACAGGTGTACGATAACCATTTTTATTACTCGTTTGAGGTCGAGGTGCTTCCGTTTTGGCTTGAGGACTCTGAGACTGAGTCATTGGAACACCCTCAGCTTTTAGCCTAGATAGCTCCTGTTCCAGCCTGTCTATTTTATTCGTTAACGCTGTTAGGTCGGAATCAGCCGGAGATGATACAGCACCAGCCGTTGACTGACAGAGCTTAACCACAGCTACTTCAAAGAAAATTCTAGGATGGTTTGTCCATTTCATTTCCTGATGGCTTTTATTCAGCACTTCAATCGTTTCATAAAGAAACTGAGGTGCCACACGTTCTGAAAGAGCCACAAACTTATCGTCGACTTTGACTTTTTCAAGGACACCTTCAAGATCCGGTGCTGTTTTGTAAAGAAGCATATCTCTAAAGTAGAAGATCATATCCTCTATTAATTTTGCGGCATCTTTCCCCTGTTGAAGCAATTCATTTAACGTATCCAGCGCTATCGCAATATTTTGCTCAAAAATGGCTTCAGCAAGCTGACTAATGAAATGCTGAGATACAGCACCTGTAATGAGCAGTGCATCATCAATTGTGAGCTGTTCACCACTAAATGAGATCGCTTGGTCAAGGAGACTGAGTGCGTCACGCATGCCTCCATCTGCCGCACTAGCGATAATCTCGAGTGAACCCTCTTGTATATTTAGGCTTTCTGCATCTACAATTTTCTCCATTCGTCCAACAATATCTTTTGTCGTGATCCGTTTAAAATCAAATCTCTGACATCTTGATATGATGGTAAGAGGAATCTTATGAGGCTCTGTGGTAGCCAAAATAAAGATACAATGAGCAGGTGGTTCCTCTAGCGTTTTAAGAAGTGCATTAAATGCCCCGATAGAGAGCATATGTACCTCATCTATAATATAAACCTTATATGTAACCGCTGAAGGAGCAAATTTCACTTTATCACGTATATCCCGAATTTCATCTACCCCGTTATTTGAGGCAGCATCTATTTCAATCACGTCTGAAATCGAACCGGTCGTAATCCCTCTACAGGCATCACACTCATTACACGGCTCACTAACAGGTGACTTTTCACAGTTCACTGCTTTCGCAAAAATCTTGGCAGCACTTGTTTTACCTGTTCCTCTAGGACCTGAAAATAAGTAAGCATGAGAAAACTTTTTCTGCAAAAGGGCATTTTGCAACGTTTTTGTGATGTGTTCTTGTCCAACAACATCCTCAAAAACTTGAGGTCTGAACACTCGGTATAAAGCTTGATAACTCACAAATACGCCCTCCTCCATTTATCATCATGTTCATTATACATGATGCAACGATCAATTCAAAAGTACACCTTTATTTTCTAATAAACGAAAAAGGGCATTTCCTTTAAAAACTTTTTACTTTTCTTGATTAAAAAACGTGTTTTCCTGCTTTCTGAAAATGTCTGTCAGATCAACAAGAACATTCATTCCCTCTATGAATTAATTCAAAAAAACTCACCCTGAAAATGGCTTTTTTGCTATTTGTATAAACAAAACAACTGATATATTCTTTCAATAGCAACAAAAAACTCACCTAGATAAACTAGATGAGTTACATTTAATATTGATTTACCGTGCACCTTCTGTCGATTCGCTACCCCAAGCGTTACTTAAACAGTTAGCTCGGCCCAGGCAACCCTGCGGCACATGAGAGGTTTCACTTAATGCTGCTTCCTTCCGGACCTGACATGGTTCATGAATTCCCATTGCGCAGGACCCAGACGTCAACACCACTTATTTAAGGCAGACCTTGAAGTAAACGAACCTTGAGAAGGGATTCGGCCTCGCTAGAGCGGATTGCGAGTACAGGGCACCGCTACCTCCCCGCTTAGCACGGCAAAATGAATATTAAATTGTTGGTGACGCAGACATAAGTATACCTTCTAAGTGATAAAATTGCAAACGACATCCATTCATTTACTTTTCGCTTGCTTCTTCCGCTGACGGAGGTCTCGAAAGAACTGACTTAACAGCTCACCACACTCATTTTCAAGCACACCGCCAATGACTTCAGACTGATGATTGAACCGCTCATCGTCCAATAAATTCATTAAAGTACCAGCACATCCACCTTTAGGATCATAGGCACCAAAAACGACCTTTTTCACTCTTGAAAGTACAATAGCGCCTGCACACATTGGGCACGGTTCGAGTGTAACATAAAGTACAGCATCTTCTAAACGCCAGCTACCAGTCATTTTACACGCTTCATCAATAGCAAGTAATTCCGCATGAGCAATTGATCGCTGTTCACTTTCCCTTAAATTGTGAGCACGGCTTACAATTTGATCATCAACAACGATGACGGCACCGATTGGAACTTCTCCTATTTGTTTTGCTTTCAAAGCTTCAGAAATAGCTTCTTGCATAAACTGTTCATCTTTCGTCATAGCACGGCTCTCTTTTCATGTTTTTTTAAAGGATATTGAGGTTAACATATTATCACAATCTTTTAAAGGGGGTCTTGATTTGCCAAAACAACCAAAGGCACTGCTTATTATTGACATGATCAATAATTTTGATTTCGAAATGGGACATGTGCTCGCTGAAAAAACAGAGCAAATGACCAATAAAATTTTAGCCCTTAAACAACACGCTTTCAAGAAAAATTGGCCAATTATCTATATCAACGACCACTATGGACTCTGGAAGGCTGATATCAAAGCTGTTATGGAAACATGTAAAAACGAAAGAAGTGCCCCTATTTTAGAGCAAATGGCACCATCTAAAGATGATTACTTCTTAATTAAACCTAAGCACTCTGCTTTTTACGGAACAGCACTAGAGACACTCCTAAATGAATTAGGTGTGCAAGAACTTATTTTAACTGGAATTGCCGGAAACATCTGTGTCCTGTTCACTGCAAATGACGCTTACATGCGAGAGTACAACCTCACTGTACCTAAAGATTGTATTGCTTCAAATGATGATAGGGACAACGAGTACGCTTTAACGATGATGGAGAACGTTCTTCTCGCCAAAATCACAATCACTAAAGAGATCACGGATGAAAATCAAACATGATTTATCCAACACCCTCATAAATTGTTAGCAATAACAAAGGGGGCGTTGACCATTCAAATTTATGTTGTCAAAAGAGGAGATACGTTAAATGAGATTGCCATGCGTTTTAAAACAACGGTAAATGAAATCATTCGGACCAACGACATCGAAACACCAAATCAACTAGTCGTTGGACAAACAATTGTCATCCCTATTAGAGGTCAATTTTATGAGGTCAAACAAAATGATACACTTTATCAAATTGGAAGAAAATTTCAAATTTCGGTAGAAGAATTGGCACGTGTGAATCGGATTCGACCTGAAGCTATATTGCCTATTCGCTTCTTGCTTTATATTCCACAAAGACCGAAAAGAAATATTAATTCTAATGCTTATATAGAACCACGCGGAAACCAAGTCAGCGAAAATTTAAAGCAAGCAGCCAGAGAGGCATCTCCATACTTAACACATCTCGGCGCTTTTAGTTTTCAAGCGCAAAGAGACGGAACACTTCGCGAGCCACCATTAGATCAATTGCCTCAGATTGCCGCTCAAAGCAGAACGGTTTTATCCATGGTAGTCACAAATCTAGAGAATGATAAATTTAGTGATGAACTCGGGCGAATCCTTTTAACAAATCAATCTGTCAAAACGACATTATTAAATGAAATCGTCCGCGTTGCTCAAAAGTATCAATTAAAAGAAATCCATTTTGACTTTGAATATTTACGCCCAGTTGATAAAGAAGCCTACCTTCAATTTTTAAGAGAAGCAACAACTCGTTTTCATCAACAGGGTTGGACTATTTCTGTGGCACTCGCTCCTAAAACAAGCAGTGAACAGAAAGGAAAATGGTATGAGGCGCATGACTATGAAGCAATTGGAAAGATTGTTGATCATGTTGTGCTAATGACTTATGAGTGGGGCTACAGCGGCGGGCCTGCACAAGCCGTCTCTCCGATCGGCCCTGTCCGCCAAGTCATTGAATATGCACTGACTGTCATACCTGCCAATAAAATTGTGATGGGGCAGAATTTATATGGATATGATTGGACACTCCCTTATGTTCAAGGAGGCCCTATCGCCAAAGCCGTCAGCCCTCAACAAGCGATCGCCATTGCTAGAGAGAATAATGTATCCATTTTATATGACGAAACAGCACAAGCACCTTATTTCCGTTATACAGATGCTAACAACAAAGAACACGAGGTTTGGTTTGAAGATGCAAGATCCATTCAAGCCAAATTTAATCTCATTAAAGAGTTAAACCTAAATGGAATTGCTTACTGGAAATTAGGTCTATCCTTCCCACAAAACTGGTTGTTGTTATCAGATCAATTTAATATTGAAAAAAGAACGACATCGTAATTCATACGCTCTATCTCTCAGAAGGGGTATGGTACAATATACATTGGTTTGACAACTTTATAGATAGAGGAGAACGCCTATGTATCCTGCCCCTTTTATTGCAGTGGAAGGCCCAATTGGAGCCGGAAAAACAACCTTGGCTACAATGCTTTCAAAGGAATTTCAATTTCCTTTAGTAAAAGAAATTGTAGAAGAAAATCCATTCTTAGATAAATTTTATGAAGATATGGAACAATGGAGCTTTCAGCTTGAGATGTTCTTTCTATGCAATCGGTTTAAACAGTTAGAATCTATTGAAGAGAACTATGTCAAAAAACAGCAGCCGATTGTCACTGATTATCATGTCTATAAAAATATGATCTTTGCAGAAAGAACCTTATCTAAAAAGCACATGGATAAATACAGAAAGATCTATCACTTGCTGACAGATGATCTTCCTAAACCAAATGCCATGATCTATATAAAAGCCAGCCTTCCCACCTTACTTGATAGAATAAAGATGAGAGGCCGATCTTTTGAAGAAGACATTGATCCAGCATATTTAAAAACCCTGATTGAAGATTATGAGTTAGCCATCGAGCATTTAAAACAAACTGACCCAGGTCTTTCTATCATTACAATTGAAGGCGATCATACAGACTTCGTTTCCTCACAGCAAGATTACCAGCAAATTGTACAGAACATAAAGGAGCAAGTACTATGAAAAATATTGAAATACCAAAGGATGCTGTCATTACAATTGCAGGGACAGTTGGTGTCGGAAAATCGACCATGACGAAAACAATAGCGGACAAGCTAGGATTTCAAACTTCTCTCGAAAAAGTAGATGATAATCCATACTTAGAGCCTTTTTATTCAGATTTCCAAAGATGGAGCTTTCATTTACAGGTCTATTTTCTAGCTGAACGTTTTAAGGAGCAGAAACGAATCTTCGAGTCTGGTGGAGGTTATGTACAAGATCGGTCCATTTATGAGGACACTGGTATTTTTGCTAAAATGCACGCAGACAAAGGTACCATGTCAGAGGTGGACTATGAAACGTATACGAGTCTATTTGAGGCGATGGTGATGACACCTTACTTCCCTCACCCAGATGTCCTCATTTACTTACATGGGGATTTAGATCATATATTACATCGTATAGAAGAGCGCGGGAGAGAGATGGAAACTCAAACCGATCGAGCATATTGGGAAGAAATGTACACTCGATATACAGAATGGATTGAACAATTTGATCTGTGCCCTGTGATTAAAATTAATATTGAAGATTATGACTTACTTCATGATGAAAGCTCACTTGATCCAATTCTTCATGAAATTGCTTCTGTTATTCAAAAAAATCGCTCTAACACAAAATAAAAAAAACCGCTGCATTTCTCGAATGCAGCGGTTTGACAATTTCCAATTTTTATGCGTTTCAATTCAACTAAGGTAAAATCAATATGGCGGAGGAAGAGGGATTCGAACCCCCGCGGGCTTTGACACCCCTGTCGGTTTTCAAGACCGATCCCTTCAGCCGGACTTGGGTATTCCTCCGTATCGACAAGAATTAATATATCATATCATCTTATTTTAAGTCAACATCTTTTCGAAAAAATTTTCAACATTTGATTTTGGTATGATGTTTAGCCTATAAAAAGCAGCCGATTATCGGCTGCTCTTCATCTATTACGTATCCTGTCTAATTTCTTCTATAAAAAGATTCATCTCTTCTTTAAAATCATTTAATGACTCAATAATCTTTGTAAAGTCTGTCACTTGTTTAGCTTGTTCGTTTGTTGAACTGCTGATTTGTGAGATATTTTCAGATAAAGTGCCAATGCTGTCTTGGATTTCTTTTAAAAATGCATTAATGGTTTCAGCTGCTTCCTTTGATCCATCTGATAACTTACGTACCTCGTCTGCAACAACAGCAAAGCCTTTTCCATTTTCACCTGCTCTTGCCGCTTCAATTGCAGCATTGAGTCCTAACAGGTTTGTTTGTCTCGCAATACCGCCAATGGTTTTGACGACTTCTTCAATGTTTGCGGATTTCTCTTCTGCTCTTCCGGCCTGCTCACTAATTTCTAAGCTTGTCGCAGCCAGTTCTTGAGAATGAGCAGCAATTTGCTCGATTCCACCTTGTAATTCTTTCGCTACTTTATTGATATGTTCCATATAGCCGCTTAATTTCTTCTCACGATGATGTGAAAAAGCCACTAAAAAAGAGCCAATCACTTTTCTATCTTCATCAAAAATCGGATAACCTTTTACAGCAATTTCATAACCATATAAAGACTCTGGCAAATGCCCATCATATTCTTGTCCTCTTAATGTCGTCGCCACGTTTTGGTCCTCTGGGTTTAAAGCGTCCCCTACTTTAATGCCAAAATCTACTGTGGTCGATGGATAATAGCAAAGTACCTTTTCTGTATCAGTGATGCCGAAAAGAACACTTTCATCTAGAACTTTTCTGAGTAATTGAGCCATTTCAACATAATAGTCAAGCCTATTCAAGGTTATTCCTTCTTTCCTAGATGCTTTTAGTTCTTTTATCGGCTTATTTTAGAAAAGCTGTAGAAGTTTAGGTAAAAAGAATAAGATGCCATGACGGCATCTTATTTTATCACTTCTTTATTTCCCATATAAGGACGTAACACCTCAGGAATGATCACTGTTCCATCCTCTTGTTGATAGTTTTCTAAAATGGCTGCAACAGTTCTTCCTACTGCTAAACCAGATCCATTTAATGTGTGCACATGTTCTGGCTTGGCTTTAGGCTCAGGGCGGAAACGAATGTTTGCTCGTCTCGCTTGGAACGCTTCAAAGTTACTGCAAGAAGAAATTTCACGATACGTATTTTGGCTTGGAATCCATACTTCGATATCGTATTTCTTCGCAGCCGTAAAGCCTAAATCTCCTGTACACATGCTCATGACACGGTATGGCAGGTTCAATAATTGAAGAACTTTTTCTGCTTGGTTTGTTAGTTTTTCTAATTCTTCATAAGAATCTTCTGGTCTGACAAATTTCACAAGCTCTACTTTGTTAAATTGGTGCTGACGGATGAGTCCGCGCGTATCTCTGCCAGCAGAACCAGCTTCTGATCTAAAGCAAGCACTAAACGCTGCATAATTGATTGGCAGCTGCTCTCCTTCAAGAATTTCGTCACGGTGCATATTCGTAATTGGCACTTCAGCCGTTGGAATGAGGAAATAATCTTCTTCTCGAATTTTAAAAGCATCCTCTTCAAACTTTGGAAGCTGTCCAGTTCCTGTCATGCTTGCTCTGTTGACCATATAAGGTGGTAGTACTTCAGTAAAACCAAATTCATCTACGTGTAAATCCAGCATAAAGTTATAAAGTGCACGCTCTAGCCGTGCTCCTAGCCCTTTATAAAAAACGAAACGGCTTCCTGTCACTTTTCCTGCACGTTCAAAATCCAAAATTTTCAGTTCATCCGCTACATCCCAATGCGGCTTTGGTTCAAATGAGAAGGCTGGCTGTTCGCCCCATTTTCTCACTTCAATGTTGTCATCTTCTGTTTCACCGACTGGTACAGAGTCATGAGGGATGTTTGGAATTGAGAATAGGATGGTTTGCAGGCTTTCCTCTACTGTTCTTAATTCATCATCTAACTTCTTAATCTCATCGCCTACCTCACGCATTTCTTGAATAATGTGATCGGCTTCTTTCTTTTCTCTTTTTAGAACAGCCACTTGCTGTGATACTTCATTTCTTCGGCTCTTTAATACTTCTGTTTTGCCGATTAATTCTCTTCTTTTTTGATCCAGTTCACCAAACTTATCAAAATCCGCTAAATCTTCGCCTCGATGGGCTAATTTTTCTTTGATTTGATCAAAATCCGTGCGCAGTTGTTTAATATCCAGCATGTGTAACACTCCTTTTTTATCGAAAAATAAAAAGAGCCCTCATCCCATGAAAGGGACGAGAGCTCTCGCGTTGCCACCCTGATTGAAAACACGCCAAAAGCATGCTTTCCTCTTTCCTCTGTAACGGCATCACCGTAAATGCTTACTTCGTGTTTCAGCATTTCGCTCAAGGATGGATTCAGAATGCATCTTTCACCGATTCTCACCAACCATCGGCTCTCTGAGAAAGAGGGGCTTCTTACTATTTCCCGTCAACGCTTTTTCGATCTTTGATTGTGATTTTAATGTACTATAAGTTTTATCTCTTTTCAACCGTTTTATACAGCAAGCTTCGTTTTATAGGACTCCACCATCTCAACAAACAGCTGTGTTAACCGATGGTCGTCTGTCAGCTCTGGATGAAAAGAACAACCTAAGATATTGTTTTCTTTCGCCATCACAATCCTGCCGTCATACTCAGCCATGACCTCTACGCTCTCATCTGCGCTGATGATATGAGGCGCACGGATGAACACTCCTGTAAACGGCGCATCCAGTCCTTTCACTTCTACATCTGCTTCAAAGCTGTCTACCTGTCTGCCAAACGAATTACGTGCAACAGATACATTTAACAGTCCAAGATGAGCATCTTCTCGATCTTCTATATGCTTTGCCAGCATAATCAAACCGGCACAAGTCCCAAATATCGGTTTACCTTGAGCAGCGAACGCTTTAATCGGTTCAATGAATTGGTACGTATCCATGAGTCTTCTCATCGTCGTACTTTCACCACCAGGGATAATGAGACCGTCAACAATTTCTAACTCCTCTACCCGCTTGATGATCTTTCCCGCTGCGCCACAAGCTTCAATCGATTGAATATGCTCTCTCACCGCTCCTTGAAGCCCTAGTACACCAATTGTTAGCATGTTCGTTTGCGCTCCCTTAATTACCAGCCACGCTCTTGCATACGCTCTTCTGGCAATAGATTTGAAATTTCAATTCCTTTCATCGCTGTTCCAAGCTCTTTAGAAAGCTCTGCAATTAGACGGTAATCTGTGAAATGAGTCGTTGCTTCTACAATCGCTTTTGCAAATTTAGCTGGATTGTCTGATTTGAAGATACCAGAGCCGACAAATACACCATCTGCTCCAAGCTGCATCATTAATGCTGCATCTGCTGGTGTCGCAACACCTCCAGCAGCAAAGTTTACAACTGGCAATTTGCCTTCTTTTTTAATTTGAAGCAATAATTCATAAGGTGCGCCTAAATTTTTGGCTTCTGTCATCAATTCATCTTCACTCATTGCCGCCACTTTACGAATTTGAGCATTGACCTTTCTCATATGACGAACAGCTTCTACAATATTTCCTGTACCAGGCTCACCTTTTGTACGCAACATAGATGCACCTTCTGCAATACGACGAGTCGCTTCACCTAGATCACGGCAGCCACATACGAAAGGAACCGTGTATTCATTTTTATTTAAATGGAATTCCTCATCTGCGGGCGTCAGCACTTCACTCTCATCAATATAATCAACACCAAGTGCTTCAAGAACACGAGCTTCCACGATGTGGCCGATACGTGCTTTTGCCATGACTGGAATCGTTACTGCATTTTGTACTTCTTCTACGATTCTTGGATCTGCCATACGGGCAACACCGCCTGCTGCACGGATATCAGCTGGTACCCGTTCTAGTGCCATTACTGCCACTGCGCCTGCTTCTTCTGCGATTTTTGCCTGCTCAGCATTGACGACATCCATAATGACGCCACCTTTTTGCATTTCTGCCATTCCACGTTTTACTCGTTCAGTTCCCTTATTGCTCACAATTGTTTCCTCCCATTTGTCTATTCGATTGATTCAACACCTTTATCATACAAGCGATAGAGTATAACAATAAAGAGAATAGTATAACAATTCAATTAGCTCATAAAAAAGAAGAAACCCTTATATATCAAGGTTTCATAGTTAAAAAAGCATCACTCCCTCTTTTAAGTGTTATTAACATGTTATAATACATCTATAACAATCTGAAACCATCTATAACAATTCCACACCCATTGGAGGATTTTCATGCATATTGATATCCATCGACATTCAGATACATCTCTTTCGAATCAGATTTACTTTTCCATCGTTGATCACATTCAATCAGGTCTGCTTCAGCAAGGCGATAAGCTGCCGACTGTACGTGATCTAGCGAAACAGCTGAATGTAAGTCTTGTCACAGCAGCAAAAGCATATACACGGCTTAAGGACGACGGATTTTTAACGACTGTACAAGGGAAAGGTACATTTGTGAATAAGCAGCATGAGCAAACCGACATCCCGGTTCAATCATCTACTTCTTACGATTGGCAGTTATCGATCCCAGATTATTTACCGAGGTCTCAATTCGCTCAGTATCACTATGTCGAAGAAGCCATTAATCTTTCTTCCTCTATGATTGATCCTGGTCTTTTACCTAACCGGTATTTAGAAAAAGAAATGCAGCATGTCCTAGCCCGGCATCCTCAAATCATGTCAAAATACGGTGAAATCCAAGGTGACCTTCAGCTTCGTCAGGTCATTCAATCATTTCTAGAAAAATTAGATGTTCCTTCTACTCCTGAAAATATCCTTGTCACTAGCGGTTCTCAGCAAGGACTTGATTTAGTGGCACGTACATTTATCGGGCCGGATGATGTAGTTGTCATGGAGGCGCCCACTTATCCAGGCGCAATTGATGTCTTTATGGGGAGGGGGGCACGAATTATTACGGTTCCTGTCGATCATGAAGGAATGAACATGAAACAGCTTCAAAGCATTTGTGATAAATATAAACCAAAGCTCATCTATACCATTCCTACTTTTCACAGTCCTACAGGTGCTAGTATGTCGATGAAACGAAGAAAACAGCTGCTTTTACTGGCACAAAGCATTGATTGTCTCATTGTAGAAGATGATCCTTATCGTGAGCTTTATTTTGAAAAGAAACCGCCGGCACCCATTAAAAGCCTAGATCACGATGGACACGTCATTTATTTACGAGGATTAAGCAAGACACTGGCTCCAGGATGCAGAATTGGAATTATTACAGCGTCAGGCTCTATATTTAACCGTTTATTAGCTGCAAAAGCCAATAATGATTTAGGGAGCCCACTTCTCACTCAAAAAGCGATCTTACCGTTTCTCACTTCCAAGAAAATGATCGATCATACGAAAAAATTAAGAACTGCCTTGAAGGTGAGACGCGATTTGATGATGGATGTGTTGACAAAGCATGCGCCAAAGGACGTCACGTGGCAAATCCCACAGGGCGGGCTCAATTTGTGGCTTAGCTTTCCTTCCTGGGTCGATACACGTGCCCTATTACATGAGGCACGGAAGCAACAAATCACCTTCCTGCCTGGCTCTGTCTGCTATCCTGGGGAGCCGAAGCAGAATTATATACGTCTCAGTTTTTCTTATGTGAATGAAAAGGCACTGACGGAAGGTATGGAAAAGTTATGTGGTATTTTTCAGCAGGCATTGTCTTCACCTCAAAACCACAAACAATCTCTTTTCTTTTAACGATAAAAAAACTGCTCTCATATATAGAGAGCAGTTTTTTTATTAGAACCAACCTTTTACTGTGTCGACGATTCCGCCCCAAATGCCAGCGAAGAATCCACCTACACCACGCATTGCAAGGATGAACCAGTTTGCTTTTTCATCACCTGTTTTCGTCACAAGCTCAACACCTGATTGGTCTTTACTCAAATAGCCGTAGTCCTTCTCATCACCAGAATAAGAAGTCGTCAGCATGCCAACCTTTGTTCCTTTTTTAATAGGAGCTTCTAGGTTCTTTTTATCAATATTTACTTTCGCTTTATAGCTCTTCTCGTCACCATTTTTAACCGGTACAGAGAAAGCTTCTTTCGTCACGACGGGTACTTCTTTATCTTTCCCTTTATCGACTTCGATGTTTTCATGTCCCTTGATTTGTTGGCCTTTTTTGTACATTTCTTTCATCGTGAAGTTTTTAAAGGCATAATCGAACAATTTTTTCGCCACATCAAAACGAGCTGTATGAAGATTTCCTTTAGCATTCAGGACAACTGCGATCACACGCATGTCACCACGTTTTGCTGTACCTGTGAAGCTAGAACCAGCTGAATCAGTAGATCCCGTTTTCAGACCGTCTACGCCTTCATATTCTTTCACAAGTCCTTTAAGCATAAAGTTCCAGTTTGGCATGTCCATTTCGTCATCTGTGCCTTCTCTGAACTTTGTTTTCGCGATGCTTGCTGTTTCAAGAATTTCTGGATGATCTTTGATGAGATGCTGTGCAAGCAAAGCCATATCCTTTGCGGAAACTTCGCTTTCTTCATCAGGTCCCGTACCTTTAGGCTGTTTGCCATGTAAGTCTTTATTTTCTAATCCAGTTGCATTCACGAATTTGTAATTGGTTAAGCCAAGTTCTTTTGCTTTTGCATTCATTTTTTCAACAAACTTTGATTCTGATCCAGCGATTACCTCTGCTAGACCAATTGCTGCTGCATTTGCTGAATAAATAGCCGTTGCTTGATAAAGTTCTTTGACAGTATACGAACCATCTTTTCTCAATGGAACATTGGATAAACTGCGGTCCTGAGAAATTTCGTACACGTAATCATCTGGCGTATATGTTTGATCCCATTTCACTTTGCCTTCAGCAATTGCCTCTAGTAATAGATACTCTGTCATCATCTTTGCCATACTTGCAATAGGCAGTCTTTGTTCTGCGTTTTTACTATAAAGAATTTTACCTGTAGAAGCTTCAATAAGGATGGCTGCTTTCGCATTCACATTGAATGGATCTTCAGCCGCTTTTGCTTTGGACATTGGGGTAAATGCAGTAACAATCAATGCCAATGCAAGGATAGAGACCATAAGCTGTTTCAACATCTTGCTGTTCAATCGTCATACCTCCGTATTCATCTTTTTTCGACGTTTTTCATATATATTTAATCCACAAGGGCTTATTTCGACACAACAGTATAAATTTTATCACAATAAAGACAAAAAAAATAGACAGAGTCATAGACCCTGTCAAATGTAATTTGATTGTCACAATTTATCAAGAAATTGTGTAGTTTGGTGATTCTTTTGTAATTTGTACATCATGTGGATGGCTCTCACGAAGACCTGCACCTGTCATGCGAATGAATTGTGCTTCTTCTCTAAGAGTACGTAAGTCCTGTGTTCCACAGTAGCCCATACCAGAGCGAATACCGCCAACAAGTTGATAAACAGTGTCAACAACTGGTCCTTTATACGGTGTACGTCCTTCGATACCTTCTGGAACGAATTTTTTATTATCTTCTTGGAAGTAACGATCTTTACTTCCTTTTTCCATTGCAGCAACAGAACCCATACCACGATATACTTTGAAACGTCTACCTTGGAAAATTTCTGTTTCTCCTGGGCTTTCAGATGTACCAGCAAGAAGGCTTCCCAGCATAACAGCATGTCCACCAGAAGCTAATGCTTTCACGATATCACCTGAATATTTAATTCCACCATCTGCAATAATAGATTTACCATGTTTTCTTGCTTCTGTTGCACAGTCATAAATCGCTGTGATTTGTGGTACACCGACCCCTGCAACAACACGTGTTGTACAAATCGATCCTGGTCCAATACCCACTTTTACAATATCTGCTCCAGCTTCAAACAATGCTTTTGTTGCTTCAGCTGTTGCAACGTTACCAGCAATGATGTTAAGAGAAGGATACGTTTCACGGATTTTCGATACAGTGTCTAGAACACCTTGAGAATGACCGTGTGCTGTATCAATGACGATCACATCAACATTGGCTTCTACTAATTTTTTCACACGAGTCATTGTATCGCCAGTGACACCTACAGCGGCACCAACAATTAAACGGCCATGTGCATCTTTAGAGGAGTTAGGGAATTCAATCACTTTTTCAATATCTTTGATGGTGATGAGACCTTTTAATGTTCCTTCGTCATCTAAAAGAGGTAATTTTTCAATTTTATATTGCTGAAGGATTTTTTCAGCTTCTTCTAATGTTGTTCCAACAGAAGCTGTCACAAGTTCCTCTTTTGTCATCACGTCGCTAATCTTCATTGAATAATCCGAAATAAAACGAAGGTCACGGTTCGTAATAATCCCAACAAGCTTTTGATCTTGTTCGTTATTAACAATCGGTACACCAGAAATACGATATTTACCCATTAAATGTTCTGCATCGAATACTTGATGATCCGGTGTTAAGAAAAATGGATTTGTAATAACACCACGCTCTGAACGTTTTACTTTGTCCACTTGTTCAGCTTGCTGCTCAATAGACATGTTCTTATGGATGATTCCAAGACCACCTTGACGTGCCATTGCAATCGCCATTTGCGATTCCGTCACAGTATCCATTCCTGCACTAATAATTGGAATGTTCAGCTTTAAAGTGCTTGTTAACTCAACTGATAAATTGACATCACGCGGAAGCACCTCAGACTTTGCTGGAACAAGCAACACATCGTCAAACGTCAAACCTTCTTTTGAAAATTTACTTTCCCACATTAGTAAATCCCCCTCTTTTCGGCAAAATATTATATGTAGATTATCAACTAGGAAACAGCATGTCAAGGAAGCAACAAACAGTTGCAATTTTTAGAAAATATAAAGAGAGTTGAGGAAGAAGATGAAAAGTTCAGGATGGAAGGATTTAAAACGTTTTTACTCACTTGAAACTTCCCAAAAGTTTCTATTTCAACAGTACGAGAAACGGAACATTCAGGAGGCAAACCAGCAGGCCTATAAAAACTGTGAACGATTTATTTACTTTTTAAAGCACGGTCATACATTTTATGACCAAGCCGCATCAGCTCCGCTTGAACTAAAACCGATTTTATTGTTTTATGGAATGGCACAGCTGTTAAAGGCATGTTTGCTGACAGTGGATCCCGACTATCCTTCTCAAACCTCTGTCTTAGCTCATGGTGTCACCTCAAGAAAAAGAAAGAAGCAACATTATCGTTTTAGTGAGGATGAAGTCAAGATTCAGCGAAACGGATTATGTATGCATGTATTAAAGCACTTATTTCATTTAAATGGTCTTGAAGATGAACGATTTACGATGATCAATCTCCTTTCAAAAATACCTGAAATGGGTCATATTCTGGAGTTTCAAAAACAACCCTCTACTTTAGTGAAAATAGAACAAGCAAATGGCATGTTGATTCAAGATCATATTCCCTTGCTCTATAACATGTCTGCCGAACGTTTTATTGAATATTTTGAGTTCCATACAACTTGGAAGCTTAAGCAACGAGAAGCTAAAAAACTAACATTTGATGTATTTTCAGAAGAAAACCCTGCTCTTGCTACTCATCTTCATTATGATTTAGAAATGAATCAATGGTTCATTCCATCAACGCGAGATGCCTTTTTAGGGATTCCTGAGATCATCAGCCATTACTTGTTAATGTATAATCTCAGTATGATTGCCCGCTACGAAACAGAATGGTGGTACGAGCTTTTATCTCAATACATTAGTGATGATTATGTCATGATTGAACGTTATATGGAGATTGCCGAGGACAAGTTTCCGGCTTATATCATGATGCTGCTAGAAGAAAACACAAAAAAGACCAGTTCCGATTGGAACTGATCCTTTGAAAAGCTTGGCGGCGTCCTACTCTCACAGGGGGAAACCCCCAACTACCATCGGCGCTGAAGAGCTTAACTTCCGTGTTCGGTATGGGAACGGGTGTGACCTCTTCGCTATCGCCACCAAACCTGATGGAGAGAATGTTCTCTCAAAACTAGATAACAATGTTCATTTTTCACATTAGAATATAGGTTAAGTCCTCGATCTATTAGTATCTGTCAGCTCCACGTGTCACCACGCTTCCACCTCAGACCTATCAACCTGATCATCTTTCAGGGATCTTACTTCCTTGCGGAATGGGAAATCTCATCTTGAGGGGGGCTTCATGCTTAGATGCTTTCAGCACTTATCCCGTCCGCACATAGCTACCCAGCGATGCCCTTGGCAGAACAACTGGTACACCAGCGGTGCGTCCATCCCGGTCCTCTCGTACTAAGGACAGCTCCTCTCAAATTTCCTGCGCCCGCGACGGATAGGGACCGAACTGTCTCACGACGTTCTGAACCCAGCTCGCGTACCGCTTTAATGGGCGAACAGCCCAACCCTTGGGACCGACTACAGCCCCAGGATGCGATGAGCCGACATCGAGGTGCCAAACCTCCCCGTCGATGTGGACTCTTGGGGGAGATAAGCCTGTTATCCCCGGGGTAGCTTTTATCCGTTGAGCGATGGCCCTTCCATGCGGAACCACCGGATCACTAAGCCCGACTTTCGTCCCTGCTCGACTTGTAGGTCTCGCAGTCAAGCTCCCTTGTGCCTTTACACTCTGCGAATGATTTCCAACCATTCTGAGGGAACCTTTGGGCGCCTCCGTTACATTTTAGGAGGCGACCGCCCCAGTCAAACTGCCCACCTGACACTGTCTCCCTGCCCGATAAGGGCAGCGGGTTAGAAGGTCAATACAGCCAGGGTAGTATCCCACCGATGCCTCCACCGAAGCTAGCGCTCCGGTTTCCAAGGCTCCTACCTATCCTGTACAAGCTGTACCAACATTCAATATCAGGCTGCAGTAAAGCTCCACGGGGTCTTTCCGTCCTGTCGCGGGTAACCTGCATCTTCACAGGTACTATAATTTCACCGAGTCTCTCGTTGAGACAGTGCCCAGATCGTTGCGCCTTTCGTGCGGGTCGGAACTTACCCGACAAGGAATTTCGCTACCTTAGGACCGTTATAGTTACGGCCGCCGTTTACTGGGGCTTCAATTCGCACCTTCGCTTACGCTAAGCGCTCCTCTTAACCTTCCAGCACCGGGCAGGCGTCAGCCCCTATACTTCGCCTTACGGCTTCGCAGAGACCTGTGTTTTTGCTAAACAGTCGCCTGGGCCTATTCACTGCGGCTTCTCGGGGCTTTAACACCCTAAGAAGCACCCCTTCTCCCGAAGTTACGGGGTCATTTTGCCGAGTTCCTTAACGAGAGTTCTCTCGATCACCTTAGGATTCTCTCCTCGCCTACCTGTGTCGGTTTGCGGTACGGGCACCTCTCACCTCGCTAGAGGCTTTTCTTGGCAGTGTGGAATCAGGAACTTCGCTACTAAATTTCGCTCGCCATCACAGCTCAGCCTTCACGGGAAACGGATTTGCCTATTTCCCAGCCTAACTGCTTGGACGCGGATATCCAATACCGCGCTTACCCTATCCTCCTGCGTCCCCCCATTGCTCAAATGGTGAGGAGGTGGTACAGGAATATCAACCTGTTGTCCATCGCCTACGCCTTTCGGCCTCGGCTTAGGTCCCGACTAACCCTGAGCGGACGAGCCTTCCTCAGGAAACCTTAGGCATTCGGTGGACGGGATTCTCACCCGTCTTTCGCTACTCATACCGGCATTCTCACTTCTAAGCGCTCCACCAGTCCTTCCGGTCTGACTTCACTGCACTTAGAACGCTCTCCTACCACTGTTCGTAAGAACAGTCCGCAGCTTCGGTGATACGTTTAGCCCCGGTACATTTTCGGCGCAGAGTCACTCGACCAGTGAGCTATTACGCACTCTTTAAATGGTGGCTGCTTCTAAGCCAACATCCTGGTTGTCTAAGCAACTCCACATCCTTTTCCACTTAACGTATACTTTGGGACCTTAGCTGGCGGTCTGGGCTGTTTCCCTTTCGACTACGGATCTTATCACTCGCAGTCTGACTCCCAAGGATAAGTCATCGGCATTCGGAGTTTGACTGAATTCGGTAACCCGGTAGGGGCCCCTAGTCCAATCAGTGCTCTACCTCCGAGACTCTTACCTTGAGGCTAGCCCTAAAGCTATTTCGGAGAGAACCAGCTATCTCCAGGTTCGATTGGCATTTCACCCCTACCCACACCTCATCCCCGCACTTTTCAACGTGCGTGGGTTCGGGCCTCCATTCAGTGTTACCTGAACTTCACCCTGGACATGGGTAGATCACCTGGTTTCGGGTCTACGACCACGTACTCATGCGCCCTATTCAGACTCGCTTTCGCTGCGGCTCCGCATCTTCTGCTTAACCTTGCACGGGATCGTAACTCGCCGGTTCATTCTACAAAAGGCACGCCATCACCCGTTAACGGGCTCTGACTACTTGTAGGCACACGGTTTCAGGATCTATTTCACTCCCCTTCCGGGGTGCTTTTCACCTTTCCCTCACGGTACTGGTTCACTATCGGTCACTAGGGAGTATTTAGCCTTGGGAGATGGTCCTCCCGGATTCCGACGGAATTTCACGTGTTCCGCCGTACTCAGGATCCACTCTGGAGAGAACAACATTTCAGTTACAGGGCTGTTACCTTCTTTGGCGGGCCTTTCCAGACCTCTTCGCTTATATCGTTCCTTTGTAACTCCGTATAGAGTGTCCTACAACCCCAAGAGGCAAGCCTCTTGGTTTGGGCTGTTCCCGTTTCGCTCGCCGCTACTCAGGGAATCGCATTTGCTTTCTCTTCCTCCGGGTACTTAGATGTTTCAGTTCCCCGGGTATGCCTTCTCATACTCTATGTATTCAAGTATGGATACTACTCCATTACGAGCAGTGGGTTTCCCCATTCGGAAATCTCCGGATCAAAGCTTGCTTACAGCTCCCCGAAGCATATCGGTGTTCGTCCCGTCCTTCATCGGCTCCTAGTGCCAAGGCATCCACCGTGCGCCCTTTCTAACTTAACCATTTCTTACTTTAGAAAGAATCACTATGTGTGATGAACTTTGCATTGCATTCAATGTGAATGTATTACTTATTGTTATCTAGTTTTCAAAGAACACGTTGGTGGAGCCTAGCGGGATCGAACCGCTGACCTCCTGCGTGCAAGGCAGGCGCTCTCCCAGCTGAGCTAAGGCCCCGATTTAATAGAAGATGGTGGGCCTGAGTGGACTCGAACCACCGACCTCACGCTTATCAGGCGTGCGCTCTAACCAGCTGAGCTACAGGCCCATCTTTCATATCGAAGATATGATGTTGTAGGATCTTTTGCAAGTTCCTTCAAAACTAAACAAGACGAAAAACGTACGCTGCTCCATATATCCTTAGAAAGGAGGTGATCCAGCCGCACCTTCCGATACGGCTACCTTGTTACGACTTCACCCCAATCATCTGCCCCACCTTCGGCGGCTGGCTCCATAAAGGTTACCTCACCGACTTCGGGTGTTGCAAACTCTCGTGGTGTGACGGGCGGTGTGTACAAGGCCCGGGAACGTATTCACCGCGGCATGCTGATCCGCGATTACTAGCGATTCCAGCTTCACGCAGTCGAGTTGCAGACTGCGATCCGAACTGAGAACAGATTTGTGGGATTGGCTAAACCTTGCGGTCTCGCAGCCCTTTGTTCTGTCCATTGTAGCACGTGTGTAGCCCAGGTCATAAGGGGCATGATGATTTGACGTCATCCCCACCTTCCTCCGGTTTGTCACCGGCAGTCACCTTAGAGTGCCCAACTAAATGCTGGCAACTAAGATCAAGGGTTGCGCTCGTTGCGGGACTTAACCCAACATCTCACGACACGAGCTGACGACAACCATGCACCACCTGTCACTCTGTCCCCGAAGGGAAAGCCCTATCTCTAGGGTTGTCAGAGGATGTCAAGACCTGGTAAGGTTCTTCGCGTTGCTTCGAATTAAACCACATGCTCCACCGCTTGTGCGGGCCCCCGTCAATTCCTTTGAGTTTCAGTCTTGCGACCGTACTCCCCAGGCGGAGTGCTTAATGCGTTAGCTGCAGCACTAAGGGGCGGAAACCCCCTAACACTTAGCACTCATCGTTTACGGCGTGGACTACCAGGGTATCTAATCCTGTTCGCTCCCCACGCTTTCGCTCCTCAGCGTCAGTTACAGACCAGAGAGTCGCCTTCGCCACTGGTGTTCCTCCACATCTCTACGCATTTCACCGCTACACGTGGAATTCCACTCTCCTCTTCTGCACTCAAGTTTCCCAGTTTCCAATGACCCTCCCCGGTTGAGCCGGGGGCTTTCACATCAGACTTAAGAAACCGCCTGCGAGCCCTTTACGCCCAATAATTCCGGACAACGCTTGCCACCTACGTATTACCGCGGCTGCTGGCACGTAGTTAGCCGTGGCTTTCTGGTTAGGTACCGTCAAGGTGCAAGCAGTTACTCTTGCACTTGTTCTTCCCTAACAACAGAGCTTTACGATCCGAAAACCTTCATCACTCACGCGGCGTTGCTCCGTCAGACTTTCGTCCATTGCGGAAGATTCCCTACTGCTGCCTCCCGTAGGAGTCTGGGCCGTGTCTCAGTCCCAGTGTGGCCGATCACCCTCTCAGGTCGGCTACGCATCGTCGCCTTGGTGAGCCGTTACCTCACCAACTAGCTAATGCGCCGCGGGTCCATCTGTAAGTGACAGCCGAAACCGTCTTTCATCCTTGAACCATGCGGTTCAAGGAACTATCCGGTATTAGCTCCGGTTTCCCGGAGTTATCCCAGTCTTACAGGCAGGTTACCCACGTGTTACTCACCCGTCCGCCGCTAACATCCGGGAGCAAGCTCCCTTCTGTCCGCTCGACTTGCATGTATTAGGCACGCCGCCAGCGTTCGTCCTGAGCCAGGATCAAACTCTCCGAAAAAGTACAAAACCGAAGTTTTGCTTTTCGCCAGTTTGACTGACTACCTATGATGTATCATAGGATTTTTTTATAAAAACTCGAATTAACAGGTACGTTTTGTCTTGTTTAGTTTTCAAAGAACTTGTTTGTCACTCTCTCAAAGCGACCACTTAAATATATCATATATCTCTATCAATAGTCAACATTTTTCTTGAAAAACATTTTATTTTTTTAAGAAGTTTTTGTTATGAAAGAGATAAAAAATAGAGCCTCTTTTTGCTCCTTTGAAAGATTAACACATATCTATGAAAAAAGCATTATAAACTTCAAAAAAAATCATGTTTTTTCAAAAAAAAATAAAGCCGGTGAAAAACCGGCTTTATCTTTACTCAGATTGCTCTTGATCTGACTCTACATTTTCTACGTTTTCTTCACTATTCTCTTCATCGTCTCCTGGTGATTGTTCTACTAATGCCACTGTAGCGACATGTTCATCATCACCTAGACGGATCAGGCGGACACCTTGAGTGACTCGGCCTGTTGTGGAGATATCTGAAACGGCCATACGGATGATGACACCACTGCCTGTGATAATCATCAAGTCTTCTTCAGCTTCAGCGTTAGTCGCCTTCACTGCAACAAGCGGACCGTTGTTGTCAGTGATCTTGCAAGTTTTCAGACCTTTACCACCACGGCTTTGGACACGATATTCTTTTTCAGGCGTTAATTTACCATAACCTTTTTCAGTTACGATCAATACGTTTGCATCTGGCTCAAGGATTTCCATTCCAACGACGATGTCATCCTCAGAAAGTGTGATCCCTTTAACTCCAGCTGCTGTACGTCCCATTTCACGAACATCTGTCTCGTCGAAACGAATGAGCATTCCTTTTTTCGTTCCGATGATGATTTGTTTTTCACCATTGGTTAAACGAACAGCCATCAATTCATCTTCATCACGCAGGCTGAGTGCAATCAAACCGTTGTTACGGATGTTTGCAAATTGAGACAATGACGTTCGTTTCGATACACCGTGTCTTGTTGTAAAGAAGAGATACGAATCTTCATCAAATTCGCTGACTGGAATAATGGCGTTTATCCACTCTCCCTTTTCTACTTCAAGAAGGTTAATAATCGGAATCCCTTTCGCTGTTCGTCCAAATTCAGGGATCTCATAGCCCTTCGCTCGATAGACCTTCCCTTTATTAGAGAAGAAGAGAATCGTATCGTGCGTAGATGTTGAGATCAGCTGTTCAACGAAATCATCTTCGTTGGTTCCCATTCCTTGTACACCTTTACCGCCTCTTTTTTGACTGCGGTATGTTGATGCAGGCAGGCGCTTAATATAACCATTATGAGTCAGTGTGATCACTATATTTTCAACAGGAATCAAATCTTCGTCTTCGATTGTTTCTATACCCGCTGTCACAATTTCTGTGCGGCGCGTATCATTGAAGCGTTCTTTGATTTCTGTTAATTCTTCTCTAATGATTTCTAGAACTTTCTCATTGTCTGCTAGAATGGCTTTCAATTCAGCAATCAATTCAACAAGCCCTTTGTATTCATCTTCTATTTTCTCTCTTTCTAAACCAGTCAAACGCTGGAGTCGCATATCGAGAATGGCCTGTGCTTGTTTTTCAGACAAGCTATAGTTTTCCATCAAACCATTTCTTGCAATTTCAGCAGTTTGAGAGCCTCTAATTAAGGCAATGACCTCATCTAAGTGATCAAGCGCAATTCTTAAGCCTTCTAAAATATGAGCTCTTGCTTCCGCTTTACGCAATTCATACGCCGTTCTTCGACGAATGATCACTTTCTGATGCTCAAGGTAATATTCAAGACATTGTTTGAGAGACAACACTTTCGGCTGTCCATCAACAAGTGCAAGCAAGTTAATACCGAAGGACGTTTGAAGTGTCGTTTGTTTATAAAGATTGTTTAATAGAACATGGACGTTTGCGTCTCTTCGTAGTTCAATGACAATTCTCATTCCATTACGGTCAGATTCATCACGAAGATCTGTAATGCCATCAATCTTTTTATCACGGACAAGATCAGCGATTTTTTCGATCAAACGAGCTTTATTAACCTGGTAAGGAATCTCGTTGATGATAATGCGCTGCTTACCACTAGATGTTTCTTCGATATTTGACTTTGCACGTAATGTAATAGAGCCGCGTCCTGTTTCATACGCTTTACGAATACCGCTTCGGCCAATGATTTGTCCCGCAGTTGGGAAGTCTGGACCTGGAATGATGTCCATTAGTTCCTGTGTCGTCATATCAGGATTTTGACTAATTGCCAATACCCCATCAATCACTTCACCTAGTTGGTGAGGCGGGATATTCGTTGCCATCCCTACAGCGATTCCAGTTGCCCCGTTCACTAATAAGTTCGGGAACCTAGCAGGCATAACGACTGGCTCTCTTTCACTGCCATCGTAGTTATCTTGATAATCAATGGTGTCCTTTGTGATATCACGCAGGATCTCCATCGAAATTTTAGAAAGACGTGCCTCGGTATAACGCATGGCTGCTGCACCGTCTCCATCGACAGAACCAAAGTTCCCGTGCCCTTCAACCAGCATATTACGATAGTTGAAATCTTGCGCCATTCGAACCATCGCTTCATATACAGCGCTATCACCGTGAGGGTGGTACTTACCGATAACTTCCCCAACGATACGTGCAGATTTCTTAAATGGTTTATCACTTGTCATACCTAGGTCATTCATCGCATACAAAATTCTTCGATGCACGGGCTTCAATCCGTCTCGCACATCTGGTAATGCACGCGAAACAATAACACTCATTGCATAATCTAAAAAGGACGTACGCATTTCATGGCTAATATTCACTTCGCGTACATTTGGTGTATGTTGTTCACTCACTATAAGAACCTCCCTTTACGTATCACATGAAATAAATTATGTGGGAGTAAAATATGTATTTATCTTCACAAGACTATTCTCCATTATATCAATAATCTTGCCTTTATACACATTTATTTACTAGAAAATCAACGAAACGCAGAAAACCAGGACATTCGTTTCACGCCCCTGTTTCTTGAAAAACAACCTTATTCCAAACAAGAAATAAGGTTGCTCTCAAGGGGGAATACCTATCTAAATATCAAGATTTTTTACGTATTGTGCATTTTCTTCGATAAAGTTACGTCTCGGCTCTACTTTATCTCCCATTAGCATTTCAAAAGTCTCATCAGCATCGATTGCATCCTCAAGTGTCACTTGAAGAAGTGTTCTCGCATCAGGATCCATTGTTGTTTCCCAAAGCTGAGTAGCATTCATCTCTCCAAGACCTTTATAACGCTGAAGTCCAGGTTTCGGTGTTTGAGGCAGTGTTTTTAACAGTTCATCAAGCTGTTTATCGTTATACACGTATTCAACACGCTTTCCTTGTTGCACTTTATATAAAGGCGGCTGTGCAATATACACATAACCGTTTTCAATGATTTCACGCATGTAGCGATAGAAGAATGTTAGGAGTAGCGTCCGAATATGCGCTCCATCAACATCAGCATCAGTCATGATCACAATTTTGTGATAACGTGCTTTCTCTAAAGTGAAGTCTTCTCCGATTCCAGTCCCTAGCGCTGTAATCATTGAACGAACCTCGTTGTTGGATAAAATTTTATCTAGTCGGGCTTTTTCAACGTTTAGGATCTTCCCTCTTAACGGTAAGATCGCTTGGAAATGTCGATCACGACCTTGCTTAGCAGATCCGCCCGCAGAATCTCCCTCTACGATATAAAGCTCAGAGATGGAAGGATCTTTAGAAGAACAGTCTGCCAGTTTCCCAGGCAAGCTAGAGACTTCCAGTGCACTTTTACGTCTTGTCAGCTCACGTGCCTTTTTGGCAGCCATTCTTGCACGAGCTGCCATCACACCTTTCTCCACAATTTTCTTTGCAGCATCAGGGTTCTCTAGGAGGAATTTCTCAAGTGCTTCGGAGAAGAGGGAGTCGGTAATGGTTCTTGCTTCTGAGTTACCGAGCTTTGTCTTCGTTTGTCCTTCGAATTGAGGGTCTGGATGTTTGATAGAGATAATGGCTGTTAAGCCTTCTCGTACATCTTCACCGCTCAAATTCGAGTCACCATCTTTGAATACGCCATTTTTACGAGCATAATCATTGATCACACGCGTCAGACCTGTTTTAAAGCCTGCTTCATGTGTTCCGCCTTCATACGTGTTGATATTGTTAGCGAAGGAATAGATGTTGCTTGTATAGGAATCGTTATATTGTAATGCCACTTCAACCGTGATTCCGTCTTTTTCGCCTTCGATGTAAACAGGTTCTTCATGAACGACTTCCTTCGAGCGATTCAAATGTTCTACATAGCTCTTAATACCGCCTTCATAGCAGTATTCGTTTCTTCGCTCTTTACCTTCGCGTAAGTCTTCAATGATGATGTTGACGCCTTTTGTTAAGAAAGCTAACTCACGTACACGGTTAGCAAGTGTGTCGTAATCAAATTCAATGGTTTCAGTGAAAATTTCTGGATCTGGCACAAAATGAGTGGTTGTCCCTGTTACATCTGTTTCACCAATGATCTCTAAATCTCCAACTGGAACACCGCGTTTGAATTGTTGATAATGAATTTTCCCATCACGATATACAGTCACGTCTAAGGTCGTAGATAACGCATTAACAACAGATGCCCCTACGCCATGCAAACCGCCAGATACTTTATAACCGCTGCCGTCAAATTTACCACCAGCGTGAAGAACCGTCATAATCACTTCTACAGCAGGACGTCCCATTTTCTCATGAATCCCAACAGGAATTCCGCGGCCGTTATCTTTCACTGTGATGCTATTATCTTTTTCAATTTGCACTGTAATGTCTGTACAATAACCAGCTAAAGCCTCATCAATACTGTTGTCGACAATTTCCCATACAAGATGGTGAAGTCCTTTTGCACTGGTTGACCCAATGTACATTCCTGGACGTTTTCTAACCGCTTCTAGTCCTTCGAGCACCTGTATCTGATTTTCATCATAACTATTATGTTGCTGTTCCATTGCCACGTACATTCACCTACACTTTTCTTAAACGATATATTTATATGAATTGAGCTTTTAGACTTCAATTTCAATCACAAATGAAGCACGTTTTTTGAGCGTGCTTGAGGAAAGAGGAGAGTAATACACGGATTCAGTTGTGACGACGATGGATTTGGGTGTCCCTTGTGACAACGAAATGATTTGTTCTTCTTGTTTTTGAAGAAATTCCTCTACAACAGAAGATGACCTCATTTTGTAATCAACAATTGCGACAATCTCTCGTGTAGAAACAACACAATCATCACCTAAATGAATATACAAGACCCACACCTCATTTATCAGTCAATTACTTTTCCACTGGCTACTCTGAAAATTTCCGCTTCTTTCAAGGTGGCGTGATCGATGCCTTCAACACTTGTTGTGGTGACGAAGGTCTGTACACGTCCCTGAATGGTATGGAGCAAATGAGACTGTCTGTAATCATCAAGTTCAGATAAAACATCATCGAGTAGAAGAATTGGGTATTCACCGATTTCTTCATGAATCAGATCAATTTCTGCCAGCTTTAGTGAAAGAGCTGTTGTTCTTTGCTGCCCTTGAGAGCCATATGTCTGAACATCCCGACCATTCACAAAGAAAAGAAGATCATCTCTGTGAGGCCCCCATAGCGTCACCCCTCGGTCTATTTCTCTGTCTCTTAGTTTCTGAAACGATTCTTCATAGCTATTTTTTATTTTCGACAAGTCTGACGCTTCTGATACCTCTATGGCCGTCTGGTATTGGAGCGTGAGCGTTTCCAGCTCTCTTGAAATCCCAAAATGCAGCGGCTGCGCCCATTTTTCGAGCTGTTTCGTAAAAGTCAGTCGTCTTTTGACAACCTTCGCTGCCGCATCAATCAACTGCTCTGTTAAAATCTCCAGCATCGCTTGATCCGTTTGCTTTCTTGTTTGCAATTGTTTCAAGTAATGATTTCGCTGAGTGAGGATTTTTTGATAGAGCGATAAATCATGCAAGTAGACAGCAGACACTTGTCCAATCTCCATGTCGAGGAATCTTCTGCGGATTTGCGGGCTACCTTTCACAAGGCTGAGATCCTCTGGTGCAAACATGATGGTGTTCAAGGCACCAACATAATGACTGAGTTTCTGTTGTTCAATGTGATTGACCTTGCCCTTTTTTCCTTTTTTTGAGATCACGAGCTGCATGGGGAGTGGACCATTTTTTTTGATGACTCTACCTTCTATTTTAGCATAGTCTTCGTCCCATCGGATAAGTTCTTTATCATTTGACGTACGATGAGACTTTGCCATCGACAATACATAGATCGCTTCCATCAGGTTCGTTTTACCTTGGGCGTTCTCACCAATCATCACATTCACCTTATTGTCGAATTGAAGCTCGGTGTGTTCATAGTTTCGGTACGAAGTTAACGCCAGACTTTGAATGTACATGTATTGTCACCCGTTTCTAATTCACAACTTGAAATGTGCCGTGACCTTCTATCTCGACAACATCACCTGGGTATAATTTGCGTCCCCGTCTATTATCTGGCTCTTGATTGATGAACACCTCATGTTCACTTAAAAACCACTTCGCCATTCCACCAGATTGAATGACTTCCGCTAATTTCAAAAACTGCCCTAATGTAATCATTTCTGTTTCAATCGTTATCAGATTAGGCATTGTATCGACCTCTTTCAATATCACTAATATCTAATTGTACTAAAAAACAAGACAAGAAGGAAAGGGGGAAAGCGAACTGGGATGAAAGAAAGCTGAGAAAACGAGGAAAAAAGCTGCTGTGCGCTCACACAGCAGCCATTTTAGACCAAATTAATACGTTCTAACTGGAAGAATCAATTGCAAAATGGAATCATCATTTGGCGTGCGTAATAGGAATGGTCTCATTGCGCCAGTGAAACTGACATGAATCTCTGTTCCCTCTAATACTTTTAAAGCATCAAGCATATATTTCGGGCTGAAAGAGATTTTGAGATCCTCCCCTTTAATGTCATCTGCTTGCACCGTTTCAACTACTTTACCGATTTCAGGCGAATTAGAAGAGATTTCAAGGCTTTGCGCAGGATCAGCAGAAAGCTTCACAACGTTGTTACGCCCTTCTCTTGCTAAAAGTGACGCGCGATCAATCGCTTGAAGGAATTCTTTCGTATTCACCACTACATCCGTTTTACTTTCTTGCGGAATGAGGCGAGCTGTATCTGGGTAATTACCATCCAGCAATCTTGAGAAGAATAGCACGTTCTGTGCTTTAAAGAGAACCTGTGTCTCCGTAATGACGATGCTCACAAGATCTTGTCCATCATCAAGAATTTTACTTAGCTCTGTTAAACTCTTTCCTGGAATGACAACATTGTACGAGCTTTCCTCGTTAATATCCAACTTCGCTTTTCTTAAAGCAAGACGATGGCTATCCGTTGCTGTGCATATTAATTGACCTTTTTCAACCTTCCAGTTTACACCTGTCAAGATAGGTCGTGTTTCTGAGGTGGACACTGCGAAAACCGTTTGACGGATAAGGTTTTTAAGCAAATCTGTTGGAATTTGAAAAGCATGATGCTCTTCAATTTGTGGCAGATGCGGATATTCTTCAGCATCTAAGCCGTTTAAATTAAATTCTGCTGAACCAGAGCGGATGATGGTCAGATGATTTTGTTCTACCTCAATTTCGACTGTAGACATAGGCAGTTTCTTAACGATTTCGCTAAAGAAGCGGGCTTGCAGCACAATACTTCCTGGTCGATCAATTGTAATGACTTCTAAATCTCCATCTCTTTGAGGAATAAAAGATTCGATTGAGATATCAGAATCACTCCCTGTGAGAGAAACCCCTTCATCAGATGCAACAATTTTAATCCCTGTCAAAATAGGAATCGTTGTTCTAGAGGATACGGCCTTTAATACATCTTGGACACTTTCAACAAGACGATCTTTTTGAATCGTGAATTTCATAGTGGTCCTCCTAATTTTTCTTAATGACATGTATATATATTTATTTAATAAAAATCGTAGAAGTACTAGTAGGGCTTGTGAATATGTGGATAAGTCAGTAGAAAGAAAGGAAAGACAGCCTATCCACATGTGGACAGACTGTGTATGACTATGCTCTAGTTATTCACATTTTCCCGTACTTATTATATCAGCTAGGTTATTTTAATTGTTCTTTTATTTCTTTGACATGCTGCTGAAGCTGTTCATCCTCAACCATTAATTTCGAAATCTTCTCATGAGCATGAATGACAGTCGTATGATCACGACCTCCAAATTCTTCTCCTATTTTAGGCAGAGAGGAGTCGGTCATTTCTCTAGAGAGATACATGGCAATTTGTCTTGGATAAGCAACTGACTTCGTACGTTTCTTCGCTTTGAAATCTTCTAATCGAATATTAAATTGCTGCCCTACAATTCTTTGAATATCTTTAATTGTAATCACCTTAGGTTTTGATGAAGGAATGATGTCCTTTAGGGCTTCAGCTGCTAGATCTGCATTGATGTCTTTATTAATTAAAGAAGAGTAAGCAACAACACGAATCAAAGCACCTTCCAGTTCCCGAATGTTGCTGTCGATTTGATTGGCAATATAAAGCATGACTTCATTCGGAATGTCTAAACCTTCTGCTTTTGCTTTTTTACGTAAGATCGCAATACGCGTTTCTAGATCTGGCGGGGTAATGTCTGTAATTAAGCCCCATTCGAATCGAGAGCGTAATCTGTCTTCAAGTGTCGGAATTTCCTTTGGCGGCCGGTCACTAGAAATGACGATTTGCTTACTTTCTTCGTGAAGTGTGTTGAATGTATGGAAAAACTCTTCTTGTGTTTGTTCTTTTCCTGCTAAAAATTGAATATCATCTATCAAAAGCACATCTACATTCCGATAGCGATTACGGAAATCGACTGCTTTGTTGTCCCGGATTGAGTTGATAAATTCATTTGTAAATTTTTCAGATGATAGATAGACCACTTTTGCTGATGGATTATGGTCGATGACGTAATGACCGATCGCATGCATTAAGTGAGTCTTTCCTAAACCAACGCCCCCATAAATAAAAAGCGGGTTATATGCTTTTGCTGGTGCTTCTGCGACTGCAAGTGAAGCTGCATGAGCAAAACGGTTGCCTGAACCAATAACAAAAGTATCAAATGTATATTTTGGATTCAGCATATTTTGTGGAATTTCAACGGGTTCTTCTTTCGACATTTTTTTGATTGGAGATTTTGGCATGGCTTCCTCTTCGTCCTGATTTTGAGGAATGATAAATTTGATGCTGAGCTCTTCGCCTGTCAGTTCATAGATGGTATCTGCAATTAAGTGAAGGTATCTTGACTCGAGCCAGTCCCTCGCAAATTCATTAGGTGCAGTAATAGTCAGCGTATCTCCTTGAAGAGAATGGGCTTTAGTGGACTTCATCCATGTTTCAAAACTAGGTTTGCTCAATTTTGTCTCTATTTTTTGAAGTGCTTTATTCCACAGATCCAAAATATTTTCCAT